>JAYUVF010000060.1:0-3831 GCA_043754215.1 Chthonomonas sp. | reverse complement strand
ATTTCAGGGCCAGATCAATGATTTGAGCCAAGTCTTCCAAATGCTGCCGAGTTACCACGTCGCTGGCCTTGGGTGCTGCCGCGTTCAAAGCTCGCTGCGTCACCTTAAGCTCAGCAAACGAGTAGGCGCGAAGCTCACTGTTTGTCGAAGCCATCTTGCCCACGAGCGAATTCACCCAAAGGCGCTGCATGGAGCGTCGGTATATGCCGATGCCAACTTGGCTGCCCGTAAGCTCGCTCCAGACACTCGCCCGCAGATCCAACATCATCTGCTGTACGGTGTAGGCATTCGCCCGACCGTTCATCAGTTCGTTGTCCGTCATTCGAGCCACGCGTTGCTCTTGCAACAGGCCGTTGATCACGCGTCTCTGCGAACCCAGAACTCGGCTTGCGCCGCTGGTGGGACCTAGGCGAGCGAGCACATTGCTCGGCACCAAGTACGTCGGCGTGGCCAGCACGTTGTCCGCGAGCCATTGCACCGCCGCCTTCTGTCGAGAGGCCGCGAGGTGGTTGTAAACGTTTCCGCCCCGTCCGCCACGGTAATCGGTCTCAACCACTCCGCCCACCATTGTGAGGACATGACCCATGTAGTCGCCGTACTGACCCCAGACGGCGCCGTAAAGCCGCCCCAGGTCGCTGTAATCCTCGCCCAGCTTCGTGGTCGCCGGCAACAAATAGCCCATCACTCGGCGGAGATTGGCCACTCCGTAAGTGGAAGCAATAACTGCATCGTCCCCTAAAGACTCGCTTTGAGCGGTCGGATCCGCGCCGTTGAAGTTGTCATAGAACCTCAGCAACGGATTCGTCACCTGCTGGCTTGCCAAGGCGTCCAGCACTGGCTTCTCATCTTCCGGATTGGTCACACCGTTGATCGGCATGTAGCCCCACTTGATGCTGAACTTATCGTAAACCCCGACCTTCGGAAAAAGGTTGGCGTTGTCGCCCGGCTGAGCCACATAGTTGAAGCGAGCGTAGTCCATGATGGACCCCGCCGTTCCGTTCTCTTGGGTCCACTTGGAGTTGCGCAGCAGCGCCGTCGGCACCATCGCACTTGACTTACCGTTGTGCGGAAGGCCAAGCGTGTGTCCGACTTCGTGGGCCACCACGAACCGGAGGCACTCGCCTATTGTTTCGTACGGCAACGGAATGCGCTGAGCCTTCGGGTCGTTGGGCGAGGCCTGTGCGAAGTACCAATCTTCGCAAAGCTGCAACACGTCGTGCCACATGATCACGTGAGCGCTAAGAATCTCACCTGACCGCGGGTCGGCGACGTGAGGGCCCATCGCGTTCGCGATCGGCAACGGAGCCCACCGGATTACGCTATACCGCACGTCTTCCGGACTCCAGTTGGGATCGTTAGGGGCGTCCTCGCAGCGAATCGCGTTCTTGAATCCGGCAGCCTCGAAGGCCACGTTCCAATCTTCGACACCCTTCTTCATGAACTTGCGCCATCGCTCCGGAATTTCCGGGGCAAGGTAGTAAATGATTGGTTCGACCGGCTCGCTGAGAGCAGCGCTGGGGTCCTTTTTCTCCAAGCGATACCGTGCAATCAACTCGTAGGGCTTGGCCCGGTTTGCTTGCGCGCCAAAATCCGTGAATCCGTAGCTGAAGTAGCCCACGCGAGAGTCCTTGATGCGACCCATCATTGGCTTCTCGGGCAAAATCGCGAAGCTGTGGTGAATCACCCCAGTATTGCTCGGCCGAGCAGCCGGTCCGCCGAAGATGCTTCGGCCGCCTCCACCGCCACCCGCGGCAGTCGCTGTGACTTCGACGTTGATGTTGTCGGGGAATGCCACAACACGATCAATGAAGGTGCGCGAAGGATCAAAGGCCGCCCCACCCAAGGAGCCAGCCAGTGGAATCTCGGGCAGTCCATTCCGGAACAATCGCGTCACGTCAATCAAAACCGTGCCATCTGGTGATGTCGCTCGTGCATCGAACACCGAGATAATCGGCATCACGTTGGACTGCTCAAGACCGATCTTGATGCTCCCAGGGTCGCTGGACTGGACTTCGTACGATATCTGCCGCAGCAAAATCTTGTCGCCGCGCATTTCAAATCGCACGACCCCCGATCCCACTTCGGTACCGCTATACGAACCCGCCGGAGTTCGCTTGAGTTCGATGTACCACATGAAGTCGCGGCCAATCTTGTTCTTTGGCACGCCGAAGAGCACGGTTTCGCCCTTCACGTAGGCGTCTACCACGCCCGCCTTTTTGTCGTAATCCTTTACCGCTTTGGCGAAAGCGTCCTCCTCCTTGGGTGGAACGGGTTGCGTTGGCGCCGTGGCCGGCGCGGTCTGTGCGCTTGGTGCGCCTTGGTCAAGATGATATAGCTGAGAATCGGACGGCAACGTTGCCGCCATAGCAAGAATTAAAGTAATCGCATTCATGGAGAGCCCCTCATGCCACATTATCCCAAAAAGTCTAGATTGAGTTCCCAGCACTAGGAATCTGCGCAGAAATAGCCTACAATAGGGACGATGGCAAACATCAAGTCCCTCCTTATGGTGGGAGTGTTGGCGGTCACCCTCCAGGTGACCATCGCCTCCGCCCAAAACTGGAAAGCCGGAAATCCGGCCCCAGCATTCAGCGGCCTTGCCAGCGACGGAAAGACTTACAGTCTCAGCAGCATCAAGAAATCCGGGAAACCGACCTTGCTGTACTTCATTGGGCACACCTGCCCCGTGAACGCTCAGGCCGTCAAGTACTACAACCGAGTTGCGAACGCATACAAAGGGAAGGTCAACTTCCTGGGCGTGATCGACACGGACCGAGCTGGCTACGACAACTGGCAGCGCACGTTCAAATCTCCATTTACGGTGATCCTTGACCCACAACTCAAGATCATCAAAGCTTACAAAGCTGAACGTTCGCCATGGACCATCCTCATCGACAAGACCGGAAAGATTTCCCACGAATGGCCTGGCTATTCGACCGGCGAAATCAACGAGCTGAGTAGCGTGATTGCTCGCGCCACAAAAGCCACAGCCGTGAAGATCGATACTAGCGGAGCACCGGAGTCGCCCCGCTATGGGTGACCCTTCTAACCCCAGATTTCCCGTTGGGAGATCATTAAACGATTGAGCCTCGAGAGCGTGCAAACGAACCGGGGCTTTTTCGTATCCGCCCGGACTGGTAGCATCTTCATAACGTGCCCGAACTGCAGCCGCCCCCCGTCGTCCGCGAACCCGCATCCAGCGCCATCAATCTCCGTTGGTTGGCCGTGGGCCTGTTCTTTTTCATCATGGTCGGGATGACGTTATCCAATCGCGAGGCCGAAAATGCCAGCGATGAACCCAGCGTCAGCGCCGAGATGATCCAGGTACGCATGGGCCTCCAACTCCGCAGCGTGGGCAAATGGCTGGAGTCTCAAGGGCAAGCCCAAAACGCCGCGCAGTACAACGAGAGTAGCCTCTCCGCTCTGAGGTCCACGATCGAGCCCCTGCGGGAAAAGGCACCGAGAAACGCGGAGGTCGCCGCCCTTTACGGGAGCGTTCTCTCCCTGTTAGACCGGACTATTCCGACCCCGATGCTGCGAAAACTCAGCGCCAGCAAGTCGCCCGCCGACCGCTCCGTCGCTCGAATTGTCTCTTCCAAGACCCTGGACAAAGCTGAGGCGGAGAAGCTCGCCGAAGCCGTCGAAGAATTCCCAGACGCCGGGGAAATCCTCAGCGCAATCGCCTTCGAGAAAGCCGGTGATAAAACCGCGCTCGAGCGGGCGTTTCCCGCTTCCGGTCTTGTTGGCTTCATGGCGATCGTGGGGGTGCTCTGCCTCGGGTTTGTGCTCGGGCTAGTCGCTTGGGTTCTCTATTTCTCCCAAAAAAGCAAA
>JAYUVF010000059.1:0-16091 GCA_043754215.1 Chthonomonas sp. | reverse complement strand
AGCAGCCGCGCGTTTTTTTGGCTCGGGCGCTCGCACAGGACGCCCGGCTTTACTTTATGGATGAGCCGTTCGCGGGGGTGGACGCTACAACGGAAGTGGCGATCGTGAACATTCTGAAGTCCCTTCGCGATGCAGGGAAGACCGTGGTAGTGGTCCACCACGACCTTGATTCGGTTCCTACTTACTTCGAGCGGGTGGTGCTTCTCAATGTCCGGTTGATTACCAGCGGGCCGGTGGGTGAAGTTTTCACTGCGGAAAATCTCCAGCGAGCTTATGGCGGGCGGATCGCTTTCCTCGACCGATGAACCTCCTTCACGACCTGCTGTTCGATTACACCCTGCGGAACGTCGCGCTCGGGTCGGCGTTTTTGGGAGTGGTTAGCGGGGTGCTGGGTTGCTTCGCGGTGTTGCGAAGGCAGGGATTGATGGGCGATGCGCTGTCCCATGCGGCGCTGCCCGGTGTGTGTTTGGCTTACATGCTCACGGGTTCGAAGTTGCCGATCACGCTGATGCTTGGCGCGGCGATTGCGGGCTGGATCGGGATGCTGTTGATTTTGACCATCACCCGTCGAACGCGGGTGGACTCTGGGTCGGCACTGGGCATCGTTCTGACGGTCTTTTTTGGGCTCGGCGTGGTGCTTCTCACCGTTATTCAGAAACGGAATGATGCCAATCAAGCGGGGCTGGACAAGTTCTTGTTCGGCCAGGCGGCGGCGCTGGTTCAGGAGCAGATTGTGACGATGGGGATCATCGGGGGAATTGCCCTTCTCGTCGTGGCGTTTCTGTTCAAGGAGTTCAAGTTGGTTGCGTTCGATCCTGAGTTTGCGGGGACGATTGGGTTTTCCCCGAACAGGATCGGGACAGCGCTGACCGGCTTGTTGGTGGTGGCAATCGTGATCGGGCTGAACACGGTGGGCGTGATTTTGATGTCGGCAATGCTCATCGCTCCCGCGGCGGCAGCCCGACAATGGACGAATTCTCTGGCGAAGATGGTCGGTATTGCCGCGCTGGTCGGGGCGGGTTCGGGGGTGACCGGGGCCATTCTCAGCGTCACACAGGACGGAATCCCGACGGGGCCCGCGATCGTGCTGTGCCTATCGCTTTGCGCCGTGGTGTCTATTCTGTTTGGCTCTGCCCAGGGCGTTGTGTGGGATTTGGTGCGACGTCAGCGCAGCCGGGCGGCCATGGAGGCACCGCGTTGAGTAGCGCGACCCAGATTGCGCTGGTTGCGCTCGCGGCGGGAATCGCGTGCTCGCTGGCGGGAGTTTTCCTGATTTTGCGGCGCATGGCGATGATGGCGGACGCGATCAGCCATGCGATCCTGCCCGGGCTCGTGGCGGGCTATGTGCTCTCAAAGGGGCCGAATATTCTGATTGGGTTCATCGGAGCGACGGCGGCCGGTCTGCTTACGGTAGTCACCGTGGAGGCTCTCACCAAAAGTCGGCGCGTGAAGCAAGACGCCGCCATTGGCCTGGTGTTTCCGGCTCTGTTTGCTGTGGGCGTTCTGGTCATCTCGAAGTATCTGGCTAACGTGCACATTGACACGGACGCGGTTCTTTACGGTGAGATCGCGTTTGCACCGTTCGATACGTTGGTGATCAATGGGCAAGACTACGGGCCGCAATCATTGTGGGTGTTGGGGGCTTTGGTAGTCATCAACGCGGCCTTTCTCGCTACGTTTTACAAGGAGCTGAAACTCTCGACGTTTGACGCCGGACTCGCGGCGGCGCTTGGGTTCATGCCAGCGCTTTTGCACTATCTGCTGATGACGGTGGTCGCGATCACGACCGTCGGGGCGTTCAGCGCGGTAGGGGCGATTCTGGCGGTGGCGTTGATCATCGTTCCGCCTGTCACCGCTTCCTTGCTGAGCACGCGTTTGCCCGCGCAGATTGCTCTTTCGCTCGTCATTGGTGGGGTTTCGGCGTTGCTCGGGTACGGGGCGGCGAGTCTTTGGAATGTTTCGATCAGCGGAATGATTGCGGTTGTCCTAGGGGTGGTGTTCTTCACCGCGTTGCTGGCGGCACCAAGCAATGGGTTGGTCGCGCAAGCACTGCGACGCCGTCGACAGCGGAGTCAGTTCGCGACCGAGGTACTTCTGGTTCACCTGGCCACCCATGAGGCCACCCCGGAGCAGGCGGCGGAGAGCACGCTGCTGCACATCGAAAGGGAACTGGGATGGTCGGCGGAACAGTCCGCGCGAATCTCGAACATGGCCACCCAGCAGGGCTGGGTGACTTACGCGGATGGGTCGCTCGCCCTTTCGGGCGAGGGCAGACGACTGGCCACCCTCGTTGCCGAGCGTTAAACTTTTGCCTTGAAATCCATCCGTCGGCCCACCGCACGGGCAATCGCCTCGAACTGGGGCACCATCGCCTCGAACTGCTGGATGGTGACGCTCTGCGAGCCGTCCTTAATTGCGTGGTCGGGGTTCGGGTGGACTTCGATCAGCAATCCGTCTGCACCGCACGCGATGGCGGCGTTGGACATTGCCGCGATCAAATCGCGCTTCCCAGTTCCCTGAGAGGGATCCACCACGATCGGAAGGTGGGAGAGGCTCTTCATCACCGGCACGGCGGCGAGGTCGAGCATGTTGCGAGTTCCGGTCTCAAATGACCGAACGCCGCGCTCGCAAAGAATGATGTTCTCGTTGCCGCTGCTGGCGACATACTCGGCGGCGAGAAGCCACTCGTCGTACTTCGCGCTCATGCCTCGCTTTAGCATGATCGGCTTTGAGGCTCGGCCCAGCTCTCGCAGAAGATCATAGTTCTGCATATTGCGGGTTCCGATCTGCAGGATGTCGGAGTACTCGCTCACGAGATCAATCTTCCGTAGGTCCATCACTTCCGTGATGACCTTGAGTCCAAATTTCTTCGCGGCTTCTTTGAGCAACTTGAGGGCCGGGACGCCCATGCCTTGGAAGCTGTAGGGGGAGGTGCTCGGTTTGTACGCGCCTCCTCGCAGGATCGTGGCTCCCGCCTTTGCGACCGCCTCTGCAGTCTCGAAAAGCTGTTCTTCGGATTCCACGGTGCAGGGTCCGGCCATCAGGGAGACGGCTTCACCGCCCACGGTGACACCATCGCCGAGGTCAATGACCGTACGGCCCTCCTTGAACTCACGAGCCACGAACTTGTAGGGCTTCGTGATGAGCATCACGTCCTCGACCCAGTCCAGGGCTCGGAGTTGCTCGATCGAATCTACTTTGGCGTACTCTTCGCCGCCCACCGCGGCCAGGATCGTCTTCTCGACCCCGGTGATTTTGGTCACTAGATAGCCGAGGTCATCGAGTCGTCCGTGGACGTCGGCGACGTGCTCCTCGGTACATCCACTGCGCATCACGACGATCATGCTGTCACCTTCTCTTGCATCACGGCTTCCAATGCTTCTACGAAGCGGACCATCTCGGCGTCCGTGCCGACGCTTACTCGAAGGCAATTCGGCAGCCCCAGAACATGCCCACTGCGCACGATGACCCCCTTCCGAAGGAGGGCCTCAAAGATCGGTTTTGCGGGCTCACCCATGTCGGCGAGGACAAAGTTTGCGTAACTGGGGAAGACTCGAGCTCCTTGGGCTTCCAAAGCCTGAGACAGGGTCGCGAGCGCTTTTTTGTTGTGAGACAATGATCGCGCGAGGAATTCGGGGTCTTGCAGGGCCGCGATGCCGGCGACTTGAGCCAAGGCATTTACTGCGAAGGGAGCGCGGATGCGGTTGAGCGCGTCCGCGATTTCGGGTGACGCGACCATGAACCCGGCTCGAATTCCTGCTAGGCCATACGCCTTGCTCAGCGTGCGGAGCACGACGACGTTCGGGTGGGTGGCCACGTATTCGAGGCCGTGCGGGTAGTCGGCTTCTTCCATGGCGAAGTCGCAATAGGCCTCGTCCAAGACCACGGTGGTTGACTCAGGAACCTGCGACAAAAAGCGATCGAAAGCAGCTTTGCGGTAGATAGTCCCGGTGGGATTGTTCGGATTGGCCAGGAAGATCATCCGAGTATTCGGCCCGATCTTGGTCGCCATCGCTTCAAGGTCTAGTGCCATCTCGGCGTCAACGGGGACTTTGACTAAGCGGCAGGGCGCGACGTGGGCGACCGCGTCGTACCGAACGAAGCTGGGATCGCCGACGAGGACCTCGTCTTCTGGCCCGAGGATCAGCGCTTGGCCGAGGAGCGTGATGAGTTCGTCGCTGCCATTGCCGATCACCACTTGGTCGGCGGCAACATTAAAGTGGCTTGAAATCGCGGCCCTCAATTCAAACGCGGCTGCATCGGGATAGAGATGAAGTTGGTCGGCGGCCTTACGCAAAGCCTCGACGGCTTTTGGGCTCGGACCGAGGGGATTCTCGTTACTGGCGAGCTTGATGACGTCGTCTAGACCAAGCTCGCGTTGGACTTCCGCGATCGGGCGCCCCGGAGAATACGGCTGCATTTCTAAGACATTTGGTCGTATTTTGGGGGGCATTTCAGGTTCAATTTTAGCAGATTAAGCTAACCAGGAACCGTAACTCGACTTCTAAACTCTTCGGCTTTCGCGAGTATTCGAGATCGGCGAGTCTCCTCCAAGCGATCAAAACCCCCAACTAATTGGCTCGTGCGCGGATTTTTGGAGAAGAACGAGCGATGGCGGCTGATGAAGCCCCAGTACAGGCCATCCCAAATTTCGCACCAATCGCCAGCCGGGTAATCGCTCATTTTCAGGATGTAGCTGCTGCCCGAGATGTACGGTTTGGTGGCAAAGGTGCCGCCGTCGCTGAACTGCGACATGCCGTAAACGTTCGGCCCCATGACCCACTCCGCAGAGTCGATGAACATGTTCATGAACCAGCTGTAAGCCTCCTTCGGGGCGACCTCGCACATCAACATCACCGCACCGAGAACCATGAGTCGGTCGATGTGGTGGCACCAGCCCAACTTGAGTACGCTCTTGATAGTGGCATCTACCGGCGGGAGCCCGGTGGTGCCGTCCCACCAGCACGGCGCGAGGCCGCGGTTGTGCTCGAAGAAGTTGTCGTTGTCTCGCCCGGTGTGCGCGTACTCTTCGTCGGCGAGTTTGATGAACTCGCGCCAACCGATAATCTGGCGGAGGAATCCCTCCACGCTGGGGAGAGAGATTTGCTCGCGCTCGGCAAAGTCCCTCGTCTCGCGCACGATCTCGGCGGGTGTGATGAGGCCGCAGTTCATCATGGGAGAGATCACCGAGTGCCAGAGGGTGACTTGCTCACGGCTAATCGCGTCCTCGTAGGGGCCGAAGCTGGCAAAGCGTTCGTGAAGGAACTGATTGAACCACGCCCGCGTCGCTTCAGCGGTCACGGGCCAGAGGAAGTCGCGAGCATTGCCCGGGTGATCAGCAAATTCTCGGGAGACGAGTTCAATGACCTCTTGAGTGATGGAATCGGGAGTCACCCAAGTCACCGGCGGGGCGGTGACGCCCCGGGGGATCTTCTTCCGGTTATCAGCGTCGAAGCTCCATTGCCCGCCTTCTGGAGCCCCTTTCGGGTCAACCAAAATGTTCAGCGCCTTTCGCTGGCGCATGTAGAAGTCAGCCATCTTCCGATTGCTTCCACCACGCGCTGTTTCGGCGCTCGTCAGAAACATCGGTGATTCTGCTTCGACGAGTCGGTCCTGAAAGCACTCTTTCAGGGAGTTTCGAAACGGACGATCGGCGACTTTAAAAGTTAAAATCTGACTCGGGTCAAGCGCTTCCAGGCGGTCCAGAATCGGTGCGTTCCCGCTGTCATAGCGCACATACGTGACCTCACGGCCCTGCTGAATCAACTCCGAAGCACGATGGCGCATGGCGGAGAAGAAGAGCACCAATTTCTGTTGATGGTGCCGGTGCGCCCGTGCCAACCCCGGATCCTCTTGCATGAAGATCGGGGCGTCGGTCGGGAGGGCGGACAGGTCGCTGAACAACTGATCACCCAAAAGCAAAATCACCGGTCGCATGCGTACCGGTGACTACGATTTTTCGTTGAGTTGATCAGCGTACATCGAGAGTGATGGACTGGGACTCTTTTGGTTCCACGGCGGTGCTGATGGTGATCGTGCGTTTCCCAGGGTCTAGGCTGAGGTTGAACAACCAATTTCCCTCTTCGTCGGCGGTCTTGGGGAACGTTCGCCCATCAATTTGAACTTGAATTCTTCTTCCCGGAGCGGTGGTTCCGCGCAACGGAAACACCCCGCGCTTCACCACGTCGCCATCTTTCGCGTTGAGGATCTCGAGTTTTTCGTCGAGCGGGGCGAGAAGATCGGTGATCGTAAACTCAACGGGCTTCGATCTGGCGCCTTCGCGACCGTTTTGAAGTTCGTACATGGCGTACACCTGGTGGGGACCACTGAGCATGCTCGCCTCGATCTTCCATTTGCCGGAATTGTTGACTTCGCCTCGGGAAATAAACTGCTGTCTGTCGTAGAGCAAAACCGGCATCATCGGCGTACCCGTGCCCTCGAACGTAATCCATGCTTCTTTGGTGGTTATGCCGTCTTTCGGAGAAGTGATGATGGGTGCGTTCGCGGCAGTAACGCTAAGTGAGGCCACCGCTCCGGCGCCTAGTGCCGCCTGGATTACTCCCCGAATTCCCATCCAGGTCGCATAACTCACGCTCACGAGAGCTCACCCATTTCGCTGGAGGTCAGGAGCTCTGCGCGCAGGCGCGAAATTTCCCGATTAGCTGCGGCGAGTTGTTCCTTCGCGTCGAACGCCTCTGTTTTGGTTTGATTTAGCTGAGAGGCAACGTCGCTGATGCGAAGTTTCAGAGATTCGAATTCCTTGGGCTCATTCCCAATTTGCTTCATCACACGGAGCTGAGCATTTTCTTCTCGAAGTCGGCTCAGTTCACCCATGTCTTGGCGCAGGCGCCGAAGTTCTTCCATCGTCGCGTGGAGGGCCTTGCGGTTGCCCTCATTTTCGCGATTGGACTCTTCAAGGTGCGCAAAAAGGTCGTTGATCCGATTACGCAGAGGGGCAATATCGGTGTTGGAGATTTCCGAGCTCTCCACAAAGTTCTTGAGCCGGATGTTCTCGCTCTTGACCGTTTCGAGTTCGCCGGTGGACTCGCGCAAAATCTCGGCTTCGGCCTGGACTTTGACGAGGGCGGTCCGAATTTCCTGAGATTCTTTGCGGGCCTTGTCGAGTTCGGAGCTCAGATTTTGAACGAGGGAGCGAAGTTCAGTGGCCTCATTGTCCACAGCCTCGACGGTCCCAGCGACGGCTTCGAGTTTCTCGATGCGGGAAGCCTTCTCGCCCAGTTCTTCACGCAGTTCTGCGATGAGGGACTCCAATTCCGGATTGCGGCGATTGAGGCGCTCGATTTCAGCTTCGAGCTCTTTAATGAGTCCGACCGCCGATTGGTTTTGCGAGGCTTCTGCGTTGGCTCGTTGAGCCTGATTCTTGAAGTTTTCGATAACCTCGTCTTGCTCAATCAGTTGTCGCTCAAGACGGTTCACTTGCTGAGCCAACTCTTCACGGTCAACCGATGCCCTTTCCAACTCGGGGAGTCTTGTCGAGAACTTTTCGTACTCGGAGCGCATCGCGTCAATTCCCGCTAGCTGGCCACGTAATTCGTCCAGTTCGCGCTCTTGATCGAAGTTAGTGGTCTCCAACTGCTCCAGGTTCGACGTCATCGCGGCGATCTGGGCCTTGATCAACGTTGCTTCCGAGGCGCTCTGTCGCAACTCGGTGAGCTCTTCCTCTAAGCTACGCTCAGAGTTCTTAGCTGATTGAAGATTCGTCATCGTTTCGGCGAGTTCTTTCTGCAACAGCGCGAGTTGCTCGTTCGCCGTTTGCTCGGAATCTCGTAACTCGGCCATGGACGAAATACTTGACTCTCGCATTGATTCGAACTGGTGGAGCTTGTCTCTTAGCTCGGCAAATTCTTCGCGGAGGTCAGGCACATTTTGGGCGATGAGAAGCTGTGACTTTAGGGCTTCCGCTTCGGTCTCGGCGCCCAAAACTCGCTGCCGTAAATCGAGGAGCTCCGGCGCGGTCGAAAGTTCGGCGTTTTGCATAGTCTCGAATCGAGCCTTTAGCTCGGCCAGGGCCGATTTCGCGCCAAGAGCTTCGCTTTCGGCGTGGATAAGCTGCTCGAGCATCGATTCCAGCTGGTCGGACTGCCCGGCACCTGCGTGTGCGGCGGAGAGTAAGGCGGAGAGCTCACTTTTCTCGCTTTGCTCCTGTTCGAGCAGCGCACTGAGCTCATCAATGCGGGCGGTGTAGGGGGAGAGATCGACATTGGCCTCCAAGGCATCGGGCGTACCACTCAACTGCGCCTCAAGTTCCTGAACCTGGCCACGTGCGAACTGAAGCTGCTGAGTTAACGGCTCCACCATGCGCGCTCTTTCGTTGAGCGCATGAAGTTCCATGATGTGCGGCCCCTCGGCAGATTGCCGTTTGATCAAAAAGTGATCAAGTATCCATGTTGCGGCGGCGGCAACGAAAGCGCCCACCAGCAACCAAAACATATTCATCTCCGGGATCTGCATACAACTCTCTCAAAACCCCCAATCGGGATTGACTCCCTAGTATTTTTGGCGTGTTTTATCAAAACGCGTAGGGTGAGGAGAAAATTCCTTGCTCAGTTATGATCGCTGAGATTAGTTCTCCGGGGGTTACGTCGAAACCGGGGTTCCAGACTGGGCATCCAATCGGGCCTATTCTCACCCCATCTATTTCGGTGAGCTCCTCGGCGGCGCGCTCTTCGATGGGGATTTGGCTGCCGTCGGTGATAGCAAGGTCCAAGGTGCTGGTAGGGGCTGCGATGAAGAAGGGGATTCCGTGGTGTTTCGCCAAGACTGCAAGCATGTAGGTTCCGATCTTATTGGCTGAGTCGCCGTTGCAAGCGATGCGGTCGGCCCCTGCGATCACCAAGTCCACGTTGCCTTGCCGCATAAGGCTGGCCGCCGCCGAATCCGGAATGCTCTTGAACGGAATTTCGTCGCGCATCAGCTCCCACGCGGTGAGACGTAGGCCCTGTTGTCGGGGGCGCGTCTCGCACGACCACACAAAGTGATCTTTGGTGGCGGCGTAGGCGGTCCGAATGACCCCGAGTGCGGTTCCGTGACCGGCGGTGGCTAGGGAACCGGTATTGCAAATGGTTAAGATTTTCGAGCCGGGCGGCACGAGGGTCGCTCCGAACTTTCCGATGCTTAAGTTCATCTGGAGGTCTTCGTCATCAATGCTGACTGCCTCGGCGAGAATGCGCTGGAAGTCAGTGGTTTGGAGGGCCTCAATACGTTCAATAGCCCAAAACAGATTCACTGCGGTAGGTCGGCTAGCTCGCAATCCAGCGGCGGCGGCGAACAGATCCTCACCGGATTGGGCGGCGAGGGCCATGGCGTAGGCGGCGGCAACCCCAATCGCAGGGGCGCCTCGCACAACCATGTCTCGAATGGCCTCGGCGACTCCGGTCCATTCGGTGTAGGACAGCCACGCTTCCCGCACTGGCAAGCCCCGCTGGTCCAAAAGGTGAAGGGCGCCGTCCCGCCACTCAAGCGCTCGAATACTCACTGAACTAAGGTACCCCTCCCTGAACCACATCGGGCCAACATATCGTAGAACGTCAAGATCATGAAGGTGCTGATTTTTGAGGACAATCTTATCTGGAGCAGCCGCTTGCTCCAGTCGCTTCGTGGTTTGGGCCACGAGCCGACCTTGTTGCGCGAACTCTCGCGCGTCGTTCCGGCGGCTGAGGTTGCGATCGTCAACCTTAGTTCGGCGAGTATGCCGGTGGAATCCCTCCTTCCAAGTCTTCGCGAGGCGGGCATCTACGTGATCGGTCACGCGGGCCACAAAGAAAATCCGCTCCTCGACCGAGGCCGAGAGGCGGGGTGCGACGCGGTCGTGAGCAACAGCACCATCACCTATAAACTTGAGGAGGTTCTGGCCCAGGTTCCGCAGCCCCGCTAGATTGCCGGTTTTGAGCTCTGAGGCTTGCGCATCCGGAGTGCCTCGTGACTAAAATGCGCTCACGCACTCTCCACTGGCGTGCGTTGGTTCCTAATAGTTACTCATTGGGGATGCGGGCAAGCATCCCCTTTTTCGTGTCGTAGCTGAACAATTTTTCTTGTTGTGCGCATAATCGGTAGATGCTAGTGCCGCTCTCTATCGCACTCGTGAGCTTCGCCGCGATTCAGCAAACCCCGATCGCGGCGCCCTTTCGAGCCGCGTATGTCGCCGCAGGGCCGGAGAAGTGGAGCACCTACGATTCCCTCGGGAAGGCGGGACCATCTTTCGAGATTTCCAACGCGAAAAGCCTTGCGTTGAACTCAACGGGGGAGCGGGTGCTGTTTGTTCAGGGCGGGGAGCACAAGGTTATTGCGCTTCGGACAGGAGCGACTTCATTCTCGGTGGGATCGGGCGCCCGCGATGCAACCTGGGCTCCGGCGGGAAATCGAGTTGCCTTCCTGAATGCGCAGGGATTGTATGTTTACAATGCCTCGCTGCCGACAGAAACTCCGAGCTTAGTTCAGGCAGGGGTGATGCAATTTTCTTGGTCGGCGGACGGTCAGCGCCTGCTCGGGTTTTCGCCCGCGTCGTCGGGGGGAAAGCTGCAAGTGCTTTCGCCCGAAGGAATGCCACGCACCATCCTTGAAGGGCATGCCATGCACCGAATTGCTTGGGCACCCAATGGACGCCATTACGCCTTTCTCAAGCCGGTCCTTGGCCAGCGAGACAAGTTCAGTTTGATCGTTGGAGCAATTGGAGCGAGCAAGCTGAAGAACATCGCCAAGTCGGTGAATGGTGATCTAGTCTGGTCTCCAGACTCCCGCAAGGTCCTCATCAGAGGCTCAGCAAGCGCGTGGCTTGCGGATATCGCCAGCGCGGAGCCGATCCGGCTGCCGACCGCGATTCCCCCAGTTTTGGCTTGGTCAGGCTCACATCATCTCGTTGGGTGGTCAGGTGCGAGCCTCGTCAAGTTAGATATTCGGCGCACTCCGTACGTTATCGAAAAGGATATTGCGTTAAGTCCGGCTCCCGGAAACTCGGTTATGGTTGCCCTTGCGCCCCGTTTGGTGGTGGACAATGCGGTTCTCACTGCGGACCCGTTCCGTTCGCTTTCGACCCCTCCGGCCGGGACCATTCAAGTACGCGGGTATGTCGACAGCAGAGACCCAATAGAGGATCTCGCCACCATGCAGGTGTCGGTGATTCGCACACCGGACGGTCGAGAGCAGTTTATGGCGAGACCGATTGCCGTGAAGCTGGTGGTCCCGGAGACGGCTCGCCAACTCGGCTCTGACCTGCCTCTAAGAGTACAAGACTTACCGCTCGACCAAGAGATTGAGGTGTCATTAGGCGGCTCTAGCTTGAACGGTGCCGCGCCGGTGCCGGTCCGTTGGGCATATAAGCCGAATTGGGACGACACTGAATTTCTGTCCGACCCGCGATTCCCGAAGCTTCCGAAGGAACTCAACTTTATTTGGCGGCAGGCGGTGGACGAAACGGTCAAGGTGCCGCTCATCTTCCCTGCGGTGGGGAAGACCCGGCTTAGTGACTGGTGGATGGCCTCGCGAGGCGGCGGCACGCGTAAGCACATCGGGCAGGACATCATGGCGGACAAGATGACCCCGATCGTCGCCTGCTTCGATGGCACGGTGAGCGTGGGGCGGGGTTTTGGGAACGCGGGTAACACGATCACGCTGGACCATCCCTCGGGTTGGACCGCGCAGTACTACCACGTCAATAACGACAATCCGGGGACCGACGATGGTCAAGGGGGAGACTCGCACGCATTTGCTCCCGGCATCGTGAACGGGACCCGCGTCGTGGCGGGCCAGTTTCTTGGGTGGGTAGGGGACAGCGGGAACGCCGAGTCCACCGGCCCACACATTCACTTTGAACTTTGGTACGAACCCAGCCGCGCGGTGATCAACGCTTTTCCGTCCCTGATGGCCGCTACCAAGCTAGCCCAGCCTCGATATCCCGACCCCGCGCCCTTTATCCGTCCAGCGGCGGGCGAAAATCGCGTGGACGGCATTGTTTCGCAGGTTAACCCGATTTCGCGGACCATGCAGTACGCCGAGGTCGCCGCCTTTGTGGAGGGGAAGCCTTTCAAGGTGACGACCTATCCGACTTGGGCAGAGGCTCAGCTCGACGCAGCCAAGGTCAAGGTCAGGCTTCCCGAGGGCGCCTCGCTCCGACCGGACGACGTGAGACCGGGGATGGAAGTCACGTTACTTGTCCCGAGGTCCAATCCGAAGCAGCCGAGAGTGGTCGCAGTCCAGAGCCGCTAGCAGAGTTGGTAGCTCGGCATCGCGAATAGGGCGGTGCCGAGGTCAACGAAGAGCGCGCTGGCGGTGTCCTTGTCCGCGAGGGCAGTGACGCCACCGTGTTTTCGAGCGATCTCCACGAGTGTCGCCCGCTGGTCGGCGGCGGGGTCGCCGTCGAAGATTTGCAGGAAGCCCTCGACCACTTCTTCGGCATTGGCAGCGTTAAATTCTGCTTTGATCCGCGCCGCGATGAACTGGGAAATCGGCCGATTGGGATCGTCGCCTCGAAACACGAGCGCGGCGTGATTCCAGCGCGCGGTCATGTTGGTGGAGGTCACCCAAGACTTGCCCCATTCCCAGCCCCCGACGTTGGGTGGATAGAGCAGCAGCAGACCCTGCTGAGACATCAAAAAGCCAAGCCCCAGGCTGATGTCCTTGAGCTCCTTTCGGACGCGCCCTGGTCCGCCGCGGAGTTGCAACAGCACATCACGCACTCCGAACTGGCGGAAGAGCGAGACCGAAAAGTCCACCGGGCTCTTGTGGTTCTTGCGGACGCACTGAGGGGACCAGAATTCGGGAGATTGGGCGATGAGTCGAAGCGCTGGCTTTAGTTGATAGTCGTTTTGGCGGAGCGTGGCGGCCACCTTGTCGACAAGCGCTGGTGTGGAACCTTCGCCTACGAACCAGTCCACCAGTTTCTTCGCGATGAATTTTGGACAAGCCTGATGGGCCAATGCTAGCCCGACCACGTCGTCGCCACTGAACTTCCCGCGCTGCCCAAGAATCACCTTTTCCCCCGCGTCGTGTAGGGAAGGCACGTCGCAAAACGCGAAGATTGACCGCCGCTCCTTCGCGGCCGCCTGGCGCAACTCGTCAAAAGGAGTCTCCACCCCGATGCCTGAGTAATGCACAGACCATCCGGTGAATGCGCGCGCCGCTTCTTGAATGTCCTTTTCGGAATAGTTGCCCATCCCCAAAGAGAACAGCTCCAAAAATTCTCGGGCGAAGTTCTCGTTCGGCTTAAACTTGGTGCTGAGATGGGTGTCTAGGTAGAACAATAACGCGGGGGACTTCGAAATGGGCCGCAGCAATTCCGCAAAGGAGCCAGACGCGTGCTGGCGCAGGGTCTCCAAGTAGTCCAACATCAGCGGGCCGTCAAAAACCTTCTCGCCGCTCACCGAGAAGTGGTCGTGCCAAAGGAGGCTGAGCTTCTGTTCCAGTGGGCGCTGGCTGAAAAGCATGCGCATCGCCCACCAGCCGCTGATCTGCGTGGGTTCGAGTTGGAACGTAGCGTCCTCGTACTCCATAAACTCCCACGCGGTGACGGGGAAGCCCTCCGGTACGGACTCGTAGTTGATGAGCCGCTCAATCGCGCCGGCACGGCCGAGTGGGGCGTAAAGATCTAGCTCCGTTTTGCCCGCCCCGAGTCCAAATCTGCGTAATAGGTGGGCTACTGCCGAGCGCTCGTCCATGATTCACCTTACCAAAGTATCGCCTATCGCTTCGTGACCACCCCGATTCCATAAAGGCCCTCGGGGTGGTAAACGTGATCGTGGGTGGTCTGAGAGAGCTTCAGCTCGTTCCAGAACCGCTCCACCTGCGTGTCGCTGTAGCTCTTGGCAATGTCGTGGAACGACACCAAGCCGCCCGGG
Organism: Chthonomonas sp.; assembly: GCA_043754215.1. GTDB lineage: Bacteria > Armatimonadota > Fimbriimonadia > Fimbriimonadales > Fimbriimonadaceae > JAFLBD01. The sequence continues at coordinate 2,241 of JAYUVF010000059.1, read as the reverse complement.
CGCACGAGGGGGGAATACATTTCCCAGTCCTTTTTCACACCTTCGTAGGTGTGGTCGCCGTCAATGAAAAGGAAATCCACCAGCTTCCCGCCCAAAATGGTCTTCACACTTTCCAAGGTCTCAGGCGCGTGGGAATCCACGCGCAGTAAAGACAGGTTTTGGCCGGGCAAGCGGAACGACTCATAAAGCCTGGTTTTCCAACTGGAATATCCACCGCCGAACTTGCCACCAGGGAGGTCCACGCTGATGATCTGGGCATCGTCGGGCGTTACCCTTGTCCAAAAGTGCAATGTGCCACCCCAGTGGGTGCCGATTTCGAGCACCACTCTTGGCTTGAGGGCACGAACCTCGTCCATCAACGCAACGATCTCCTCTTCCATTTGGATCGGCATGAAATAGCCGCCCGCGAATTGTTGGAGGGTTCGAACCATCGCTGCCGAGTCGTGCCGCTGCCGAAGAGTTTGTTGGTTGAGCCCTCCCACGCCGACGAGAGCTTTAAATACTTGGAGCAATCTTCGAATGCGCACGGGGACAGACCATACCAGTTCGCAGATTTAACCTATTCACCCGCACAATAGCCGGAGCCTTGTCATATACTGATCGCATGGGTTGGCATCGTTTTGTTGGAGTTGGGTTGGTTCTTGGATTTACTGGGTCAGCGTTTGCATCGTTTGAGCTACTCACGGTCCTCGATGCGACGGACAAGGTGATCCATCGCTACGACTCCGAGACTGGGGTTTACCTGGGCAATTTTGGGGGCGGGTACATCCAGAACCCTATTTCTATGGTTCTTGATCAGGCGAGTAACTCGGTCTTCGTGCTGCAAGACAGGCCGGGGGGTGGTTTTGACTACGTCACCCGACTGGACTACAACACCGGTGCCTTTTTGGGAGTGGTCAACTTCCAACAACCCAATGCGCGAGCGATCGGGCTAACCAACGACGGACGATTCATTGCCAGCGTCCTCGGATCGGACATTGACAGGTTTACAAGTGCCGGTGTGTTCAACGGCTGGATTTCTAATTTGTCGCCGGGAGTGACTTCCGGCTACTGGGGCATGGATACGGATGATAACGGGAGACTCTGGGCACTCAACTCCAACGGCGTCATTTATGGTTGGGACAATCCATTTGCTGCCAATGGCGCCTTGCCCTCTTACAGCCTTGGGGCACCTGGAACTTTTGCCGTGCGCGGGCAGCTCACCACCCGAGGTGACCTGCTCCTGGCCGCCAATACCACCGCGTTTAGCTATGCAACCCTTGCACCGAGCGGAGGCTTCTTTTCGACTTCGGGGGTTATCAATGGCCTAAACAATACCGGCGTCGCGATCGGTCACAACCAAATGATGTACGTTTCCGGTACTTCTGGGGCCCTGGGCTTGGTGCAGCGGTGGGACCGATTTGGCAATTTCAATGGCTCATTCGGGGATGGGCAGCTGAATAACCCGATCGCCATGGGCGTGGTCATCGCCCCAGAACCTGGAACCATGCTGGCTCTGGGGGCTGGCATCGCGGTGTTGTTGCGGCGTCGGAAGAAGTAGCCCACTTTAACATAAGAACCACCAGAATCCGTCCGCATCTGACATCCGCCCTCAGGGAAGGTACGACTGAACGCGCCTTTGGTGATAGACCAAGTGGTCAGCGAGGAAGGCGATCGACTCACGGGCGTTCATTGCTCCGCCGATGGGGTGGTCGAAGATGAGTGTCCGGTCGTCGGGCAGGGCGGACTCGATTCGCGAGCGCATCTTCGACCGTAGTTTGTCCCAATCGCGGAGCAACTGCTCCAGGTCGGGATCGGGCGCGGGCTCGACGGTCGGGGTTGGCACCTCGTACCGTTTGCCGCTCGCAAGCGCCTCCGCGTAAAGGCGCTTCCTCTGCTCCGATTCGGGAGTGGCGGGCGGCATCGGCTCCCTTGCTCGCGCCAGGCTAACCAGCAAATTCCGCTCGACCAGCACCAGGTGATCGACGATTTGAACCAGCGACCACTCGTCCGGCCCAAAGGGAGCATGGGCTTGAGGCCCGAGCGACTGCGCAAGGTCCACGAACCAAGCCTTGAGCTGCTCCATCTGTTCGAAGGATGCCTGTGCGGTGGTCATTGACAGATTGTACAGCGAGTCCCCAGTTCGCTGATGGCGAGATAGTTCCCCCTCGCCCGGAGGGAAGAGATGGTATGGGCCTTTGTCAAGTAGATACCCACGCTGTTTGTCTTTTGAGTACGGCGACTGCTCTGAGCAGGAGTTTT
>JAYUVF010000058.1:0-64799 GCA_043754215.1 Chthonomonas sp. | reverse complement strand
GGATTTTTCGTTCGATGATTCGGGAGCACGGGCTGCGCGGCGGCATTTGGCAGTCATACGCTGCCTTGTTAAACGTGAAGACGGTTGGGGTGATGGGCGATGAGCGGACGCATCAGTCACCGATCGTCCTGCGGGCGGTGGCCAGTGAAGATGCGATGACCGCGACTGCCGTGCCGTTCCCGTTCGAGTTCCTGGAGGCGGTGGCCAACCGGATCGTGAACGAGGTGAAGGGGGTCAATCGCGTGTTTTATGATTTGACCAGCAAGCCGCCGGCGACGATTGAGTTGGAATAAAGCTAGGTAACACGCTGGTTCGCAACACTTAACCTTAGCGGCTCAGTTGCGAGGATAGCGTGCGACTACGTCATTCCGATCTTTTTCTTCCCCACCATCATCTTTCAAATTTTCACCCACGCTCCAAACGGCGACGGAGTCTTTCTCGGCTTTCATCTTGAGCGGCTTTTGAGTGAAGGGGTCAAGGGCGGTTACGCCCGCCTCTTCTAAACTCGTGGGAAAGCGCCCCTGCCGCGCTCTAAAATCTAGAGTCGCTAACAGGGCATCTACTGTGACGAGATTGGCATCTCTCCGTACCAGCGCGCTGCCAAATTGGTCAAAAGCCCCAGCCGCGAGTTTGAAACATTGATAAGTTAAATCAGGATTAGCAGCCACCGCTTTCATGTAATCGGCGAGCATTTTTGACTGCGTATACTCATCAGTTTGATCACGAAGCCGCGTGGAAATACCCGTCCAAACTTGGAGAATGCGAGTTCGGTACGCCTTCGCAGCCAACTCACGTGATACCCCACCTGGAAAAAGGTCCACGGGCTCCTCTGAGTCCATGGACGATTGCAGTTCTTCCGAAGTCAGTGTTGCCAGTAGTGAAGCATAGCTGATTGAATAAATGGACTCACCACGTAAGTAAAACCAAAGTCCATTTCTCGTGTGGTGCTTTCTAAGCAATGATCGCAGATCGGCAAGAGTTGATTCGTCGCCCCGTATTGTCGCAACCTTTTCAACCTGACGAAGTGCAATTGCGTCGTTCGCGATCATCACCAGTGCCGAAATCATGCTCGGATCAGTACCCGCAAATTTGCCCATCGTGAAACTAGAATCAAGGTCACGGATTGCCCGCGCAGAATCGCCATTTCGCGCAGCTATCAGGGCCGCTGTGGAAGTCCACTTTGTGTTGTTTCGAAGGATCGCATATTCCGGAAAGAGCATGTCCCAAGGACGGTCCGTGTCCCAGTTGCGACCAAAATCCACCGCGCTGCGGCTGCTCGCTTCAGCCAAGAGTTCAAATGCCGGTTCGGCTTGTCGCAGCAAATCTCGCAGCAACAATACGTCTGGTTCTAAGGTCGACAGGGAAAGGGAGAAAATGTCTTTCCCCTTGGGCACTTTGATTTTGCTGAGCTCTCCCTTCGCCTTATCCAAAAGTGGCGCTGCATTGTCCTCTGGTCTCAGCTTTGGGGGAGCCAAGTCGCGCGCTTGCAACGGGACGCCGGCTTTCACTGCCGCCGCTTCAGCTGCCGAAAGTTCTTCGGCGACGCTCTTGAAATGCGCAATTGTGTCGTTTTTGCAGCCGACCACCGCCATTCCTGCAACCAAGTATGCGAGCACGTTCATGTCTTCAGTTTAGCGAAGAAATGCGCTCCAAGTCTACGACAAGTACGACGTTGTCGCTGCGGCTACCGCCGCGTCAAATCTGATGAGCATTGTTTTCGCCTAATAACAGGATACTTACGACTACTAACTTTCGGGGCCCATCCATAAGTGTTCCCTGGCGGAAAACAAAGCGCGGATAAAGCCGCGCAGTCCCAAAGGGGCTACCGCTTGATACAGAGTTGTCGCACGCGCCCTCACCGGTTGGGTGGTCGGCGGTAGCGTCGCGGCGATTGCCTCTCCCAGGGGGAGAGGGGGCTGTCGGTGGCCGTTAATCAGAGGCGCGGAAACTTGGCCACGATGTCTTTGTTTTCTCCTTCGGAGGCGCCGTCGTCCTTAAGGTCTTTGCCTACGCTCCAAACGGTCACCGTGTCGCCCATGGCTTGGTAGCGGAAGGGCTTGTTGGTGAACGGATCGAGAGCTTTGAAACCCGCTTGCTCGAGGGTGTCGGGCATTTTGCCGTTTGCCTGCCAGTAGGCCACCGCGGCCAACATTCCTTCAGCGGCACGCAAACGAGCCGTCCGAGCGACGATCGCATCCCCCGCTTGCGAAAAGATGGGCATGAACATTGCACTGAGGACATAGGTTGGGTCTTTGTGACCCTCGGCCTTCTTGACGATGCCCTCAAGGACCTCGTTGGGACTTCGCTTGTATTCTCCGCTCTTCATGCCGTTGGAGGCCTCCGACCATACCTCCATGAACCGGGTGGTGTACGCACGCGCCGCGAGCTCTTTTGAAACCCCAAGAGGAGGGGTGGGCCAAGGTTGGTCTCCAAACATCCTTAGCTCCTCATCGGACATGGTCGGCCATTGTTCGGCGAGGCTGATATTCATTACTGCTTCACCGCCCAGAAAGAACCAGAAGTCGCGCATCTCCCCTTGCTTTGCGAGCAAATCGCGTAGGCTTTGGACTAGAGTGACGTCGCGCCCGTTGGTCGCTACGACGTATTCAAGATGCCGGGTTGCGATAGCGTCAATCGCGATTTGCACGAGAAGCGAGATAATTATTGGCTCCGAACCCGCAAAGCGACCCAGCATGAAGCCCGCCGAAAGATCGGAGACCGCAGCCTGACGGTCTCCAGAGCGCGCCCTCACCAGAGATCGAGCGGTGACCCACTTCGCCGATGCCCGGAGGTCGGCGTATTCCGGAAACACGATGTTCCAGGGCTGATCTGTATCCCAGTTACGATCGAAGTTCACCCCTGGTCGTTGCGTGGCCTGAACGATTAAATCAATCCCCCTGTCGGCTCGCCCGAGAAGCTCGGCGGCTCGCGCATTGGAACTTTCGTCGTTAGCCTTGACCAACTTGGAAATGTCGGAGCTGCTCGGCACTTTCATGCCCCTGAAGTGCGCCGCAGCCTGTCGTAGTAGCGGAGCCGCGTTGTCCTCGGGCTTGAGTGCGGGGGGTGCGAGTTCGCGAGAGTGCATGGGAACGCCGGCCTTGATCGCCGCCGCCCGCGCGGCGGGCAGTTCGGCCGCGACACGCTCGAAGTGCCCCTTTTCAGTCGTTTGGCAACCCGCTAACACCAGCACCAATGATAAAAGCCCCACTCGCTTCATATCAAGAAGGACGCAAGAATTCGGCTGAAACATTCATTAAATCAGTCGTTCGCCTTACCGTAGCAGGGCCAAGGCGCAGGCGGCGGCGGCGGCGGTGTCCACCCGCAGGACCCGTGGGCCCATGGTGGCGGCGGTGGGGCCTATGAGGTCGACTTCACGGGGGGACCAACCGCCTTCCGGGCCGATGACTAGCGTTATCGTGGTTTCCTTCCAGTTGGCCAGACGAGCTGAGAGGGTGTCTTCCACTCGTTCGACTTCGCTCAGCACAACTGAGGTCTCGCCGAGGAGTTCCTTGAGGCCAGCTGCAAATCTTATGTTGGGCACTTGGGCTCGGAAGCTTTGCTCCGCGGACTCGCGGGCGATGGCTTGGAGGCGAATCAACCGCTCCACTTTCTTCCTCGCGTCCCAATGCACCATGGTCCGGTCAGAATCGAAAACTGCGAATTCAGCGACCCCGATTTCGGTGCCCATTCGAATCACTTCCTCGAGCTTTTCGGCGCGGGGCATGGCCTGGGCGAGGGTTACTCGGAGCTTGGGTTCGCTCTCCATCGGCTCCACGGATTTGCGAGTGGCGGTGGTGCCATCGAAAGTACAACGCCAAATCGTGCCATCCCCGGGCAGGACGGCGATGGGCGATCCCGGGCGGAGGCGCAGGACGTCTTGGAGCTTTTTGATCTCCGGTTTGGGCAGATCGACGACTTCTTGTTCCGGAGTGAGGCCGTCGAGAAAGACTCTCGGCAGGGATCTTAGCGGCGGAAAGTTGCTGCGATCCATTCGCCCTCTGACAGTTCGTTGACGAACGTAAATCCGCATTGCTCGGCCATGGCGCGAACTTCGGCCCAGTTGCCTTGGATGATGCCGCTGACTATCCAGAGGCCGCCGGGTTTTACTCGCTCGGATGCCTCGGGGGCGAGGCGGATGAGCGCTGCGCTGATGATGTTGCTCACCACAACATCGTATTGACCGGCTGGAAGCGGGTCGAACCCGGCACCCAGGAAAACTTCGAATTCGACCGCGTTTCGGTCGGCGTTTTCGGCGCTGGCGTCCACGCTGGCCGCGTCACTGTCTACGGCAACCACCGAACTCGCGCCGAGCTTCAGCGCGGCGATGGCGAGAATTCCGCTTCCGCAGCCGATGTCGGCGACGGTCATCCCTTCAAGGTTGGCGGATTCGAGCAGTTCAAGGCACATCCGGGTGGTGGGATGGTCGCCGGTGCCGAAGGCTTGACCAGGGTCGAGCACCAGTTCGATGTCGCCGTCCTTGAGGTCGGCCTCTTCCCAAACCGGGCGAACCATGATGGACTTCCCTACCCGTCGGGGGACGAAAAACTTGCGCCAGGCGATGGACCAGTCCTCTTCTTCGATGACCTCGACGGTGACCTCACGGGCACCCGCCGTGATCAGATCGGCTCGGAGGGCGTCCACGCCTGCCCCCTCATAGACATACCCGCCTAGACTGGCTGGGTCGTCGGATTGGACAGTGCCGGGAATGCCGTGCTCGCTGAAAATCTCGGCTACGGGTGCCCAATCCTCCGGGGTCGAATCGTAGTGGGCGGTTACCAAAGTCCAGGTTTTCATTTCTTCTTGAAGAATGACCCAAAAATGCCGCCATCTTCGCCTTTCGGCGAAGATTCTCCCGCTAACTCGGCAAATTCTCTGAGTAGCTTCTCTTGCGCGGGCGAAATCTTCTTGGGGACCGAGACATTGACTTGGATGTGCAGGTCGCCACGCGCGCCGCCGTGGAGTCGGGGCACGCCCATTCCCCGCTGGCGGAAGGTGGTTCCGGGCTGGGTGCCTGCGGGCACTTTAAGCTTGATGGTCTCGGCTAGGCCCTCGAGTTCGAGCTCGTCACCCAAGCAGGCCTGAGTGAACGAGATATCGGTGGCGGTGAAGAGCTCGGTGCCTTCCCGCTCGAATCGGGCGTCGTCATCGACCTGAACCACCACGTAAAGGTCACCCGGTCGGCCCTGGCCCACTGGGTCGCCGCCTTGGCCGGAATAGCGGATTGTCGCGCCGGTCTCGACGCCCACGGGCACCTTGATCGAGGTTTCCTTCTCTTCGATGGTGGTGCCTCGCCCTCGGCACGACTTGCACGGGTTTTTGATCGTGATGCCTTGGCCCTGACAGGTTGGGCAGGTGGTCATGGTGCGAATCTGGCCGATGAAGGTGTTTTGAAGTCGGCTGACTTGGCCCTGACCTTGGCAACCGGTGCAGACGTCGGGCTTGCCGCCGCCTTCGACGCCGGTGCCGTTGCAAGAGTCGCAGCGGGTGGACTTGCGGTACTTCAGCGGCTTTTCGATGCCGGTGAGGACTTCGAGGAGGGAGATTTCGAGGGCGACTTGGACGTCTTCGCCGTCGCGCCCGGTGCGGACGCGACGCCCTTGGCCCTGGCTTCCGCCCTGACCAAAGAACATGTCGAAGAGATCGCCGAATCCCGCGCCTTGCCCACCGAAGAAATCACCGCCCCCGCCGCCCATTTGTTGGTCGTCGGTGACGCCGTATTGGTCAAAACGGCTGCGCTTTTCTTGGTCGGAGAGGATTTCGTAGGCCTGCTGGACCTCCTTGAATTTCTCCTCCGCCTCGGCGTTGCCGGGGTTGACATCGGGGTGATATTTACGCGCGAGCTTCCGAAAAGCCGACTTGATATCGTCCGCGGTTGCGTTGCGTCCGACCCCAAGGACCTCGTAGGGATCCCGAACTGCCATCGTGCGTCCTTAGACTTCCGGCTCGTCCTCTTCGGAGTCGCTCTCTTCCTTCTCGGCGAGTTCGCTGAGGGAGAGAGTCTCCTCTTCGGAGTCGGCGGTGGCCGCTACGGGCTCTTCTTCGAGAAGATCGGTGATGGAAGCGACTTCCTCGCCTTCCTCGTGCTCTTCCACGTCTTCGCCCACCAAGGCGGCGACGCCGAGTAATTCAGCTTCCGATTCGTCGAGCGCGGGGAGCAGGATGCCCAGTTCGTTGCCGATCTGTTCGTCTGCCTCGCTGACGTCAATGGTGCTGAATCCTTCGTCGGGATTCACGTCGAAGACCGGGCGGATTTTGCCCGCGGCGATCTCGGCCAGCGCGATGCTGAGCGGGTGCTTGCTGTCGATCACAACGAGGGGAGGGGCACCGTCTTTGAGCTGTTTTGCTCGCTTGGCGGCCAGGTTGGCAAGCACAAACTTGCCACATTCCATCTCGTTGAGAATGTCGGGGGAAGGGAAAATCGAGTTGTTCGCTGAACTCATCGGAACCTCGGAGTATAGCAGGTCGGGGTGGGGGAAAGCAATGTTTATCGATGGCTTTTGGCTATGGCGCATGGAGTACGGAGCTCCAGCTCCGCACTCGGGGTTGCCTGCGGAGCTGGAGCTCCGCGCTCCACAACATGCGCCTTGAGGTGCCCGGAGTCGAAAATAGCGACTTCCGTGTGGGCTGCTGATGATTGCACCAGGCTAAGTTCAGCTGACCTGAACTCCGCCCCATTGACTAACCAATGAGCACCTTTTCTTCTGGGAAAGTCACCCGCCTCACCTTTTTGCCTTGCGAAAGGGCGACGAGGATGGTCAATGCGCCGAGCCTTCCCCAGCACATCATTACGATGATAATGCCTTGTCCGACGGGGTTCAGCTTGGTGGTCACATCAAGGGTCAATCCGCAGGTCGCGAAGGCGGAAACCACCTCAAAAATCGCTTCGTTAAGTCGTAATCCGTTCGTGAGCATGAGCAACCAAGCCGAAGTCAGCACGGCAAAAATTGAGATCGTGAGGACCGCGGATGCCTTTCTCACCATCTCGCCGGGGATCGCCTTTCCGCCCACGATGGCGGCGGTCTGTCCCCGGGCGTACGCCAGGAGCGCAAGCACCAAAATCAAGAACGTGCCCGTCGTCACGCCGCCGCCCATGCTGGCCGGTCCACAACCGATGAACATAAGCGTGACCATGAGGAGATGGGTCGGTTCACTCAATTCACCCCAGGAGGGCAGCATCGCATACCCAGCGGTTCGGCAACTGACGGACTGGAAAAGAGCGAATTTGACCTGCTCGCCGAACGGGAGTCCGTACAATTTTCCGGCGTTCCAAGCCTCGCAAATCATGATCGCCAATCCACCCCAGAGAATCAGCGCCCCTGACCCGATCATCGTCAAGCGGGAATGGAGGGAGATTTTTCGCGCCCAGGGAAAGGACAGAAGGTCGTAGAGCACGGGAATTCCGAGGCCTCCCAAGACGATCAAGCCGCCTAGAATTCCCAGGGTCCAAGGATCGCTCGGGATGCCCTTGGGGAAATCCGGATGTCCGACAAAGAGATCGAACCCGGCGTTGCAGAATGCGGAGACGGAGTGGAAGACGGCATAAAACGCCGCTCTTCCGTCGGGCATGAATGTCCGCCAATGGAGAAAGAGGAGCACCGCCCCCAAGAATTCCACGAACAAAACGAAGTAAAGGATTCGACGCGTCAAATCCACGATGCCCCGCAGATTCATCACCCCGAGCGCGTCTCGAAGCGCCAGTTTGTCGGCAATCAACACGCTTCGGCCAAGCGTTCGAAACAGGAGCACGGCGAAAACCATATAGCCCACGCCGCCGATCTGGATCAGCAGCAACAGCACCACTTCACCGAAGAGGGTGAGCGAGGCAACGGGATTGATCACGGAGAGACCCGTAACCGTGAGCGCGGAAACGGCGGTGAACAGCGCGGTGCGAAAGTCCAGCGGCTCCCCGGTGGAGACCGGAGGCAACATCATCAACAGCGTGCCTCCGAGGATGAATACGAGGAGACCCAAGATGATCCGGAACGGGGCGGGCAACCGGTGGCGAACTTCGTTCATCAGCAACCGATAAGGGCAATTCGATCGGCGGTGCCGATCACCACAAGCTCATCCTCGCCGCTGAGAATCAGTTCGCCCGGCGGAGGCACGATGGTCTCATGTCCTCTTTGAACTGCCACCACGGTGACACCATATTTCTCACTTATAGCCAGATCTTGGAGAGCTTTGCCTTCCATTTTTGATGGCACGCGAATGAGGCTCACTCGCCCCTGACCTTTCAAATAAATTTGTTCCCGGATGGTGGGCGTCACCAATTCGTCCGCCAATTGGGCCCCGGCTTCAAACTCCGGTAACACGACTCGGTCCACGCCGATTTTGTGCAAGATGCTCTCGTGGACGATGTTCGTCGCTTTCGCCACCACGAAACGCACGCCGAGTTCCTTGAGGGCGACGACCGTGAGGGCGGCTGGCTCGAAGTGGGTGCCAATTGCCACGACCACCGTGTCGTAGGATCCCATGTCAACCTCACGCAATGCCTCGATGTCGGTGGAGTCGAGCGCGACAGTTTGGGTGATGCTCCCCGAGAGTCGTTGCACAATCCCGGGGTCCGAGTCGATTCCGAGCACGGAGTGCCCGCTCTTGACGAGACCGAGCGCCACGCTGGTTCCGAAGCGACCAAGCCCGATCACCGCGAACTCCTTAGGTGAAAAGTGCGATCCTGCTTTACTCTCTTTCGTGCCAAACATAAACTTGTTGCCTAGGTCGCGGTCGGATGGTCGGGCGCGCCCGTCCTTCTGCAATATCCTACACCAATCACTGGTCAGCGCGAGAGGAGAGGGCGCGTTAGCCTCGCGCCCCGAGGCATCGAATCGTCTTCCCACATCCGGAGTTGGGATGGGTCTGCTCCGGTCCTCAATTGGGAACATGGGCGTCTTTTTGTCGGGGGTTGATTGGAAGTCTCCGATACGGATGGAGGGCGGAGCTCCAGCTCCGCTCACGAGGATTCAAGTCTCAAGAACGCACATAGAGCAGGCTTGCCTTCGACTCCGGCTCCATTTCTTGAGTGAGAGGACAAGAACTGCGGAAAGAAAGCTGCATACTCCTTCAGTCACAATCTTGCCCTGCGGAGCTGGAGCTCCGCACACCATGAGGCACAATCTAGGCATGGATTCCCGTGGCCCTTGCCCCATCGGCCTCCGCGCCGCGCGTTCGACTGCTGCCAAGCGCTGGACCACGAAAATCGACCTGGCCGATCGGCTCGAGTCGGCGCGTCTCCGGCTCATGGAGACACTCAACGAAGGAGTCTCGCTCGACGAGCTCGCAGATACAGCTCACCTCTCCCGAGCACATTTCGTCACCAGTTTTCGCAAGCAGTTCGGCTCAAGCCCTCTCACCTATCGCGCCGAGGCACGCTACGCCGCCGCACACGCACTCATTATCCAAACCCAAATACCCATTCAGGCCATTCGCCTGAGGGTCGGCATCTCGGCCCCCAGCACGTTTGCAAGGGACTTCAAAAAGCGCTTTGGGGCTAGCCCTAGCGAACTTCGGAAAATGAGAACACCTTGAAAGCCTGCGGCTGATTTATCATAAGGGCATGAGCACCGTTTGCCATATTGAAATTGATTCAACCAACCTTGACCAGTCGCAGGCTTTCTATGAGGGGCTTTTCGGCTGGACCTTCCGCGAATTCATGGGTGGCACGATGCGCACGTTTGGAATCGGCGCGGATCACATTGGCGGACTGATGTTGGTGGACGCGGTCCGCCCGGGGCACTCTCCGGCGGTGTACTTTGATGTCACGGATTTGGATGCAATCCTGGTTAAGGTGGGTGAATTGGGTGGCTCGGTGCCGACTCCGCCACATGAGGTGCCGGGGGTCGGGTTTAGCGCCATGCTGGCTGATCCCCAGGGTAATCGGATCGGGCTCGTGGAGTTTGCCTGACGGCATCTGGGCCATTTTGTTGTAAGCTTGTTTTATGCTCACCGCAACAATGCTTGCCGCCGTCATCGTCGCCGCGCCAGAAACTCGATTGACCCCGTTCGCCAGCTTCTCTGGGGCTAACTCTCAGATCACCACCGCCAAAACGATGCTGATCAACAACCAAGCAGAGTGGAACCAAGTTTGGCGCAAGCACAAAGGCTGGACCGACGCCACCAAAGAGGCGCAGAAGTTTGACTTCAAGCGCTATTGGATTGTGGGAGTGACGATGGGTTCGGCTCGGCTTTGCCGGGGCTATATAACCAGTCCTGCGCCGTATGGCGTTTGGGACGGGGACAAGAAGACCACGATTCGAATCAAACCCAACTGGCGCTACACGCTTGAGCGAGAGGAAGAAAAGGCTCCCTACTTGTTCTTGGTCATTGCGAGGAAGCCAAGCAAGCCCATAGAAGTCATCTTGGACGAGGCGCGGGAGAATGGCGAGAAGCCTAAGTGGAAGACGCTTGTGACGTTGAATAGGTGAGGAACAAATCACCTGACCTTGTGGTATACATAATGTATGTCACAAACGATGCAAAAATCGTTCCGCTTGCCCGCTGACCTGGTTCAGATTCTAGACGCCACGAAGAACTCGACTAGTTTTGTGATAGAGGCAATTCGCGAGAAAGTCACTCGCGATCGTGAGGCCGCCATCGCCGAGAGCCTACAGTGCCTCGGCGATGACGATGGGCTGGTTGAGGAGTTCCGTGATTCCCAGTCTAAGGTATGGTCGGATGCAGATTAGGCAAGGGCAAATCTACGACTTTAACTTTGGTCCCCGTCTGAACAGCCTCCAAGAAGGCAAGAGACCAGTCGTCGTTGTTCAGGCGGACACATTGAACGCGGTGTCCGGTTACAAAAATGTGATTGTGGTTCCGCTAACCACGAAGCACAAACCCGCCGCGACTTTTGTCCAAGTCGCTCCCAGCGACGAGAACGGATTGACGCAACTGAGCTGGGCTATTACGAATCAAATCTTCACCGTCGCGCAGTCTGATCTTCTCTCGGCGATGGGGCAGGTGACCAGTTCAGAGTTGTATGCGATAAAGGGTGGGATGAAGATCGCTTTAGGGATAGGCTAATGCGAAATGAGCCCGTCGGCAAGCGACGGGCTCATAAGTGCGACCCTAATCCGCCTTCTTATGCTGTCGCAAGAACGCGGGGATATCGAGGTCTTCTTTTTCGTCGAAGATCTCGGTGGATTCGGTTTTGGTCTCGCGGGTGGCGGCGTTGAACCGTTCCCAGATGTTCTGACGTGCCGTCATTGCGGCCTCGGCGGCCTGCTCTTGGGCCGTCTTCGGCGTGGCGACCGGTGCCTCTTCAGCTTGCTCGGTCACGGCCAGAGGACTGATTTCCTCCTTCGATGACACGGTGCTGGTTTGTGTGAGGTTGGCCTGCGCGACCTTGCGACCTTCGCTGGTGTAGGGGTTGAAACCGGTGGCGAGGACGGTGATGCGCACCGAGCTTTCCATGGTCGGGTCGGTAACCAAGCCGAAGAAGATGTTGGCCTCTTCTTCGTCGCAGAGCGACTGGATGAAATTCATCGCTTCGTTGGCTTCGGCGAGGGTCAGATCGTCGCTGGACGTGATGTTGACCAAGAGGCCCTTCGCCCCAAAGATCGTTTGTTCGAGTAGCGGGCTGCTGGTGGCGCTTCGGGCCGCCTGCATGGCGCGCTGTTCGCCCAAGCCGTAACCGATGCCCATGAGGGCCGGGCCAGCGTTGCTCATGACCGCACGGACGTCGGCGAAGTCTACGTTCACCACACCAGGAATCGTGATGATGTCGCTGATGCCCTGCACTCCTTGGCGGAGCACATCGTCAGCCACGCGGAACGCCTCGGTGAGGGTGGTTTTCTTCTCGACCACGCTCATCAAGCGGTCGTTCGGGATCGTGATCATGGTGTCCACTCGCCCGATGAGCGAGGTAATGCCCTGCTCGGCGAGCTTGGCTCGGCGGGGGCCTTCAAAGGCGAACGGTCGGGTGACCACGGCAACCGTCAACGCGCCAATTTCACGGGCGAGATCGGCGATGACGGGGGCTGCGCCGGTTCCGGTTCCGCCGCCCATACCGCCGGTAATGAAGACCATATCGGCACCCTCAAGCGACTTGCGAATTTCGTTCTTGCTCTCCTCGGCCGCGCTCTTCCCGATTTCCGGGTTGCCACCGGCACCGAGGCCCCGGGTGAGGTTGATGCCCAGCTGAACCTTATTGGTTGCTGTGCTCTTCTCCAGCACCTGCTTGTCGGTATTCATGGCGATGAATTCGACGCCTTGGATACCGGCTTCGAGCATGCGGTTGACGGCGTTGCTTCCGCCGCCGCCGACGCCGATCACTTTGATGACTGCGCTGTTAATCTTTTCCACGTTTGTACTGGTCCCCATCCTAATTACACCTTGAGGAAGAACGTTCGAATACGTTCTCGCCACTGATCGAAGCCGTTGGCCGGCTCGATTCCACTGTCTTGTCTTTGCAACACATAGGCAGCCAAACCGACCGCCACACTCCATTCCGGCCCGCTCGCACGAATCGAGGCGGGACCTTCAACTTTGGGGGTGCCGAGACGAGTGTTCGGCTCCCCTAAAACTTGGGCGAAGAGCTGGGGCGTGCCCGGCAAAAGGCTTCCGCCCCCGGTTACCACTACGCCGCCCGGCAACATGCCGCGCATTCCGCTCTTCTCCAGATGCTGCCCCACCAAGGTGGCGAGCTCGCGCATCCGGCTTTCAATGATTTCAAACAGAACCTTGCGGTGAAGGTGGCGCGGCTGACTCTGGCCAATCTGGCGCACTTCCACCGTGCTTTCGTCTTCCTTGCGCAACCCAATCGCTCGGCCATGTTTTCGCTTCAGATGGTCTGCCTCTTCGGGTGCCATGCGCAGGAGCTTGCTGAGGTCGCTGGTGACCGAACCGCTGCCGATGGGCAGCACTTGGCAGTGCAGCAACGTGCCGTTCGAGAAAACGCTGATCGAGGTGGTGCTGGCCCCGATATCCACTACCGCCGCGCCGTCCTGTCGCTCTTGGTCGCTGAGCAAAGCGAGGCCCACCGCGAGGGGGCCGGGGATGATATCGGACACTTTGATGCCCGCCGATTCCACCACGCATTCGATATTGCGGATGTTGGCGATGGGGGCGGTGACGATGTGGGTGACGACCTCGAGCCGATTCCCGGCGAGACCGATCGGCTTCGTGATGCCGCGTTCTCCGTCCACTTTGAATTCTCTGGGAAGTGCGGCGATCTGTTCGCGATCTGGTTCAGGGCGGACCTGTCGGCTGTGGTTGATGACCGAAAGGACGTCGGCGCTGGTGATGGCGCGACCCGCGGGGACGATGGGATGAAAACCCTGGGCGTTAATCCCTTCGAGCTGAGCTCCGCCGATATTGACCACAACCGCTTCGGGAATGCCAAATCCACGCATTCCCTTCAGCGCCTCGGCGATGGCTTCACGCGTGAGGTCCATGTCCGTGATGACCCCGCGAGTGACGCCGCGGTTTGGCGCGGAGGAGATCTCTTGCACCGAAAGCTTGCCCGCTTCATCGAGCGTCGATGCTAAGATGGCGACCTTGGAAGAGCCCAGGTCGAGCGTAAAAACAGCTTGGTCGTTCATTTCGAAAAAACAGATTCAGTATTTTGCGCGGACGCTTTCGGTGCCGTCTCTTGCGCTTTCTCTAGGTCGAGCTTTTCCTGCTCGCGTCTCGCTTGTTTATCCTGCCATTTTGTCAGAAGAATACGCCGAATGACGCTCAAGTTAGTAAAAATCCGCTGTCCGAAAATGAATGCGCACACCAAAAAGATGTTCGCGCCGACCTTATCGCCCAGCCAACTCAATCCAAATGCAATCAAGATGTTCGAGAAAAACCCGGTCAACATGATCGGGGCATCGAACTTACCTTCCAAGTTTGACCGAATTCCCCCACAAATTGTGTCGAGGCCAGCGAGGCAGGCCACCGCCACATAAACTCCAAAATCTCCGGTCAGCGGGCGCCCGATGAGGATGCCCAGCAAGATTCCCAATATCAAAAGAAAGACCGGAATCAGGATCATTTCTTCACCTCGGGCGCAGTCGCAAGCTTCTTGGCGAGGGCACCATTGAACGCGGGCACGTTCATTTTGTCAAGCTTCTCCATCGTGACCATCTTCGGATCAACTTCGAGAAGTTCCTTAATCGGTCCGCCCGGGAGCATCATTCCGTTCTCGAGGTCAATCGGGTTGCCAAGAGCTTGGATTCGGATCGGCGCGGCCGTCGGAACGTAGTTGATCTGAACGGTCGGACCCACGCACCGGATTGGCGTTCCCGCAATCACGCGCTGACCGTTGATGGCGATAGCTTCAGCACCGGATGCCCAGAGGTCATTCACTACCCTCAAAATATCAGTATCGTGAATGATCCCCTCACTTTCAAAAATCCCCTCTCGCGTGGAATCTATGAGGGTAACTAAGAGGCCCGGGCCCATCAGGTCGGTCACGCCGGCAGCAATCTTGTAATTTGCCAAGCTTTGCTCGAGGAGCTTCGAGTCTCCGCTCTCAGCGGAGGCCGCTTTCTCAAACTTGGTCAGCTGCGCTCTGAGCGTCTTCACCTCGCCCTGGAGTTCGAGATAGCTCCTTTGAAGATCAATCGATCCGTATTGCACGGCGGTTGGAAGTTCGCGGACATTTCGCTCGCGCTCCTTGTTGGTGATCCACGCAAGTCCGATCATCAAACCTAACACGAGCGCCGTCGCACCTAGTGCGAAAGTCGGAGAATTGGGTTGAATGCGTCGGGTGAATGGGCTGCTCATGGCGGGGACTGCGTCAGCGGCTCGCTGCAGTGGCCATCGGATTCCCCGGATCGGTGAGATTAACCTCGGAATACCGCTTCCAGAGATCGGGTTCTTGCGCCAACATTTGGCTCAAAGTTGCAACTTTCTTGTCCCACCGGTCCGACGAGCCGAGTACCACCAAGGCGCCGCCGTCTATAGACCGTAATTGTATCACCCCGCGCTCCGTTACCTCAACCGAAATTGGAGTTTCGCGCAAATTTGTCGCGAGGTATTCGCACATTTTTGCAATTCGCTCGGATTGCCACTGGGCGGCGATGCTGAGGGTGGGAGACGCGAACCGCACGGGCAACTTGAGAATGGGCAAAGCTTCGTCCGAAACGCCTCGGAACACGGACCCTTCCGCATCCAAAAAGACGCTGCGGCCCTCCTCATTGGATTCAAGCCTGGCGACCGGCGTTCGCATCTTGACCTTCATCAGTCCGCGCCCAAACAGATTCTGCGTGTACGTCACGTCTTGCACGGCATCGCAGAGCATGACCTTGCTTTCGATCGAGTACTTGTTGAGTTGCGCTGCGGGGACGCCATGGATGGTCTTGATGGCCCGGGCGATGTAGGGCTTGGCGATTTCATCGGCACCTTCGGTGCGGACGATTCGGCCCTTCGTCAATGGGCTGAACAAGAGGCCAAGTGCCACATTTGCGCCCAAAGCTATCCAGAGCACTGGTAGCCAGTCATTGGTGCGCTTTCGTCTAGTTGGGCGTCGTTTGGAGGGCATCTTGCAAGATTTGGACGCAAAGGTCATCGAAAGCGATTCCCGCGACGCCTGCGCTCTTGGGCAGCAGGCTGGTCGGGGTCATGCCCGGGAGGGTGTTCACTTCGAGCACGACGGGTGTACCGTCCGCTCGGATGATCATGTCGGTTCGGCTGGCCCCTCGACAATTCAGGAGTTGGTGGCATCGCAGCGAGATGTCACGGACCTTGGCCTCGAGCCCATCGGCGAGCCTGGCGGGACAAATTTCTTCTGTCGCGCCGGGGGTGTACTTCATTTCGAAGTCGTAGCGGCCCGATTTAGGGACGATTTCCACGGCGGGTAGTGGCTGGTTGTTTAGCACCGGCACGCTGATTTCGACCCCTTCCACCCACTCTTCGATAAGCACTTCGTGGCAGTAATGCAGAGCTTTTGCGACAGCATCCTGCAATTCCGAGCGGTCGGACACGAAGGACAGCCCCATCGTGCTGCCTTGCGCGTTGGGCTTTACGATGAGCTTTCCGGAGGGCAACTTAGACTCGTCCAGCTTTTCGCCTTCAACCAGTCGATACCCGCTTGCGAACGGGATTCCGTGAGCGGCGAGAAACTCCTTGGTCTGCTGCTTGTCCATGGCGACCGCGCTGGCTTGAATGCCACTACCGGTGTATGGAATGTGCAAGAGTTCGAACAAACCTTGAATTGCGCCATCCTCCGCGTGAGTGCCGTGAACGGCGAGAAACGCGATGTCGGGGCGGTCCTTGCCCACAAATCTGGATAGGCTCTTTCCACCCAGCAACAACTCCGACACATCCACCAGATCCGCTCGGTAGCCCTTTCTGAGAAGGGCAGCGTGGATAGCCCGACCGCTATGCAGGCTGACTTCTCGCTCCGCACTATCGCCGCCGTAGCAAACGGCCACGTGCAGCGGACCGTGGCGCTGGAGCTCCGCCACGAAGCCGGGCACGAACTCGGAGATATTCCCAGCGCCCATTCCCACCACGACATCCCCAGGCTGAACGAGCTTCTTCACGAACCGCGGCAAGAGGTAGCGGCTCGGGACGTAGTCACAGGGGCAGCTGACTTGCTCGGCAATTCGCGCGCTACTGATCCCCGCCATCGGCGCCTCACGTGCGGGATAAATGTCGGTCAAAACCAAATGATCTGCGGACGAAAGGGTCGTAGCGAACTCGGGCAGAAAGTCGGCGGTGCGAGAGTACAGGTGGGGTTGAAAAACCACCATTAAACGGCGACCCGGATACCGCTCGCGCAGGGCTTGGATCGAGGCGGTGATTTCGCGCGGGTGGTGGGCGTAATCGTCGATGACGGTAATGTCACCCTCGAGAGCGACCTGGAGCCGACGCTCTGCGCCATGGAACCGGCGGAGGGCGTCGTCTACGTTTATTGCTCCCACAAGTCGCCCAACTTGACGGGCCGCTTCGGCGTTGAGGCGGTTGTGGTCGCCCGGTAGCGCGAGTCCGTCAAGGAGTGCGTCTCGGCTGGAGTAGCCGAGCCCGCGCGATCCCATTGTTGAGCCAACTTCATTGGCCCCCGCATCGTCCGCGCAGTAAACCAGTCGCCCATCCGCTGGGATGCGGTCGGTGAACTTCTGCATCGCCCCTTTGAGGCCCTCCCAATCGCCGTGAAAATCGAGATGATCCGGTTCAAAGTTGGTCAATACGACGTGGTATGGGTCGAAATCGCGGAGGGAGTCGTAGGCTTCGCAGGCCTCGATGACCGCCCATTCGCCCTCGCCCTCGATTACGGCTCCATGAAACTCGGGTACGTAGGCGCCGATGACGATGGTGGGGTCCAAACCGCCCGCCCGAAGCGCCGCGCCGACCATGCCGGAGGTGGTGGTTTTGCCATGAGTCCCGGTCACCGCGATGACCTTCTTATCTCGCAACAGCCAACCAAGAACTTGAGAACGACGGAAGAGTTTGCCGCCCAGCTCCCGTGCGCGGGCGACCTCGGGGGAATGGGTGAGGTCGATGGCGTCGGTGAGAATCAGCGCGTCGCCGTGCTCCACGCAATCCGCATGGTGACCCACGTGAACCGAAATGCCGTCGGCGATCAGCCTCGTGATCTCATCGCTCGGGGTGCTGTCGGTTCCGTGAACCCGAAATCCGCGCCGGTGAAGCATCCGCGCGACGGGTGCCATGCCCGCGCCCCCGATTCCGACCAAGCAAAACGAGCGGATGAGGTCCAGCTCGGACCGTTCGGAAAATTGAGTTTCGATCTCGATCTTGGTGCGCACTTGTCTCGTAATGGTACCGGTAAAGGCGGTTGACTGCGCCGTCTGCTGGCCTCATCACTATGTGACTCAACTTTGCATTGATCCCGGCCATGGCATGTCGAACCGAAGCGCGGGCGTTTTCGACCCCGGCGCGGTGGCGGATGGGGTGCGAGAAGCTGACATTACGCTCGCCTTCGCGCTAGCGATCAAACACTTCGCTCCAGAATTCGGAGTTGAGGTGATTCTCACTCGCAATTCCAACGTAATTCCTGCGCCGCTGGGTGAGAGGACCAAGATGGCGGCACGAACTGGCTGTGAGTGCTTTATCAGCCTTCATTGCAACGCTGGTCCGTTCTCGGCGCGAGGGGTTGAGACGTTTTATCAAGACGACCCTGAATTTGCTCTGAGAATTCATCGCTCGGTGGCTCGGGCTATCCCCACAAAGGACCGGGGAGTCAAGCACGAAAGTGCGTCTTCGAGGCGACGCCTTGCGGTGCTCGACTTTCCTGGCCCCGCGTGCCTGGTCGAGTTGGGCTTTCTCTCGAATCCCGCTGATCGGTTGCTGCTCCAAGAACGAGCAACAAGAATCAACGTGGCGCGGGCGATTTTAGGCGAACTGAAACTCCGGTGAACCGAACAGGAGTTTGCAAACAGCGCGGGCGGCATCGCCCGCCGAGACTGGCGTCAACCGACCCTTCAGTGCCTTCTCCGCCGCTTCTTCCATGACCTTAAGTTTGCTGTCCGCGACTTTGGCATCAAACACCGAAAGCAGAACTCGCACGATGCCCGCCGGAGTGGGGTCGGCTTCGAACAGGCCTATCGGCTGGTAGCCGACCTGGGGAGCTCGATTTCCTGCTCCCCCGGCGATGGCGGCAGGAGCCCCACCCGGAGCAACGGAACCGAAAAACACCCGCTCGGCCCATTTCACTCGTTCGAGCATGGTCGCGGTGGTGATCCAGTTGAACCCCGTCGCCCAACCGGAAACATCTGGGGGATACATGAGCTCCATGCCCATGGACTTGCTGGTGGTAAGCGCGGCGAACGCGGGAGCCAGGGCGCGAGTCAGCCCAATGTTGAGGCCGTTCTCTGGCCCAATCTCGGGGTTGGCGGTGGCCCTTTCGATCCTTTCCATCACCATGGAGCCTACTCCCAACTGACGCAAAGTTGGGATCACGAAGTCGATGGGATGCTTCACTTGCGCGCCGGCGGCTTTGTCCGAATAGAATTCCGTGGAATCCATGATCGCGCGAAGTAGCACCTTCATGTCGAGCCCGGAATTTCGGAAGATCTTGGCGAATTTCTCGACCACTTCTTCGCTCGGCTCGGGATACACGAAAAACTCCCACAGCTTCTTCACCAAGAATCGGGAAGTCTCCGGTCGGCCGCACAGAATGCCGATCACGTCTTCCCCGCTCAGGGTCGCGGTCACTCCCAGCACCGATTTCACGCCGTCGTCGTGCCGATCAGGCGAGAAAACAAAGCGCTCGGGCCCTCTCGGAGAGTCGGTGTTAAGGCGACGGCCCACGCCGTAGCCCCAACCCGTGAACGCGCGCGCCGCTTCTTGCACATCTTTTTCGGTGTAGTGACCGATGCCCAATGTGAACAACTCCATGATCTCGCGAGCGAAGTTTTCGTTCGGCTGGCCTTTGACGTTCTCCTGATTGTCGAGCCAATACAGCATCGCCGGGTTCTTGCTTACCGCGACTAACAGGTCCTCGAACTTCCCGATGCAGTTCGCGCGCAACACCTGGATGTGCTGCTCCATCACATAGGATCGCTCCACTTTTTGGGCGCTGGTTGCGAAGTGCGAATGCCAGAATAGCGTGAGCTTTTCCTCTAGCGGCCGCTGGGTCACCAACATGCGCGTGTACCAAAGCGCCTGCATCACGCGGATGTTGACGGTGCCTTGCTTGTTAGCGAAAAGTTGTGGGCGCACGTCCCATTGCCACGCCGTGCTGTCGAAGTTGAGCAGAAGATCAATCGCCCCTTTCAGGCCATTTTTGCCGTAGTAGGTCAGCTCGGCTTCACTGGCTCCCAGCGCAAATCGCCGGAGCAGGTGGGCTATCTTTTGACGTTTAGTCGCCAGCTTCATGGTGTGAGTGGACGGCTTTGGCGAGCTTTAGTTCAGTGCCTGCCACCCGCTTCTTCCACCAATGCGAGAATGATTGCGGTGGCGTCGGGCTGATCCCAATCAGCGAGAGCTGTCTGTGCAGCGGTAAACGCTTCCTTGTCTTCGATCCAGGACCGAATGCGGCCTTCGAGCGTCGATGGAGATAAATCGGTCTGCGGCAGGATCATCGCGGCGCCCATTTGCTCAAATTCGCGCGCGTTGTAATACTGGTGATTGCCCATCGCCGCGGGCAGGGGCACCAACACGCTCGGCTTCCGGAATGCAGCAAGTTCGGCGAGCGATCCGCCGCTGCGGCAGACCACGACGGTGGCCTGGAACAACGCAGCCGCCATCTCTTCCGCGCTCAGATACGCGCGCACATCGAATTCGTCTCCGATCCCAAGCTTTCGTTTGGAGGCATTAAGGCCTTCGAAATTCTTAGTCCCGGCCACGACCAGCCAGTGCGCTCCCACGCCCACCATGCGGGTGGCGGTGGCCATCGCCGACTCATTCAGCACGACCGCGCCTTGCGAGCCTCCCATGACTAGGATCAGGGGTTTTGTGTCGGGCGTCTGATGTCCAAACAAAGATGCCTGCCCTCCCGCGCGGAGTTCGCGACGGATCGGCATTCCGGTGCGGACCACCCGCACGCCGGGGAAGTTCTCGTGTCCCGTTTTAAAGGTGGTCGCAACCGCGAATGCGTGCTTGCCGAGGATGCGGTTGGTGCGTCCCGGCACCGTGTTCTGCTCGTGGATGACGTAAGGCACCCTCGCCTCCTTCGCGCCTTGTACGACTGGGGCGCTGGAATAACCGCCGGTGGAAAACACGGCGTCGGCGCCCCACTCTTTGAGCTTTCGCCGGGCCATCGCGGAGGAGCGCCAAATGTTGTAAAACGCCCGCAGTCCGGCGACCGATTTGATGGAGTAGATCGGCTCGCTCGGAAAGCCCATGAACTCGAAGCCCAGTTCGCGGCACATCTTCCCCTCTTGGCCTCGCAGGGAGCCCAAGTAGAGAACGGTGTGACCCGCGTCCCTAGCCGCGCGCGCTATTTCAAGTGCGGGATAGACGTGCCCGCCTGTTCCGCCGCCGGTGACCACTAACCTCATGTTTTTCCTCCTCCCTCATCCCCGCCACGCTTTGGCATAGACCGATCGCGATCATGACCGCCAACAGACTCGAGCCCCCCGAACTGATGAAGGGAAACGGAATGCCAATTGCGGGCAAGAATCCGTTCGCCATCATCAGGTTGACGCTGGCCTGAATGCTGAGCCAGATCGCCACCCCGTAACACACGTTTTGGGCAAATTTGTTGACGCACTTCTCGGCAAGCCGCCAGATGCGCCAGATCAAGGCCGCCATCAAGCTCAAAATTCCCATCACGCCGAGAAACCCCACCTCTTCGGCCACGGTCGCAAAAACAAAGTCGGTGGTGGCGGCCGGCATAAGATGCTTGACTCGTCCGGTGCCGATGCCGACTCCGGCCCAACCCCCGCTCGCCATGGCAATTTCGCTCTGCACCGTTTGGTAACCGACATCGTCAATGCGGTCGGCCTCCCATCGGTGGAAGTGGTTGGTAACGCGCTCCATGCGGAACGGGGACCGGACGACCAAAAAGCCTACGATCAACACTGCAATCAAACTCACCACGATGGCGGATTTCCTGGTGATGCCGCCGAAGAGGAACATGAAATACCCGGTGGCTCCCACCACCGCCGCGGTGCCAAGGTCAGGCTCCATCTCGATGCAGACCACCGCCGCCAGGACTGCGAACATCGGGCCAAGTCGTTTCAGCTTCGGCACGATGACTCGGTCGGCGTATTCTGCCCAATCGCGAGTTTTCGGGTGCTTCCAAGGCTGGCGTTTGGCAATGACCGACGCAATCATGAGAATAGCGGCGACCTTCATGAATTCGGCTGGCTGAAGGGTGACCGGTCCCAGTTTGATCCACCTTTGGGCACCGTTGAGCTCCAAACCGATTACTTTCACGGCGAGCAAGCCCATGAACGCCAGACCAAAGATGGGCCATGCGAGCCGTTGCCAAACGACGCCCCGCACTCGGCTGACGCCCCACGCCACCAATCCCGCTAATACGCCAAAGATGAGCTGGTTCCGGAATTCGACCGGGATCATGCCTTCGCCGTTTTGGATGGCACGGGCGAACCCGGCGTCGAAGATCACGAAGCAGCCGACGATGGTGAGAACGGCAGCAAGTACACCCAAAATCGGATCTGCACCGGGGCCCTTTCGCCCTTCGGTCATTCGTTCTTGCACCACGGCTCGCTGGCTGGAGGTGCGGCGTGTCTTCTTTTTGTCGAGCGTGATCATCCTTGATGCTCCTTTAGCCACTGGGCGACGAGGACGCGGAAGGCTTCGCCGCGTTCTCGGAAATTTGCGTACGGAGGTGCGCTGGCGCAACCGGGACTCAGCATCACCACGTCGCCGGGTTGGGCTTGGACCATGGCGCTTCTGAACGCCTCTTCTAGCGTGACGTGGGACTTCCAGTCTGGACCAAGTTGGTCGTGGAGCCCACCCTCGAGTTTCGGGCCAAAGAGGACCACCGTGTGTTTTGTTGACTCCAGGTACTGGCGTACGGGTGCAAAGTCCAAGCCCTTGGTTACGCCACCCATCAATATCCACTGCTTGGCGGCGATGGCTTGGCTATTCGCAATCACCGCGGCGGGGTTGGTGCACATCGAGTTGTTCACGATCGTCACTCCTCCGCTCACGCCCAGCCGCTCCATCCGGTTCTCGAGGCCGTGGAAGCTCTTGAGGGCTTCGAGCATCTTGCGAGGTTCCTTTTTGTTGCCTAGTGCCGCGCTGCAAATCTCCCAAGCCATCACCGCGTTCACCGCATTGTGAGTGCCGTACAGCGGCAGGTCATTCAACGCCACCGCGCCGAGTCCGGATAGTTGTAAGTGACCGGCGTCGTAGCTACTCGCAAGGTTTTCGGATGTACCGGTTTCCCCAACAAACCTAACCTCCACTCCGCTAGTCACGTGCTTAAGCACCTCTTCAACTCTGAGCGAGCGTTCTGACACATTGATCACCGCCACGTCGTGTTCGGCCTGGGCCGCGAAGATGCGCATTTTGGTGTCGCGGTAGTCTTCGAACGTCGGGTGCCGATCAAGGTGGTCAGGAGTGATGTTGGTGATCGAGGCGACCGATGGGGCGAATTCGTGTACCCATTCGAGCTGGAAGCTGCTCACTTCGGCGATGAGCACCTGCTCGGGCGTGGACTGATCTGCAGCCTCGGTGAGGGTCAATTCTGGGTAGCCTGAACCGCTTAAATTGCCACACAAAATCGCTTCTGTACAACTTCGCGCCATCAACCAGGTCAGGATCACGGTGGTGCTTTTCCCGTTGGTGCCGGTGATCGCCACGATCGGGGCTTCGCTGATCTGATAGGCGAACTCCACCTCGCTCCAGATAGGTACTCCCGCCCGTTCGGTGTCGCGGAGGGCCGGGTGGTTGCGGGCGAATCCGGGGGAGGTCACGAGCACTTCGAAATCTGGCTCTTCGAAGCGACCGTGCCAGCCGGGGACGACCTGGACACCGACCGCCTGGAGAGCTTCCACTTGCTCAATTTGCTCGGGCGATTCGATTAACTTTTCTTCGTACAGGGTTACGATTGCGCCGCGACGAGCCGCCGCCTTGGCGACCCCGATGCCGGAGCGGCCCATCCCGGTTACTGCTAGCTTCAGTCCGGTCATAATCGCGCCGCCCTCGTGAGCAAGACCGCGAGCATGGTGCACACGGCCTGGGCCATGACGAACATGAACATCACGCGCGTCTCGGGCCAGCCGGCCTTCTCCCATGCGTGGTGGATCGGAGTGTAAGGAAAAAGTTTACGCTTGAAAACCTTGACGGAAAAGATCTGGATTGGGCCGGGGACCAATTCGACGATCATCACCAAGCTCAAAATGGCCCCGTACCAGAAGGCGTCACGGGAGAGATAGGCGGTGAAGGTCGGGGTTAGCTCCGCCGAAAATGTGCGCTCAAAGAAAAGCAAACCGAACACCGCGCCGATGGCCAAAGCACCGACGTCGCCCATAAAAACCCGAGCCGGTGGCGCATTGTAGTAGAGGAAGACAATGGTTCCGGCAATGAGGGCAAGCGGGGCGGCTCCGGGCTGGATCAGATAGAAACCGATCGCCAAGAAGAGGCCGAGCATTCCCGCCAATCCGTCGAGCCCGTCGGAGAAGTTGTAGGCGTTGGTGAAAAAAAGGATGAAAAATAGCCCGGTGCCGAGGGCCCACCCGGGGAGGCCCGGCTGACTCAGGTACAACGCCCCGAGGCCGAAACTCGCTTGCATCGCTAGCTTTGGCATCCATCCCAGCCCACGCTTTCCCGCCATCATGCGCGGCACCACGTAGTCGTCCACGAAGCCGATGATCCCAAAGCCGATCAGGAGCAACATCGCGGGAAGGGCTTGCTTGTCCCCGTGGAACATCGACACGCCGAGACCCGCAATCGCCCCGATGAGGATAATGAATCCCCCCATTGTCGGGGTTCCCGCCTTGACCTGGTGGGTTGCGGGGGCATCTTTATGGATGGTCTGCTGGCTCTTCAGCGCGATCAACAGCCTCAAAATAAATGGGGATGCGACCGCGGCGACCAACAACCCGGCGACAAAGACCAAGACCTCGTTCATGCGCCCGCTCCCTGCTGCAGGGCCTGCTCGAGGCCGAGCGCGCGGCTTCCCTTGAGGAGCACGAGATCGCCGGATTTCAGGTCTTCCAGGAAGCTTCTGACCTCGTGAAGCGTCGTGGCTTCGATCAGCTTCTCGGGGGAGAATCCGGCCTGCATCGCCTCGGCCCGGACCCAATGGGTGTCGTTTCCGAAGAGTAAAACCGTGTCGAGCGGGGTTTTCGCGAGTTCTCGGCCCACCTGGCGGTGCCCGAGTTCGCTCATCGAGCCGAGCTCCTTCATCTCCCCGATGACGGCAAATCGCCGGCCCTCGCAAGGCAACTCGGCGAGGGTGCGCAGGGCGGCAACCATCGAGTCGGGGGAGGCGTTGTAGGTATCCAGCAGCACTTTTGCCGGGCCGAAGTTCACCATTTCCATTCGCATCGGCGGCAGGTCCACTTCCTGAATGGCCTCTACGGCATCCGATAATTTGACGCCAGCGGAGTCAGCGACCAGCAACGCCGCGGCGGCGTTCAGGGCTTGGTGGCG
The DNA here is from genome assembly GCA_043754215.1 of Chthonomonas sp. Classification (GTDB taxonomy): domain Bacteria; phylum Armatimonadota; class Fimbriimonadia; order Fimbriimonadales; family Fimbriimonadaceae; genus JAFLBD01. Next base: position 39,842 of record JAYUVF010000058.1, on the reverse strand, counting down.
ACCGATGGTCGGGAGTTCAAACCGCGCTTTTTGGTCGCCCAGCGACACCAGGATTTCGCAACGATCTAGGCTGAGTGCCCGGTAACCGACCACTTTCAGCTCTGCGTCCGGCCCGAAGCCAAACGTTCGAAATCGACCCGGGGCTTGGCTCTTCTGGTATGCCACGAAGTCGTCTTCGGCCCAGCCATGGGCAATCCCGTCCGAAGTCATCGCGCGGAACAGTTCCGTCTTCGCCTCGGCGATCCCTTGCCGGGTACCTACCATCTCGATGTGGGCCGTGCCAATCATGGTGATAAGACCCAAATTCGGCAGGCTCACCTGCGCGAGATGCTCGATCTGGTGGAATCCACGCATGCCCATTTCAATCACCGCGGCGCGGTGCTCGGGGCGGAGTTGGTACCAAGTCAGGGGCGAGGTGTACTCGCTGTTCTGGTTTCCGACATTTTTGAGCACCGGACCCAAGGGCGTTAGGGCCGCACTCACCATCTCCTTCGCGGTGGTTTTGCCGTTGCTCCCGGTGATGCCCACGACAGGGCCGTGAAACTCTTCCCGAATTGATCGGCCAAACTTGGCCAGTGCGGCGATGACATCCGGCACCAAAATGTGCCGCCCTTCGATGGGGGCTTCGACCAGACAAGCCGCCGCGCCCGAGTTCATCGCGGTGGCGGTGAAGGAGTGGCCATCCACTTTCGCGCCCCGAATAGCGACGAACACAGTGCGAGGGGTCACTTCCCGGCTATCCAAGGCGAAGCCGGCGAAGTTCGCGTCTTCGCCGACCAAACTGCCGCACATTCGCTGGGTGAGATCAGAGAGCCGCTCAATCATGCTTTCTCCTTAAGAGCCGCCCGGGCGACTTCACGGTCGTCGAATGGGGTTTTGGTACGACCGATGATCTGATAATTCTCGTGTCCCTTGCCGGCAATCACGACCAAGTCGCCGCGGTCGGCCATCTGGATCGCGGCGTGAATCGCGGCGGCCCTATCGCTCACGGTTTCGAAACTGCCCGACGCTCCGGCCACGACTTCCTGAATGATCGCCTCGGGATCTTCGGTCCGCGGATTGTCGGAGGTGATGATGGTGTGGTCCGCCAGTTTCGTACTGACCGCCGCCATCTTGGGGCGCTTGGAGCGGTCGCGGTCGCCGCCGCAGCCGAAGACACAAATCAGCTTCTTGGGCTCCAAATCCGCCGCCGAGAGAAGCAATTTCTCCATCGCATCCTCGGTGTGGGCGTAGTCCACGATGACTCCGATGCCCAGCGCATTCGGAACGGCCTCAAACCGGCCCGGAACCGGCGTGACGTGGGTCAACGCCGCGGTCGCATCAGCGGGCGACACGCCTACCGCCTGCAGGACAGAGTAAACGGTCAAGACGTTTTCGACATTGAACTCCCCGCCGACCCCGACCGAAACCTCGGTCGTGCCACTGATCGCGGTGATGTCCAGCTTCAATTGGTCAAATTCGACCGCCTTCTCTTCGCCCCGCACGGTTCCTTTTTCAAAGCCAAAGGACAGGGTTAACGGCACGAAGTGCTCGGTCCCGCTGTCAAGGGCAGCTTGCCATTCCGCAATCCAGGATTCCCCGACTGCGTCGTCGACGTTCACAACCGCGACGAACGGGTCACCGGTTTCCTGCGCGAACTTCTCGAACAGCATTTTCTTGGCTGCCGCGTACGCTTCCATGGTGCCGTGGTAGTCGAGGTGATCCTGCGAGAGATTTGTAAGGACGCCAATGTCAAATCTGATGCCCGCCACCCGGTGTTGGTGGAGCGAGTGGGAGGAGACTTCCATCACCAGATCGGTCACGCCTTCGTTTCGGGCTCGGGCCAGAAGCGCCCAGAGTTCGACCGGGAATGGAGTGGTATTGGGGAGTTCTTCCAGCTCGCCCGCCCCCATGTAGCCAAGAGTGCCGAGGTACGCCGCGTCGCGCCCCAGCGCTCGCAGCGCTTGGCGGAGCATCCACGCGCACGTGGTCTTGCCGTTTGTTCCGGTGATTCCGAAAACCCGGATATCGAGGGTGGGGTCGCTGTAGAACTCGCGGCACATCACGCCGATCGCTTGGTTAAATTCGATGAGGTCGGAGCTTAGTTGGAGGCAAGGCAGGCCCAGCAAGACAGCCTGTTCAAAGCCCCAATCGGAGTGGACGATGGCGACAGCGGCCCCCTTCTCTCGAACTTGCGGAAGGAACTGGTGCGTATCCGTGGTGTCGCTCGGCATACAGACAAACAGCGCCCGCTCGACCGATCCACGGGAGTCGGCGACAATCGCCGAAAATGACGCGTCGCCGGAAACGCGCACCGGCGACACATCACTTAATTTCAAAAGATCGAGGAGGCCTATCATTCGCTTTTCGGGATATTGAATCTGCGGATCACGGCTTCTGCGACGTCTCGGAAGACGGGGCCGGCGACGGTACCACCGTAGTAGGCGCCGTTCTTGGGATCGTCAATCATCACGAGAATTACCGCTCTCGGCTTTTCGGCCGGGACGTAACCTACGAAGTTGGAGACGTACCGGCGGCGTTCTTTGGAGGCTCCCTTCCCGAGTTTCTGCGCGGTTCCGGTTTTTCCGGCCAAGCGGTAGCCCGGAATCTTGAGCTGGTGGGCGGTTCCGAAGTCTTCCTGGATCGTGGCCTCCATCATGGCCAGCATGGATTGGGCGGTTTCTGGCTTCAAAATCTCGACCCCTTCCTGAATCGGGGCGTCGTTGTCACCTATCTTGGCGATCAACCGGGGCGGCACTCGCACTCCATCGTTTCCGAGCGCCGAAAACGCCGACGCGAGACCGATTGGAGTGAGATTCAGCGCTTGCCCAAAGCCCATGTTGGCGAGTTGCAGGCTGGGGCTACCGTCATTCTCGTTGTAGTCACCCGCAATCTCCCCCGGAAGGCCGAGGTCGGTCTTTGTGAAGAGCCCTGCCTTACTCATGAAATCAATGAATGGCTCGCGACCGATCTTGCGGGCCCAAGTAACTGCACTGACGTTGCAGCTTTCGGCGATGGCCTTCGTTCCATCAATCACCCCGTGGGCACCGTGCGAACACTTCATGACCTTGCCCGCCACCCGAATGGAACCGTGACAGTGAAGGGTGTCGCTCGCCCGGACCAGGTCTAGGTCCATGGCTTCGGCGAGGGTGAGAATCTTAAAAGTAGAGCCTGGCTCGAATCGGCCCATGACGATGGGATTGAAACCGTTCGTCCCGGCGTCCTCCTGCCCCTTGATCCAGCTCGCGGCGGCCAAAACGTCGCCGTTGGTGGGATTGAGTGCCACCACCACGCCTTGACTGGCGTTGTTCGCCTCAACGGCGCGTCGCAAGGATGCCACGGCCGCGATTTGCAGGCCACTGTCAATGGTAAGGGTGAGGTCGCGGCCGTGGGTCGCCTTTTCGGCGTCGCCACTCATGCGCATCGGCAAGAACGCCCCGGTTCGATCCACCAATCCAGAAAGCTTGCCCGGCTGTCCCGCTAGAATCGCCTCTTGGGCCTTTTCCAGCCCGGTCGCGGTGCGGCCCTCTTCGATGGTGCCGACCAGGGTTTCGGTCACGTCGCTGAATGGGTAGTCACGTCGAGGCACTCGGCGCAAAGAAACCCCGTCGGCGCGCCAGTCGGACTTGACGGCTTTGATCTTCTCCGCTTTCTCGCCGCTGATGGCGATCATCCAAGTGCGCGACTTGCTACCCGCGTCGGCCGGCATCGCCATTTCTATGGCGGGGATACCGCTTGCCTGAGCCATCGCCATGAAGAATGGGCGGCTATGGGGCACCTTGGCATAGCTTAGCGAGAGTTCGAACGTGTCGTTGCTCTGCGCCAGCACCTTGCCGTCCGACGAGTAAATCGCTCCGCGCCGAGCGAATTCAGTGCGGCTCACGATGAACCGGTTTGATTTCTCGGCCCGGCGAATGACGGCTTCGCCGGCCACGACTTGCTTGAACCCTTGCGAGCCAGCCGCGGCGACGAAACTGAACAGCAACACCGCACCGAGGGCGCGGCGGGTACGGCGCTCAGCGTGCGTTCGCGCCATTTTGATCTTCGGAGAGGTGCTCGGAAGCCATCGCCACGACGGGGCGGGCCATGATCGACAATTCGGATTCCGGGGTAACCGATGCCGCTGCCACGATGGTGCGCGACTCCGCGCTCGGGGTACTTGGCGTGCGTGTCGCATCTGGCACCTCGACTCCGCTCAGCACGAGACCGTTCGCCATGGCGTATCGGTCCACCGATTCCATGCTTGTCATGCCGTTCAGCACGCGTCGAAGACGCGAAACTTCCTCGCGGCTATCTTTGGTTCGCTCAACCGCACGAATCCGGTCGCGGCGAGCTTTCTCAAGCATCGTATTTCCCACCACGCTACTGGTGACGAATGTAAACAGCGCCAAGCACGCGACCGCCATCAAACTAGTCACCAAAGCTCCCGTTCGGGGGCGGCGGGTGGGCCGCGTCCGAACTCGCGCCCGAGTGGTTGTGCTCTGGGCAACGCGGGTCGTTCGCTTCGCCGAAGGTCGGCGGCGGGTGGTAGGTCGTTCTGCGACTAAGCTCATGATGTTTCCTCCGTGTTGTTCTGCAGGGCGCGAAGCTTTGCGCTTCGGCTCCGACGATTTCGCGCGATCTCTTCCTGAGTCGGTTCCATCGGTTTTCGATTCAATTCCTTAAAATTCCCGGCCTCTGAGAGGCCACGAAACGCTCGTTTCACGGCGCGGTCTTCCAGTGAGTGGTAGCTCAACACCACCATTCTTCCGCCGGGCGCGAGGGCTTGCGCGATCTCTGAGATCGCCTCTTCCAGATGGTCCAGCTCCCCATTTACGGCGATGCGTATGCCCTGGAAGCTGCGAGTAGCGGGATGCAGTCGCTTATCGCGCATCGCCACCGGCACCGCCGCCAAAATGCAATCCACCAAGTCCTGGGTGGTCCGCAGAGGAGAGTCTTTACGATGCTCCACCACGATCTTCGCGATGCGTCGGCTCCACTTCTCTTCACCAAACTCCCGAAGAACCTTCTCAATTTGGTCTTCGCTGGCGCGATTTAAGAAGCTGCTCGCGGATTCGCCACGAGTGCGGTCCATTCGCATATCAAGGGGGCCCGGCTCCATGAAGCTGATGCCCCGCTCGGGGTCGTCAATCTGCGCGCTGTTCAAGCCGAGGTCCAGCAAAATCGCGTCTGCCTTATTGCTCGGCAATTTTGCCCCGCGCTTCGCTTCCCAGCCGTCGCCCTCAGTTTCACCCTTGCTGAGACCTTCTAGAGAATCCGGAATGCAGCGATAGTCGCCGTAGACTAGGCACACTGCCTCGCCATCCAGTTGCTCTGAAGCATCGGCCATCATTGCGGTGTCCCAGTCTGTGCCCAGGAGCGAGCCGCCGGGCTGGACGAGCCGCCACATTTCTCGAGCATGCCCCGCGAGGCCAAGCGTGCCGTCGACCACCAACATGCCAGGTCGGAGCGCCAACATTTCGAGGCATTCCGCAAGCATCACCGGGTCGTGTCGGAGAGCGGTCATCATTTCAGCCCTCCGCCTACGCGGAACTTGTTCTCTTCAATCTCTCGCCAGCGCGCGTCCGTATAGGCTCGGCGGTCTGCCTTATAGCTCTTGTATTGCGCGACGGTCCAGATCTCAAGCTTGTCTTGCGCTCCGATCAGGAGGCTGGGGCCGATCAATGAAAGCAGTCTTCGCTGGCGAAGAGGGATAACGAAGCGACCTTGGGGATCGAAATCGATCCCGTCTTCGGATTCGCCCATCATCAGTTCGCGCAGGGTCTCTGCACCGATGTCCAATGCGTCACCGGATTTAAGCTGCTCGTTGAGTGCGATCCAAGCGGGACGCGTGTAGGCAACCAAGCACCCTTTTACGCCGATGCCGATGGCGAAGGGGGCACCGAGTCGTTCGCGCTTCTTTTGCGGGACCAAGACACGACCTTTATCGTCAATCGAAACTTCATCTGTTCCGATCAGCGGCTCCGGTAAGGTCGCGACGATCTGATCCACGTTCTCAATCCTGGGGGTCTAATTGAGGTGAAGAGAGGCCGGCTACTCATCCTTGTCGCCGACCTCTAAAACAGGACCCCCGCCCTGTAGTTGGCTTAGCTCCCTTCTTGGGCTCCACTGACCATCTGATTGATACTATACAGGGACTTGATTGGGATTACCTTCCACTTTTGACCATTTTCGGTACTTTTTTTTAAAAAGATACAGAACTTACCGCTTTGCACTTTTATAATAGTCACTATCTGTCTACTATTTTACGAGAACGTCTAGTGAACGGTGTTTCATAGTGGTGATTTACTCCCCTTGATGGGGGAAAGTGACGCGGAAAGTGGAGCCCTGTCCCAAAACGGAGTCGATGCTGACCTCCGCTCCTTGGGTGTGCGCGAGCTCAAGGACGATCTTGGTGCCCCACCCGGAGCCGCCGGACTTGTTCCATACCGATCGCGCGTTGCCACCGAGGATGCGATCCGCGATTTCCTGAGTCATTCCGGGGCCGGTGTCGACCACTTCAAGAAGGTGGGCTTTGTCGTGGAACCGGTATCTGACGGTCACCGCTTCCACTTGATCTGGGTCAGCGTCTCGGGTTTCGGACACGGCCTTGATCGCATTCGAGACCAAATTCTGCGTGATCCGGAACACGTACATTTCGTCGTGCATCGTCGGCGGGGCGCTGGCGTCTATGTCGTACTTCAGCTCAATGTCGTGCTTCCGAGCCTCCGACGCGAGGTAGGAGGCGGCGTTCTCTATCGTTCGTCCCATGGGCGACAGCTTCAGATTCGGCTCGAGTTTCTTACCCGCCGACAGGTCGCTCATGAGCGTGGTGTAGCTCTTGACGCGATCAATGCTGTCGTGCAGATCGGTGATCATGAGGTCGAGATTCTCGATGTGCGGCACCATCTCCGGGTCGCAGTCGTCCTTCTCGGCCAGCTTTTTGATCACCTGCATGGTTTCGTGGCTGAAGGTGAGATTGGCTTCCAGCGCAAACGCCATGTTCTTGATGTCATGCGCCACCCGGCCCATTCCTAAGAGTTGGGAGGCCCGCGTTTGCTCTTCGAGCAATTGCCAGTTTAGGTACGCCAGCGTCGAAACCGCGCTCACCGTCTCGAGAACCGTCTGGTCATCGGGGGTGAAGTTGCCGCCTTGCTTGTTGACGAGTTGAACCACCCCAATAGGGTCGGTGTCCTCGAGCATCAGCGGAACCGTGATCATGGTGCGAATGGACATGCCCGCTTTTTCGGCGATGGCGCTGGTCTGGCTCGTCACGGCTTCGAAATGAGTGATGACTGACTTGCGGTTCTGGAATACTTCCCCGGCGACGCCATGATCATCCGGCATATCGCTGAACTGCAACACCGCGCGACTACTTTCGGGAAGCACATGGCGAAATTCGAGAGTTTCCTTCTGTCGGTTGTGAAGGTAGATCGTTCCCCCGTCCGCGCCCACCGCTTCGATGCAAATGCTCAACACTTCCGGCAAAACGTCGTTCAGCTTGCGGCTAGAGGCAAGCTTGCGGGTCGCCAAGTGAATGGCGTCGAGGAGCGGCGGTAGGGCTGGGTTCATATGAACTCGAACAAATTGTACCGCTCTGACGCGAGAAGTCCACGTTCACGTGCACTTCGCCGCTAACTTATCTTCGCCGAACTGCGTCTTCCACAACATGAAACGATGGTTGTTGCTTCCGCTCGTTTTAACCTTTGCGGTCGGGATCTCCGCTTGCGCGTGGGACGACGACACGCTTGCCGCCGAGGTCAATGGGCTTCCAACCGTTGCCGACGCCATCGTGGGTCGGATTGAAGTCAACCCGCCTCTGTACTATGAGAGGCGGATTCAGCTCTCCACTGCTCGCATTGCCAAGAATTCGAGCGACTTTGAAGCTTACGACAACCTCGCCGTGGCGTACGACAAGCTTGGCAAATTCTCAGAGGCAATGAGCATTCTCGCTAGGAAACGGGCGGCTATGGAGGGGCAGAATCTTAAGCCAAAGCCGGGGGACAGCCGGGACCCTTGGTATCGCTATCACGCGAATCTGGGCACGGTTCTGGCCCACGAGTGGGTGCGCCGCCAACCCAAGGCTGACCAAAAGCATCTGAAGGAAGCGATCCGACAACTTGAGCGATCCATTGAGATCAACCCCGATGCGCACTTTGGACGGGAGATCGTGCAAGTGAAGATTTTGCAAATGCTAAATCGGAAGTTTGGCTCGGCTCAGTCGGAAACGGACTATTTGCCCGAGGGCGATTGGCATGAGTTCGTAAACCAGCAGGGTGCTGCGAAGGTGATTGAAGGCGTCATCGGAATGATGGCTCTTGGGGCGGGTGCTGATAGTCCTGAGATGATTTCATTGATTGGCGCTAGTTTGGGCAACAGCGATGGGCACCTGACGATGTTGACGAAGTTGAGGCTACAAGAGATGGCTGAGGCAAAGCAGGTTCCAAAATTCATATTCGAGCCAGTCTCACACGACACGCCCCGCGATGAGAGAGGTGTCGAGCAAACATTTCTAAAACTTCGGGCCAACGCTCAGACTTTCCGCGCGAACCGCGAAGCATTTATGGATAAAAAGCTCAAAGCTGGCCAGCACCCCGACTCTCACCCCGAATTCTGGAAAGGATATGTTGCAACCCCGAGGTTAAAACTGGTTGACCCACCCAAACCACCGCGGCTCCCGTGGCCAGAAATTCTTGCCGGAGTTGGCGTCATCGCGGGCGGCGGAGCAATTCTGTTACTTATCAGAAAATATCAGCCGAAACGGCCGCTGATGTAATCATCGGTCTCGCGCTCGGCGGGAGCTGTGAAGATGCGGGGGGTTTCGTTGAACTCCACGAGCCGACCGAGCATGAAGAACGCGGTGAAATCGCTGGTTCGTTGCGCCTGCTGCATGTTGTGCGTGACGATCACGATCGTGTACTTCTGTTTCAGCTCGGCGATCAGCTCTTCAATCTTGGCCGTGGCGATCGGGTCGAGTGCTGAGCAGGGCTCGTCCATGAGAATGATCTGAGGGTCGACCGCAAGGGTCCGCGCGATGCAAAGACGTTGCTGCTGTCCGCCGGAGAGGGCGCTGCCGCTCTGCTTCAGCTTGTCTTTCACCTCTTCCCAGATAAATGCCTGCCGCAAAGATTGCTCGACGAGCGCGTCTAGGTCGGCTCGGTTTTTGGTTCCGTGCAGCCGCGCCCCGTAAGCGACGTTGTCGTAGATGCTCATCGGGAAAGGATTGGGCTTCTGAAAGACCATCCCGATGGATTTCCTAAGGGCAACCGCGTCCACGTCCGGCGCGTAGATGTCGGTGCCGTCCACCTCGATCTTCCCTTCCACGCGGGCCGACTCGATGAGGTCGTTCATCCGGTTGATGCAGCGCAGAAAGGTGGATTTTCCGCAGCCGGAGGGGCCAATGAACGCGGTGACCTTGCGGTCGAACATATCCACGTTGACCGTCTTAAGCGCCTGGAACGCACCGTAGAACATGTTCACGTTCCTCGCGGTGATTTTCGGAGTCAAAGTTTGTTGGCTCACAGGAGATTTCACAACGGCGCTGGCCAGCATGGCGTTAGGCTCGACTTTAATGTCCATAGTTTAACTCTCTGTTAAGGCGCGATGCCGGAGGGCATGGTCCACCAGGACCAGCGCGACCATCGCCTCCACCATCGGCACCGCCCTGGGCAAGACACAGGGATCGTGCCGCCCCTTCCCCTTCAGCGTGGTGTTCTCGTGGTCGGTGGTTACGGTTCGCTGCTCGGGCACGATGGTCGCCACCGGCTTGAACGCCACCCGCATCGTGATCGGCATGCCATTGCTGATGCCCCCCTGAACGCCGCCGCTGCGGTTGGTGGGCGTGGTGACTTGCCGGGCATTGTCGGCCACATACTCGTCGTTGTGCTCGCTACCCGTCATTTGAGTTCCGCCAAAGCCGCTCCCAATCTCAAATCCCTTGCTCGCGGGCAGGCTCATTAGGGCCTTGGCGAGGTCCGCCTCCAGCTTATCGAACACCGGCTCGCCCCAACCCGCGGGAACCCCGCGCGCTACGCACCCGATCACCCCGCCCACTGTGTCCCCCGCCTTGCGAATCGCCTCAATCTTGGCGATCATCAGTTGGGCGATGGCGGCGTCGGGGCAACGAACGATGTTCTCGTCCACCTGCGTCCGGGTGACCTCGTCGGTACTGACGCTGGCAACGAGGTCCTGGACTGTTTCCACGTAGGCCACGATCTCGACGCCGAACTGCTCTTTTAATATCTTTTGAGCGATTGCTCCCGCCGCCACGCGTCCGATGGTCTCGCGCGCGCTGGCCCGTCCGCCGCCGCTCCAGGCGCGGATTCCAAACTTCTGGTCGTAGGCAAAGTCGGCGTGGCTGGGCCGATATTTGTCTCGCATCTCGTCGTAGTCTCGGCTGCGCTGGTCCTGATTTCTTATTAGAAGGGCGATGGGTGTGCCAAGCGTCAGCCCTTCCTCGCTGAGCCCGCTGAGTATCTCGACCCGGTCCCCCTCTTGCCGCTGGGTGACGATACTGCTCTGTCCGGGCCGCCGCCGGTCGAGTTCGGCCTGGATGTCCTCCGTACTCAGCGCGAGCCGGGGCGGACACCCATCCACCACCACGCCCACCCCCACTCCATGGCTCTCGCCGAAGGTGCTGATGCGAAACAAAGTGCCGAAACTACTGCCCATTTCTCACCCATTGTGCCCCGCCCAGCCCCCGCGCGTCTCCCCCGCCACCCCGCGCCCAAGAGAGTGAACGACCAAAGGAGTGAACGAGCGCCCCTACGGCTCGGGGTCGTCCGTCAGGCCGAAGTTCGCAATGACAATATCGATGTCGGCGGCGTCGATCTCGCCGGAGCCGTCTACGTCCGCGCCTTCGTTGAATTCGGGCTGACCGGAGACAAAGCCGAAGTTGGCGATGACGATATCTATATCCGCCGCGTCAATTTCGCCGGATTCATCCACGTCGCCGGGGTACATCTCCAGGACTGGTTGCTGAGTTCCAGTGATCGTTGTCGCCCCCGAGAACGGAAGGTAGAACGAGTCCCGGGGCGCGGGCGGGGTGCCGAGGGGCGGATACATCCGGTTCAGGAACTTGGGGCCGGTGTAGTCGGGAATCACGGTGCTGTTGCAGCGTAGATACACCCGGTAGTTGCCCGTCACGGTAGCAGGAGGATCAATGTTGACAATTCCCTGTCCGCCCCGATAGTCGTTCAGCACCGTGGCGTTGGGGTACGGAGTTCCCGCGTCATTGCAGAACGTCACGCTCAGCGCCGGTGGAATGCTACCGATGTAAGTCGGGCTCGAGCCGAGCTGACCCAGGCTCACGCCGAGGCCGGGGGTGTCTACCGGGTTGGCGAGGAATCCGACAATAGTGTTAAGATTTGTTTCAGCCTGCACAGTGATTTGCCCAACATTGTTTACGTCCATGCATTGCCGCAAAAGCGTAATGCCAAGCGGTAACGTGTTGTTGGGGTCATTTGGTAAAGGGGTCAGTTTTTCAACAATTGGACCAGGATTGTAACCGTAAAAAATCTGTCCTCCAATGACGGTTGCATCGCCAGCCAAGTCGGCCCCGACTACCTCCAAACTCTCGTTCATTCCGGCCGGATACGTGAAGACACCGAAATTACGGAGTATCTTCCCTTTTGCGTTGTAGAGGTGCGCATAGTTAAAGTAAGTTGAACCCAAATTTGTCCAATTCCCTACAAAGGCGCCTTCCTCGGTGGCATCTTGAATCGATCCTACGGGTTGAGCTGGCATCTCACAGTAGAAAAGTCCCGCGACGGGGCTCAGGAGAAAGGGCTGATCGCTCCCGTTTTGGATGATTCCAACGATGGTGCCGTCTTCTGCTAGCTTGTAGTACGCATTAGAAGTTGGGATGTTGAGTGGAGGGCTCTCGATGGGGTTCGTAAGGATGCCCGTTGTGGCACTGCGGAACCGCCCGCTCTTGGATACAAAAGAAGTTTGCCCGAAACCCACTGAGTCCCCAGAGTTGTTTATTCCGGTCCAGTAAGTACGGGGATAACCTGCGACGTCAACGAGAGTCGTACCGGCGGTGGGATTCCACATGAAACCACGCGGAGTTGGATCAGAATATTGACCCACCACCACGCCATTTTCGTTTACGTCGTCTATCACCATCCCGATCGCGGGGACACCAAACAGCGTTTCGCTACTCCGCCAGTCGAGAAGTGCCCCGTCGCGCCAGCGCGCAAGAACGCAACTTTGCCCGGTTCGATAAACAACTCCGTACACCGTGCCGTCATCAACGACCTTGCTCGGATAAACCCATAGCACGTTAGGAATTCCGGTCGTTGGCAAAGCTTCTAATGAATACTTCCGAATTGGCCATTCGACCGCCGCCCCGGCATTCAAACGCCCGTAGCCAAAGGTGATGTCGTTCCCAAGCGGACCCATGTTTGAGCAGCGAAGAAGCATCCGCCGCTCAATCTCCGTCGGGCTCAGCGTCGGGAACCTTCCCATCATCAGAGCCAAGGTCGCCGCCACCTGCGGGACGGCAAAGCTCACCCCCGCCGGAGCGTAGCCATACCAAGGCGCGCCCTTGCGGGTCGTGTAAATCAAATTCGCGGGAGCAAAGCAGTCAACCCCTTTGCCGTAACCCGAACCGGTCGTGCTCGTGTTGACCGCCCACCTCTGGTCGCTCTGGTCCGTGCCGCCCACCACCGTCACGTTATCGTGGTCAAAGTTCGCCCAGTTCGTGTTGCTGTTCCCCGCCGACCACACCACCAGGGCTCCTTGAGTCCGCGCCCATGCGCCCAGCGTCTCGATGTCCTCGAACTGCACATCGGTGTAGCTGACGTTGACCACCTTGGCTCCGTTCTGAATGGCCCAGGTCGCCCCCTCGATGAGTTCGCTCCTCGGGGTGACGCCGTTTGCCGCGTCCGTCGCCCGAACCGGCATGATGCGAAGATTCCAGCCCACGCTGGAGACGCCCAGAGCATTATTCCCCTTCGCTCCAGCGATACCGGCAACCCGCGTGCCGTGGCCGCTCGTGGTGACATCGGACACCAGTCCGCCCGCGCCTTGCGCAAGGCCAGAAATGGTGTTGTAACCCGGCACCAGATTCTGGGCGAGGTCCGGGTGCGTCAGATCCACCCCACCGTCCACTACCGCCAAAATGGGCGCGGTGCTGCCGTCGCTATAATCCCAAACGCGAGGCGCAGAGATTTGGTACAAGTGCCACTGAGTGGGCAGACTCGGATCATCGGCCAATGCCGACGGAGCGGAATACGTATCCGGCTCCACGCTGTGGTAAGTGCCCTGCGCCAGCAGCTCCTGCCGATACGAGCGCCAATCCCGCCCCTTGGGTGGGCGCACCACCAAAATCCGTCCCCCCGCCATAGATTTCACCACCCGCGAACCGAGGCCACGACCAATCGCCTGGAAATCGAAATGCCGCGTCCCGCCAAGGACAAACTCCTCGGTCTTCGGCACCACGACGAGGTCGCCCGTGTAAGTCGTCGCCATCGCGACGCCGGAAAATCCCAGCGCGAGGAGTGATATTGAGAGCAGTCGTTTCATGGTTTCCTTGGGGACCCCGGTGGGTCTCTGATCAAGAGTACGGGCGATTCGCGAGGCTATTTGTGATCCACATCACGAAAAACCCAAACAGGGCTTACGTTGACACTTAGCACACCACTCTCATTCTAGTACAAAACGAGGCCCAAAACAAGGATTAAACTGCTTGGATCGTGCCTAAATTTGGTGTTTCGTGAACTCCGTTGAAGTAAGTTGCCTTGACTTTGGGCTGAGCGCTGGTGAGGGGGTCTTCGGCGTAGAGGTTGAAGTCGGCGACGTAGCCGGGCGCGAGCTGGCCCAGCCAGTAGCCATGCGAATTGATGATCGCTCCCATGCGGGTGTAGGCTTCGATGGCCTCGGCTCGGGTGAGGTTCTCGGCCGGATCGAACCCTTCGGGGCGATTGGACGCGGTGAGGATCCCTACCCACGGATCGCCGAGGACGATGGGGCGGTCGGAGTTGAAGGCGAGGGTCAGGCCCGCGTCTTTGACGCTACGGAATCGCTTGAGATGAGGGGCCCGATCGCCGAGCTGGACTTTGTAGGCGTGGCCGAAGCGGTGCAGGAATTCGGGCTGCATGGTCACCAGGCACTTGGCCCGCGCCAGGCGCTTGATCTGCTCATCGCTCAGAATCATCGCGTGCTCCAGGCGGTGCCGCCACGCCTGCCCGGAGGCTTCGAAGGCATCAAGGGTCCGGTCCACGGCGCGGTCCCCGATGGCGTGGACCGCCACCGTGTAGTTGCGGCGAGTCGCCAATTCCACCATCTCCACCAACTTCGCGGCGTTGTAGATGAGCTGCCCGGATTCGGTGCGTCCGTCGTCGGGATCGGTCTCGAAGCGACCGTAAATCGCGGCAGTCGCCGAGCCGATGGCCCCGTCGGCGAAAATCTTTACGCCTCCCACCGAACAAAGGCGCTCGTCCATCAGCCCGATGAGCTCCTGAATTTGGTTCGCCTTGAAGGCGCGCGGCCCCAGCACGGCGGCCCATTGCATCCACAGCGTAAAGCGGACGCGAGCCCCGCGCTCTGAGGCGAGGCGATAGGCTTCCAATTCCTTCAGCAGGTGCCAGCGCCCGGTCATCATGTCGCTGGCGGCAGTGATGCCAAATCGCGACATCTCCGCGCTCGCAGCGAGGATGGCCTCAATCATCTCTTCCAGGCTCGGCTCGGGCGCACGCGAGGTAACGAACTCATGCGCGCGCTCCAAGAGCACGCCGGTCAGGCGACCATTTTCGTCGCGCACGTAGGTTCCGCCGCTCGGATCCGTGACGCTCTCCTCGATGCCCGCGGCCCGCAAGGCGGCACTGTTCGCCACGCTGGCGTGGCCATTCGAATGGCGCAACAGAATCGGCGTTTCGCCGCTGATCGCATCGAGTTGGTCTCGATGCAAGTGCACCGCGCCTTCAAACTTGGTTTGGTCGTAGTGGACCGCGTGGAGCCACGCCCCAGGCTCCATCTGACCGAGGCGGTGTCGAACTGCATCGAGCACGTCCTCGTGAGTCGAGCAGTCCCCGAGATGGAGCTTTTGCAGGTCCAAACCCGTGGGCAAAATATGGCAGTGGCTGTCGTTGAACGCGGGCAACATCCATAGGCCGCCGAGGTCGGTTGCGGGGCTTTCGATGACGCCCGCTTCCTCGCTCACCGACTCGATCACGCCGTCTTGGACCACCATGATCGGATGCTTGAATCCGGCGAGCTTAAAGTTTGTGAATATCTTTCGCATGGATGATCTCCTGACTGACCCGCTCGGCGCTCTCCAGCGCCCCTTCAATGTAGCCCGTCCACATGGTGGAGTGCTCCCCGGCGAAGTACACCGGCCCTTCCGACCGAATCAACGCTTCCCAGTGGCCCAAAACATAGCCCGGTTTAGGATAGAAAAATCCACCGCCCGCCCACTCGTCGGCGGTCCAATCGAACAGCTCGGCACGGATAAATTCATCGGCGGCCTCTGGCATTAACTTCGCCAATTCGACCACCAAGGTTGCACCGGCTTCCGCCGCGCCGCGTTCCGCGAGGGCCATCGCATGATCCCCGCCCAGGTACGCCAAAAGGGTGTGCGTTTCGCCTCGCGAACCGTCCCAGAGTTGCTGCAGGATGCCGTCGGTCATGACGCGCTGGGTGGTCCAGAATCTACGCCTGAAATGGAGCGCGATCTTGATCGTGCGGCTCATGGCGGCTTCATCAATCGCGTCTTGTTTGGCCTCGCTCAGGCCTGGTTCGAATCTCACGTAACGTAGTGCGTAGGGCGGTAAAGCCAACACAACCCGATCAAAAAGCCGCTCGCCCGAATCAAACCCCAGCGCGACGCCATCGCCTTGGGCGCGGACATATCGCAAGACTGTACCGAGGTGGAGTCCACCTCTCAGGCGCCCCGCCATGGACTCGCAGAATCCCTGCGCCCCATTTGGGAAGCGCATACTGCTCATCTCGTCGCCCGACCGCTCCATCAAACTCACCCGCCCGCAGAGCCAGCCGAGCAACCCGATCTGGTCGGTGTCGTCGCCCTCGTCGCTCCGGTAAATCCCTTCCAAAGCCGCCCGCGCCGCTCGATCAGGGCAGTTTCGATCCAAAAATTCGCCGAGCGTTTGCGAGTCGAGGTCGGCGTACAGCACATTCATCCACGGCGTTTCGTCGAGGTCCAAGGCCAGGCGATCCGCCTCCTCTTCGACCCTCGCCATCGCCGCTTTAATCTCTGGCCCAAAGTCGTCCTCGCGGTAGCGGACGCCCCCGACGTACGAATCGCCGGGCCACATGTTTTCGGCGGATGGCGGCCCCTCTAGCTCGGTAACAAGGTCAATGAGACGCCGATGGTCGCCGTCAATCCACTCGGCGCCAGCGTCAAAAAACCCGCTTTCGGTCCGAACCGTTCGAAGCCGACCGCCCACCCGATCACGCGCCTCAAATCCTTCGCACTGAATCCCCGCCGCTTCGAGCAGCATCATCGTTCGGAGCCCTGCGGGGCCAAGACCGACAATCGCGACTTTCACGCTCGTACCTCGGCCGGAGTCGAGACTGATCGTAGAACGGGATAGTCGCCGACTTGCGTGTCGCGCACCAAAACCCCGGCCCTCCGCTCCCGGGCGAGTGGCTCAAGAGACTCAAATTGCTGCCCCGGGCTGACGAGAATCATCTCGAACGCATCTCGGAACTGCCACATCGCCAGGGCTGCGAGGTCGTTGTCGCCACACGCCAAACCGACGTGCTGAACGATCCCGTCTTGCTTCGCGGTCTCCAGCGCCTCGAGCGCTCCGTTCAGTTGCCACTCTTCCCAGGGCTCTCGATAATCCAGAAAGAAAAAGTCCAGCGAGTCCCGCCCCACACAACTGAGCAAGCTGATCAGCTTGGCTTGAACAAAATGGCTCGCGACGTCCGATTCCGGTGCCCGCGCACAATCCGCGCCCGCCACCGCCATCAGCGGCACGTTGGTCAGCCTCAAAAACCCACCCCACAGGGCCGACCGCTGGGTGATGTCGATCACAGTTTCGAGTTCGAGAGCGGCCTTCACTAGGTCCTCGGCCCAGTTGCCGACCGGCGTGGCGGGTTCGCGAAGGGAAAGCCAGACCGGGGGCACTTGCCGGTTGGTGCGCCCGAAGAGTTGCATGCCTCCATTTTGAACGAACGATCCATAAACGCGTAGAATCGGGAGGATGAACGGCACGGGAAATCTGGTTGTGGGCATCACCGGCGCAAGCGGGGCAATCTACGCCCAGAGATTCTTGCGCCACGCGGCGGGCATCTGGGAGCACATCTATCTCACGATGAGCGAGCAGGCGATCCAGGTCGCGCAGACCGAACTCGGCGTCGCCCCGAACCGGGAGAAGTTCTCCACGTTGGAGTGGCTCGGGCAAGAGTATCCAAACATTAAACTGCTAAGTGAACGCAACTACTTCACCCCGCCCGCCAGCGGGAGCTTCCGGCATGACGGCATGGTCATCGTGCCCTGCAGCCTCGGCACTGCCGGCCGCATCGCCAATGGCATCAGCAACGATCTTGTCACTCGCGCTGCCGACGTATGTCTCAAGGAAGGGCGCAAGCTCATCGTGGTCCCCCGTGAAATGCCGATGAACGTCATCATGCTTCGAAACCTCACCACCCTCGCCGAGGCCGGAGCGACCGTTCTGCCCGCGTGCCCCGCCTGGTACACCAACCCGACGACCCTCGAGGAACTTGCGGATACGGTAGTAGCCCGAATCCTCCAGAACCTGGGCGTCGAACAGACCATTCAGAAGCAGTGGATGGTCGAAAATTGAAGCGCGTTCTGATCTTCGGCGGCTCCGGTTTCGTCGGGCGGCACCTTAAAGCTCAACTTGAAAAAGACGGGTGTGAGGTGCTCATCCCTGGTCGGAGCGCCGAGGGCAATCTAAGGTGGGATGGCAAAACGGTCGGACCATGGGCCGAACTCCTCGAGGGTGCCTACGGCGTCATCAACTTGACCGGCGAAAGCGTCGCCCAAAAGTGGACGCTCGACACCATGAAGCTGATCGTGGACAGCCGGGTGGATAGCGCCCGCGCCATCGGCCAAGCGATCCAAGCTTGCAAAAATCCCCCCGCCCACTGGATCAACGCCAGCGCCGTCGGTTTTTATGGCGACCGCGCCGCCAAGGAACTGACCGAGGCCAGTCCCGCCGGAGACCCCAGCTCATTCTTGGTGGAGTGTTGCCTTAAGTGGGAGGCGGCTCAGAAGGATTTTGAAACCCCCGGCACCACGCAATCCCAGCTACGAATTGGCTTTGTTTGCGGTAAGGATGGGGGCGGATTACCGACCCTGATCAAGCTCGCACGAGGATTCGCCGGGGGCGCGGTGGGAAGTGGTCAGCAGTACATGAGTTGGATCCACATCGACGACCTCTGCCGCCAATTCAGTTGGATACTCGACGGGTCAAGGTCTGGCTCATTCAACGGCACAGCTCCCGAGCCGGTCACCAACGCGGAGTTTATGTCTACGCTGCGAGGTCTGGTAGGACGTCCGTGGTCGCCGTCGGCTCCCGCCTTCGCACTTAAACTCGCCAGCGCCTTTGGTGCACCCGACCCCGATGTTCTCCTGATGAGCCAGCGCGTCTTCCCGGCGAAGTCGCTCGAACAGGGCTTTGAGTTCAAATACAAAAAATTGGAGGCCGCATTACGCGACCTCCTAGCCTAACCCCTACTCTCTCTGTGTTGCAAAACTGGTGATGTAGACCTTCAAGATCGGTCCCTCGTCGCTGTCCCAATCCGGGTGTTCGAGCTTGTTGGGGTCCATCTGGACCGTGTACAGGCTCGCCTTGGGTTTGGCGTGCGACTCCTCTTCTTTTGGCTCGCCCTTTTTGGGCTTCTTCTCTTCTTTGGCTGGCTTCTCTTCCTCGACGTGCGCAACGAGGTGAAGCACACGGTTGGCGTCGTCCGCCAACACTCGGCGAAGGCGGGCGTAAAAATCAGGTCTGCGTAAGTCCGCGACGCTTAACGTGCTCAGCCTTTCGGTAATGGCATCTCGCAAGGCGATCATTTCCGGGCTGGGTCCGCCTTTGCCGTGCCCGTCGCCACCGCCTCCGAGGTGAATTTTGGAATTCTTGTCCATCTGGTAGGCGATGTTGGCTCGCAAGAAGTACTCGCGCTCGCGGAGATTGACAACGAATTCAGGCGCCATGTCTACCAACTCACCCAGTGCTGGCTCAGGCTCTTTGACCGGACCTTTCGGAGCGCGCGACTGCATGCCGAAGTAGCCGCCCGCCGCGAGCATGCCCCCAAGCACGATGATGATGGGGAGCTTCCCACCTTTCTTTTTATCCTTCTTCTCGGCCGCCGCTTCTGACATACAGTTCTTGTTCCACAAACCCCGGCAAATTTCACATCGACTTTTGCGACTTGCTGAAACCACCCGAACGTCTGTAAAATCGCAACCATGACGCGCGCTGTTCTCTTCCTTTTCGCGATGGCGGTGGCCGCTCCGGCCCCGCTCAATCCTCAGCCGATCTCGCAATTTGATGGCAAGTCGTGGTCGGGCATCACCCTCGGCGTCACCACCGACGACGATCTTAAGAAATCCTTCGGCGTCAACAAGAATCCCGTTCGCCCGGAAGCGGTTTACGTCAAGACCGTCGCCGACGCGCTAATGCGACTTGATGCCCTCCTCGATGGTCGAGGCGGCAAGGCCAAGGTCACCGCCCTGCGGCTAGAATATCCCGGTCGAGCCCCCAGCGTCGCCGAGCTAGAGACTTCGCTTCAAGAGAAATCGGTTGCCTTTTACGCCGCCGATAGGTACGAAGATTGGTCGGTACGTGTGTTCCCCTCGCGCGGCATTGCCGCATTCGTCATGGGCGAGAAGGAGTTCATGCGCACCTCGCTGATCCTCTTGATGCATCCCACGCGACTCGGCGATTTGGTGAACTCCCTTCGCCGCGAGCAACCCACCCCCGTGACTCCGTACGACCCAAGGTTCACCGATGACGATCTGCTCGTGACCTATGGCGACATTTCCGTCAGCCTCACCAGCAGCTCGGTAGTTTTTCAGCGTAAGCGCGACGTGGAGGACGACATCGAGGATGAACTTCGCCGCCGTAGCCGCGCGCGGTTCATGGATTACTCCTCCCGAGGAGCGGCGACCCTAAACGCCAGCGTTTCCCTTCGCTGGGATGAGCGGCGACAGACTTACACGATCGACGCTACCGTCAGCTTGGCAGGCCGCAATGCTCTCGGCAACGTCTCCGCGAGCGGCAACCAATCCGAAAAGTGGACCCGAATCGCCAACAAGCCACGCATCACTTCGAGCCGAGACATCCTGAACGTGGTGGACGATGCGCGCACCGAACTTGAGCGAAACTTCGATGACGCCGTGTTACGCCAACGCCCGCCGACCAAAGAGCAAATTCGAGCCGCCCAGTGGGCGGCCCTGATCAATGGTGCAACCCAGAGCCTCTAGGCTCGCTTGAAGAAGCGCTTGTTGACAACGGTGCCAGGCTCTGCTTTGCCGCGCATGTCGATCGTACAGGGCGTGCCGAATGCGATGTCGGGCTCCACGAAACAGAACGCGAGACCGCACTCCAGCAGCGGCGAATAAACGCCGCTACTGGCCGCGCCGACAACCCGCCCGTCGACTGTGACCTGCATCTCCGGGAACGGCAACCGCTTCCCTTCCAGCCTCACGCCGACGAGTTTCTGGGGGACGCCCGCTTGTTTGACCGCGTTGATTTTGTCGCTGCCGATGAACGACTTTTCCTTGCCGATCACCCAACCCAAGCCAGCGCACAGCGGGCTCATTTCGTCGTTTAGCTCGTGGCCGTAGAGGGGCAAGCCGGCCTCCACGCGCAGGACGTCGCGTGATCCCAGTCCGCAGGCGGCCACGCCCTCTTGCAACAGCGAATTCCAAACTGCATCCGCCTGATTAGCCGGGCAAATAACTTCGTAGCCGTCCTCGCCGGTGTAGCCGCTTCGTGCGGCGAAGCAATTCACCCCGGCGATCTCCGTCTCCACCACGCCAAACATCCCAGCCGCGCCGAGCGCATCCGCATCCGCCGATAGCCCCTGCAAAATCTCCACCGCCCTTGGTCCTTGAACCGCGATCATCGCCGTCTCGTCGGTGAAGTCCTCGATCACGACACCAAAGTTGTTCTGCGCCTTGAGCCAGGCAACGTCCTTTTCGTGATTGGAGGCGTTCACCACCATCCGAAACTCGGTCGCCGACATTCGGTACACGATGATGTCGTCCACCACGCCGCCTTCGAAATTCGGAAGCAGCGAATACTGGCCCTGCTCGTCGCCTAGTTTGCTGACGTCATTCGAAGTCACCCACTCCAGGTACTCGAGGACTCGCTCGCCGGTGAACTTCAGCCGAGCCATGTGGCTCACGTCGAACATCCCTGCACCCTCGCGGACCGCCTTGGATTCAGCGATGACGCTGGAGTACTGCACGGGCATCGAATAGCCCGCGAATGGAACCATGCGCGCTCCCAATCGAAGGTGGGCGTCATGGAGCGGAGTTTGAAGATCGGCGTTGACCATGCCTCAAGTATGCAAGAAATTTCGCCGGTTCTGGCGAGCCTGAGCGGGCGAATTTTACGGCACTGAAGGCGGTTGACAAACCGCCAAAACCCCTAAATTATGGTGTACGCTTGTCTACTAAAACAAGCATTCACCACTATGAATCCCATCGAACTTTCTCGACTCGCCGATCAGTTGCTACGCACGGTCCCGCGAGATCCATTTGCGCCTCACTACACCGAGGATTCGTTCCGGTGCAAGATGGCCATCGCCAAACGGCGGGAGGGCGTCCTCATGATGCCGCCCCAGCCGATCAGTCAACTCTATCTCCTCAAGCGCGAGTGGGGCGTCGTGTTCCGCGAGGCCAAGCTCACCTGCCGCCAAAAGGAAGTCATCCAATACCGATTGCTGGGCAAAACGTTAGAAGAGATAGGGCTTCTGTCCGGATGTAGTCGCCAGGCGATTAAGAACATCCTCTATCAAGCCTGCAAAAAGATCATCCGTGCGCAGTCGGCCTACCCGTACGAAGGGCTCGCCGAAGTGTATCGTGATGAAATGCTCAGGGGGAGGCGAACGGACTACAAAGGTAAACTCGTCCGTTAGTTGGCCCCCGCCTACGTGAGAACATTATTGGTCACCTGTATCGAATGCCATCGCTCCAATTCGCTCGACAGCAAGTTCTGCCGAGCCTGCGGTCATGCACTGCCCCCCGCCGCCCTGACTGAGGCACGGGAGGCGAACGATCAACTCGTGACCGAGGGGTTCAAGCTCCTGGCCGATGGACGGCATGACGAGGCATTCCTCGTCGCTGAAAATGCCCTGAAAGCCGACCCCAGCCACATCCAAGCGCTTAGCCTCAAGGGTGATGTGTTAGAGCGACGGGGCGAACTCGCCGAGGCGTTTCTCTGCTACGAAAAGGTCGTCGAACTGAGCCCCGACTCTGCGCTGGATCGCATCAAATTAGACCACGTCCGCCGAATGCTCGCACAAAATATTGAGCCGCCGAAACCAAACCGCCGCGCGGCGGTAGGAGCTGCCCTGGCTACGACCGGCCTGGTCGCTTGCATCGGGATCAGCTTGGCCGTGATCATGAGCAATCGTGGCGAAGCTTCTCCGGGTACGACCCAAGGAACCACCGTGGCCCAAAATTTCCCAGCCACGAGTTCCACAGTAAGCAACGAATTGCCCCAAGCCAAGCCCAGGACTCGCGAGGATTTGGACCGACTCATGCGCGAGGCGCAAGCCGAGCAGGCGAATAGCGCGACCGCTCCTGGTCCAACCCGCGTCAATCCCCCGACCCTCCCGAACGCCCAGCAAAACGGGAACGAGAACGAGATTTCCGGTGACTTGAGCCCGATGCGGGTCAACGTTGTGCCCACCAACCCCGGCGGCCAGTTGCCCGACACCTCCCGACAACAGCCTCAGCCGCAACCCCAGCGGCCAAGCGTGGACCCCGACCCGACTCCTGAGGGAAGCAACAGCACATCCGGCCTGACCGAGCCTGAGCGACCGAATCCAGGCACCGTGGACATCCGCCCGAGCCAAGGCAACCCCACCCGGGTCGGCAACAGTGAGACGATTCCCGACAACCAGCCATCCGCCGCCACTCTGCGCGACGTTGAAACCAGGGCAAGGCAGTTTTTCAACTCGGGCGACTACGCCAAAGCCGCCGCTCAATACGAACGGGCACTCACGCTTGGCGCGAATCCCGCCCGAACCAGCCAAAGATTGGGGCAGTGTTACGAACGACTGGGCAAGCGGGCTGAGGCGATCAGAGCGTACGAAAACGCGGTTCGGCTGTTCAGCGCCCAGCTGCAGGCCAACCCCGAGAGCGACACAATCAAAACCTCTCTGGATGCCTGTACGCAGGCTCTCTCCAACCTGAGGGGCTAAGATGCGGTCCGCTCTTCTCTTCGTTGCCTTCGGAGTCGCGGCCTTCGCGCGCGCCCAAGAGCCAGTTTTTCTCATTCACCAAAAGGTGCCGCTCGATGGCGGCGGAAACCCGGTCGTCAGCGATCTCGCTATCGAGGTCGCAGAAGAGTTTCGGACCGTTTTCAAGCTGAATCCGGTGGTCTGGTCCATGCTCGATTCCCAGTTTAGGGATGCGGTCTACAACCAGCAGGCACCTGAGGGCGTGTTCGATCCGACCATCCCACAGCTCGAGTCCGTGGCCCGGAACCTAAAAGCCCCCTACTTCGCCACGATTCAGATCAAGACGGACCGGGAGCTACTCGGCACCATCATTGCAGTCTATCGAACCGGGCAAAAGAGACCGGTTTGGACCAAGACCTTAGAGACCGAGAGCCAAGTCGGCGGGGTGAATAGCCGCCTTCAAGCGGAAAAGGCGCTCGCTCGATCGTGGGGATTTGAACTGAGACAGGGCGTCTTCAAGTCGCTCATCCGAGAAGTTGCGGCCCCAATTCCGGAGCCCGTGGATGGCACCCCAATCACACCCGATCCAACCCCGTTACCCGTCGCGCCCGATGACCAGAACATCAGCGACGTGGAAATGCGGGTCGCCGACCTGCTCAAGAATCGGTTGCCCTCCGAGGCGCTCACCGTGCTGTATGAAGCGGTAGACCAACGCCCGCAACACCTCGCCCTCCGTAAGCTTTTGATCGACACGTTGGTCAAGTACGGCCCTTCCGCCGACGCGGTGGAAGAGTGCCGTCGCGCCATCATGCTCTGGCCCGGCGAGGACTCCTTCCGGCTTGCCCGGATTCGTGGGTTGCTCGCTCTTAACCGATCCGATGAGGCGGCCTCCGAACTCAACGAGGCACTCGTCCGCGACCCCGACAGCCTCGACGTCATCGAACTGAAGGGACACGTGGCGCTGGTGCGTGGATTGCTGCAGCAAGCCCGGGAGGCCTATCTGCTGGTTCTCAGCAAGGAGCCTCGTCCCGGGGTGCAGGCTTCACTGGCCTTGACCGTGGCGCTTGAAGGCGACACCGCGGAGGCTCGTCGGTTGATGAACACCTTGCCGCCAACCGATCCTGCCACCACCGCCGAGATCTACCATCGCCTCGCGATGGGTACCCAGCAAGCCATTGAACGCATGGCGAACGAAATGCGAGAGCTGCTCCGACTGGGGCGACTGCAAAGTGGCAACCAAAACGCCCCACCCCGTGCCCAACGAGTTTTCAAGGCTTGCGAGGGGCTGAGCGGCGTTTGGGTTTCAGCAAGAGTCCCCGAAAATCATCGCGCCTCGCACGATCGCCGGGTTTTGGCACAGAAATTGCTGACACAAGCAGCGGCAGAGATCTTACAGTTCGTTCGTAGCAGCAACCCCGACTCCGGCGATGAAGCCACGTTGAGCCTGGGAGAAGCGCTCAGGCAGACCGCCGAAGCCCACCGCGACTACAACGCCGAACGCTAAGCTCCGCCGCCAGGACGGCAAATGAGAAGCGCAATTGAACTAGGACTCGGACTATTCCTCCTTTGGATCGCCTCCGTGGCGCTTGCCTTCGGTCTCACCAGGTTCAATTTCGCCCGTCGTCGACCTCGCGCCCCCGAGTTCTTGCCAAACGCAAGCTGGCGAATTCGTACCGATCGAGGAGCGATGCGGGTTCGATTTTTGGGGAGCACCGAAAAGGGCTACGAAATCTCCGCCCCCTTGAGCGATGGCGCCCACGTCCCCCTTCGCCCTGGGGATCAAGTCTATGTGGAAGCGCCAGGCCCAGGGGGGGCAATTCTCTTTCGCACGTACATCATCGGACGAAGCCTGGAGTCACATACTCTCCTACTTCAGCCCGCAGATGAGACGCAAGTCCAAAACCGGCGGGAAGAGGTCCGACTTCCGTACAAAGACGAGTACGTGAAGGTCAATGGCGAACCCTCCCTGCTCTTGAATCTCAGCCCCGGAGGGGCCAAACTCCGCACCCAAGCTAGCGTCGCGGCTGGAGATTGGGTCACCGTTGATCTCCCCGATCAAGCCCCTCAGTACGCTTGCGTACTCGAAGTATTGCCCGACACCCTCAACGGGAGACCCGCGAGTGGCGTCCGGCTGATCTTCAGCGACCCACGGTAGCGTCAGTCCACGTTTTGCCAGCTGATCACCGGCAATTCAGTCGCGACCTTCACATCCTCGTGGAATGGCACGACGCGGCAAATGTAGCCACGGTGCCCCGGCAGCGAACTCGAGAGAGTCGCTTCGAAGACGGTGTTGTCGCCTTGCTGACCGGTGTGAGTCATGTCGGTGACGGAGTATTCCTGCAGCTCTCGGTTAGCGCCGACGGTCCCAACCAATGCCTGCACGCGGACATCTGCCGGAGCCAATGAACCCAGCGCGACGTATGCGGTGATCTTAAACTCCTCACCCACGTTTTTCTGAGCGCTGATGTCATCCGCCACTTGCCGGATGCTCACGCTGCTCCACGCATCGCGCACGCGCTTTCGCCACACCAACGCATCCTTCGCGCGTTGGCAATTGTTCTCTCGTAAGCCGAAGTAGGCCTTGCTCGCCGGCATATAGAACCGCTGCGTGTACTCGCGCACCATGCGCGCGGTGCTAAATCGGGGGGCGAGCTGTCGCATGCTTTGGCGCATCATTTGCACCCAAGCCGTCGGTACCCCATTCTCGTTTCGGCCGTAAAAGGCGGGCGCAAGCTCTTGCTCGATCAACTGGTAAAGCGCGCGGCTCTCGTCCCAGTCTTGGCGCATATGGTCGGGATCTTCCCTGCCGTCGCCAATGGCCCAGCCGTTGCCTGGCTGATAACCCTCGGCCCACCAGCCATCGAGAATCGACAGATTGAGGCCGCCATTTGGCACCACCTTCATGCCGCTGGTACCGCTGGCTTCCATCGGCCGGCGCGGGTTGTTGAGCCACACGTCCACGCCCTGCACCAGGTGTCGGGCCACGTCGATATCGTAATCCTCCAAGAACACCATCCGCGGGCTCCCACCCTCGTGCCGAATGAAATTTGTGATGTCCTGAATGAGCTTTTTGCCGCCGTCGTCCTTGGGATGGCTTTTGCCGGCGAACACCATCTGCACTGGTCGTTCTGGGTGGAAAAGAATCTGCTTCAACCGCTCGCGGTCGCTAAAAAGCAAAGAGGCCCGCTTATAGGTCGCAAATCGCCTCGCGAATCCGATGGTCAGCAACCGAGGATCGAGCAACGACCCCGCGTCGGCGATCTCCTGCTTGCCCGCGTTCTTCTTTTGAAGCGAGCGCATCTGGCGGCGGCGGACATACCGGACGAAGTCTGCCCGAGAATCCTCGCGCAGCTCCCAAAGGTCTTCTTCAGGGATCTCCGATGCTAAACGCCACATTTCGGGGTCGCTTGAATCATCTCGCCAATTCGGGCCGAGGTGCTTGTCCAATAGGTTCGCCGTCCGCTCGCCGAGCCACGTCGCGGTGTGAACACCGTTCGTGATCGCGTCGATCGGCACCTCTTGAACCGTGAAGTCGTCCCATCGGTCCGCGAACATCTCGCGGCTCACTTCGGCGTGGAGTCGGCTGACGCCGTTCACGTAGTTCGCACCGGTCATCGCCAGGATAGCCATGTTGAACGGCTCCTGTGGATTCTCCGGGTTCATTCGCCCGTACTCCAAGAAATCCTGAAAATCCAAGCCGATGCCTTGAATCTTCTTCAAGAGATACTGTTGCAAAAGCTCAGGACGGAAGACGTCAAACCCTGCGGGCACCGGCGTGTGGGTGGTGAACACGTTCCCCGCCACCGTCACCTGCCGCGCCGTTTTGAGGTCCACGTTGTGTTCCTCCATGAACTGCTTCAGCCGCTCCAACGTGAGGAAAGCGGCGTGGCCCTCGTTCATGTGGCACACGCTCGGCGAGATGCCGAGGGCGTCCAATGCTCGCAAGCCGCCCACGCCGAGCACCATCTCTTGGCGGATGCGCATGTGCTCGTCGCCGCCGTACAGGTTGTCCGTGATACCCTGGTCGATCGGCTGGTTCGCCATGATGTTCGAGTCGAGCAGATAGAGCTCCACTCGCCCAACCTGGGCCTTCCAAATTTGCACCGTCACGTTCCGGTCGGGGAACTCGATTTGAACCTGTAGCGGCTGCTCGTCGGCTCCCCGCACGAGGTGAAGTGGGTATTGATAGAAGTCGTACTGCGGGTAGTTCTCGGTCTGCCAGCCGTCGTCGTTGAGCACCTGGCGGAAGTACCCCCGCGAATAAAGCAGCCCGACTCCGACCAGCGGAATCCCGAGGTCACTCGCTGCCTTTAGGTGGTCGCCCGCGAGCAAGCCGAGGCCGCCAGAGTAGATCGGCAAGCACTCATTGAGCCCAAACTCCGCGCAGAAATAGGCGATCTTGGTCCGTGCTTTTTCGTCGGCATGGTTTTCGTCGAACCAGGTGGTTGCCGCCATGTAGCGGTCGAGATCATCCTCGGCCATCTTGAGCTTGCCGAGGAACAACTTGTCGCCCGCTAGCCGCTTTTGCCGCTCTGTACTCAGGCGACGAAGAAGCTGCAGGGGGTTGTGCTCCACCTGCTCCCAGAGTTGAGGGTCAACCTCCGCGAAGACCTCCTGCGCCCGCAGATCCCAAGTCCAGCGGAAATTCATCGCGAGCTTGAGCAGGGAGTTGAGGTGCTGGGGCAGCTCTGAGACGACTTCGAAACTGTGAGCGTATTTGAGTGTTCGCATGGGCCCGAGAATGAGTCGCGGCGCCGTTGCCACTTCCTCCATTCTATTCGGTTTCAAACCAGGCTCGCGTTAGATCAACATCCTGTCGGAAGTTAGGGCCAAGTCCACGGATAACCGTTTACCTCGCCAAATGAAGCAATCGTGATGTCAATGTCCGCCGAATCCACTTCACCATTACCGTCACAGTCAGCCTTCTCGCAGTCAACCGAGTACCACGTGGCCCCAAATTTTGCAATCACTTCGTCAATGTCAGCACTATCCACCTCCCCGGAATCATCCACATCCCCGTTGAAGAGCTCCAAGGTGCCAACACTTAAGTTGCCGCCAGTCAAGACACCATCTTGCTTGTTGAGAAGATAAGTTGATCCATCCCAAATGATCATTGCCGGTCCAGTTACGCTAGAAGGCACTGGAACAGAAAACGCGGTGCTCGATTGAGTTACGATGAAGTGACTCTGATAAATGATCGTAGTTCCTTGCACCACGGCATACCTCATTCTCTTTCGAACGCCAGAAGCGAACGTGGGTTCAGTGTGCCTAAGATTAAGGGTTCCGCTCAACCACGCTGTGTTTGCCGCGAGGTTCGGCGCAAAACTCGCACCGCTGAAGGTTGCCGCTGGAACGAAAGGTGACGGGATAACTCCCATTTCTTGGAATCCGGTTGCAAGATTATAGGTATGTATTTGGCCCTGCATATTTGATGGACCATCGGTCACTAGATATGCCTTGCCGCTTCCGATGGCTAACCCATCAATGTCAAATTCAGAGTCTGGAGCATCGAGCTTGTGAGTAGGCGCGTTCGAGCTGATTTGGTACAGGCTTCGATGCAAAGGGGCAGAGAGATGACTAGTTTGAATATCGTTGATGCCAAAGATGTTTCCGCTGGCATCGCAATCTAGTCCTCCAAAATCGAACGAAGATCCGAAGGTGTAGAGCGGTTTCGCCAGCCTGGTTACCGGGTCAATCTCATAGAGAGCCTTTGTTGGAACGTTGGTTGAGCCAATGAGCTTGTAGGTAGCTGGATTGAATGCCAACTCGACGAAGCTGATAGGCGGCTGACTGCCGCTCGCCAGTCTCATTGGCCCTTCAACGATCGTCGGAGAGACCGAGCGCAAACTCGCGAAGCTTGCCCGCATCAGCTTTGTGCCATGACACCAGTAGAGCATGTTGTTGTAGTTGTCCGCCGCAATGCCCCACGGTTTGGCTTTGAAATCCGTGCCGGTGTACAACGCGGTGGAGTTACCTGATGCCAAGTCTATGTAGTAGATACTTGAACTTCCAGGAGCGTCGTTCCCAACCACTAGTTGAGCCCGGCATACTCCCACGAGTCCGACGCTCAACGCAACAATGATAAGCTTTTTCATTTTGTCTTTCCTCCCGATTTACTTTGTCGTCTTCTCAAAAACGCGGCGATCCCTGCACCCATAACCGTCATTGATGCGGGCTCGGGGACGGGATTGAGCAACACGCTTCGCGCCGAAGTTGATCCGGGTGCGTACCCGATAGCAAGTATTTGTCCCCGATTGTTAATTTCGGACGCTGAAACAAAGCGCCACCCAGAGAACTGCGGCGTTAGCAATGTGCTTATTCGACGGACTCCCGTTGCTGAAGAGTATAAGATTGCACCATCTGGATCACCGAACGCTAACCGGCCCACAACAACCTCGGAACTATTCAAATCAGTAAAGCCCCCCTCTGTGCCAAGTTGAACGCGCGTACGTACGGTGGCATCGCTGTTCCAAACGATCCCAAAACTTCCGGAGGCAAGTTGAACGAGACCGCAGCTTAACGCGAACTCGTTTAGGCCCGAAACCAAAGTTGGACTGACCCCATCAACCAGCAACTCTGTCGGGGCCGCACCGGCAGGCATAACATAACTTCCGGCAAATGCGGAGAAAAGAGCGTCTCCACGTTGATTCACTGACCACGACGTGGAACTTAGCTGGATACTCACCGGGTTCTCTCCTATTTGCCACCAACCGGGTAGCAGGCTGTCACCAGTTCCTGAGCTACCGGAGCAAAGCACTCTCATCGAAGCCGTGACCCCACGTGCTTCCGACCGGAAAGGCCCAAAAGGCATCACCACCCAGCCGCCGTCGGCGGTCCAGACGGCTGCGCGGTAGCCCGTTGAGGAGGTGGCTACGCGACCAAAACCAATCCGGTTGTCACTCACACCAGTCAAGAACCCACCGAGAGGATAACCAGGGATGTTTGATGTTGGCACTTGGACGTCAACCCCATTAAGATGAAGCATCTGGTTGCCAGCACCCAGACTAACCACGTAGTCGCCGTGGTTATTTAGTCCATACAGGCCTCCGTTTGTGCCGATGCGGGCGATTTCATAGACTTGCCCAGAGCACGCCGCCGATATTAGCGCAAGCGTGATAACGGCCAGATCACGGCTTGAACAGCGCATCAACAACCTCCTGGACTTCACCGTTCCAATTACCGTGTCCGTAACCCCACGGATAGCCATCCACTGACTCGTTATTGTATATCCCGAATCCGCCATGGGCTCCATAGTAAGTCCAGCCCGCTGGATACGATTGAATCTCTTTCCGAGCATCGTAAACCCATCTTGAACTTATCAAAGTAAAGCCAGGCGGATATGAGGCCATGTGGGTGGCAAAGCGGGTGGCGTAACTTGTCCGCCCGGCCCCCGGAGCGATGGTTGAGTCGGCAAATTGTTATCGGGCCAGCGAGTCAAATTACTTCTCACGCATCCAAACTCGGTAAAGATCATGTTAAGCGGAAGATCAATTCCCGCATTAGCCCACTCTGATTTCGAACGCTCAATCCATTGGGAAACCATTGCAAAGCGGCTAGTCATTGGAGCGTCGGTGTAAGGACTGCCGCTGTTTGGATGATAGTCGCGCTCCTTGGTGTACCCGTTAGCAACGCCAGCATCAAACTTTTGCGTAAATGCGAATGGAGTATAAAAGTGGACGGTATACAAAAGTCTCTGTGGGGCGACGATGTTGTCCGGAGCAACGTTTGTGAAAGGCTTTATTGCCGCCCACTGCTCGTCGTAGTTATCAGGCCCAGTCGTGGAAGGAGAAACAATGAAATATCGACCGGGAGACTCAAACGTCTTCACACATTTCAAGGTTATTGATCTCCACAGTAGCCTCCTTGAGTTTATCCACGGAACAATTGATGGCTCGTCGTTGGACACTCCGGCAGGGCCGCCATATAGATTCCATATCGCATCACTTCGGTCGTAGGCGCTGTCAAATGGCTCATTCAGCAATTCGAAGGCGACTGGGAAATCAAACGATCCGAGCCGTTCAAAAAACGATGCCCAAAATTCCTCGAGTGGATATTGCCCGGCCGAGTTCACGGTTGTCGTCAAGAAGTGCCATTTTTGTGTTCCCAAATAGTTGTAGGGAGCGGGGGGCACATCGTCCGGACCAACGGGAGGAGGGCTGCCCGGAAGGTGAGTACGTTGCGAATTGTAGAAGTTGTTCCAGGCCCCTTGCGCAAGGTTGCTGGCGTGAAAGTCAACGATCACCATCAGGTTCGCCGCGCGCGCCGCCAAGATGTCAGCGCGCAACGCGGCACAGGCTCCAGCTCCTTGTCCAGTTGTGGGAATGGTGAACATAGGCCCGCCGCTGCCGGCTGGATTTTCCAAAAGGCCGAGCGCCCATGGGTCAACCGCGATACGTACGTGATCGAACCCAAGCTCTTTAATGTCGATAAAGTCTTGGGCGTTGTAACTGTCCGCGAGCCTCGCGAGTGGGTAGATGAAATTTCCGGGGACGTACTGGTTTACATCTGTTGAGGGCCGACTTAGAAGCTTCCAGTTGTAGTCACCGTACACGTAATTAAGGTTCAACCCTTTCTTTAGGTGTCCAATCGGGTCAAGGGCGAAATCGTCGTCAACCGCCCGCAACAGTGGGTTCCCCCATGCCCCCCCCCCCATAAATAGAGCGAGTGCGGGTGCCAAAATGGTGCGCAAAATGCTTTTCATTCTCTAATCCTCTCCTTCATCATAACTCACTCTTTAGCAAATCGTGCGCCGAAACTTAATTTTCTAAGATTTCTTAACAATCGGTCAATGGACGAGAGGAGGACAACATGCACCTATGCCCTCTATCCCCGCACCAACTCCCGCAAATCCTCGTCGTCCACCTCGGCCTTCAGATCGGCCATGTCGATGAACTTGCGGTAGAGGTCTTCGAACCGCTCCGCGCTGAAGTCGAAACCGAGCTCCATGAGGCGGTGCTTTAGGCCGTGGCGACCTGAGCGGGCGGTGAGGACGATGGAGGTTTGGTCGGCCCCCACCAGGGATGGGTCGATGATCTCGTAGGTGGACCGCTCTTTCAAAACGCCGTCTTGGTGGATGCCGCTGCTGTGGGCGTAGGCGTTTGCGCCGACCACTGCCTTGTTGCGCTGGACGACCATTCCCGAAAGTTGGCTAACCAACCGGCTAATCGGGACGAGTTTGTTCAGTACGATGCCGCACTCGACATTGAAAAGCTCCTTGCGGATAAAGAGGGCGCATGCGACTTCTTCGAGCGAGGTATTCCCCGCACGCTCGCCGATGCCGTTCACCGTCACCTCCACTTGCCTCGCGCCACCCATTACGCCGGCGAGGGTATTGGCGGTCGCCATGCCCAGGTCGTTGTGGCAATGGCAACTGAACACCGCTTTGTCGCTGTTCGGCACATTGTCGATGATCCCCTTGATGAGGTCGCGGTACTCGGTGGGGAACGTGAATCCGGTCGTGTCGGGCACATTGATGGTCGTCGCGCCTGCGGCGATCACGGCCTCCACGACTTGGTAAACGTAGTCGCGCTCGGCCCGGCCCGAGTCTTCCATGAAGTACTCAATGTCGTCGGTGTAATTCTTGGCCAGCTTCACCGCCTTGACTCCGGTCTCCAGCGCCTGCTCGCGGGTCATGCGGAGCTTGTGGTCTAGGTGATTTTGGCTCACGCCCAATCCAGTGTGAATTCGTCGCCGCTCGGCGGGTTGTAAGGCACTCGCCGCTACCTCAATGTCTTTCTCACGAGCCCGGGTAAGACCACAAATCGTCACGCCCTTGAGCTCTCGGGCCAGTGTATTCACGCTTTCAAAGTCGCCCGGCGAGCTGATCGGGAACCCGGCTTCGATAATGTCCACTCCGAGTTCGACCAGCGAGTGCCCGATGGTCAGCTTCTGGTCCATCGTGAGACGGACGCCCGGACTCTGCTCCCCGTCGCGCAGGGTGGTGTCGAAAAAGAGGACGCGATTGCCAGCCATGATTGCTAGCTATTATACGATGGAGCAAGGGATATCACGATGCAGGCGGCAACAGAACGCAACTTCGAGCAGATTTCGTTGGCGGGCAACCCTTGTGTGGCCTGGAATAGAAAGCGAGCTTGAAACAGACTTTCAATAATCGCTCTTGCAGCTTTCTACTCCAGGTTCTGCGGCGCACTGAAACTTGCGAAACTGGTTCGGAGCTTTCCTCTCTTGGTCGAACCCGGAGTAGAAAGCGGAGTTGGCTGCGGACCAAAACTCTGAGGTCCACGCGCTTTCTATTCCGGGCCACACAAAAACTGGGAGCATACAGGTGCGCTGAGAGTGGCGAGCCGAAAGCAAGCGCGGTGGCTAATATTGAGCATAATTTCAGTCATGGGACGTCGCGTCTCCTATAACGAGATCGGCCACGCGCACCAGTTGACCTTTTCGGTCTACCGCCGAGTCCCGATCTTCAGCGACCCGGTTAACGTGCAGATTTTCCTGCGTCATCTGGTTCGCGCGGCGGAGCAGAAGCACTTCGGCATCCTCGCGTTCGTCGTGATGCCCGACCACGCACACGTCGTCGTTTTCCCCAAGGGCGAGTACCAAGTTTCAAGCATTTTGAAGTCGATCAAGGCGCGGGCGGCTCGCGAAATACTTGAAGGGTTGCCTGCAGACTCGGATTGGGTCAAGAAACTCAGCAGCGCGAAACCAAGACGGGTGTGGCAAGCGGGAGGTGGGCATGATCGCAACTATTTCAATGCCCAAGCGCTGGAGGCAGCCATTAACTATGACCACATGAATCCTGTACGGAAGGGCTTGTGCCATCTGGTAACGGATTGGGAATGGTCAAGCGCTCGGGCCTACTACGGGATGGAGTGCGTCATCGACGTTGACTTCTTGGAGCTTTAAGTGTAGGGTCACTTACCCTACTTAGTGTGGCCTGGAATAGAAAGCGCACATGAATCAACTTTGCAATTTCGCTGAACCAGCTTTCTACTCCAGGTTCTGCGGTGGGCTACGCGGTATTGAATATTCGTGCTAGAGGTGGAACCCGGAGTAGAAAGCTGAGTTGGCTGTGGACAACGGCCCGGGCCGGCCCGCTTTCTATTCCGGGCCACACAAAAGGCGGCGCCATTCCAGACCAGGCCACGCAAGTACCCCGCCACAATGGGAATCAGAATTTGCGCTCATTTCAGATTTCAGATTTTTGGGTTTCAGATTTATCGGAGTTCGGAGCGTGAAGAGCGGCGGGCAACCCTTGTGTGGCCTGGAATAGGAAGCGCTGCAGCCACATCCTTTTGCCCTTCAACTCGTTCAGCTTTCTACTCCAGGTTCTGCGGTGGGCTATGCGGTATCGGACATTTGCGCTAGAGGTGGAACCCGGAGTAGAAAGCTGAGTTGACATCTAACCAGAGTCTCAGACTGGCGCGCTTTCTATTCCGGGCCACGCAACATGGGGTGCCATTCTAGACCAGGCCACGCAAGTGGCCCGCCAACTTCAGATAGCCTCGTCGCATTTGCGGGGCTGGATCCACAAGCCAAGGAATCGGGACAATCCAGGGGGCGACGACGCCTCAGTCACCAAGGCAACGCCGAACTGAGGACAGTACTCTTCATGGCCGCTCGCAGCGCCTCAAGGCACCCCCATTTTAAGCCGTACTACCAAGGGCAAAAGGACAAAGGCCGGGCCACAACCGAAGCCACTGTCATCCTCGCTAGGAAGATTCTAAGGACCGCGTGGAGCGTCTACAAGAAAAAGAAACCATTCGAGCCACTTGCAAACAAACCATAGAATCACACAAAATGGGCGGCGATTCTAGTCCCGTCCACGCAAGTGGCCCGCCGCCCGCCTCAAATTGAGGCGGGCGGTTGGAGCTCCACAGGACTTACTTCGTGGGAGCCGGTTGCCCAAGCGAGTCGGTGACTCGCTTGAAGTTCTGGTCGCTAATCTCGATTTGCTTGCGATTGCGCTCTTCATCAGCCGCCGTGTAGCCAGTCTGGGTGAAGAAGCTGAAGTACAGCACTGCACCGAGGACGACCACTGCGAGGACTGCTACACCAATAAGCGGTCCTTTTCCGAGCTCTTTCTTCACGAAGTCGGCTCACCTGGAAGCGCGCACGGTATCTCAGTGGATGTGGTGGCTACGGGAGCCTCCATACAAGAGATGCCGCGATCCCAGAAGTTGTCTGGAGCCGCGCGGTTAACCCAAGATCCAGCTCGCTCTTCGTAGCCGGGGAAAACAGTTCCGTGGGGAACGGTTGTCGAAGCCCCAGCCTGAGTCGCCCGAGCAAAGCCGCCTGCCTTGACCACCTTCACGTGACCGTCCATGTACGCCCAAACCGAGGCGCCGCCGTAAGGGTTAATGATCTCCGCGTACTGGGCTCGGGGGTCAGAGAGAGGCAGATTCGCATTTCGCGTGTTGTAGATCTGCGATTCAGCTGCCCAAACTTCCGCGTCCCAGTAGTTCGCAATGGTGCGATGGTTCATCGGCTTCTGGCCAAGCATGATCGTATCGGCAGGCTGCGGAATGCTCGTACCCACGCGGCTCTGATTCGTCATCACGGTTCCACGTTGGATCGCAATGAACACATTTCCAGCCCCGGCAAAACTGCGGCGATAGTTGCCTGCATAGGGGGTTGCGTAGCGAGGTCGGGTGTCCTCGGTGCTCATGAAGATCTGGTAATTCTTGAAGTACGGCTGGGCCAGTCGCTCAAAGGTGAAGATGTAGTTGCCCGGGGTCGAAACAAGGTTGTAGCGATAGCGGGGCGGGGCCACGTCATCGTGGTCATCCATATACATGATGATTCCGAGGGCCTGTTGCTTCATCTGCGCGACGGTGGCTGTCTTCTTTGCCGCCATTCTCGCCTGAGCGAACACCGGGAAGAGGATCGCCGCCAAGATGGCGATGATCGCGATAACGACGAGAAGTTCGATGAGCGTAAAGCCCTTCTTTTGGGTTCTGAGTTTCATGGCAAAGGCTCCTTAATTGAGACCATCTTCTGGGCGGCGGCGTTCGCGTCGCTGACCAGCTTTATGTGAGTATTGCTTGCATTCAGCCCAATAAGAGCTGAAACTGGGGAGAGCACCACGCGAACCCTCGCGCGGGCGTCGGCCTTCATTCGAAGACCGGTGAGCGCATCTACAAACTCCTTGCCGGCTTGATTCGCCGGGAGCTGGATCGCGCCCTCAAATTGGGTGCGGCCACGGTTCAAGACCACCACTGCAAAATCGCCGCCGTGGGTGCGTCCGTAGCTCGCGACGCCCTTGGCGTCGAATTGAGTCAGTGCCACTGGCTCGCCCGTGGCGAGCAAGTCGCTCTTCGTGCGGAGGTGGGTGAGCTTGGTGTATAGGCTTAAAATTTCGTTTTGCGGGGTGGTGAGATCCCATCGCATGCCGCGGCGGTTGTCGGGGTCTTTGGCGCCTTCCATGCCCAGTTCCTCACCGTAGTACACACTCGGCGCGCCGGGCCAAGTGAACTGGACCACTGCGGCCAAGGCCGCTCGCTTGCGGTCGCCGCCCGCTTCCGTGATGAACCGGGGGGTGTCGTGGCTGCTCAGCAGGTTGAGCTGATTGCGCGAGACCTGCGGGGCGTAAAGCTGGTGCACCTTCATGAGCCCATTGACGAACTCGGTGGGCGTGGTCTTTTGGGTGGCCAGGAAGTTCATGCAGGTGTCGCGGAACGGGTAATTCATCGAGGCGTCCCACTGATCGCCCTTGAGCCACTGGTTGGCGTCGTACCAAACTTCACCCACGATCCATGCGTTCGGATCAATCCCCTTCACCCGCTTACGGAACGCCTGCCAGAACCAGTCCGGAACTTCGTTGGCGACATCAAGACGCCAGCCGCTCAGCTTCGCGCGAGCCATCCAAAAGTCCACCGACTCCATCAAATACTTCTGCACCCCTGGATTGGCCAGGTTCACCTTAGGCATGTATTCCGTGCCCCACCACCCTACATACGGGGGATTGGGACGAACTTCGACGGGGTACTCCTTGATGAAGAACCAATCTTTGTATTCGCTCTTCTGTTGGTTCTTGAGCACGTCCACGAACGGCGGGAACGTGATGCCGACGTGGTCGAAGATCTGGTCGAGCACGACCTTGATGCCGCCCGCATCCATCGCCTTGGTCAGTTCGATGAACTCTTCGTTCGAAGCAAATTCGGGGTCAATATTGTAGAAGTCAACGGGATCGTATCGGTGGTTGCTCGGGGCGACCATGACCGGGTTGATGTACATCGCATTCACGCCGAGCCGCTGCAGATAAGCCATGCGCCGCTTCAAGCCTGCAGCGTCGCCACCGTAGCGGTTGCTGTAGGTCGGCACTTCTGTCCAGGGTGTTTTGTTTTTGGGGTCGTTCGCGGTGCTTCCGTTATCAAATCGATCCGGGAAGATTTGATAGAACACCGACTTCTCTACCCACGCGGGGACTTCAAATGGCTTATAGGTCATAGGATCAAGCTGATATAGATTGTTACGGTCATGCTCGGTCAATCCTTTCGGACCAAGAGTACGGAGGGTAAAGCCATCGATGAGCGCGAACTGATAGTCCACCTTGGCCTTCTTGTCCCAAGGCATGGAGGCTTCGTAGTAATCCACCAGTTCATCGCCGCCCACGCGCCGCATCTTGAGGTTTTTACCGCCGGTGCGTAGCTCAATGAGCCCGATATCGCCTGCTCGGACGCGGATTTTAAAGGTTAGCTTGCCGTTGTCGAAGTTGAGGAACGGAACCTCTTTTTTGTAGACTACCGCGGTCTCGGTAATGACTGAATCGCCGGTTTTGCCGGGGAGTTTCTTGTAGTCTTCTGGGACCAAAATGAGTAGAGAATTCGTATTCCCATTGCCATCGGCAATGTCTTTCCCTTTGGGATCAGCAATCCATTCGCCATCTCGAACGAACTTGTATTGGTAGGTGCCGGGCTGAAGATTGACTGTGGCCGACCAGCGACGTCCGTCCGCCGCTTTGGTCATCCGGTTTGCGGTGGCGTTCCAGTTGTTGAATTGCCCCGATACGGAAACTTCTTTGTACTCTTTATCCGCCTCGTACACGAACGTGTGCGCTACTTCGCCGGGGCCCGGTTGAAGGAGGATGAGAGTGGTAAGAAGCGCGAGATTCATGGAGTTTTGACGAATTCGCGCCGAAGCGAGGAACCACGAACTTTCAGTTCGCAGCCCATGATCGCTTGATGATTTCCGGTTATCGGCTGCTTTTCGATCACCTGCAAGAGTCGCCGGATGGACCAGCGCACCATGTTGTCAATGTGAAGATTCACGCTCGACAGTCCGTTTTCGATTTGATCGCAGAGGGTGGAGTCGTTGAATCCGACAACGCCCACATCATGGGGAATGGAAAGTTTGTGCTCGCGGGCGGCTTGGATGACCCCCATCGCCATCGTATCGTCCATCGCGACAATGGCATCCGGGCGTTGGCTGGAGTTGAACATCTGGCACGCCATCTCGCGCGCGCTTTGGTAGCCAAATTCGGAGTAGGCGACGATTGGATTCTCGACGCAGCTGCGGTAACCCGCTTCTCGATCTCGGGTCACGGTCAGGCTCCGCGGCCCACCGAGGAACGCGATGCGCTGATATCCCTGCTCCACCAAATGTTGGGTGGCGATTTCGGCGGCCTTGACGTTGTCATTATCAATGGCGTGAAGCGACGGCATTTCAGCGGCGTTGCCGATGAGTACGAAGGGAAACTGGTCGTGTTGCAGACGGAGGATACGGTGGTCGCTCGCCTCGCTTTCCACGAGAATGAGGCCATCTACTCGCCGGGTGCGCAACAGTTCATCGTAGATGGCGTGCTGACGGCTAGAGTCGGTGGCGATGTCAACGCATAGATGCCAAGGGCTTCCGGCCATGGCGTCCACTACTTCCGCCACGAGCATCGCGAAAAATGGGTCGCCTTGGAGAGTGCCTACTTCTCTCTTTAGGACAAGGCCAATGAGATGGGTCTTGCGCTGGCGGAGGGATCGGGCACGAACATCGGGCTGGTAGTTGTGGGCGCTCATGATGCCCAGCACCCGGTCGCGAATCTGCGCGTCTACGCGCTCATCGCCCGCCAACACCCGGCTAACGGTGGCCTGGCTGACCTCCGAAAGACGAGCGATGTCTTGCTGTGTTACCCTCATTGGTGAATATTCTCGGCACCTTCGCCAGGAATCATTGCTTTGAGAATTCGTATTCTCAACATTCAGAATAACACAGAATTAAGAGATAAACAAGTGTTTGGCGAGGTTTTTTTGTCTTTCGTCGTCGTTGGTCGCTCGTCGTTCGACTTTCGTCGTTCGTCGCTCGTCGCTCGTCGTTGGTCGTTGGTCGTTGGTCGTTGGTCGCTCGACTTTCGC
This sequence comes from Chthonomonas sp., assembly GCA_043754215.1. GTDB lineage: Bacteria > Armatimonadota > Fimbriimonadia > Fimbriimonadales > Fimbriimonadaceae > JAFLBD01. Next base: position 234 of record JAYUVF010000058.1, on the reverse strand, counting down.
TCAGTTCAACTTAGCGCGAGATTTCTAATTTTGAGGCAAGTGCCCTAAGTCGCCTTTGAATGTGATCAAGCTCGTCAACAATAGAATCAAGGTCCTGTTGGTCGAGGGCGTAGAGGTTGCTGGTCACCGTCAGCAGGTGTACAGTCATGCTTCATGACTAACATATCATGAAGAACAATGCTGAAACAATCTCTTGAGATTCCTTCCCCTAAGCAATTAGGGTCGAGATCATTC
>JAYUVF010000057.1:0-21340 GCA_043754215.1 Chthonomonas sp. | reverse complement strand
TTTCGCGGGGTAAATTCCACGCATGAAGACGGAAAACGTTTCTCAACTTGGTCGAGCATTGGTTCGCATGAGCGTAATGCTGGCTGGCGGCGCGCTCGTTGCGGGTGCTTGTTTTGGAGTGAGGACGGAGACTTCACACGTCAGATTGGTTGGCAAACCCGGCGCTTACGAACTCCACCGAAACGGTAAGCCCTACTTCGTCCGCGGAGCAGGTGGCAATGGCTCACAAAAAATGCTCGTTGAGGCGGGGGCAAACTCGATCCGAACATGGGGCGCCGAGGGGCTCGGTGAAGTGCTGGATAAGGCGCACAAGGACGGATTGACGGTCACCGCCGGTATATGGCTGGGGCACCGTCCGGAGTTTGACTATGGCGACAAGGCTGCGGTCAAAAAGCAGTTTGAGATGTGCAAGGAGGTCGTCCAGAAGTATAAGGACCACCCCGCCTTGCTCTGCTGGGCGTTTGGCAACGAGGCAGAAGGCGATGGCAAAGACCCCCGGGTTTATCAGGCGATCAACGAGATCGCTGAGATGAGCAAACGCATCGACCCGAACCATCCGACGATGACGGTCATTGCCGAAATAGGCGACCGAAAGGTGCCCTCCATTCACCAGCTTTGCCCGAGCATCGATATCATTGGTATCAACAGCTACGGCGGAGCACCCAGTCTGGCGGAAAGGTATGCCAAAGACGGCGGTACCAAGCCTTACATGGTCACAGAATTCGGTCCTCTCGGACACTGGGAGGCAGGGACTACGCGGTGGGGAGCTCCCATCGAAATGTCCAGCACCGACAAGGAGGCGATGTACCGGAAGGCATACGATGGTGGAGTGCTACGGGCCGCTGGCACGTGCCTGGGCTCATATGTGTTTTTGTGGGGCAATAAGCAGGAGGCGACATCGACTTGGTACGGAATGCTGTTGCCAAACGGTGCCCATGTCGGCGCGTTTGACGTCATGGCTGAGATTTGGACCGGGAAGCCAAGAAAGAACCTGACGCCACGCATTTTGGAACTGAGCGTGCCGCAATCCGATCGGCTTGTGCCGGGCCAGGTGATCACGGCGACTTTGAAGGCGACGGATCCAGAAAACAAGCCAATCAGAGTGGAGTGGATTTTAAGTGGGGAGGCGGTCGAGCGGCTCACCGCCGGAAGAGACGAGCGTAAGCCTCCGCTCTTCCCAAACGCGGTGACGCAACCAGGTCAGACGTCGGTCAAAGTGAAAATGCCTTCCACGTTGGGTGGATATCGGCTGTTCGTGTACGTGTACGACGATGCGGGCGGGGCTGCTGTCGCGAATGTGCCGCTGTACGTGGGTGATTCGCTCCCGCTAAACTCGAATTAGGATGCGAAAAAAACTGCTTTGAAGTTCGGCCCTTTTGATGTAGGATGCGATGAGATGAGACTTGGAAACGTTTCGGTGAAGAGTGGAGTTCGCTCGGCAATCTGCCTCTTGCTATTGCTGGCCGCGATGGCATCGAGCGCGGTTGTCCAAGACCCGAGCTTCGAGGCGGCAAATGGCACGCAGTCCACGTACTGGACTTCGTTTGGCAACGTTTTTAATGAGCCGAATTTCCCGAGGTCTGGGGCGCGGAGTCTTAAGATGTTCGGAAGGTTCACCGGGGGGAGCAATAACTCAGGGGCTTACCAGAATGTGTCGGTTCGACCGGGGGAGCGGGTCACGGCTAGCGTCTGGGCGTACAACCGGTCCTCTGATCCGGTGGCGGGGAACAACTATGCAGTTCTGAAAGTGGTCTATCGGAACGCCGCTAACGCCGATGTCGCGTTCATGGAATCGAAGCAGATTACCGCGGCGACCGCCCGGAATCAGTGGCAACTGATTTCGGCGAGCCTTGGCGACGCTCCGATCGGGACCACACACTGTGCGGTCTATCTTTTGTTTTTCCAGCCCGCGTCCACCCCGTTCGCTTCCGGCGCGGTGATTTTTGATGACCTCGCCCTGACTGTCAATTCGCGGAGAGAGTATCGGCAGGTTTGGAGCGATGAGTTCGATGGAACGGCGCTGAACACTCGGAATTGGGAACCGATGATCGGCGACGGAACCGCTTACGGAATCCCTGGTTGGGGCAACAACGAACTCCAGTACTACACCGATCGCAGCGTCAACCTGAATGTTTCTCGGGGCCTTTTGCGCATTGTCGCTAGGCGGGAGAACTTTGGGGGCAAGCCATATACTTCGGCGCGGCTTCGGACGAAAGGCAAGTTTGATCCTCTCTACGGTCGTATCGAAGCTCGAATCAAGGTTCCGGCCGGTCAAGGGCTCTGGTCGGCCTTTTGGATGTTGCCATCCACCACGCAGTACGGCGGCTGGGCGAGCAGCGGCGAAATCGATATCATGGAGTTGCTGAACTCCACCGATCGGCTTTACAACACGATTCATTACGGCAACGGCTGGCCGAACAATGTCAGCAGCGGCTCTAACGTCTACCGGGCGAGCACCTGGGCCGACGGGTTTCACACCTATGCGGTGGAGTGGGAACCGGATTACTTGCGCTGGTACGTGGATGGAGTGCTGATTTACTCGCGAACCAGCTTGAACTGGTTCAGCGCGGCGGCCATGTGGAATCAGCGTGCTCCCTTCGACCAGCCGTTTCATCTCCTATTGAACCTCGCGGTCGGGGGCAATTGGCCCGGCAGTCCAAACTTGGGAACGCCGTTCCCATCTGAGATGCAAGTGGACTGGGTGAGGTGCTATCAGAGACGGATGGTTACCCAGCCTCCGCCCGTTACGGACCGCACGCCCTAGACGGGGTGGCGCGTTCGGGAGCAGCGGGGTATACTCCTTGCATCTTGGCGTTCGTGCTCGTTTCCCAGCATCATCATCACGTAGTGAATCACTGCGGTGGTGCTTTCGGGTTAATTAGAACGTTGTAGAACTTAGAATTAACGAAACAGGCTCACCGCACACGCGGTGAGCCTTTTTTGTTTTAGGAACTCACCTTATGAACTTAGACTTTGCCAAACTCGACGGACTAGTCCCAGCTGTCGTTCAAGATGCCACCAGCGGCGATGTGCTGATGGTCGCCTTCTTCAACGAAGAATCGTGGCGCATGACAATAGAAACCGGTTTCGCCACCTTTTGGAGCCGCAGCCGCAGCAAACTGTGGACCAAGGGGGAGAGCTCCGGCCACAAGCTTTCGGTGCGAGAGGTTTTAACCGATTGCGACGCAGACGCCGTCATTCTAAGGGTCGACGTCCAAGGACCTGGCATCTGCCACGAAGGATACAAAAGTTGCTTCTTCAAAACGCTTAAAGAGCGAGAGTGGGAAGTAAATATGAGCCGGTCGTTCAATCCTTCGGAGGTGTACCGTTGAAGCTACGACTGGGAATCCCGAAGGGAAGTCTTGAAGCTGCAACCATTGATCTTTTCCGCCGCGCGGGATATAGCATTGCAGTACGCAATCGTTCCTATTTTCCTGCGATTGATGACGATGAGATTGAGTGCATGCTTATCCGCGCTCAAGAGATGGCGAGGTATGTCGAGAACGGGGTGCTGGACGCCGGCCTGACCGGTTCCGACTGGATCGAGGAATCACAAGCGGATGTGGTGCGAGTCGCCGACCTTATCTACGCTCGCCAGAGCTTCGGCAAAGTGCGATGGGTATTGGCCGTCCCTGAGGACTCCGCCATTCAATCCGTCAGTGATCTTCAGGGTAAGACGGTGGCCACCGAGCTCGTCGGCGCGACAATCCGCTTCCTTGATAATCATGGCGTCACCGCACGCGTAGAGTTCAGCTGGGGAGCCACCGAGGTCAAGCCACCCGTATTGGCCGATGCCATCGTCGAGGTGACGGAGACCGGCTCATCGTTGCGAGCTAATAAGTTACGCATCATTCAGACCGTTCTTGAGTCCAACACGCAACTGATCGCGAACAAGGAGTCGTGGGAAGATGGATTTAAGCGCCGCAAGCTGGAAGACATCCGACTCTTGCTGAATGGTGCGATTGAAGCGGTTGGAAAAGTTGGTTTGATGCTCAACGTGCACCGGGACAATCTTGATGAGGTTCTTTCCGTGTTGCCCGCGCTAAAAAATCCTACTGTTTCGCCCCTTAGCGGGGGTGACTGGTTTGCCCTTAACACGATCCTTGAAGAGACGCTGGTCAGATCGATTATTCCAAGACTCAAAGAGGCAAAGGCGGAGGGAATCGTTGAGTATCCACTCAACAAGATCGTCCCGTGAGATATGAATATGATTCAAATACTAACAGTGCAAGAGGCAATGCCGCTATTCTCTAATAAGGACGACCGACTTCGAGAGGCGAAGGAAACAGTGAAGCGCATTCTCGACGAAGTCGAGGGTCGCGGAGACGCTGCGGTTCGAGACTTTGCGAAGGAGTTTGACGGGTTTGACCGGCCCTCGTTCCTGGTCGGGAAGGAGGAGTTGGCGAATGCAGAACGCGCTATTTCGCCGGAACTGAAGTTAGCGATTGTGAACGCGGCTAGAAACATTCGATCCTTCGCGACCATGCAAATGCCGAAGGAGTTCATAACCGAGCTGGCACCGGGGCACGTTGTAGGTCAAGTCGTCCGCCCGATCGAAACGGTCGCGGCGTACATCCCGGGTGGGCGCTACCCGCTGCCTTCGACCGTCCTGATGACTTGCATCCCGGCGTTCGTGGCTGGAGTTTCAAACGTATGGGTCGTGACGCCGAAACCTGACGAAACTGTTCTAGCCGCAGCTCAAATCGCTGGGGCCAGCAATGTGGCCCTAATCGGGGGCGCTCAGGCGATTGCCGCCTTCGCCTTCGGCACGGAAACCATCCCAAAGGCGAGCCGAATCGTCGGCCCCGGCAACGTGTACGTCAGCGCGGCCAAGCAGCTCCTCGCCGGGCAAGTCGGCATTGACTTCATTGCTGGCCCCACCGAAGTCGTGATCCTCGCGAATGAGGGCAACGCTTCCTGGATCGCCGCGGACATGCTAGCTCAAGCCGAGCACGATCTGGACGCTTGCGCGTTCCTCATCACCACCTCGCGGCCCCTCGCCGAGGCAGTTGCTGTGGAAATTGAACGCCAACTCGAGTCCCTCACCACGGCCGCGATCGCTGGACCCGCGATCGACCGAAACAGCGCGATTGTGTTGTGCGAATCGGATGACCAAGCCATCGACCTCGCCAATCAGCTCGCCGCCGAGCACTTGTGCGTGCCGGACAGCAGCTATCTTCCGCGCATTCAAAACGCAGGCAGCCTGTTTGTCGGCCCCTACAGCCCAGAAGCCGCCGGCGACTACGTCACCGGACCGAACCATGTTTTGCCCACGTCAGGCCGGGCAAATCTCTCGGGAGGCTTATCGGTCCATGACTTCGTGAAGATCATCACCGTTCAGCAGCTTTCCCAGGAGGCTCTCGCGAAGGTGGGCCGAGATGGTGCGCTGTTGGCCCGCGCGGAAGGGTTGGAAGGGCACGCGCGGTCCATCGAGGTGCGGCTGGATGCTTAAACCCCGCTTAGCCGTTCAACGCATGCGCCCTTACCACCCGCCCACCGGCAATCGCCGCGAGTCCCTTAGGCTGGACTTTAATGAGAACACGGTCGGCTGCCCGGAGCATGTGTTGAAAGCCTTGAGCGATGCGCTGTCGGGGGACCTGCTCGCGACCTACCCCGACTACCGGGACGCGACTCAAAAGTTCGCTCAGTTCTTTGAGGTTGATGAGGAGCAACTGCTGCTCTCGAACGGCACCGATGAGGCGATTCAGCTTCTCGTAAACACCTTCGTCGAGCCAGATCAAGAAGTGGTCGTGCTTGAACCCAGCTACGCGATGTATCGGTTCTATGCAGAGGTGGCCGGCGCAGTCGTACGGGAGGTTACAGCCAGCGATGTACCGGGTAGGCCCCCATTCGAACGCGTTTTGAGGACGGAGCCAAACGCCATATTGGCGGCGGTCAATGAGAACACGCGGACGATCTTTCTGCCCAATCCAAACAACCCAACCGGATCGACGTTCACCATTCAGGAGATACACGAAATTCTCGAAGCCGCGCCCCAGGCGTGCGTTTTGGTGGATGAAGCGTACTTCGACTTCTGGGGCGTGACCGCGTTGCCTTTGATCAGTCGTTACGAGAATTTGTTCGTGAGTCGCACGTTCAGCAAGGCATTCGGCTTAGCGGGGATGCGGCTCGGATGCCTCATGAGCCAGCCAAACAACATTTCATCAATGAAAAAAGCTCAATCTCCCTACAGTGTCAATTCGCTTTCCATTGTGGCGGCACTAGCGGCGATCGAAGATCCTCAATGGGTGAGGGATTATGCCTCCCAAGTTCAAGAAGGCAAAGCAATCCTGATAAGAGAGTTTGAAAGGCACGAACTCACCTACTGGAGGTCAGAGGCGAACTTCGTTCTGTTCAAGGCGGGCGATAGCGCGCAGGCGATATTGGATAGATGCCGGGAGGCGGGGGTGCTGATTCGGGATCGCCGGTATGAGATCCCGGGGGCCCTGCGGGTGACGGTGGGGACACCTGAGCAAATGACCCGGTTTGCCGCGGTGCTGGAGGAGGCCCGATGAGACAGGCGGACTTGGAGCGTATCACGACCGAAACCCAGATCACCGGATATCTGCGGATTGAAGGTACCGGGCAGTACAAGATCGATACGGGCATTGGGTTTCTCGACCACATGTTGGAGTTGTTTTCTAAGCACGGCGGGTTTGATCTGGAGCTGAAGGCGACGGGCGACTTGCAGGTAGATCAACACCACACGGTTGAGGACGTGGGCATCGCGCTCGGCGAACTGTTCAACCAGGCTCTCGGTAGTCGGCAAGGTATCAACCGGGCGGGTTACTTCGTTCAAACCATGGACGAGGTGCTTGCGGTGGTGGCCCTCGATCTGGGCGGTCGGGCCGCTTGCGTTTATGACGATAAGGTCAAGGCGCGGACGGTCGGTGGACTCACGGTGGAGCTCCTGCCGGACTTCTTTGAGGGTTTTGCGCGCGCGGTGCGGGCCAACGTTCATGTCAAGGTTCTGTACGGACGCTCGAGTCACCATAAGATCGAGGCGGTCTTTAAGGGCTTTGGTCGAGCCTTGAAGTATGCGTGTTCGGAGGATTTGAGCCTTCAGGACCAGCTGCCGTCCACGAAGGGGTTGCTATGATCGCGGTCGTCGATTATGGGGCGGGAAATTTGTTCTCCGTCGCGAATGCGCTGGAGGCGATCGGGGCAGATTTTCGCTTTGCGAGCGAACCGGCGGCACTGCGAGGGGCGGACAAGATACTGCTGCCGGGGGTGGGTCATTTCGGTCAAATGATGGGCGCTTTGGACGAGCGCGGTTTGCGCGAGGCGGTGCTTGGCGCGGCTAAGGAGGGCACGCCCCTCTTCGGCATTTGTCTGGGGATGCAGGCATTGTATGAGTGGAGTGAGGAGGCGCCGGGTGTTGCCGGGCTTGGGTTGATTGCCGGGACGATTCGGGCTCTGCCGGCCGATTGTCGAGTGCCGCATATGGGTTGGAATACGGTGCGATTTGAGGACGGCGAGGACGTGTGGTGCTACTTCGCGAATAGTTTTGCCGCCCCCGTTTCTGGGGCGACTTGGGCGACGACGGAGTACGGCGGGGCATTTAGTAGCGCATTGCGGAAGGACAATCTTTCTGGTTTCCAATTCCATCCGGAGAAGTCCGGAGCGAAGGGATTGGAGTTGATTGCAAGGTGGTGCCGCGATGCTGGCTAAGCGCGTGGTGGTTTGCCTTGACGTCGCGGATGGGCGAGTGGTGAAGGGCACTAACTTTGTGAATCTGCGGGATTCGGGCGATCCGGTTGAGCTGGCCAAGCGATATGGAGATGAGGGGGCGGATGAGATTGTTTTTCTAGATATCACGGCCTCACATGAGAATCGTCGCACGACGGTTGATATGGTGGCGAAAGCGGCTCGACAGGTATTCGTTCCTCTTACGGTGGGGGGCGGGGTTCGGTCGGTTCAAGATGCCGGGCGGCTGCTGCGCGCGGGGGCGGATAAGGTCGGTGTGAATAGTGCGGCGATTGGGCGAAGTGAGCTGATTACGGAGCTTGCTGGCGAGTTTGGATCGCAGGCGACGGTGCTGGCGATTGATGCTAAGAGGTCGGAGCATGGCTGGACCGTTTTCCTGAATGGAGGGCGGGTGCCCACGAAATGGGACGCGGTGAGCTGGGCAGCGGTCGGGCAGGCTGCGGGGGCGGGGGAGATTTTGCTGACGAGCATGGACACCGATGGGGTGAGGGACGGATTCGACTTGGATCTCGTCAACGCGGTTTGCGCGGTGACCACGGTCCCGGTCATCGCGTCGGGAGGGGCGGGGTCGGTGCAGCATTTCGTTGACTTGTTCCATGGCACCGAAGCCAGTGCGGGGCTCGCGGCCTCCATTTTCCATGAACGGGCGGTTTCCATTTCGGCGGTTAAGCGTGGCCTCCAAGACCAACAAATCGTGGTGCGCCCGGCATGATCATCCCGTGCATTGACCTGATGGGCGGGAAGGTTGTCCAGCTGATCCAGGGGAAGGAGAAGGCGCTGGAGCGGACCGTGGACGAAGCTCTGGATATGTTCGCCGGGTTCCCGCTGTTGCACGTGATTGATCTTGATGGGGCGCTGGGGTCGGGGTCTAACCAGCCGGAGGTGGAGCGGCTTTTGACCCGCGTTCGTGCCCGAGTGGGGGGCGGGATTCGGTCGGTCGCGCGGGCCAAGGAACTCGTGGACGCGGGGGCCGAGCAGGTGATCATTGGGTCGGCGGCGTTCGCGAGGAGCGGGGTGAATGAGGCGTTTTTGGGAGCTTTGGTTCGCGAGATTGGTGAGGCGAGGATCATGGTTGCGATTGATTCGAAAGATGGGCAAGTCGCGATCAATGGGTGGCAGGCCGTTTTGCCGCAGACCCCAGATCGCGTCATGTCGTTGCTCGCCCCCTTTTGCTCGGGGTTCCTGTGCACCAACGTGGATCAAGAGGGCCTCCTCCAGGGCACGAACCTCGAGCTCTTCTTAAACCTGCGCGCCCAGACGGACAAGACGCTGGTGGCGGCGGGCGGGATCACGACGCTGAGCGAAGTCAAAACCCTCGCCTCGGCGGGAATCGAAGTCGCGCTGGGCATGGCCATCTACACGGGACGTTTGGACCTTGGGGAGCTGCGGGATTTGGTCTGGGAATAGAAAGATGGCTTCCGGCAAAACAAATGCCCCCCCGGCCGAAGCCTGAGGGGCAGTGTTTAGGAGACAAAAGACGTTACGCGGCGATCGAGAGTTCGGTGGTGCCGGTCGAGCCCCACACGATAACTTCCGCAGAAGGCGCCGACACGGAAGTGCCTCGGGTTGCGGTGACGCGGAACCGCGCCTCCGTGCCGACCGGGAAGCCGGTTAGGGTGAACCGGGTGCGGGTGCCGCTGGCCACCGAAACCCAAGCCGAGCCGGTGAAGTGCTCCACATTGAAGACCGCCGATTGAGGGTTGCCGTTTCGGCTGAATTTGATCGTGATATTGGCGTTGGCGAGGCCAGTCGCGATGACATTGTTCGGCGTAATCGCCGGTCCCTTCGGACCCCGCGTCCCGCGCTTCGGAATCTGAAGCTGGCCGTAGATGTCTTCGGGGATGTTCGTGTTCGCCTGGAACTCGTTCACAAAGGCGCGGATCGTTGCCGTGGTCGTGAGCCGCGTCGAATCCTTGGTCTGGGTGGCCGCTTCGGCAACCGCTTTGGCCGTTACTTGGCTTTCCAGCGCCGTATCGAAATATTGCTGAGCGTCCTGGATAAATTCCAAATCCCCGTCGCTCACGTTGAGCTCAGTTTGATAGTTCGAGCAGGTCTTCTGGAACTGGTTCAGCCACACGCTAAGGTTGCTGTCGCTGAGGTTGTACCAAAGAGTTGACGAATTCAGCCGTGGCTGTCGAGGAGTACTCATGAATCAAATGATTGGAAATGCGCCCCGCAATTCTTAGGGGGAAAGCACCAACTCTGGAGCAAATTGTTAGGTTTTCGAATCAGGAAGCTAGAGTTAAATGCTAACCTTTGCTGATCCGGCCCTTGACTACCCTGATCTCGCGCTCAAGTTTAGCGTTGCCGCCTACCTTGGTACACCAATCAAAAAGGGGCGCCAAAATCAGGCACGGAAAGAAAAGCACCTTAAGAGCAGAGAAGCTCCCGGCAAATATGCAGCCAATAGGTGTGCTTGCGATGCTCCCTCTAGCACCGGCCCACAGTGCAGATTCAACCTTGTCAGAGGTCGTGGGACCACTTCCATCGGGGTTTGGCGGAGCAGAGAACCGACCCGAAAGTATGGTCTCCAGCTTTGCAAGATATTCGATGTCAGAAGGCGAACTCTCTTTTGCTTCGAGCATTAACTCGGAGTCAACCCTCGACAAGAGAACCCTTGTAATGACAACCAACACCACAAACCCGCCAACAAAGGCCGAAAGGTTAAAGATCTCGTTCGCTCTCCGCCCGTCTTCTTCCATGTGCTCACTCCTACTTTATCCTTACAGCCACACTTTCGTCTGTGCAGAACTCCCATATCTCCACACCTGGCGGAATGAGATGTTCGTAGGTTCGAGCGTAATGTGAGGCCAAGCTCACATTTCTTCTACTGCAGACATGCTTGAGCATGACAAGCACCTTTCGGTATTCCTTGGGAGCGACGGCGAAGTGCAGCATCACCTCGTTCACCGCGTACATCTTTGCAATTGGCGTGTTGTTCCCTGAGGTCCAGGTGAACGATTTACACTCCACCAGTAGCGCCGGGTCCGGGCTGCCCAAGTCAAATCTGTGTTTCTTCGTGGCCTGAAAGCCCACGGGTATGGAGTAGTTTCTGGCCAGTTCGACTCCTTGAGCCAAAAACCAATTCTGCACTGCCACCTCGAAGTCGCGACCGACCTGTGTGTTGCTAGTTGATCCCAGACGCTGGAAGTTATTGATGTCCATTTTCAGTTGGTACCTTTCATCGAAGCCCGAAACACATTCAGAAAGGCAGCGCATTCTCCTACGCCCGAGTAGTTGATCGGCACCGTCAACATATTTGCTGGATCCAAAAATCGGCGCATATGCGCTTCGAGAAGGTCGCAAGGGCATTCCAACACATTTTTGACATAACCGAGCCTTACCTGGTCGAGATGACACAACCGATAACTCTTCCCATCGATATTACTCGTGAACCCATACGAGCTTGCCTTCGTGCTTCCTCCCAGCGGCGTGCATTGCTTGTCCGCAAAAAGTGGATCATCGGCTTTTCGACAGACCATAGCGGTTGGCAGTTCTCCGTTGTCCAACTGCTTGCGTATCTCATCTTTGCCCGGCAATTCGCCCTTAAGGCAACCCAGGAATGCCCATTGGGCAGGCGAGTTATCGCAAAATACAATCTGCCTCCCGCACTTGTGGACTCGGGATACTCCCGTCGGGCTCTTTCGGATCAGAAGTGGCATGTTTTGATCCGTACTCCACTCGGCCACAAGTTCTGACCACTTCTTTACAAAGAGAGGATCGGGAGTCGGCCGCGAAGCATTTTTGAGCCAGAAGGTACCAAGGTACTCAAGTGCTTTGTCGAACTCGCCTAGAGTTTCCTTAACTGGGGGTTTCCTACTCATAAATACGGCTCGTCTTCCGGGAGCGCATACGCGCGGTTTAGTACGACAATCGAACCGTCTTCACGTTCCAACGTGCTGAACGCCTCAAATGGTGACGCTACGGCTCGGGGCTCGAGGACCATCCGCCCTCCCGCTTGCCTCAGCATCATGCCGACTAGGGTGGCTGAGGAGTAATTCTTTTGATTTTTCCGCGCATCGCGGCGAATTTTCGCATCGCCTTTCATCCAGTCCGCACTGCCCGCGTCGAGGTTTCCGAGATCAAGAATCTTGTTGTCTTCCAAGAGTCAATTATACCCCAAGAATGGCTCATTTCGAGCCTGAATCACAGCGAAGTTACCGAGGTGCCAGGGCGTTGCGCGCCGTTCAAAATCATAAAATTCTCCACCAACTTCTGCGGCAGAACTCCTCATTTCCGCGACCGCAGTCCTCACTTTAATGACAGCAGTCCACACTTCAATGGCTCCGGGTGCCACGGCTGCCGCGCCATGGTTCACTGAGATGACCGCAACGGGCCGTGCCGCTGCGGAAGTCCTGACTTTCACGAGCGAAGCGAGGCTTGCGCCGACCAATCGTCCACCAACCGCCAAGGTCCCGTCTTCCATCGCGCCCATTGAAGCCGAAATATACAGCACAACCCGCTTCATGAATTCAATGGACCAGAAAATCGTGCCGAATGCGGGTTGACTTGGGCGAGGACCTCGTGTAATATGTGGACATATGTACAGTCACACGGAATCTGCGGTTTTGGCCCGTGAGGCAGCGCTAAAACACCACAGTGACGACCAACTCAAAGTGGGAGGCGTCCACTACACCCCCCAAGAATTGGCGCGCTTTGTCGCAGATCAAATAACCGAGAGCATGCGACTACGGGGGGACGCCCCAGTTTCGATTTGCGATCCCGCTGCGGGCAACGGAGAACTGCTGGCTTCATTGCTTTCTTCCCTGCGAGATCGGGGAGTTGTTAACGTTGACGTCCACGGCTTTGAACTCAACCAGGAAGCCGCGCGGTACGCCAACGACCGGCTCACGTCCGAATTCCCTCTTGCAAGGGTTGCCATTGAGTGTGGCGATTTCTTGCGAAGCGCAAATGGTCAGGGAGACCAGTTCGATCTATTCGGCGAAGGCCATCCAAAGCTTCAATGCGACGCAATCATCGCCAATCCCCCTTACGTTCGAACGCAGATTTTGGGCGCAGGATATGCTCAAGAACTAGCGCACCAGTTTGGTCTGGAGGGCCGCGTCGACCTTTATCATGCATTCTTGCTAGCGATTTCAGGGGTACTCACGCCTGGCGGAACCTGTGGCGTCATTGTTTCGAACCGCTTCATGACGACGAGGAGTGGAGCGTCTGTCAGAAAGGAGCTTACAAGTCGATTTGATCTGGTCCACATATGGGACCTGGGGGATAGCAAGCTCTTCCATGCAGCCGTTCTTCCCGCCGTGCTCTTAATGAACCGGAAGGGTACGGAGCCGTTCACAGAGAAGACTCGCTTCACGTCCATCTACTCAACCAAAGAGGGTGGAGCTGCGATTCCGGTCCGGAGTCCGCTTGATGCGCTGTCCCAAACCGGAGTCGTCGAAATGCCTGACGGGAGTAAGTTCAAAGTCGCTTCTGGGACCCTCAACTGCGGGACAACAGATGCTTGTGTCTGGAGAGGTGATTCAGATTTGTCTGCAAACTGGCTCCAGACGGTTAGCGCACACACCTGGAAATCATTTGGGGAGGTTGCCAAAGTACGCGTCGGGGTAAAGACGACAGCCGACAAAGTGTTCATCCGGAAGGACTGGGCGCTTCTCCCGTCCACTTCGCAGCCCGAACTGCTACGCCCTCTCACGACCCATCACTCCGCATCGCGGTTCAGGGCCCGGACCATTGCACAACCTCGTTACATTCTCTACCCGCACTGTGTGTCGGGGGGGCAAAGGCGCGCCGTCGACTTAGCTCTGTTTCCGAAAAGCAAAGAGTATTTGGAGGCTCACAGAGAGAGGTTGGAGAGCCGTGATTATGTGGCACAAAGCGGTCGGCAGTGGTACGAGATATGGGTCCCGCAGGACCCAGGAGCTTGGGACAAGCCTAAGATTGTTTTTCGGGATATCTGCGAAGAGCCAACTTTCTGGATTGATCTAGAAGGAACTGTGGTTAACGGCGACTGCTATTGGATCGGAGGCATAGATTCGGACCAAGAGGATTTGCTATGGCTATTGCTTGCAATCGGTAACTCCACGTTTATTGAGAGCTTCTATGACATTCGTTTCAACAACAAGCTATATTCTGGAAGGCGCAGATTTATGACCCAATATGTCGAACAATTTCCAGTGCCCGATCCAACCCGTCAGATTTCGCAGGACATTGTGTGCCTCGCCAAGCGAATTTATTCTGAAGTTTCGCCTGATGCAGCCGCAATCCTGGAAGGTGAGCTCGACGTGATGGTTCATCATTCGTTCGGCTTAGTCCCAGAAGCCAGAGGGTAGCGGCAACTGAATTTTCCCATTGCTGACTTTGCCCTTGAACTGTGTAAACCGACTGAAAAAGTCTGCTCCAGTAGTGAGGATCAGGTTCGTGATGGTGACTTTGTCTCCATCAGAAGTTCCGTAGCAGATAAGATAGCGGATGTCGCAGTGACGCACCTGAATATTATTGATCTGCGCGAGACCTAAGGGATCGGTGCTGGAAGGCAGCACGAGACCGAGGTCTATCGTCGGCGAAGTCTGTAGCTTAATTTCCAGAAGCTGGTGACGAACGTCGGGGAATTGCCCGTTATCTCCTGCGGACGAGTACCCTAATGCCTTGCAGACGGAACTATGTAGACCGGCCCCGCGAAGTCTTTCCTGTGTTGCTCCCTCGTATGGAATGCCTGAACCAACGATTGCGGAGCAGCGCAGGAAAACTTCCTGTATCGGCAGGATCCCCCCTGCTGTCGGCTCCGAAGTCGGGTCGCAACTCTTTAATGATGCAGATGGAGGCCCAATCAGGGAGCTAATCTGAGCTGAATCTGTAGGGCTGATTAGTTCGTGCGACCCCGCTAAGGAACCGATTGCGGCCTGATATTTCTTGGTTATCTTGCCCGTTGTATCAAGCTTCACGAGCTCTGCGCCATTAACGACCTTTACTCGCGAAACATCTCCAGAGCTATGTAACCGAACGAGTACGTACCGACGGGCGGCGGACAATTCTTCGTTCCAAATCTGAAGGTTATCGCTTGCTTGGACGTAAACGTCCAGGTCCTGACCGCTGAATCTCGGTCTACACCTCTTGAATGAGCTGGGGACAGGATAGCCGAGTATCTTGGCAACTTCCACTTTCGCGAGCTTTGATCTTGTTCTTAGCTTAACTCCGTCATAGTTCTGATCCTTGAGGCCATTCCAAAGTACTAGTTCAAGCAAGTCATCCGGATACCAAAGGCTGGGGTCGCCCGGCGCAATTGGATCGTAAATCGTCAGCCCTGCCGCCTTGATGGCTTCTCCAATGGGATTCCTCACTGGCCCCCCTCCTCGGTGAGAAGCGACGGCACCGACACAGACAAGGCATTTGCAAAAGCCTCCAGCGTACTGAGGCTGACGTTGCGCTCACCACGCTCGACCGCTCCCACGTAAGTCCGATGCAACTTGGCACGGTCCGCCAATCCTTCCTGAGACAGGCCCTGGTCGGCCCGAAGACGGCGTACATTGCTCGCCAATATAGACAAAAGTCCAGTCGTGGGCTTTCTATTCGCTTCAGCTCGCATGATCCACCATCCTGCGACGATAGTGAACGTATGCAGTCTATAAATCTACAGCCAATAAGTAGCGCAACAATGAGAACGATGAGATTTGAGCTTATGAGCATTGCATAGCGCGCGTAGCCCGAACGACAAAATGCGGCCGGTGGCGGTGGTGACGGCGCGGGCGGCGCTGACGGCGGCGGCGGGGGCGAAGGATGCTCAGCTGGACCGAGTGCGCGGTTTGGTGGCGATGCTGGCCAAGAGCTGGCGCGCCAATCCGGCGATTCCCGATCCCGTTTTGGACGAACTCATGGTGGCGCCCCACGTGGTGCCTCGGCGGCGTTCTTCGCCGGCCACGCCCACCGATGCGGTGCTCGACGCGACGGGGGGAGGGTTGCTGACTTTGCGCTGGAAGTCGGGCGGGAACATCAAGGGCACGGTTTATCAGATCGAGTTTTGCTCATCGCCCGACGGGCGCTGGGTGCTCTTGGACACGGTGACGGCGCGGAAGTTCCAGTTTCAGGGCGAGCCGGGGGTTCCGGCGTGGTTCCGCGTGCGCGCGAAACGAGGGGACCGGGTGAGCGGCGCGAGCATGGCAGTGAGCATGTGGGCGGGATCGGGGTTCGGGGTTCGGGCGGCGTAGTTCGCCTCTTGTGGGTTTTTGCAGGGTTTTTTATCGGACTGAAGTCCGATGCGCCGGGTGACAGGCTGAAGTCTATCCTCCGGGTGGGGTGCGTGGCATAATTCTGGTATGGGACCGATGGAGATTTTGAGCCGGAAGGGGGCGGAAATCGAGGCGCTGTGCCGGAAATATGGGGTGCGGCGGCTGCGGCTTTTCGGGTCGGCGCTGAGGCCGGACTGGGATGCGGCTACCAGTGACTTTGATTTCGTCGCAGACTTCGGCGCGCTGCCGGAGGGGCTTGGGCGGTTCGATCAGCAGTTCGGGCTCTTGGTTGACCTGGAACGACTGTTGGGGCGACCGGTTGACTTGGTGGACTGGGGGGCGGCGGAGAAGCCGTACTTCCGGGAGATCGTGGAAACCACGGCGGTGGAGCTTTATGCGGCTTGACGTTCGGCAGTGGCTTCTGGACGCGGCAAGCGCGGGCGAGGAGATCATGGCCATTGGTGCGGCGTGGGACGGTGATCGCACGACCGGACTTGCGATTGAACGGTTGCTCACCATCGCGGGCGAGGCGCTGGTCAGGATACGAGCGGTCGACCCAGAGTTACTTGATCGGATCACTGATGCGTACAAGGTGATCGGGATGAGGAACGTCTTGGTGCACGCCTACGACAGGCTGGATCAGTCCATCGTGCGAGATGTTATTGCGACAAAGTTGCCGGTGCTTGTTGGAGAGATTCGGGGCGAATTGGGAGATATCTGAAGGGGCCTGGCAGGTTATCGGACTGAAGTCCGATGCGCCGAAGACAGGCCGAAGTTTGAACTGATGAAGATATTCACCTTTGGGTTGGCGAGGGTGCCGGTGGCGCGGACGCTGGGGGCTTTGATGAGTCCGCCTACGGGGGCGACGGTTCCGGGGTTGATTCATGCGGAGTGCTTGACGCCGATGGAACTGGGCGCGGCCGTTTGGTCGCCTCAGCGCATGCAGCTCGGGAAGTTGACGATGTTCGCGGCTTGGGAGAGCGGGATCGCCAAGCGTGTGCTTGCGGACTAGCCATCCGGCACAAACGAGATCACCTTTCTGTCCTTATCCAGGTCGATGGCAAACACGCGAGAGCCCTTGGCGAACACGAAGCGAAACACGCACCAGGTCTCGCTGCCCTTCTCCGTCCGATCGACCAGTTCTACCCGTCGGACTTCGCCGAGTTGGGTGTACCAGGATGGAAACTCCTTTGCCACGTGCGAAAGGGATTGAACAGCGTCTTCGGTAAACAGTGACTCCGGAAGTCGCCCGGCGGAGAGCGAGTCGAACGCCTCGCGAGCTTTGGAAGTCAGGGCAGTGTCCTGATTTGCGAGCGGCTTCCATTGGAACTTTTGCTCTACAAGACCCGCAACACCGTGCGCGATCATATAGGCATCGGCGCCTCGCGAGGAGCCAGACGTCCATACGCCGAGATTTGTCAGGACGATCACGGTCAAGCGCAGCGATGGCACTCGCATGATGAACGTGCCGGTGATTCCCGAGTGATATTGGTAAGCGTGTCCGTTGCGCTCGCCGAGGCCCCACCCGAATCCGTATTGGAACGTAGAGCCATCGTTGAGCTTGGTGGGGATCCACATTTGCATCAGACTCGATTGTTTGATGACGGCGTCGGTGTAAAGAGCCGCGTCCCACTTGGCGAGGTCCTTCACTGTGCCGAACAGGCCGTAGTGCGACGTAAGCTCTCGCTGGCTATCGCGCCGGATGTTGTAGGTTTCCCACTCCTCTCCATTCTGAAAGAGCCTGTATCCCTTCGCCAAGTTCTTATAGGGACGGTTGAGATCAGCCGTGCGAGCCGTCTTCATGCCCAGCGGATCAAGGATGCGTTCGCGAAGAAACGCGTCGTACTTCTTACCGCTCGCCTTCTCAATGATCATTCCGAGCAGGAAGTAGCCGACGTCGCTGTAAGACCACTTCTCGCCGGGTCTGCCGCCAATCGGGTCGCCTTTTGCCGCTTCGTACATCTTCGCGGTCGTGATGGTTTGGAGCCGAACGAGGCTGACGAAGTCTTTCCCGAGTGGCGAGAGTCCACTGGTGTGGTTGAGCAAGTTCCGCACGGTAATTCCTTTCCAGGTCACGGGCGGTTCGTCGAGGTACAAGCTGATGTCATCGTCGAGCTTGACTTTCCCTTGTTCGACTAGCATCATGACGAGCGTCGCGGTGAACTGCTTGGTGATGCTCGCGAGCGCGAAGACCGTGTCGGGGGTGACGGGCACGTCGTGGTCGAGGTCGGCCACGCCGTAACCCTTCGATTTCGTGATTTTTCCATCGCGTACCACGGCGACTGCCGCACCTGGGATTCGCTGGCGCCTGATCTCCGCTCGAACGAAATCGTCGATCTGATCCGCATGGCACAGACCGGCTGCGGTCACTGTCAGGAGCAGCACAAAGCCCCTCAAAGCGGGGGACTGTTCGGCTCTTCGGTTGGTGCAGTGGTGTTGCATCCGCATTGGGCCATTATCGCAGGAAGCATCGGAGCCCGTGCCTCGGCGTTTAAATGCGCTGGTGACGCCTCGCCGCTTACTGGGGACCAAGGGGGTGGTGGAGATGATGAGATTCGAACTCACGACCTCTGCAGTGCGATTGCAGCGCTCTCCCAACTGAGCTACATCCCCGGGGACTTGAGAATACCTCTGGATCGGGGATCGGGGATCGGGTGAGTTCAGAGTTTGGAGTTCGGAGTTCGGAAGGGTAGGGTTTGGGTTTCGGAAACTAGGATCGGAATGATTGAAGATTTTAGACTTCAGATTTCTGATTTGCGGAGACAATTTTGGGGAGTTGGAAGGCGTCGATCAATCCCCACTTTTGGGCTAGCTCTCCGAAGCGGGTGAGTGCGGCGAAGTGGGGGGGGCCGAGGTCGTAGTTCATCGTCCACGACAGGTACTCGCGGGTGAGGTTTTCGGAGAAGCCGAAACGATCGACTGCGCTGGGGACGAGGGATTCGACTTCGCGGCAGCCGGTGGTTTTTGCTTCGAGGAGTAGTCCGGCGAGTTCGGGGGTGAGGCGGTCGTGGCCGAGCCACATGGCCCACACGAACGGGAGGCCGGTCCACTGCGACCAGGCTTCGCCGAGGTCCATGACGTGGAGGTTGGAGCCGTCGGCACGCATACCGTTGTCGCCGATGAGAAGGGCCGCGTCGGCCTGCGTTAGCATGCTCGGGAGGTCGGGCGGGAGGGCGCACGTAGTGGGCTGGAGTCCGAATAGCTCGGCAAGGAGAATCTGAACTAGGGCGTTGCTGGTGAGGGAGCTTTGGTCGAGCACCAGCGACTTGATTTCACCCAGCGGCACTTGGCTGAAAAGTCGCACGCTGTTGACCCATTTGAGGGAGCTGATGCTGACTCCGGCAGCGACTCGGGCATCGGGGCGGCGGAGGGCTTCGATGCTGCTGACGAGGACGGCGTCAAGTTCGCCGGAGCCGAGTTTGGCGGGAAATGAGCTGGGAACGGCGAAATCCACCGTCACCGCCTCGGGCATTTTAGCCACCAACGGGACCGCATTCAGGTACGGGACGCTGCCTACGCGGTAATTCATATTGGGTGAGTTGATTGTACGCGCATAATGGGCGGCATGGGGCAGGTAGGCGAGACCGAACGGCTGATCATTCGCGACTGGGTTGCGGACCGGGACTTGGAGGCGGCGTTCGCGATTTACGGCGATCCGGAAGTGACGCGCTATCTGGCGGGGCCGCCGGTGCCGGACATCGCGGAGCAAGCGGCGCGGATGGCTCGCATTGTCAAGAACCGGGAGACGGCACCGGCAGGCACGGGTTTTTGGGCGCTGGAGACGAAGGCCGGCGGGGATTTGGTGGGCGCGGTGTTGTTGAAAGCGTTGCCGTTGACGGCGGGCGGCATCAGCGACGAGTTTGAGGTGGGGTGGCACTTGCGTCGCGACTGTTGGGGGAAGGGTTATGCGACGGAGGCAGCGCATTGGGCGGTGCGGCGGGGGCTTTTCGAGCTGGGGTTGGCGGAGGTTTACGCGATTTTGTTCGCGGAGAATGTGCGATCCGCGCGAGTAGCGGAGCGGCTGGGGATGCAGAGGGCTGGGGAGACTAGCCGATACTACGGGATCACGGCTGATCTGTATTCGCTGAGCCGATAGGCTTGCGCGCGACGGCGACAACGCTGCTGCCGACAGGGAGGGGGACTTTTAGGAGCAAGGAGCCTTCCCATCGCATAAGGGCGATGAGGAGTTTATTGAGCGCGGGGCCGACTTGGGGGAGGCGCACTCGGGCTTGGCTGGTGCGGAGCCGGTCGAGCAGTCGGACCATCACGACGACGGGGAAGAGGAAGAAGACGCTGTAGCTGGCACGCTCGACTTCAAATCCGGATCTTTTGAGCAACGTGATTAACTCGCGTTTGGTGTAGCGGCGGTGGTGATGCAACGCCACATCGTGCGGGCCCCAGAGCCATCGGAAAGCGGGGACGTTGATGACGACCACGGCTCCGGGTTGGAGGACGCGGAAGATCTCGGCGCAGGCGGCGTGGTCGTCGCGGACGTGTTCGAGGGTGTCCAGGGTGACGACTTTTGCGAAGCTTGAGGTTTTGAACGGGAGTTGCTCAGCGTCGGCTTCGACGACCGAGGTGAGGCCGCGCAGGCGGCATCGGGAGAGGGCTTCGGGGCTGACGTCGATGCCGGTGGCGGGGCCGAGACGGAGAAGCTCAGAGAGCATAGCGCCGGTGCCGCAGCCTACATCGAGGGTCGCGCCTTCGGAGGCGGGGTGGGCTTTGAGGAGTCGCAGGGCGAGTTGGCGTCGGGCTACGAACCACCAGTAGTGGTCTTCCAGCTCGAACATCTGCCCGTATTCATCGAGGTTCAAGTCGAGCCTTCTTTCCCTTCAGCCGCAACCGGATCAGGTCGAGCACCATGCGCGTGCCGTCTCGGAGGACGCGGACCTTGGAGCCTTCTTGATGCATCCAGCGGATGGGGATTTCGTCGATGGTGTAGCCGAGGTCGCGGGCGATCATAAGCGCCTCGAAGTCGAAGCTGAAGCCGTCAAGTTTGCACCGTTTGAAGATGTCTTGGCTGGCGTGTTGGGTGAACATTTTGAAGCCGCACTGGGTGTCGGCGATACCGCGGATGGCGAGGAGTTGGACCACGCCGTTGAAGGTGCGCCCGAGCATTTCGCGGTACCAAGGTTGGCGGATTTCAAGGTTGGATTCGCGGAGGGGGCGGCTACCGATGGCGACGTCCACTCCGGCGAGCATGCGGGGGAGGAGCTTCTCGGTTTCTTCTTGAGGAGTGGCGAGGTCGGCGTCGCAGAACAGGACGTAGTCGCCGGTAGCGGCGAGCATGCCCATTCGGGTGACGAAACCCTTGCCTCGGTTGGGCTGGGAGTCGAGAAGCGAGAACTTAGGGTGGGCGGCGGCGAAGGCTTGGACGAGTTCGTTGGTGCGGTCGCGGCTTCCATCGCTCACGACGACGACGTCGTAGTCGTAATCTTGGGCCT
>JAYUVF010000056.1:0-13031 GCA_043754215.1 Chthonomonas sp. | reverse complement strand
AAAACGACCACAACTACCCCATTTCCCTTCATCATGTTCATCACCTTCATCACTCATCCGAGCAACCGCAGCCAGGGCGACGCGTTGCTTTTCAGCTTTCACCAGCGATAAACTCCGTGGCCATGACCAACCTTCTGGTTGCCTGCGCGCTCCTCGCGTCGCCGAATGAAGCCGTGCGCACAATTCCGGCTGATTGGGATTTGCCCAAGTGGTACGTCAAAGGCATCCGGGTTGACGGCATCGCCATCGGAGGCTCTAACAAAGTTTCAGACCGCGCCATTTTGGAGGCGGGACGGCTCACCGCGATCTTGTTGAAGCCTATTCCTAAAGTTGCTCGGGAACTCGTGCGCCGGAAAATCCACGTTGCGGTGATGGCATCCGAAGAAGTCACGACGGATGTGCCGGAACATGCGGTCCTCCCCAAGCGTTACCCGGAAACAAATTGGGACGAACGGGCACGAGGACTTGGGCCGGTCGCAAACATCCGGGTCGTGAGCTGTGCCGAAGAGAACCTGTTGCGGTTCTGGCAGGACCGGTATCGGGGGGAGTCCATCTTCATTCACGAGTTTTCGCATGCGATCATGGACTTCGGGTTGAAGCGACTGGACAAGGGGTTTGAGCCCCGTCTGCAGGCTGCATTCAACAGCGCCAAGTCTCAAGGGAAATGGCGGGACACCTACGCGCTTGCCAATTTGCAGGAGTATTGGGCGGAGGGGGTGCAGTCATTTTTCGCCTCGAATTATGAGGTCAAGGCAGCCGACGGAGTGCATAACGGAGTCAACACGCCAGAGGAGCTGAGGACCTACGATCCGCCGCTTTACGCGCTGCTGGAGGCGACCTTTGGCGAACCTAAGTTCCGATGGTCCGAATGAGCCTTTTTGGGTCAAATTCGCATTTGTCACGTTTTGAGGCGTTGGTTGTAACGGGTGCCGCCCATGATGGACTTATGAACAAACGGGATATGCCGACGACCTTACTGACCGCCCAGGAGATCGAGCGGCTGCGCGCATCGTTCTTTGTGCTCATCCCGGTTACGGATGACTTAGCGGAGTCGTTCTACGCTCGGTTGTTTGAGGCGCACCCGGAAGTGCGTCCCTACTTCAAGGGCGACCTCCAATCGCAGCAAGACAAGCTCATAGACACGCTGGCGGCACTCCTCGATACTCTGGAGAAACCGGATGTTGCTGACAAAATGCTCCGCGACTTAGGCCATCGGCACGTGGCGTACGGCGCAACGCCAGAACTATACGGCTGGGTAGAGTGGGCGATTGTGGACTTGGTTAAGAGCCAGGTCAGCCCAGAAGAAGCCGAAGATTTGACCGCAATCTGGGGCAAACTCTTGCGCCATGTTTCAGAAACGATGCTTGCCGGTGCAAGTTCCGAAACATCTCCGTAGTAAACTGATGGCGTGCGAGCGTCGTGGCGAGTATCCCTCTTTGGAACGATCGGAATTCACTCCGATCACGCCAGCTACACGTCATTCGAAACTCGCCGTGCGACCAAACTTTTTGTCTTGCTCGCGCTGTCGCGCACCGGAAGTTTGCGGCGAGACGACCTCGCTGATCTTCTTTGGCCCGATGATTTTCTCGATTCGACCCGGTTGAGGCTCCGGCAAGAGTTGAGCCGGATGAAGAAGGGGCTGGGAGATGCATCGGATCTCATCACGGCCTCAACCGACGCCATCTCGATGAATCGCTCTGAGATCGAGACCGACCTGGACCGACTCGCGAAACCTGAGCGGTTGACTCCCGCGGAGTTGCTCCCTTTGTTGTCCGAGCCGTTTTTGATGGGCTGGGATGACACTTGGGCGTTCTCCGAGCGCGAACGGGCCGATCAGCTTCGCGTGCAAGCGGCGGTTGCCGTGGCGACCCAAGCCCTGAATGACAAAGACCCGCAGAGCGCACTGTCCATCACTCAGGCGGCGATCGCGGTTGATCCGCGCCATGAAGGGCTCCGCACCCTCGCGATGAAGGCGCATGCGGCATTGGGCAGCCTGTCGGATGCGCTGGTCGAATTTCGCCGGTTCAAACGCGAACTGAATGGGAGCACGGCGGTTGTTGAAGAGGAGGCGATGGCGGCAGCGATGCCCGCGTGGATCGAAGAGCCAACGCATATTGAGTTTCCGGCCCTTCCAAGCCCCATTGACCGATTTTACGGTCGCGACTCGCTGATCCAAGAGCTCCGAGAGTTGCTCGCCGAGGACCGAGGCTCACGCCTCGTGAGCCTCGTCGGTCCGGGCGGCATCGGCAAGACTCGGCTAGCGATTGAAGTATTAAAGGAGGTTGACGGCCAAGTCGGATTCGTCAGTTTTGTCGAATGCCCGGTGGACGCCGATCCCGCCGGTTTCCTTCTGGAGCATTTTCTTCAAGGCCACGCCACTGCCGAGCCGTTGGAAGCCTTGCGCCGACACCTGCGTGACCAAGACTGCATTCTTGTCCTCGATAACTTGGAGCACCTGGCTGAACCGGGCGGTTTCGTCACTGAGTTACTCAATGGGTTGCCTTCGCTTCGTTTGATCGTGACCTCCAGAAGGCCGATGAAGATCGCGGGGGAGCGGACAGTCTCCATTGGTCCCTTGGAGCGTACTCTGGAAGCGCTCCCGATGCTCGAGGAGTTGGTCGGTACTCGCAAGCAGAACCGCGATCGTGAAGCGGCGTTGGCAGAAATCGTGGACCTTTGCGACGGATTGCCTCTTTCACTTCGTCTTGCTGCGGCGCGGTTACGGTTCTTGGAGCCGCAAGAGCTTATTCAAGAGCTGCAGGAGAGCGCGAGTTCACTGCGCGCCGACTTGCCCGATCTCCCCGAGCGGCACCGAGACCTTCAACGGATGCTTCGGGTTTCGCTCGGCTCCCTAGGAGCCGAAGATTCCGATGCGCTCCTTCATATGTCGTGCTATCCCGGCGGCGTGACGCGCGCCATCGCCAAAACATTCGTGCGGGGGAATGTTGACGATGTCCTGGAGCGGCTGCTCGATTCCGCGCTGGTGTGGCTCGACGATGAGATGAGCCCCCTGCGATTCCGGCTGCTGGAGCCAGTGAGGCAGTGCATCCAAGAGCGGGCTAACCCCGCCGAACTGGAAAAGGCCCGAGAGCGGTTCGTGGATCAGATGACGGCGATCGCGCAAACGTTCGTTCTGGGCTACGATCACGCTCATAACCACGAGCGTCATGTGTATCGGCGCGAGACTCCGAACTTTCGCGCGGCGATGAATCGTGCGCTAGAAACTGGCAGTCCTCAGGCTCATGTCCTGTTCGAAAGCCTCTGGCACGCTGAACTCTCCGCAGGACGCAACGCCGAGCTTGTCGAGATGATTCGCAAACTCGAAAAGTATCCCGACATCACCCCACTCAACAAAGGGCACATGCTGCTGTGTGAGGCCTGGTGCCGGTCTGCGGAAGGCAAACTGGACGATACGGCCGATCTGGCGCTTCAAGCGAAACAAGCCTTCGATGAGGGGGGAGACGCGGGGCATTCGATTTATGCGTTGAGCGCGCACTACGAGCACCTCCGCTATAAGTCGGAGTGGCCCGTCGTGCTCGCTCGCTACGAGGAAGCGATCGCCCTCGCCGAGGTAGCTGCCCCATGCTTTGTCGCGACGCTGCGGGTTTGGAGGGGATTAGTTCGGACTTATCGAGGAGAATGGCAGGAGGCGGAGAGCGATCTGGAGTATGGGATTGCCGAGACCGATGACGCCGAAGGAACTGGCTTGCACGCAATGGCGGGAACGGCGCTGCTGGCGGTTGATTTCGCCAACAAGCGATATGCGAAACTCCAAGAGCGATTAGCTCAGTTGAGACCGTTGCTCCAGGAACTTGGGGACGCCCACTACTGGTCCATCTTCCAGCGGGCAGAGGCTCGTTTTGCGCTGGTGGAAGGGAACTACCAAGCCGCAGAAGCCCATGCCAGGCGCGGCCTCCAGATTTTTGCTTACGCGGGGAACCTCCTTCACGACACGGAAATCAAGGTCTCTTTGGCGCGGGCATTGATCGGGCAACAACGGTGGCAGGAAGCCGAAGCCGTGATTCGCGAAATGGCGCCCGCTGTGCCCCAAAAGTTACGCCGCGTCGGCGTGATGGCGGCCGCGTGCCTAGCCGAAGTCCGATGGCACCGGGGGCAAACAGAACAGGCGGTACAGATCATGGCAAGCGCACTTGCCTACCGGCAGACTCATGACGTCAGTATTCCCATCATGGAACAGGAGTACCTGGACTCCGTTCAAGCCCGGGTGGGGGCGGTCGAGACTGTGGAGTCGTTCTCCGATGACGACCTGTACCGATTGCTCCTCGAGGGCTGAACAAGACGGGCGGCTGGCCCGTGCCCACCCCGTGGGCTCCTGAAGCCCATTTGGGGTGTTGGAAGATTCCCTGAGGGTGTTGGAAGAATCCTTGGGGGTGTTGGAAGAATCCTTGGGGATGTTGGAAGATCCCCTGAGGGTGCTGGAAAATCGCTAAGGGGTGTTGGAAGATCCCTTAGGGGTGCTGGGAGATTCCTTGGGGGTGTTGGAGGCCGATTTGGGGGTGTCCGAGGCTTCTTCGGCCGTAGCCTTTCCCTTGGGATCGAATTTGCGTTCGGTGCCGTTGCGTAGGCGGACGATGTTCTCCCGATGCTTCCACACGATCAGCGCGCCCATGAGGGTGTAGGCGGTGACCACGAAGGGGGGGAGGCCGAGGGTGAAGCCGGAGATGAGCAGCGCGACGACCGCGCAGATGCTGGCGAGGCTGACGTAGCGCGTGATCGCGAGGACTACCCCGAAGACGGTCAGCACGATCATGCCGACCAAGGGGTTGGAGCCCATGAGCGAGCCGTAGCCGGTGGCGATGCCCTTGCCGCCCTTGAATTTGAGGAGCGGCGAAAGGGAATGGCCGACCACCGCCATCATCCCGAGCCCGAACGACCAGCTTGCGTCATTCAGAAAATAGTGTCCCATGGCGGCGGGGATCACGCCCTTGAGAATATCAAGGGTCAAAACGACCGCGCCCGGCACCGGACCGAGGACCCGCCAAACGTTGGTGGCCCCAATGTTGCCGCTGCCCACGGCCATGATGTCCACGCCCCGGGCGCGCGAAACCAGCACCCCGAACGGCACCGAGCCGAGCAGATAGGCGAAGATCAGGAGGCCGGCTTCGATCATCGTCGAGCACCCGGCGAAGGCCACGCGCAGGAGCCGGAGTGCAACTCCGGGGACCAACAAGGCGGAGTGCAACTCCGCGCTCCACATGTGCGTGAGTTTGTCATCAACGGAAGTTGGTGAACTCGACCGGCACCGGGAGGTCCATGGTCTTCACGAACGCCATCGCCTTCTGGAGGTCGTCCTTGCTTTTTCCGGTCACGCGCAGTTCGTCGCCCTGAATCTGGGCGTTGACCTTCATGCCGCTGTCGCGGATGCCTTTGGAAATCTGCTTGGCGGCTTCTTGTTCGATGCCGCTCTTGAACGTGACTTTTTGGCGGATGGAAAGGCCGGTGGCCGGCTCTTCCTTGCCGTATTCGATCTGGCGGGAATCAATGCCGCGCTTGATTAGCTTGCTGAAAAGGATGTCGCGGACCATCGCGATCTTCATTTCGTCGCCGCCGGTGAGGGTGATTTCCTCCTTAGCGAAGTCAATTTCGGAGTGGGTGTCCTTGAGATCCCATCGGTTCATCAGCTCCTTTTGGGCCTGATCCACCGCGTTTCGGACCTCTTGCTGATCCACGCGGCTCACGATGTCGAACGAGAAGTTGGTTTGGGCCATAGCTTTGCCGCTATTTTACCGGGGCATTGGCAGAGGCCGAGGCACAACTCGGGGCGAAGCGGTCGTGGGGTTCGAAGTATCGAGACGTATGACCTATTCGGTGTGCATTGGCTTCACGCGGAAGGCGTACAGGCGCTGGCCCGCGAAGTTCCAAATGGCGACAATGCCTGCCGCGAGTACGGTGGCGATGCGAGCCGCACTCTTAGCATCGCCCGGGATGATGCGGTTGAACAGAGTACTGAACAACACGTTGAGCAACAGGCCGATGATGGACACGGCGAAGAACTTGCCGAATTGCTGCCCCGCGTTCTCTTTGCCTTTGATTTTGAAGGTCCACAGGCGGTTCCAAACGAAGCTGTTGACGATGGCGAGGAGAGCGCCTGAGGTGGCGGCGACGGGGAAGAAGACGCCCTGCGGATCGGAGCTGATGCTGCTGAAACTGGGAACCGCGTTGAGCATGGCGCGCCCGGCGGATTGGCTGAGCAATTCATCGCCCGACGGAACCGCGAACATCAGGGTCATGCGGACGTTGTAGTCAATCGCGAAGCTGGTGAGGCCGACGATGACGAATTTGGTGAACTGCCGGACGATGCGTCGACGGAAGAAGCCGGTGGGCTCGACGATGGGAAGGTCGTCCAGTTCTCCGTCTAGGGCGAAGGCGATCTTGCGCCAGATGAGCTTCTCGCCGAGGCGGCTCACGAGCTTGGTGCCGAGGAACTCGTTGTGGTGCATTTGGCGCACTAGGATGCCGTCAATTCCGGCCCGATTGGCGCCCCACATATCGGTGAAAATTTGGTCGCCGATCATCACGGCTTGGGATGGCTTCGCATTGAAGAGCTCGAGCGCGTGGTCATACATCTCGCGGCTTGGCTTGAACTTGCCGACCGCGAATGGGATGCCGAGGCTCTCGCTAAGTTTTTTGAGGCGGACGCGATTGCGGGTGTTGCTGACGAGGCAGAGTTGCAGCCCCGCGGCGCGTGCTCTTCCGAGCCATTCTAGGGTTTCCGCAGGAATGTCGTGGCTTCCCCAGGGCAAAAGGGTGTTGTCGGCGTCCATCAGGACCACGCTCTTTCCGGCCGCGAATAGCTCGGCCGGGTCTACATTTAGGATGGATTCGACGGTTTGCACCGGCAGGAACGCGTGGTACCGCCGATGAACCCCTCCCTTCGTAATTTTGCCCGGGCGAAACGTCATGCTTAGTTCACTTTGGGCGTCATGGCGCGGGCGACTCGGATGTTGCGGAGGTGGTCGGCATAGGTGGTAGCAAAGATGTGCTCACCCGAGCGGTCGCCTTTGGCAACATAGAAAAGGTAGGGGTGGTCTTTTGGAGCGAGGGCGGCTTTCATGGACGCCATTCCAGGCGAGCCGATCGGGCCGGGTGGGAGGCCGTTGTTGAGGTAAGTATTGAACGGCGAAACCACCGTGCGCACGACGCCGGGGCCGAGGACCTTCCATTCTTGCAGGGCGTAGAGGACGGTCGCGTCAATCTCCAGGCGCATGCCTTTTTTGATACGGTTGGCAATGACTCCTGCTACCACCGGGCGTTCCACGTCGAGTTGAGCCTCGAGCTCCACCATTGAACCGACGGTCACCGCGCGCCAGAGCTGCTCGGTGGTGAGTTTTTCAGGTTCCATGCGCCGCTCGAAGTTGGTGAGCTGCATCATGATCGTCCGTTCGGCGCCGAGGGTGGGGGGGAGGTTGTAGGTGTCGGGATAGAGGAAACCTTCAAGAGTTTTGGCCTGTGCGGGGAGCCACGTGAACTGCTTCCGGAATTTGTCGGGTTGGCTAGCGACCGCGACGTAGTCGCTCTGCTTGCAAACGCCCTTCTCCTCTAGGATCTTGCCCATCCACTTGATCCAGCGGCCCTCGGGAAGCCGCACCATCTGGCTTAGGGGACTGTTCAGGTTGGCGAGGATTTGGTCGGGCGTCATGCCGGGCTTGAAGAGGAATATGCCGCCGCGATATTGGGAGGGCGTGCGCTTCCATTGGGCGTAGAGCTCAAAGGCGTCGTAGTTCTTGATCACACCTTCCTTCTTGAGCCGGGAGATCACGGCCTTGCGCCCTATGGGGCCTTCGAGGTTGATGTACTTGGGCTCGAGCAGAGGGGAGGGTGTGAGATTGCTATTGATCCAACCCAGGCCAGCTCCGGCGGAGCCCAGCAGAATCGTAAAGAACCCTAAACCAATGATCGTTGCTTTTTTAGCCATGTTCTTCAAAATATCGCAACAAAATGCGTCGAGCCGATTCGCCGTCTACTTGCTTCTTGCGCTGGGCAGCGGATAAGCCAATTTCGGCGAGGTCGGCGTGGCTGGCTTCGGTGGTGAGGCTCTCGTCTACTGTCATGACGTCCAGCCCCAACTCCCGCAGACGATCCACCAGTTGCAAACATACCCGCGCGGACCGGTCATCCACCTCATTGAACGGCACCCCGACCACGATCCGTTCCGCCTCTTCGAGCTTGGCAAAATCGCGGATGGCGGCGGCGTCTTTTTTCAAGGCACCGGCGGCTTGAAGGGGATTCCGAGGGCTGGCGATCTTGAATTCGGTTTCGCCGAGCGCCAAACCGATTCTGGCCCCGCCCCAATCTACGCCAAGGACCCTCATTGGGAAAACGCTCCGACGATCTCATCGTGAAGGAGCCCGTTGGAGCTGATGGCCTCTTTGAAGATGCCGGGCTCGCCCGAGAAATTCGTGAATTTGCCGCCGGCTTCTTTGACAATCAGGCTCACGGCACTGAGGTCGTGATAAGACACCACGGGATCAACCATCGCCTCGATGCGACCGGTGGCAACCAAACAATGACCGTAGGCATCCGACCACGTGCGCGTGGCTTGGCAGCGATGAGCGAGGGAGATGATGCCTGCTAGTCGCCCGTAGGTGTCCAAGGATTTGTGGGAACCGGTGCTGATAGTCGCGGTCTTTAAGTCTGTCTTGGTTGATACGTGGCACTGGGTGCCGTTCCAGAATGCTCCGCCGTTTTTCACGGCGTAGACCGTTTCTCCGAGCGCGGGGAAATGGCTGACGCCAACGACCGGAACGCCATCCTCTTCGTAGCTGAGCAGGACCGAATAGAGGGGTACTCCGCACACAAAACTCTTCGTGCCGTCGATGGGATCAATCACCCAACGGCGAGACTGATCGCCTTCGGTGCCGTGCTCTTCACCGAGGATCCCGTGGTCGGGGAATTGGTGGCGGATGGAATTGCGGATCGATAGTTCTGCTTCTCGGTCAGCGATGGTGACCGGGCTTTCGTCGGCCTTATAGTCCACCACCGCGCCTCGCTGGAAGTAGTTCAGAGTGATCTGACCCGCGGTATCCACGGCGCGCAGGGCAAAGGCCAGAATCTCGTCCACGCCTACCATTCTGAACTCATCGGCGCGAAGCATGCAATTTGGGCCCGTGCAACGCTCCGAATTGCACGTTGCGTAAGTCCCTACACCATGCCCGTAATGACCGGACTTAGCGGAAACGAGATGTTCTGCCTCGCCAAAAAGGGGCTGGAGCCGGGGGAGTTGCTCGTGGGCAACAGCGTTTGGAGCATGGGCTTCGGTGGGGCGATCAGCGCGGGGTTCAAGACTTTGGCGGGCGGCGAGGTTCACGAGGTGACGGAGATCATCCACGAGGGGCGGCAGGCGAGCTTTGATCGGATGGTCGCATGGACCGATCTGCGGGGCGCGGTGGGGATCACGGGTGTCACCAGCGAACTGATTCAGCACGGCGCAGGCAGCGAATTCTTGAGCATTGGAAGCTCTGTGCACCGGCCCGGAGTGAATGCCAGCCATCTCGAATTCAGCACCAGCGCGGACGGCCAGGAGCTGTACTGTCAGCTCGACGCTGAGTTTCAGCCGATGCACTTCGCCTTCGGAAACGTCGCCTACTCCATTGGGCTGGGCGGCGGGATCAAGGGGGCGTTTCGGTCATTGGGGCGGGGTGAGGTGAAGGAGTACAGCCACGTATTCAATCACACCCGGCATCTGGCGCTTGAGCGGATCAAAGCCGACGCCCGTCGCTATGGGGCGAACTGTGTGGTTGGCATCAACACCACTATCGTGCCATTCGGGGGCATGCAGGAGATGGTCATGATCGGCACGGCGTCGAAGCACGCGCTCTATCCCGAGTTGCACGGCAACGACCCGGCGACGAGCGATTTGACATGCGAGGAGATGTGGAACCTGGCTCATCTTGGATTCATGCCGATCGAATTGGTGCTCGGTGTGAGTGTTTATTCCCTTGGGTTTGTGGGTGGAATGAGTGCGTTCTTTAAGGCCTTCAAGCGGGGAGAGATCGACGAGCTCACGAAGCTGGTTTACGAGGCGCGGGAGAACGCGCTGCAGCACATCATGGATGACGCAGCCCGGGTTGGGGCGGATGACGTGGTGGGGATCAAGACGTACGTTTATGAGCTCGGAGGAGGCATGATTGAATTCATGGCGATCGGTACGGCGGTGAAGCGCATCCCGGGAGCGAAGACGCTATCCGACAATCTGCCCCCGCAGGCGGTGATGCGCGACAAGGACACGTTCGTTAATACTGCGGAGAAGGGCGCGGGCAAGTCGCTCAACAGCCGCGATACGCGGGGCGGAACGGGAGGAGAATGACCGAGAAGACGCGACACACATTATCTATGCTGGTGCTGGCCGGGGGCTTTGCCTTACTCGCAGTCGAGGTGCGCTACCACCACGATCTTCAGCTTGCCAAATATCCGATCGCGTGGACTCCAATCGTGTATTCGGGGTTGGCCGTTTTGGCTTGTTTGATGGCGTTGAGTCACAAGCACCAAATGAGGACGGCGATGGCGATTTTCTTGGGCCTTGGCGTGATCGTGGGCGGATTGGGGCTGCGAGAGCACACAGAAGGCGAGCCGGCGAAGGCGTTGATGGTGCTGGAGCCATTGGGCTACAAGACGGGCCGGGCACCGGAAGTTGGCCCTCCACCCCTCGCGCCGCTGAGCATGGCGGGACTAGGACTGCTGGGCGCAATCTTGGTGTGGCCCAAAGATAGGCGACGTCGAGAGTCGGGCTAGACGTCGATGCCGAAATGCTCGCTGTAACGCCGGAACAGATTGTGTGCGGCGGGATAGCAGGAGTGCGGCGAGACGAAGTGGGGGAACTCGAAGGTGATGATCTTCTCTGCCACTTTTGAGGCGGTTTCCATCTTGAATCGCAGATAGCGCCAGTCGGCCGGTGGGAATTTGATGGGCATGTCTCGGTCGAAGGTCTCCAGGTTCGACCAGATCGTCATCCCATGCTTCTTGCCCAGCTCGGCGATACCTTCGATGAAGTTCGGCAGCTCTTGATAATGCACCTGCCCGTCTTGGAAGGCGCAGATGTCGATCACGTGTGACGTTTCGGCGAAAATTCGCTCCCAATGCTCAAAGCTTTCGTCGAGAGTGAAGGCATTTTCGCCTAGTTGCTTTGCCCCCTGAGGATAGGGCGAAATCAGCACCGGTAGGTTCGCCAACGACTTGCAATGCGCCCCGATCTGGCGGTGAAGCTCGACGATGTGGGCGTCGTTCTTGCCGGTTTCGTGGGTTTGGTACCAGCCCGCAAACGACTTGTGGTGTCCATAACGCGCCCACGCTTCGTCGAGGAAGAGCTTGTTGATCTCAATCTCGCGCCAATAGGTGCGCCGCCACCAGTGGAAGCCGCTGTCGTAGGTGCCGAAGAACACCTTGATTCCGAGTTCGTCGGCGAGTTCAAAGAAGATGGCTCCGATATCTTCGTAAACCGGTAGTCGGTCTTCGATGACCTTGCTCGGGAAGATGCACTTGTCGCGGTAACCGGCGCGGATGATGATGACGGTGTCGATGCCGATCTTGTTGTAGAGCTCGAATTCCTTCCGCCATTCGGCTCGGCCCCAGTTCTGCGAAGGGATGTCGTGGGTGATCTCGTCGAGGAAAGTGCCGGTGATGCGAAGCATGGTGCTAGGATATCGGACGAAAACGGACATGAAAAGGCACCCCCGGTTGCGTGACGGACATCCGATACGTCTCAAGGGCGGAATCGTTGAGGTATCCTCGTAGGCTCGCGGTCGGTTAGCTCAGTGGTAGAGCACTTCGTTCACACCGAAGGGGTCGTAGGTTCAAATCCTATACCGACCACCATCCCCCTTTGTCCGCACGCGGAACCCCTCCGGCCTGTCGGCTACCTGCCCTTTTCCGTGGGAAAGGTGAGGATCGTGGGCAAGCTACTGCGCTTGGGTCAAGAACTCTTTGCGCCTTGTGATCCTCCCCTTTTTGCAGAAAAAGGGGAGGTGCCCTTTAGGGTGGAGGGGTTTGGTCACTCCAGTTCCGCCGCCCTCTCCTTGCATGCCTCTAAAAGAAAAATAGCAACCCCTTCAAGGTTGTTTGTACAGTCCAGAGAGCTGATTCGGATGACCTTGATCCCCTTCGCATGCAGAAACGCGTCCCGACGACGGTCGGATTCACAACTCCCCAGATGTTGCTCCCCGTCCACTTCAACGTTCAATTTGAGCTTGCGGCAATAGAAATCGAGAAAATAAGGGCCTAGTGGATACTCCTTCGTAAAGGAGAAACCTAACCCGTTCTTACGCATGATTGTCCACACGAAAAACAGTGGAGTGGCTGAGACTCTGACGGTTTTCCCTCGCCCTCTGCAAGGATTCCGGTGACCGGTTGCGGCCGCGCATGAGTACAAGTTTGCGCAGACTCTCTTTCAGAAGTCAAGTTTCCGCTCGCGGAACCCCTCCGGCCTGTCGGCCACCTCCCCTTTTCTGTGGGAAAAGGGGAGGATCGTGGGCCGAGGTCGGTTACCAACATATTGACTTATCGCTGCGCTGAATTCCTAATCATCCACCGCGCCGAAGTTGGCGATGACGATGTCAATGTCCGCCGCGTCGACTTCCAGCGAGCCGTCCACGTCTTGGATGACCGAGCCGGTGGCGCCGAAGAAGGCGATGACTTGGTCAATGTCGGCGGCGTCTACTTCTCCCGAAGAATCGACGTCGCCGTTTTGGAGCACGAAGTTGATGTTCGAGAGGCCGGCGTCGGTGATGGTGATCGCGCCGAGGCGGCGGCGACGGAGCCACGAGCCGGTGTCGGCGAAGATGTCAAACGTCCCTCGCAGGTGGGTGTTGATGAAGTAGCCGCCGCTCTCATCAATGATGGTCGTGATCGCGCCCATCGGCGTGCCGTTTTGGCGGAAGCTGATGACGAGCGGCATGCCGAACGGATCGCTTTGGAAGTCTTGCAACGTGACCGAACCGGAGATCGCGGTGAGAGAGCTTACGTTGGCGAGGGTGTACAGATTAGCGGTGGTGCCCAGGGTGGATATGGCGAACCCA
>JAYUVF010000055.1:0-10166 GCA_043754215.1 Chthonomonas sp. | reverse complement strand
TGTGTCTGAGTTTATCCGACCGGGACTTCAACCGGAGTCAGGTGGGAGCCGACGGACACCTTCATCTTTCCGATCAGGTCGTTTTCGAGCGCCCGGTCGGTGAGCTTGATGGCGTTCATGATCGCCTTGGCGTCGCTTCGCCCGTGGCAGATGGTGCAGAGCGAGTTCAACCCGAGGAGCGGGGAGCCGCCATATTCGGAGTAATCCAGTTTCTTGCGAAGAGGAGCCAACAGCGGACGGATGGGAGCGAACATGAGCTTGGTCATCCAAGAGCGGCTGGCGCTCTCCTTGATCTCGCTCATGATAAATTCCGCGACTCCTTCGGCGGTTTTAAGCACCACGTTCCCGACAAATGCATCGCACACCACCACGTCAAGCGGGATTTTCGGCAAGTCTTTCCCCTCGACGTTCCCCCCAAACCACTCGAATTTTTCAAGCAACGTGTAGGCCTGCTTGGCAAAGGCATTTCCCTTGCCGGGTTCCTCGCCCATGTTGATGAGGTGAACCTTGGGGTTTGATCTCCCCATGACGGCTTGGGAATAGGCGCGTCCCATTAGGGCGAATTCGAGAATTTGCTCGGGGTCAATATCGGGCGAGGCGCCCGCATCGAGCATCAGAAACTGACCGTGCTTGTTCGGCATCACGGTCGCGATGGCCGGACGGTGGATTCCGGGAATTTGCCGCCAGGATAGAAGGCTGGCTGCCGTCGCCGCGCCGGTGTTACCCGCGCTGACCACGGCCTGCGCTCGGCCCTCTTTCACCAAGTTGACGCAAACGGTGAGGCTGCTGTCTTTCTTCTTTCGGATAGCATCGAGCGGCTTGTCTTCCATGCCGATCACTTCGTTAGCATGGAGAATTTCAATATTTGGCGGCACGACGGGCAATAACGCTCGAATCTGCTCTTCAATCCCGACTAAGATGATCTTGCAGCGCACTTCGCCTTGGGCCAACATGGCACCCGCCACGACTTCTTTAGGAGCGAAATCGCCCCCCATGGCGTCGAGCGCAATGACGTTCAGGGCCGTTCGTCCTCCCCCAGCAAATGAGAGAGTCCGCCCAAGGGTCCGGCTTTGAGCTCCGGCTGAGGTGGCATGGCGCGTTGGGCCGCTTCGGGGCAGTCGCCGTCCCACCCGTGGGCGCATAAAGGAGCCTGCGGCATGTTGAGAATCAAACCTTGGTGCAGGAGCGCTTCCACGATGAGGTGATTCTCCTCAAATAGCGGGAAGTCCTCTTCGCTCACGACCTTGGCGTAGTCGTCCTGGGCGTACATACTCGCCACGCCAACCACGGGGAAATCCTCTTCGATGGCGAAGCTCATGTCCTGCTCCAAGGGGCCGCCGCAACGCGCGCACTCCATCGTGCAACGAGTCTTAAACTCGCCCTTGATCATCAAGAGGTTGCCGGTGCTGTAGGCTTCGATGAACCCTTCGATTGGCGCGTTCAGTTCCACGTCCTCTTCTTGAGGCATGTCGGTGGAGATATCCACCGCGACCACGCGTCCAGGGTGCTGAAGCGCATCGTTAAGATCCAACATGTCGTCGCGCTTCATGGGTCACGAATTGTACCCAGGACGAGTTAGGGGGCCTACGACTTGAGCACAGCGCGGTCCACTTGCAGCGTGGTGCCTGCATCTGTGCCGCTGGTTTCGATCACCAAGTAGATGACTCGGTCCACGTCAGCTAGCCCGCCTGGATTGGGCAACGTGAAGCTCACGGTGCCGTTCGCGGAGGCGACAGGCATTGTCGAGAGGGTGGTGAACTGGCCGTAGGGATAGGAGTCGGTGGACCAGTTGTAGACCTTGATTGTCTCGGTTCCAGCGGAACCGCCGACATAACTGCGATCCACCGAGAGCGTCAGCGGTCGGTTGGGCAAAATGTCCCGGAAGGTGCCTTCCATCTGGATCAGCCCGTTTCCGTCACGCGGCACCGTCAGCACCTGCCCGTCAGAAGCCCGTGCTTGAGAAAAGCCGCCGGTCAAGCCATTTGTAGGGGAACTCGCCTCGATGAGAGGAAACTCGATGCCTTGGCTGGGGAGAGCAATGGAAGCCACGGTAGTCGTGCCGACCATGATCTCCAGCGGCCCGGCGATCGGCCTTGTGGCGACTTGCAAGTGATCCCGGCCCATGACCTGGTAGCGGACCGGCACTCCGCCTTGCTTCACGGACAAGTTCGTCGCCCCGGCAAACCCGCGCCCGTAGATTCGAGTGATGCCATTCGTGCGGCGTCCGCCGGTCGCATAGAGCGGTGACGCCGCCCGAACCACTACCGAGCGCGCTGGCGCGGCGGGAACGCTCTGCGAGGCGGCGAACACTTGCACCCGGCCGTAGCCCGTGTACTCGCCGAGCGGCGATTGAATGGTGGGCAACGCGGTGTCTTCCAGCAAGTTCCGAATCTGGGTGGCCGTCAACGTGGGATTAGCCCCCCAAAGCAGCGCTGCCGCTCCCGCCGCCACCGGGCAAGCTCCGCTTGTGCCCGCGAAGCCCGTGGTATAGCCGCCGCTAGCGGTCGTCGCCACCAAACTGACGCCTGGAGCCGCGATGTCAACATGTGATCCCCAGTTTGAAAACCCAGCCTTGGTTGATCCCGTATTCAACGCCGCCACGCTGACGCACGCCTCGTGCGCCGCGGGATAGTAAGGGATCACGGTGCGAGCGTTGCCCGCAGCCACGAACGGCAGTACGCCTTGAGAAACGATGTACTCCAGCGCGGCTCGTTCGGGCGGGCTCACTCGGTCGCTGAAGAAGCTACAACTGATGATGTCCGCGCCCATTGCGGCGGCATACAAGTAGGCCCCAATGTTCGCCGTGTCATAGAAATAGCCGGAATCGATGCTCGCCTTGAGGCTCATGATCTTGGCCAAGGGCGCGACGCCGGTGCCGCCGATGCCGTTGTCCATTGCCGCCGCCACGATGCCCGCGCAGGCCGTGCCGTGCCCGTTCACGTCGTTCGGGATCGGGTCGCCGTAGCCGAAGTCGTATCCGTTGACGTCA
The DNA here is from genome assembly GCA_043754215.1 of Chthonomonas sp. Classification (GTDB taxonomy): domain Bacteria; phylum Armatimonadota; class Fimbriimonadia; order Fimbriimonadales; family Fimbriimonadaceae; genus JAFLBD01. The sequence continues at coordinate 7,177 of JAYUVF010000055.1, read as the reverse complement.
TCCACGTAACCATTCGAATCGTCGTCGACGCCATTGCCTGCGAACTCACCCGTGTTCGTCCAGAGGTTTGGCGCCAGGTCCGGGTGACCGGTGAAGACTCCGGTGTCGATCACCGCCACGGTGATGGCAGAGGATCCGAAGCTCGTGTCCCAAAGTAAGTCTGAGCCGATGTTGGCGTGGTGCCAGGAGTTACCGTAAAGAGGGTCTGTGGGGGTGTAGGCGATTTCGGCGGCCCGGTCAAGGAAAATGCGCTCGCTGCCGTAGGTCTTTCGCAGGCTTCGATAGGTCCCCTCAAGATCGCCGCTGGGGATTTGGATGCTCGCGAATCCGATCGGCTTGAACTCGGCCACAACCGGGAATCCCTCCTTGCGGAGTTCGTTCGCCACCTCTGACTTCACGATGAGTCTGGAGGGGTGGCAGAGCGTGCCGTCCACCCGGATCGGTTGCAACGCCAGCAGTGCGCTCAGGGCGAGTTCGGTCATATCGGTCGCCTATTGTACGACGGTTTCCGCGATTTGAACCTGCTAATTATCCCCTTTTGGGAACATGTGGCCCATCTTCTCCGCCTTGGTCGCAAGATATCGCTCGCGGTTCACGTCGGGCTCGGCCACGATCGGGACGAACTCCACAAACTCCAGCCCGTAGCCGCTGATGCCCGCCCGCTTTGCGGGATTGTTGGTGATCAAGCGGATTTTCTTGATGCCGAGGTCGCTAAGCAGTTGCGCGCCGAGCGAGTAGTTGCGTTCATCCGCCTTGAAGCCCAGCGCCAAGTTCGCTTCGACCGTGTCCATGCCCTGATCTTGGAGCTCGTACGCCTTCAATTTCGGGATCAGGCCAATGCCGCGTCCCTCCTGCATGATGTAAACGACCACCCCGCGCCCTTCCTTTTCGATCATGCGCAGGGCCATTTCGAGCTGCTCGCCACAGTCGCACCTAAGCGAATGGAGCAGGTCGCCGGTCAGGCAACTCGAGTGCATGCGCACGAGGACGGGCTCGTCGGTGTTGACCTCACCCTTCACGATCGCCACGTACGGGTCTCGTTCGACCGTCGGCTCGTATGCGTAGAGCGTGAAGTGTCCGAACTTCGTCGGGAAGTCAATCGGCCCCGCCGCGCGTTCGATGAGGCGTTCGTGTTGCCGACGGTAGGCAATCAAGTCGGCGATAGTCACGATCTTCAGCCCGTGCTTCTGGGCAAACGGCTCCAAATCCACGAGGCGCATCATCGTGCCGTCTTCATTCAAAATCTCGCAGCCCACGCCGGTCGGCTTGAATCCGGCGAGTTTCATGAGGTCCACGATCGCCTCGGTGTGGCCGGCTCGCTGCAGCACTCCGCCCGGCTCCGCGCGCAGGGGGATGATGTGCCCGGGCCGGGCGAGATCGGTCGGCTTCGCCGCGTCGTCCACGAACACCTTCACCGCCAGGTTGCGGTCGCTGGCGCTCACGCCGGTCGTGGCTCCGTGCAATGCGTCCACCGTCTCGGCCATCGCGGTGCCGTGGCGGGCGGTGTTTTGCTTGGTCATCATCGGCACCCCGAGCTCTTGCAAGCGCTCGTAAGTGGTGGGAATAAATGGCACGCCGCGCCCGTGCAGGAGCATAAAGTTCATCAATTCGGGCGTGCAGGACTCGGCGGAGCACACCAAATCGCCCTCATTCTCCCGGTCGGGATCGTCCACCACGATAATCATCTTGCCCTGCTTGAGTTCTTCGAGGGCTTCGGCAATGGTGGCGAATGGCATAGACCATCAATTCTACGTTCCCATCGGAGTTGATTGCTCGGATCCACCGGAGGGGGGCGTTTACGCCGCCTTCGGAGCGGGGCCTTCAGGCCGCGTGTTCATGATCGTGATAAACTGAATTCAATGCGGCGCGACTTGGAAGTGAAAATCTTGAAGAACTTCCAGACCTCGGAGGCGGAGGATCGGCAGTACTTGCTGAGCCTGACCCCGGAGGAAAGGTTGGCAATCGCATTTGCTTTACGCGGTGACCCCGAAACCCACCCAAGACTGGATCGAACTTTTACAACCACTCGGAGCTCGCCCGAGGCGACGGTAGGAGGGGGGCCTTCAGGCCGCCTTTGGAGCGGGAGGATTTATCCTCCAAACGGTTGACACCCTAGAATGCCACGGACGAAACGATGTGTCTGGCGGTCCGCTTAAGATAGCGAAGTACTTCGTGAAAACCCGAAGTACATCGGTACATTTGGTACTTCTCGCGCTTGGCACGGCATGAATGCCTTGCTCCGATGGCGGCCTGAAGGCCCCCCTCCTTTAGACCTTTAGCACGTTGAGCGCTTCGAATTTCGCGGCAAGGACCTTTTCGCTGTCTCCGCCCATCCAATTGTCGAGGGCGGTGGCGTAGACCTGGCGGAAGTCGATGCCGTACTTGAGGTCGCCGTCCACGAGGTTTTGCAGGTCGGGCATCGGGCCATACATGCCGCCCTTGACAGACTTGCCAACCATGAACATCGGGCCAGCCGCGCCGTGGTCGGTGCCGCCGCTCGCGTTCTCATAGGTGCGCCGCCCGAATTCTGAGAAGACCATCACGACCACTTTGTCCGCCTTGCCTAGTGCTTCGAGCTCACGCTGGAACGCCAAAAGACCGTCGCTGAACCCGCGCATGAGCTTCTCGTGCTGGTCGGCCTGGCGGGCGTGGGTGTCGAAGCCGCCCGCGCTGAAATACAGCACCCGGGTTTGGGGCGAGGTTGCCACGATTTGAGCGAGCTGCTTGAAACCGTTGCCGAAATTGTCTGTTGGATAGGTCTGCTTGGGCGTGAATCCTTTGAGCTTGTCTCGCAGGGAAGCCATGGCATCAAGGGCCGATTTGTTGGCAGCGCGTACGACTTCTTCGCCGGCTCCGCCGCCAGTGCCTTGGATCTCGCGTAGCATCCGCTCCGCATCAGGATCGCCGACCATAGACTGAATGTCCGCGAGAGAGGCAAAGCAAGGCACCGAGTAGTCATCGGCCTGTAGAGAGCGTGGCTTATCAGTGGAGAGACCGAGAGCGTAGACCGGGTTTAGAGGATTCTTGGCGTGGAGTAAATCGAGGTGACGACCGACCCAACCGTAGCCCAAGTTGGTCTCGGGGGAGGCGGATTGCCAAATTTCCATGCTCTTGAAGTGGGAGCGGTTCGGACGAGGGTAGCCGACGTTGTTGATCACGGCAACTTTGCCCTCCTTGTAAAGCGCTTCGATGCCCGTCATGGCGGGGTGGAGGCCGAGCTTCTCGTGAATACGGAGGACTTTGTCGTCCGCAATGCCCAAGGTGGGGCGAAGCTCCTTGTAGCGGCTATCGGTGTAAGGGATGAGCGTATTCAGGCCATCGTTGCCACCGCTGAGCTGGATGACGACAAGAATCCCATCCGGATCAATCTTGCCGCCGGCAGATTTGCGAATGACATCGGCGCGGGCAATGGTACTGAGCCACGCCGGAGCGGTGAGCCCCACCGCGATCATCGCGCTGTGACCAAGGAAATCTCTTCTGCTTAGGGGGTTGCTCATGGGTGGCCTCAAATCTACTTTACAATAACTTGTTGTTCCGTTGGGACGTTCGTTCCCGCCATTCGTTCAGTCCGGTACTCTCAATCCTATCTGATGAATCAAAAACGAGCAGGTTTGTGGACCAGCGCGGTGCTAGCCGGGCTAACGCTCGCCGTCTTCGCGGCCGCGCAGTCTGCGGGTCCGGAGAGCGCGGTACGCCGCTACTTGCAGGCGCTGCAGAAGGGGGGTGTCGCACAAACCGCTCCGTTCATCAACACCAACGTCAACTCGCCCTACAATCTTTGGTTGATTAACCAATCAAATCAAGTGCTCGGGGCGCCATTGCGGGTGCGGGGGAAGGAAAGGAGCGGAAATTTGGTCTTGGTCGCGACGGACCACGAGCAGATGATGCAGGGAGTTGGGCGGCAAGAGCGCATGGTGGTAACCATCTTCTGGGTGCTCGTCAGGCGTGATGGCATTTGGCTCATCGACCCGATGCGAACCTACAACTACCGGGAGCAAAGCAGTTTCCTGCGGCGTTAGTTCACAATACGAGGCAATATCATGCAAAGTAGGTTCAAAAGAGCGGGACGAGCGAGTTGGCTGATGGTCGCGGGGATCGCGGGCATCGTTGCGATTTTGGCTATTTTCTTCGTGGCCGGTGAATCGGCGGAATCCGCTGCCGTCCGATTTATGGACGCCTTAGCTAAAGGGGACGTGAAGACGCTTGTGGCGATGTCTGATTCCCCAGACACCGAACCTGGCGAATTGGAGAAGCAGTGGGAATACACCGCCAAGGTGGCTGGCCCGCACTACATGTTCTTCTACAAGATTAACTCCAGTTTGAACCCGACCGAAAACACGGCGATGGTTCGGATGATGGTGAGTCGGAATGTCAATCGGGAGGGCTCGTACGAAGAGAAATTCGAGCTGCCGATGATAAAACGCGACGGAAAGTGGAAAGTTGAAGTGAGGGGGCTTGATCGCCGCCTTTATCCTAACTTGCCGCGTCTGTAGATTCTGTTTACTCGTGATGTTCAGCATCGTTGCCCCGAGGGCCGGAGAAGTCCGGTTCGCCAGCGACCTTTTTGGCTGGGATCGTCCGAAGCACATGGTTCGAGACGGCGAACGCTGGGTTCTGGAAGTTGATCTTCCGGATGATGTCCGTATCGAATATCAGTTCGTTGTAGACGGGCGGTGGATGCTCGATCCCGTGAACCCAGAACGCGCCTCAAACGGGATCGGCGGCTTCAATAGCTTTTACCGAGGTCCGGCTTACTCGAATGAGGTGCCAGACCAAATGCCAGATGTCCCGATGCGCCGCATCGCCATGCGGATTGGGGGGCATGTGAGTAGCCGTACGGTTGTCATGTACGTGCCAGAAGGGAAGCACAAGGATTTGCCGGTCTTGCTCTACGCCGACGGCAAGGACTACGAGCAGTTCGTCAAGCCGCAGCACATCCTTCAGAACCTCATTGACCAGGGCAAAATTCCGCCTGTCGCGGTGGCTCTGATTCCACCGCACGACCGGTTATCGGAATATTGGAAGCGGAGCGCCGACTACGAGGCTTACATCGTGGAAAATGTGTTGCCCACGTTGCGCACTCGAGCGAAGATTTCCAAAGACCCGAAGGATGTTTATGTGGGTGGGGCGTCTCTTGGAGGCTTGATCAGCATGCGCATCGCCGAGCATTTTCCGGAGCAGGTGGCGGGCGGGGTGCATTCCCAGTCCGGAGCGTTTTGGGCTTCGCCGGGCGTTTTCGCGAAGTCCGCGCTCTTGAGGCTCAACCCGGATTTGAAGCTCTTTATTGATTGGGGACGGTACGAAGGGGTGTTGACCGTTTCCAATGACCGGATGACTGATGCACTACGCCGACTCTTCCGCGACCACGAGGTTTTCGTGACCAGCGAAGGGCACAACTGGGCGGCTTGGCGCGGGCGATTTGCGCGTGGTATCGAGTATTTGCTGGGCCCGCCGAAATCGTCCTAAAGAGACTCATTCACGACGCCGATGATCTGAATAGTGCCCTTAGAATTGCGGGGTGCTTCAAGGATCGGAATGAAGAAGGTCGCCCTCGGAATGTCATTGCTCTTGGCCAGTACGTTACTGGCCCAAACCGCCCAGCCCCAAACTGCGTTCAGGCTAAAACCTGGCGATTGCATCAAGGTGGTGGTGCTCGGCTTTCCAGAGTACATGGCGGACTATTTCGTGCTTAGCGACGGCACGATCAGCGGCATCGGTTTTGGGCAAGTACGTGCCGCTGGCCGCACGGTCTTAGAGCTTGAGAAAGAGATTGGCTTGCGATTGCAAGCATACGTGAAGAACCCGCGGGTGGCGGTTGTGGTTACCCAAGAGCGGCAAGAATCTGTATTCGTTGTGCGAGGCGATGGCGATGCAGCCACATCCACCACCAGCGGTGGTTATCCGTTTGCACCGGGGCTTGAATTGCGCCAGCTGATTGCGCTCAGCAAAATGCCCTCGCCCCTCGATCTATTTGAGACTCGGATTTACCGTTCCGGCAAGTTCCTGCAGGAGGTCAATTTGGACCTGCTGATGAAGGGAGACTCGAAGCAATGGAATGGCCCGATGCAACCGGGTGACTTGGTTACGATCATGCCGGTGCAGATGGTGAGGATCTGGGTGCTCGGCCTCGTGGGCAATCCCGGGGAGAAGCGGGTGAGACTGGGCAGTGATCTGTATCAGGCGATCGCTTCGGCGGGTGCCATTACGGCTGAGCCGAGCCAGTTTTCTGAGCTTGAGGTCACGGTTCGACGCGGACCTGAAACGCACACCTTTGCGCCGAAGCAGGATTTCGGCAAATCGCCGTTCGTGCTTGAAAATGGCGACACCATCGTGATCCAACCGCCGACACTATTTCGGACATCGGTTTCCGGATTTGTGATGAAGCCGGGCGACTATGACGTGCGCCCCGGTACGACCGTTGCCCAACTCGTGGGTGCGACGGCGGGCGGGGTTGGGCCCGACGGGACCTTAAAAGGGGTGTACATTTTCCGCCGAAACGAGATTTTGGTGGTGGATGCCACGGCCGAGGCAAACCAGTCTGCGCCCATCAAGGTTGAGCCGGGCGACTCGATTTTCGTGCTACGCAACGAGCGAGCGTTCACGGTTCTTGGAGAAGTTCTGAAGCCGGGCGCTGTGATGATGCAGGACGAAAAGGAATATCGGCTTGTGGATGTACTCGCCGCCGGTGGCGGGCTCACCGAAAAGGGCTCCCTTCGACGCGCTTACGTGTTGAAGCCCGAGAACGGGAAACTGGTTGCCCGCCAATACAATTTGGATGAGTATTTGAAGGACGGCAAGTCGGAAGCGAACCCCAAGATCAATCCGGGGGACGTGATTCTGTTTGGTCAACCGAAGGGCCTGACGGCCCAGAACATCACCCAGGCCCTGAGTGGCGTGCTGGTGTTCCAAAACTTGTTCCGGTAAACGTCACGGGATCGCGCTAGCAGGTACATTATCCTCCGGCAGAACGCCGGAGGCTTCCCCTGAACATCCAAGAAATAATGCGCGTCCTTCCTCATCGCTACCCGATGCTACTCGTGGATCGGATAGAGAACTTGGAGGTGGACAAGAGCTGCGTCGGGATCAAAAACGTGACTATGAACGAGCCGTTTTTTCAGGGTCACTACCCTGGGGATCCGATCATGCCCGGAGTTCTAATCATCGAAGCAATGGCGCA
>JAYUVF010000054.1:0-6467 GCA_043754215.1 Chthonomonas sp. | reverse complement strand
ACCACAAGACACCGTTGATCTTGTACATCCACTCCCGCGAGAGGTTGTGGATCATGAAAACGTGGGCGGCCACGTTTTCGGTGGTGACGGGAAGGTATTGCGACCACGGCAGCCCCTCCTGTCGCGAGGTGACGAAATGGCAAACCAGCAGAGAAAGGGCGAGGCACGCATAGTACGGGGGCAGAATGCGCCAGCATCGACGCTTTAGGAAGGTGGGAAGGTCAGTGAGCCGCCCGTCCTTGCGTCCGTAGAGAGACATCTGCAGACAAAACCCGGAGAGGACGATGAATGCGGCCACCGCGAAGTGCCCGTACCAAAGGGTGGACATCACGCCGGCGAGCCAGCGGGGCTGTGCGTCCGGGCGCTGCATGAGGAACCTTGGATCGACCAAGGTGCAGATGTGCTGGAGCACCACGTAGAGCGCCGCCAACCCGCGTAATCCTTCGATAAACCCGAGGCGATCTCGGGATTCGGCGGGCTCCGTCATGCGTTTAGGGTACTCGGTTCGGGTATTGTTCGCCGCGTGCGCCACGCTCTCTTTGTCTTCCTCTTTTGTGCGTTGTGCGCAATCTCCGCCGCCGAACGGCTGATCTTTTTGCCGCTGGGCGACCGCTACGCGAACCGAGACTTTCGGATTGAGACGCTGCTGAGTCCGCGCGACCGCGACCCGGCGGCGACCTTTATCGGGTTTGGATTTGGGAATGCTTTCGACGCGGAGATTAGTCGGATCGGAAGGCGCGATGCCCTTGATCTCTCCTACAACTACATCCCCGCCGTGCCCGACTTCGGGCTTGGCATCTCGGTTGGAGTAATGGATGTTTCGGATGAGAGTCTGGCGGGACGTAGCTTTTACGTCTCACTGACGACACGCCTCAATAACTTCGATGCGTTCAATGCCAATACGCCGACGGAACTGACAATTGGCGCGGGAACCGGGCGGTTTAAGGGGGCGTTTTTTGGAGCCCTGCTGCCGTTTACAGATCGTTTTCGGCTCTTGGCAGAATATGATTCTCAGGAGATCACTGCCGGGTTTGAGTACGCGATGTCCCGCGAACTCAGGCTTCGGTGGCTGGTTCAGGGGCAGCAGCCTCTGTTTGGGGCGTCGTTCGCGGCTCGGTTTTGAGGGCCAGACCACCCTCAGCGCTTAGTGCCAGGAGACGGCGTTCTAGTTCTTCGTTGAACTTGTTTCGGGCGTTTTTGTCGCCTTCCCCGCCACAGACTTCAGCAAACGTAAACGTCTCGCCGAACACCACAGTCATTGGGTTGCGTCGTGGTTTGCTCGCACCGCGAGGAAGGACTTGCTCCGTACCCACCAACCCCAGTGGCAATACTCTCGCCCCGGTGCGCTTAGCGAGCATGGCGATTCCAGGGGTCAGGGCACCCAGCGTCTTGCCGTCTCCTCTGGTTCCCTCGGGGAACATGAGCACGGCGCGGCCCTCCTGAAGGAGTTTGATCGCGAGGCGAATGGCTTCCGTATCTCCCGCGCCCCTTCGCACCGGGAACGCCCCGAGGGAGCGAATGAGCGGCCCTAACAGGAACGGGCGAAACAATTCTTCTTTCGCCATAAATGTGATGGCGCGGCGCATTGCGCATCCAACTAAAGGAGGATCAATGAAGCTGAGATGCACGGGAGCGACGATGAGAGCACCCTCAGCAGGCTCGTGGCTGGAATTGATCGTTCGCATGCCTCCGAGGAGGCGCAGGATCACGTGCTTGACGAAGCCGCGAATAAACCGGTACCACGCTGTTCCCCGATTCATCGTTCGGCGATTATAGCCCTATCTTGTTGTAACGGGACGCCGAATAATGCGTCTTAGAAATATCATGCGATGGATAATTTCAGTTGTGTTGGCGTGCCTTCTGCCGGTTTTGGCGGTGGCTCAGATGGCACCGGGGCTCCCGGCGGTGAAATGGAGTACTTTTCACGCGGGGACAAACTCTCGCCAAAAGACATTTTCAACTCGCGTCCTTTCAACCGAAGGCACGTGGCAAAAATATTGGAGCGAACTCACTGGCAATTCGGCCGCTTCCGCCCCTCGAGGGTTGGAATGGGCGCGTGAAGAGCTGTGGGTTATTGCGCTGGGTGAACGACGGACAGGCGGGGTCTGTGTCACCGTGCGCAGCGTTTCGTTCGTGGACGCTCGAAACATCGAAGTGCAATACGTGGAAACCGCGCCCCCACCTGGCTCCATCACCTCTCAGGCAATCACTTCGCCGTACGTCGTAATCAGAGTCGAGCGCAACTCCGGCTCGCCTCGGTTCGTCCGATGTGACGATTTCGGAGGCATCGGTTCGGGCACCGTGCTGCTTCCAGGCTGGGGTTACGAGGACCCCGTTCGACCAATTCGATGGGGTCTACTTGACCGAGGCGTGTACTCGAATGTAACAGTGGAGCGGACGTTTACTTTGGCCAGCCGACGCGAATATGAGCAGCACGCCAAGAATGCGTTCCCGGGCAGCGAGGAGATGCTGGAGCTGTCTCGTGACGTACGCTGGGAGGATGAGATGGTAGTCGCCATCCACGCTGGACCCAAAAACCGACAAACTAACGTCGAAATAGACCGTGTTACGGTGGATCACGCGGGGCGCATCACGATCACCTGGTTTGAGAATGTGCCGCTCGACGGTTCGATGCGACGCTGTTCTCCGTACTTGCTGATGCGCTTACCGAGGTACACCACCACAGCTCCGATCATCCGCAGAACCTACGGGCGATCTAACTAAGCATCTCATCAAGAGCCGAGACGAGGCTCGAATCGCGGGCGACGTGAATCTTATTGATCCGTCGCCCATCGGTTTCTTTGATCGTGAACTTGTAGCCGACGTCGTCAAGCGACTCGCCAACCTTGGGTTGTCGCCCGAAGAGGCCGAAAACATATCCGCCGAGCGTATCGAATTCGTCGTTGTCGAAGGACGACCCGATTTCGTCGTTGAGGTCGTACAGGTTGGTGCGGCCGCTGACCGTCCAGCCCTCGCCGTCGGCGACGATCGCTTTTTCCTCCACGTCGTACTCGTCCACGATATCGCCGACGAGCTCTTCCACGATGTCTTCGATCGTCACGATGCCGGCGGTGCCGCCGAATTCGTCCTGAACAATCGCCATTTGAGTTCGGTGCAATCGCATTTCTCGAAGCAGGTCGAACAAGTCCTTGTTCTCTGGAACAAACAGCGCGGGCCGGAGAAGGGTGCGGAGATTCACGCCGACTCCGTTGCTCCGCATGTGCGCGGTCATCAGGTCTTTAGCGTGGACGATGCCGATGATTTGGTCATCGGTTTCCTCAAAAATGGGGATGCGGCTGTGGCCAGAATCTTCGATCAAGCAAATGAGCGTCTCGGCGTCGCTAACGATCGGGGCCGAGTCGAGGTCCACGCGCGGAGTCATGACCTCACGGGCAACAGTGTCGCCGAATTCGAACACTGAGTGCAGAAGCTCGCGTTCTTCTTCTTCGATTTCGCCCGTTTCCTGGGCGCTCTCCACGAGGCTGCGTATCTCTTGTTCCGCCTGATTGGGGAACGAGAAGCTTGCGGTGGCACCAAAGCGGCGGGTGATGACGTTGGCAACGCTGGTCAGCAGTCGGCTGGGGATCGTCAGCACGAGTGACGTGACGCGCACCAATCCAAATGTTTGAACCGCGATCTGGTGGGGATGGAGAGCGGAGTAGCTCTTAGGGACCAACTCGCCGAAAATCACATTGACAGCGGCCACCGGAATGGTCACTAGAATTCCCGCGCTGAGGACGTACCACCACTGATCCGCGACCGCGGACCTCTCCGCGTAGATGTGGGCAAGGAACGGCGCAGGGATGAAACTGAGGATTATCATCCAGGCGCGACACGTTTGGCTACCCAAAGTACACGCCGCCACGTAGTGGGGGCGACTGTCCAAAAGGTGTTGGAGTTTTTGCGACCGCCCATTGTCGAACATCTTGACGTGGGTGGGTCGAAGGAGTTCGATCGCCGTGTCTGCCGCCACGAAGAGCCCATTCAGTGCGATGACGAGCAACAGTAGGGCCACCGTGACCCCGACGTACGAGGGGATGTTGGTGGTGAGCGTGTCGCCGTCCGGGATGCTCGCCCGCGATATAGCGGCCGTGAGGAGCATCAGGAGGGCAATCTGGAGCCGCATTCGCGGCGTACGTTCGGGAGGGTCAGCTTTCATGGTCTATTTGGGCATCAGGCCAAAGGTCAGCAGCGAGAGCACTAAGCCCACCGTTGCGCCAAGGACGAGTTCAGAAATTGAATGAATTTTTGCTTCCCATCGACTCTGCGCGATGATCGCGGCAAGGACGAGAGCGAGCGCCGTGACGAGTGGGGCGTCAGAAATGAACATCACCGTGCCGGCAAAGAAGAAACCGTACGCGGCATGACCCGATACTAGCCCTCCTTTGAGCACGGAACCGCGCTTCCCCAGTCCCTTACCAATCACTACGATTACGAACAACAGAAAACAACCAAGGACGATGCGCCACATGACCGGAGTTGCGGGTTGCTCGGCAGTGAGGGCGACTCGGATGCGATCCCAGGCGTCGTCGCCAACGGCAATGAGGATGCCGACGGTGACCGCCATGATGGTGGTGACGAGCACCGCGCCCGCGGCGATGTCTTTGGCAAATTTCGCCAGCGGATGGTAATTCGGACTGACAAGGTCCACGGTGGCCTCAATAGCGCTGTTGAACATTTCCGCCACCAGGACGAAGTTGATCATGAACAGCAGGACCAAAATCTCGCGCGTACGGAGGTTGAGGAGTAGCGCGCCGATGATGATGAAGATCGTCACGAAGAAGTGAATCCTCATGTGACGCTGGGTTCGGAAGGTGTAAATCACCCCCGACATCGCGACTTTGAACGGCGCGAGAATACTACGGCTACCGGACATTGTCCTCTTCCGAGTGAGGGAGCGAGCTCCAATCGGTTTCCATCGGGATGTTGGCCGCCAGGGCGACTTCACGCATTTTTACCAGCATCTCTTCCCGATCATTATCGGTCAGATCGTCGAATCCTAACAGGTGTAGCCCGCCGTGGATGCCTAAAATCGCTACTTCGTTGTGGAGAGGCATTTTGCGAGCGGCGGCTTGGCGGGCGGCGGTGCCCAGGCTGATCGCGAGGTCACCCAGGTTCGCCCCCGGCATCTCGCCTCCGGGCCAACTGAGGACATCTGTGGCTTCATCCAGTCCGCGCCACTCATGGTTGAGTTGCCGGATGGTGTCGTCGTCGGTAAGCAACACCGAGATGTCTCGGCGTGTCGGCTCGTGGATCTGGATCAAGGTTTCAAGCGCCATGCGGAGGGTGCTCGTCCGGGTACGCCGTCCGGAGTTGTTCGAGATCGTAATGCGAGCTTTTTGCGTTGACATGGGCGGCGATATCGTCGGGGTATTCAATTCTTTCGTGGCGTAGGGCCCCGAGCGATCGGAGGAAAGAGCGCTCAATCACTCGCAAATCGCGGAAGGTGAGTTCGCACTCGTCGAGTTGACCGTCGGCCCGACGCTCTTCGATCACGCGGCGGATGGCAATCTCGAGTTCCTCGCTACTTCCCCTCGGAATCACTCGGCTGAGAGCCTCCACGCTGTCGGCGAGGTGCAAAATGGCGGCTTCGCGAGTTTGGGGCTTGGGCCCTTCATAGCGGAAGGACGATTCGAGCTCGTCGGTCGCCGCCTGAGTTTGCAACGCCTTGCCGTAGAAGAAGGCGATCAAGGACGTGCCATGGTGCTGCTGGATGCCATCCCGGATCACTCGCGGCAACCGGTACTGGCGGGCGAGTTCGAGTCCTTCCTTTACGTGCTCAGAAATGATGCGGGCGCTGAGGGCGGCGGGGAGATCATCATGCAGGTTGTCGCCGCGCTGATTTTCGATGAAGTAGCTGGGGCGGTTGATCTTTCCGATGTCGTGGAAGTAGGCCATCGCACGGGCCAGAACCGCATTTGCGCCCACCTCCCGCGCTGCATTCTCCGCGAGATTGCCAACCATCACGCTGTGGGCGTAGGTGCCCGGGGCCCGCATGGTCAGTTCTCTAAGCAAAGGGTGATCGGGTGAGCAAAGCTCAAGTAAGGACCAATCACTGGTAAGGCCAAATCCCTTTTCCAAAATGGCCACGCCGAACCAAAAGATGCTCGTGGCTACGATGGCAGCAAGGCCGGCCCAAGCCGCACTTTCGAGGACCGGGCGAACCGATGATGAGCTCATGGCCGAGGCTGAGGCTCCGATGACAATCTGAGCTAATCCGACCACGGTCATGGCACGAATGAGGTCAGAGCGCTGCTTGAGGGGATTTACGGAGTGGGCACCGACTGCGCCGCCGAGCCATCCGGCGACTACTGTTTCAATCGGGAGCGCCCCGCTGATGCCGAGCAAGAAGCAGGCGGTGGTGAGGGCGAACATCGAGATCGCTGGCCCGATCAGTGCAGACACCAGCATCGCTTGCGCGAGAAGGGGTGCGGTCATCAAGAAGCCGACGCCGATCAACGTGCGGG
>JAYUVF010000053.1:0-20118 GCA_043754215.1 Chthonomonas sp. | reverse complement strand
GCGGCCCTCCGCATGTTGATGAACAACCTCGACCCCGAGGTTGCCGAACGGCCTGACGACCTCGTCGTCTACGGGGGAACCGGTCGAGCGATGCGAAGCTGGGAGGCGTTCGACGCCACAGTGCGCACACTCCAAAGTCTTGAGAACGATGAGACGATGCTCATCCAGAGCGGCAAGCCCGTCGGCGTGTTCCGCACTCACGAGGAAGCTCCTCGCGTGCTGCTCGCCAACTCCAACCTCGTCGGCAAGTGGTCGAACTGGGAAGTCTTCCGCGATCTGGAACAGCGCGGCCTCATGATGTACGGTCAGATGACCGCCGGTTCGTGGATATACATCGGCTCCCAAGGCATCGTCCAAGGCACATTTGAGACGTTCGCCGCCTGCGCCGATCAGCATTTCGGAGGCTCCTTAAATGGTCGCTTGGTGGTCACCGGCGGGATGGGGGGAATGGGTGGCGCGCAGCCGTTGGCAGCCGTTCTCAACGGCGCGAGCTTCATCGGCATTGATGTAGATCCGTCACGCATTGAAAAGCGGCTTCAGACCGGCTACTGCGATAAGATCGCCTGGAACCTCGACGAGGCTCTCGAAATCCTCAAGGATCGACCCGCGATGAGTGTGGGCCTGGTTGGAAACTGCGCCGAAATCCTTCCTGAAATGGTGCGACGCGGCATCGTCCCGGATGTGCTCACTGACCAAACCAGTGCCCACGATCCTTTAGTCGGGTACGTTCCCATCGGTTTTAACCTAAGCGAAGCCGCCCAGTTGCGGGAATCGAACCCAGAGGAATACATCCGCCAATCCATCGCGAGTCAAGGTGTCCACGTCCAGGCTATGCTCGACCTCCAAAAAGCTGGCGCGGTCACCTTTGACTACGGCAACAACATCCGAGCCAACGCGGTTACGGCCGGGGTCACCAACGCCTTTGACATCCTCGGGTTCGTCCCGGAGTACATCCGGCCCATGTTCGGCGAGGGTCGCGGCCCCTTCCGCTGGGTCGCGCTCAGCGGCGATCCCACCGATATCGACCGCACCGATCGTCTCGCCCTCGAAATGTTCCCCAAGAACGAGACGCTCCAACGCTGGTTCAGCCTCGCCAAGAGTCGGATCCAGTTTCAAGGCCTCCCGGCCCGTATTTGTTGGCTAGGCTACGGAGAACGAGCCGAGTTTGGCCTTGCGATTAACCAACTAGTTAAGAACGGCGAACTGAAGGCACCGATCGTCATCGGGCGAGACCACCTTGATTGCGGCTCCGTAGCCTCCCCAAATCGCGAAACTGAAGCCATGAAGGACGGGAGCGACGCCGTCGCAGACTGGGCGTTGCTCAATGCGATGGTCAATACCGCTGCCGGCGCAAGCTGGGTCAGCATCCACAATGGCGGCGGCGTCGGTATCGGCTACTCTCAGCACGCCGGGATGGTCGTCGTAGCCGACGGTACGCCGATGATGGATCGTAGACTCGAGCGCGTCCTTACCGCTGATCCCGGCATGGGTGTGATCCGCCATGTGGATGCTGGCTATGACGAGGCAAAGGCGTGCGCCGCCGAGAAGGGCGTTCGCGTGCCGATGCTCGAAGGCTAATTCAATGCACCACGACCCTCATTGGCCCCGAGCGAGCGCTTGGCTCGCGTCATCGTCGCCGCAGCCCAAATTGGCGGTTCTCGGTTTGCCCGTGAACCAATCGATCACTCCTGGAAACTGCCATTTGGCCCCGGATTCCGTCCGCGACGCCCTCTGGTACTTCAGCACATACGACATCGATCTAGACCACAACCTCGCTGACCTACCCATTAAGGACTTCGGCAACGTTCTGGAGACGGCACTGGCAGAGCTCCTTCCATCCCTCCCCCCAACCGTCATCATGGGCGGAGACAATGGCGTCACCCGCCTCGGCGTTCACGCCATGGGCCTGCCGCTGGACCGCATCGGCCTCATCACCCTTGACGCCCACTTTGACCTGCGGCACACTGATGATGGTTTCCACAACGGCAACCCCATTCGTGCTCTCCTCGAGGCAGGGATGCCCGGGACGAACATTCACCAGATTGGGATTCAGTCGTTTGCGAACAGCCCCGACTATGCCCGGATCGCAAAGGACGCCGGTATCACTGTGCGATCCGCCGAGTGGGTGCACACAATCGGTATCGTCCCAACGCTCCAGCAGAGCTTGGAGGCCCTTTCACCACAAGTCAACGCGATTTACATTGATCTCGACATAGACACGATTGATCGCGCCGCCTGCCCAGGTGCACCGGGTTCTAGACCAGGGGGAATCCACGCTTTTCAAGCTAGGCAATTCGCCCGGGTCGCTGGTGCCCACCCCAAAGTGCGCGTCATGGATATCGTCGAATTTGATCCCGTACTCGATCAAAACCGGGTGACGGCGATGGCGTGCGCCGCGTGCCTGCTCAGTTTCGCCTCGGGGGTCCTTTCCCAAGAATGAGCGCAACGACCTATGTTCACTGTGGTCAGCTAGTCACCCTCGCCGGACCAAGTGTCCGCACCGGCAAGGCACTCCAAGAAGTCACCACCATTGCTGACGCTGCGTTCACGGTGGAAGCGGGCAAGTTCACGTGGGTCGGCCGAACAGACGAAGTCACTGACCGCAACGCCCTCGACCTTCAAAACGCTCTGGTCACGCCCGGCCTCGTGGACGCGCACACCCACACCGTCTTTGGGGGCGATCGCGTGGAGGAATTCGGATGGAGATGCGCAGGGAAGACCTACCAAGAGATCGCAAGCCTGGGCGGAGGCATCCACTCGACGGTAGCCCAAACCCGCAATTCCAATATCGGCCAGTCAACCAAACAAAACCAAATCCGCCTTGTTCGAGCAGGCACCACCACATTCGAAACCAAGACCGGCTACGGCCTAGACGTCGAGGTCGAACTCGAGCATCTCGCCGCCGCAAACCAAGGCATTGGCACCGTCTCCCGCACTTGGCTCCCCGCCCACGCGGTCCCCAAAAAGCACGCGGGTAACCCCGCAAACTACATCCGAGAGATCATCGACGGTCTCCCCGCCGCTTTCGCCGCGGGCGCAGATTCAGTGGATGCCTTCATCGAGCCCGGCTACTTCAGCGAGTCGGTCGTGACCAGCTATCTCCAAGCCGCCAAGCAACTCGGCCTCAAGATTCGGGTTCACGTGGACCAACTTGGCGATCACGGCGGCGCGGCGTTTGCTGCCCGAATCGGCGCAACCACCGCCGATCATCTTGAGCACACTTCTGATGACGGCATCAGGGCCATGGCGGACGCAGGCGTGATCCCAGTTTTGCTCCCCGCCTCTGTATTCGGGCTCGGGCTTAGCCGTTATCCAAACGCCAGGCGGATGATTGAAGCTGGACTCCCTATCGTCCTCGCCTCGGACTTCAATCCAGGCAGTTCGCCCTGTTGTAGTCTGCCGTTCGTCATGGCTATAGCATGCCGGATGATGAAGCTCACCCCCGAAGAGGCCCTAAACTCGTGTACCATCAACGCGGCAGCCTCACTTGGCCTCGCGGGGCAAAAGGGATCAATCGAAGTTGGAAAAGATGCCGATTTCGTTTGTTGGTCGTATAGAGATTACCGAGAGCTCGCGTATTGGTTCGGCGACGTGATGCCCAGCCGCGTTTTTATGATGGGAAGCGAGTTCGACCTTAACTAAAATGTCCGAAAACGAGCCGCTCCGATGCCCCAAACGCAGCGAACGACATCGTCGCACGCGAACAAAGATCAAAGCTTGGCGACTCAGCCGGTATCTGAACCCGAAATACCATCTTCGCAAGCTCATTGAAGACATAAAGTCGGCAAAGGCTGGCCTCAAGATGTGGCATCTCGATAGCGCGACTTCCGAGAATGAGATGCGCAAAGCGATTCGCGGAAAGCTATTTGCCACATTTTTAGCTGGCACTCCTGTCGCTGGCCTTGGAGCTCCGATCGGCTACGCGATTCAGGTGGGCACCAACAATGTCATGTTGGGTGTCATCTTGGGTGTTTTGATTGCCAACTTTCTCGGCCTAGTTGCCTTTCAGGTCGTCTGGGCGACGAGCAACCGAGAATTCTATCGGCGAAAGTACAGTCACTTCGGCGATCGCTGGAGAGCCATGTTTCACGACATTTGGCCAATGCAATGGAAGAGCGTCAAGATCGCGCTAATGATGAATCTCTTCATGCTTCCTCTTGCGTGGATCGTGACCATCGCCATCTCCTGGCTATTCCCCCAAGGGATTCGCTTCGTACCGATCAGCTTCGTGATCAGTGCCACGGAGGCCGTATTTATCCAAAGTACGACGATCCGCTTGCTGGGCGATCTGTTTGAGCGACACTCTAGAGCTCTGGCGCGACGGTATGCGCCGACTCTGAGCTCAACTGAATAATCGCTTCCACGATCTCATTCGCTGCCCTTGGCTTGCCGTGTGACTTCGCTTTTTCGCTCATCTCCCTAAGCTTCTCGGGATTATCCAGGAGGTCTCGGGCCACCGTGATCAACTCCTCAACCGTGCCCGCGGCAGCACCCGCACCTTCCTTCACGAGAAAGTCCGCGTTACCTTCTTCCTGCCCAGGGATGAGAAATGGATGAAACACCAGCATGGGGCAACCCACTGCTAAGCACTCGCTCGTGGTCAAGCCACCCGGCTTGGAAATAATGAATTCGCTCGCGTGCATCCGCAAGGCCATCTCTTCCTGACTGATGTGCCCGCGAACTTTCACCGTAACTTTGCTATTGAACGGCATCTTCAAGACGCGCCGCTCGATATCTCGTCGTCGCGCCTCATTTCGGCCGCAAATGACCTCAAGATGGACTCGCCGATCTAGCGAAAAGAGCGCCTTCAGCGCGGCCGCAAATGGTCCTCCTCCGATTCCACCGCTGGTGACGGTGACAATGGGAACGCCCGGCTCACGCCCCGTGCTCTTGACGATCTCTGCTTCGGTGAATTCGTGGCTAAATATCGGATGGATCGGGATGCCCGTGATCGTGGTGATCGCTCCAGACCCAGGGTGCCGTTCCTCCAGAATTTGTTTGGTCCATTCACTCGGTACGAAGTAGTGATCCGGTTCTCCGCGCAGCCACATAAGGTGGGGATACAGGTCAGTGACCACGATCGCCATCTTGAAGCCAAACTCCTTACGCAGTTCAGCAAGACGCGGCTGGGGCAAGGAGTGGGTGCAAACCACCCAATCCGGTCGCTCTTCCTTCAGAAGTTTGCGAAGGGCGAACAGAAACCCGTAGTCCATCCGGGTCTGCACCCGGTACGAGATGTTCGGCTCATCGCTCACTTTGTAGAGCATTCCCCAAGAAGCCGGAGCGCGACGAACGACCATCTCGTAGCCACCGCCGTACCACATCTGAAATGCTCGGGGCGCGTACTTGAGGGCGTCAACCATTCGGCCGTAAAGGCCCTTTTCTTTGCAAACCGCCTCGATGGCCTTAGCCGCGCTGATGTGCCCGTTGCCGGTGCTTGCCGATAAAATCAAAATTCTCATGCTTTAGCCTGTTGCTTTTGGGCGCGCCTAAGAAGCAGTTTGAACAGTCGCACCCTGTGTTGCCGTTGCAGGAATATCGCATACATGTTCAGATAAGCGATCCCCAACATGTAGACAATTCCCAGCCAATACGACTTCTGGATGAACACCAGCGCGAAAGGCAGGTGCTCCAGAATCCCAATCAAGTGCACCGTCTCACTGGTGCGAGTACCCAATTCGAATTGATCAAGCTGTTCAATCCCCGGGTTCTTGATCTGATTCGGCGCATGCTTGCGTGACTCTTCATCCGCAAAAGACTCGATCAGTCCCGTCAGCCAGAAAACAAACACGCGGTAGCTGTGCACCCCGATCCGGTCATAGAACTTCTCAGACTCAAAAGAGAACGGGCGGAAGTACCAATGCTTGAGCTCGTCTGCTGTTCGGAGGTACGGCACTTCTGCATCCGCGGGACCGTCGGTCAGCGCCTCTGGGTTGGACAGCCACTCCTCTGCGAGGGCTCTTTTGTAGCGTTCGATCGGGAGAATCAGCAGGTGGTGGACAGTGATTAGGCCCGCAAATGCCGCGAGGCCGATGAATCCGGCCCACAAACACACCAGCACGAGCCCGATGTAGATCAGCGCGCACATACCGTTGACAATCTCGCTGTACTGACCGCGTAGCAGTTTTCGGGTTAGAAACGCCCACGGAAGAGACTCGCCTGGCGTGTACCGCGTGAGCGGCAACTCGCCAAAAACCGCGCTTAGCTTTGCGTCGATCCAACGAATCCCGAGCAGTTCGTAGAGGCGCCCAGACTTTTCCCAAGGCTTAACGCCGAGGTACCAACCGAGAAAAGTGGGGAAGACGCCGCGCATCAGAGAGAAAGCGGAGTACCCGCATCAGTTTCAGACGTTTTCTGAGGCTCAACTGCCGCACCCAAATCGGTCCACTTGATCAGTTCGAGCGTTCCGTCCATGTGCTCGACCAAGGCCGTGCAGTGCGTCATCCAGTCGCCTGTGTTGATGTACAGCGCGCCCGTCTCCTCATGCACTTCAAAAGCGGGCTTATGGATGTGCCCACAAACCACCCCGTCGTACCCGCCG
Source organism: Chthonomonas sp. (assembly GCA_043754215.1). Taxonomy (GTDB): domain Bacteria; phylum Armatimonadota; class Fimbriimonadia; order Fimbriimonadales; family Fimbriimonadaceae; genus JAFLBD01. Next base: position 13,577 of record JAYUVF010000053.1, on the reverse strand, counting down.
TTCTTGGCGTCCACCGCGATGCGGTCATCAAAGTTGGTGAAATATTGAATAAAGCTCTTGACTCGCTTCTTGGCGTTGCTGCTGAAATCGCTGGGCTTGAGTCCCACCTTCTCGCGGATGCGATTCCAGAAGACATTGAAGCCGCTCATCCCCTCGTGAATCCAGGCTCCCAGGTACGCCAGCCATTTCAGAGTTGTCACCGAGCGGTCCAAATAGTCGCCGTGAATGACCCATAGTTTCTTGCCTTTGAGCGTCTCGTGAGAGAACTCGTGGTCAATGTAGATGTTGCCAAAGTCCACGCCGTTCATGCGGCGAAATTCGCTGTCGTGATTGCCCGGAGTCAAGTACACCTGCGTCCCGTACTTGGCCTTACCCAAGATCGTGCGGACCACGTTCGTGTGCTCCTGCTGCCACTTACCCTTCTTCCGGCTCACCCACATGTCCATGATGTCACCCACCAGGTACAGGTACTGGCAGTCGAGTTGATACAGAAAGGCTTGAATCGCCCGCGCGTTACAACTCACCGACCCCAGATGCAAATCTGAAATGAAAACCGCGCGATATCGGGTCCGTGGGGTGGCCATGAGGTCAGCGAACGCTGTGAACAGGGTACCAGAGGGGCGATCGACCGGCAACCGACGAGGCCCTGTCGCGCCGGGCGAGTCAACAGGGCCGCTGGCTGTTTATGCTCCTTAATCTTGAGGAGGCTTGGCAAAGTCAAAATCTTCCAACGCCCATCCCTGCATCCGCTTTGCCGGCATGTTTTTGACATGTGTATCCGCGTATACGTAATTCGCAGAACCCTGAGTTGGATCACTTCCAGACCGTCGAAATGCGCCAGGCTGAATCTCTTCAATGATTCGACTCCATCGCTCCTCCGGATCTGCAGACTCAAACCACTCGTAGGAGTCGGTGTGATCTTCATCCGCGCTGGGTGGCTTACTGAACGCGATCACCCAGAAGAGCATCGTGTCAGTAGGTCGAGCCAGCCCGTCTAGCGAGCGAGTCATCCCCTCCACGACCTCGCTGGGATCAAGGTCATCGGAAAGATCGCTAAGATAGCCGTTAATCACGTAGCTCGTCGCGCCAAGTTTCGCTCGTTCCCGCCCTTTTGGGTCGGCTGGAGAAACCCTTAATTCCTCAACTTTGGAAGTGTAGGGAGAAAGGTTGTAGACCCAGCCCACTTGGACATTGCCGTCCGCGTCGTGCATGCTCGTCGGCGTGCCGCCGTCATTATCGCTGGCGTACATCACCATGGCTGTCGCCAGCTGCCGCATGTTCGAGGCGTCCGCGGTCTGCTTCGCCGCCTCTCGAGCCTGCGCAAAGACGGGGAAGAGGATCGCCGCCAAGATGGCGATAATCGCGATGACGACAAGTAGTTCGATGAGTGTAAATGCTTTTCTTTGAGTGTTCACTGAGCCTCGCATATCCCGGAACTCAGCCCGCTTTAGGCGGGGAGGACACCGGAAGAGAAACGTCAAGGCCGCCTAGGCGGCAACGTCTTGAGTCAGCAGTGAAGGTGGCCCACGCGGAGCTGTATCCTCGGCAAGAACGCGTCGAACCAAGCGGACCGCTGGCGGACATTCAATCGGCATTGGTAAGAGCAGAGCCCTTTTAGGACATCCGCAAGGGACCACTAGCAGAGCATCTTGATCGGGGGAGGGAACCCCATCCGCAGCATCGGCGATCTCGAACGCCTCAAAGTGGTGTGGGAATTCCCGACCCGAATTCGCGCTTTCGTTCGAAGCAATCGTCGAAAGTGGAACGTCCTGCTCTCGCCCGGAGTGAGCGAGGAAAGCACAGTGCGCGCAGATCGGCGACTCTTCGTGCCCGCACGTGGGATCAAAGCCCAGGGCAAACGACTGCGCCCCGAACATCATCAGGAGAAGCATTAAAAGCTGCCTAAGCTGACGTCCCACCCCCGTATTATACGGAGGCCGCCCGCCTCTGTGAAGATGCTTAATGCAACTTAATTGCACAACAAGTATTTATACTGGCTCGTCATTAACATACTCTCCCACAAAATGAAGAGCCGCGGTGTAGGAGGCGTAGATTAACTTGTGAAACCAAAGTATCCAACTAAGAACGACCTCTCGATCAAGACCCGAACCGAAATCATCGGCATCCTCCAGCCCCGGCTCGCGGATTCGATCGACCTCTGGCTCCAATGCAAGCAAGCTCATTGGAATGTCAAGGGACCGAACTTCATCGCCCTGCACGAGTTATTTGACACGATCGCCGAACTGATGGAGACGTACGTGGACGAGGTCGCCGAGCGGATCGTGCAACTGGGGGGAGTGGCTGAAGGCACCGTCCGGAAGACAACCAAGGGCACTAGCCTCAAGGAGTATCCCGACGTAGTCACTGGGCTTGAGCACTGCGAAGCCCTCAGCACCGCCATGGCCGACTTCGACAAGAAAGTCCGCGATGCGATTGACAAGGCGGACGAGGCCGGCGATGCCGTCACTGCCGATCTGCTTACCGAGATCAGCCGAGGGCTCGACGTCAAGCTCTGGTTCGTCGAAGCCCACCTGCAAGGCTAGCGAATATTGAAGTACTTCGCCGCCGGGTGATGCAATACGATCGCGCTGGTGGACTGTTCGGGATTGAGCATGAACTCTTCGGTCAGCTCAATCCCGATCTTCTGTGGGTTCAAGAGTTCGAACAACTTTGCCTGATCTTCCAAGTTCGGACAAGCTGGGTACCCAAACGAATACCTCGCCCCCTGGTACTTCACTCCGAACAATCCCTTCATGTCTTCTGGATCGCTCGCCCCGATGCCGAGCTCGTTTCGCATCATCTTGTGCCAGTACTCGGCCAAGGCCTCCGCGGTTTCAACCCCCATTCCGTGAACGAAGAGGTAATCCTGGAAATCGCCCTTCTCAAAGAGACTTCGCTCGTAAAGGCTGATCTCCGGTCCCGCCGTGACGATGCTAAAACCGACCGTATCAAGCGATCCTGAACCGACAGGCAAAAAGAAGTCTGCCAGGCACAGTCGCCGCCCGTCGCGCTGACGTGGAAAGCTGAAACGCATCCGCTCCGTCGCCCCATCTTCCTCGAAGATGATCAGGTTATTCCCCTGGCTCTGGCAAGGGAAGTAGCCCCAAGCGACCTTGGGCGAGAACACGCTCGCCAGTTCCCGCTGCATTCGCTCAAACACCGGCCGAGCATGGTCTTCCAAATACGCATTGAACGCCGGATTGTCCATCCCATCTGGCCGCTTAAACTGCCACTGCCCCCGCCAAAGCGCGGTCAGATTGATATACTTGTAGAGCTCGAACGGATCAAACTTTTCACGATACCGAACCCCGTAGAACGGCAACTCCGGGATCGCTTCCGCCGGAGCCGTCTCGCTCCTCACCCCATCAAAAACGTACAGTTCCGGATCAAGCGCGTCTGTTCGGTGAGAGCGCGCTCGCACTTCGGTCAAGCTCGAAACGCGAGGGACGTCCTCATCAGGTGCCGGTTGCTTCTCCCCGTCGCCACAGAGTTTCTCCATGAGCCGCAGCCCTTCGAATGCATCCTGCGCGTAGCTCACGCTCCCCTTGTAAATCGCGTTCAAATCCTCTTCGACGTACGAACGAGTCAAGGCCGCGCCGCCCAGAATCACGGGAATCCGCTCTAGTCCGCGCTCGTTCATCTCGAGCAGGTTGTCCTTCATGATCACCGTGCTCTTCACCAGCAACCCGCTCATCCCGATCACTGCGCACTTGTGAGCCGCACACTGATCCAAGATGTTGTTGATCGGCTGCTTGATCCCGATATTTACCACCCGGTAGCCGTTGTTGGAAAGGATGATGTCCACCAGGTTTTTGCCGATATCGTGAACGTCACCCGCCACTGTCGCTAGCAAAATCGAACCCTTTTCCGAGCCTTCCACGCGCTCCATCAGTGGCTCCAGGACCTTCACTGCCGCCTTCATCACCTCCGCGCTTTGGAGTACGAACGGGAGCTGCATCTTGCCCGAGCCGAACAATTCGCCGACGGTCTTCATGCCGTCCAGCAGAATGTCATTGATGATTGCGAGGGGTTCGTGGTGCTTCAACGCCTCTTCAAGATGCTGGTCTAGGTTCTTCTTAACCCCGTCAACGATGTGCTTCTTGAGCTTGTCCTCGACCGAAAGGCTCGCGAACGCATCTTCTCCGGTGCTCGTGGCCCGGACGTTTTCGAACCGCTTCATCAACTCATGAAGCGGGTCATAGCTACAAGTTCGTTCTTCGGGCATCAGGTTCAATTGTGGACGATTTAACCTAGATCATGAGACGGGCCTCGGTATGATAGGGAAGATGAAGCTCGAATGGACCCTCAGCCTCTGCCTGGCCGGTGTCGTCACGGTTAGTGCCCAGATCCCCGGACTCGGCGGCGGACCACCAAAAATCCCTGGCGTAGACTCGCTCTTCCAAAAGGGCCCCGCTATCACGACTGCGCTTACCGATGCCAAGTGGGAAGTGAAAGACAAAGACGACTTCAACCCACAGTGCGGCGATCTGTTCTCACTGGCCACGGCACCCGAAGGCGGTTTCGTCCTTAGAGCCGGAGGTTGGGAAGGCACGGTCCAAAGTTATTGCCTCCACGCAGGCACACACGGTCCCGGTGGCGGTGACGGATATCTCTACGCTCCCGTCAAGGGTCCCTTCGAGAACGCAGTGTCCTCCGTGGGTCGGAACTCGGTCAACCACCCCGAGATTCAGCAACAGACCGTCCAGCAGCTGCTCTGGGCCATGGTCGCCCGCACCAAGTTTCTTGACCTTCCGCGTGGTCTCCAAGATGCCGCCGCAAAGCTCCTCACCAGCAAGCAAATCAGCGACATCAACGGAGGCGCGCTTGGCTTTCTCACCGATGATCGCCTCGGCGGTGCTCTTGTGAAGCAACCCCCGTTTGTCCGTCAAGTGATGGAAGCCGAGAATCGCCTTCGCGGCCTTCTCACGAATCCCGCCTCCACCTATTCCGAGATGGAAGCGGTGGCAGTGCTCACCGGAGCGGTCGAGCGAGGGAAGGGAAGTCGCGATGTACCCAGCAACCGCTGGTCCCTCCATCCCGATGGTTACTACATTCGCTACAAGCCATCCGGATATCCGACCACCCACATCGAAATCTACGTTCCTGAGGGAAGCAAAGCGATCGGCAAGACCTGGGACCCCGCAAAGCAAATTGCCGTCCCGGGTAACACCAATCGGCAGCGCCTGCTGCAGACCGCGCGGAAGCAGCGGAGCTGATCTTGGACTGATGACGAAAGCTGTTTTCGAATGTGAAGATCGACACATTTGTTGATGTGGGGTGCCTTTGGCCAGATTTTGAACCTGGAAGCTGGCTGGATTTTCACATTCGCTGGATTTGCATGTTTTTCTTTTCTATCCGAGTTTTGGTACCTTTGTCTAAATTTAACTTTGCATCAGGCTCACTAATAGGTCGGTGAGCGCGGGGTTAGTCAATCACAATGGTGTGCTTCTAACGCCTTGAGTGACAAAGACACCGAGCATAAAAAGTGAGCCTCCCATTGCTGGGAGGCTCAGTCGTTCACATAGAGAGGCGACTAGTGGTGGTGTCCTTCGTCTTCCTTCGCCGGAAGATCGGCCACCGCGCAATCGGTAGTCAGCAGCAAGCCGCTGATCGAAGCTGCATTCTGCAGGGTGGTGCGCACGACCTTAGTCGGATCAACCACGCCGGCCTTCATCAAGTCTTCGTAGACGAGCGTTGAGGCGTTAAAGCCCTCGCCCTTGGTCTTGACTCTCTCCACGACCACGCTACCTTCAGCGCCGCTGTTCTCAGCGATGGTTCGCAGCGGGGATTCGAGCGCCTTTCGGATGATGTTCACGCCGATCTGCTGATCGCCCGTGAGCTTCAATCCGTCCAGTGCCTTGCCGGCGAGGATGAGTGCAGTACCGCCGCCCGGGACGATGCCTTCTTCCAAAGCCGCTCGGGTTGCGTGAAGAGCGTCGTCGATTCGCGCCTTCTTTTCCTTCATGGCCGTCTCAGTGGCTGCGCCAACCTTGATGACCGCCACGCCGCCACTCAACTTCGCCAATCGCTCTTGGAGCTTTTCCTTGTCGTAGTTGCTGTCGGTGCTTTCAATCTGAGCCGCGATCTGCTTCTTGCGGCCTTCGATCTGCGCAGCATCGCCCTTTCCGTCAATCAGCGTGGTTGAATCCTTGGTGATGACCATCTTGCGACAGGAGCCCAGCATTTCCGGAGTGACGTTCTCGAGCTTGATGCCGAGATCCTCACTCACAAACTGGCCACCAGTGAGGATTGCCATATCTTCCAACATAGCCTTGCGGCGATCGCCAAAGCCAGGTGCCTTGACTGCGGCCAGCGGGAGGTTGCCGCGCAAACGGTTGACTACCAGCATTGCCAGGCAGTCGCTCTCCACGTCTTCCGCCACGATAACGAACGGGCGACCCATGCGAACGACCTTTTCCAGCAAGGGAAGGAAGTCCTGCACATTGCTGACCTTCTTCTCAAGGAACAGGATCATCGGCTCTTCGTAAACTGCTTCCATGCGAGCGGTGTCGGTGATGAAGTAAGGCGAGAGGTAACCCTTGTCGAACTGGAGGCCGTCCACGTGCTCGATGGTCGTCTCCATGCTCTTGGCTTCTTCGACCGTGACCACACCGTCCTTGCCGACCTTGTCAATCACACTCGCAACGAGAGCGCCTAGCTCTTCATCGTTGGCGCTGATCGTGGCGACGTCCTTGGTGCTGGTCACCGGCGTGCTCATCTTGGTGAGCTCGGCGACGACCGCATCTACGGCCTTCTCGATGCCTTGGCGGATCTGAGTGGCGTTGCTACCGGCGGCGACGTTGCGAGTGCCTTCCTTGAAGATGGCTTGAGCCAAAACGGTGGCAGTCGTGGTGCCGTCTCCGGCGAGGTCGTTGGTCTTGGAGCTGACTTCTCGAATAAGCTGTGCGCCCATATTCTCGAATCGGTCCTCGACTTCAATTTCCTTGGCGATGGTCACGCCGTCGTTGATCACGGTTGGGCTACCGAACTTGCGCTCGAGCACCACATTGCGCCCACGGGGCCCGAGGGTGACCTTCACCGCATTCGCGAGCTTGTCGACGCCAGCCTCAAGGGCTTTTCGGGCGTCATCACTAAATTTCAATTCTTTTGCAGACATATTGTTCTTTGCTGGGGGTTGTGGGGAGTTGCTGGGAGTTGCTGGGGACTGTTTCCGAGGTTCCGGCCATATCTAGCCATCCCCCTCCATTCCCAGCTACCCCCAAGTAAAAATTAGGCGTTGACGAGCGCGCCGTCTAGGAGCGCAAGCACGTCGTCGGCGCGCAGGATGATGTACTCCTCGCCCGCTACGGTGACTTCGGTGCCGGTGTACTTGCCGTACAGGACCACATCGCCAGCCTTGATGTCCATCGGAGCCAGCGTGCCGTTGTCGAGTCGCTTGCCGCTGCCGACCGCGAGCACTTCACCCTTCAGGGGCTTCTCTTGAGCGGCGTCGGGCAATAAGATTCCACTCGCCGTCACCGATTCTTTGGCGGCGGCTTTCACGATAAGTCGGTCGTGTAAAGGGGTCAATTTCATTTGGTTTTCTCCGAGATTCACACAGTGCCGAAGCACCGTCTATTTGGCAGTATACCGCCCGGAGTGCCAAAATCAATCGCAGTTACGGCAAATCTTCAGGCTCAAGTTGCTCGATTTCGGTGTCAATCTCGGGCTCTTCATCGACGAATGGCCCCGTCTTGATGCAGTGATAGGCACCCCACGCGCAGATAATTGCAACGCCACCCCAGAACAGCCAGATCGGCATCTCATTCAGCACGAGCCACGAGGGCCAAGAGGGGGCTCCGAACGTTGAGCCAAGCATTGTTAGGCTGCCGTCGGTGGTTTCCTTCTCGTACCACTTCTCAAGCGTGTGCCCGCCAAGCATAAGCAGCTTTGCGCCCGCCCAGCCCACAAGAATGTAGGCCATGTGCTCCAGGACAGGGTATCGCTTCAGTAAAACCAGAAAGACGCGGGCAGCCCACCGCAAAGTGAAAACCCCGACCATCGCGCCCAGGTAGACCACCCAAATCTTGTCTTTCTTTGGTTCGGTGGCCACGGCAACGAGAACGGAGTCGATCGCAAAAGCGATGTCGGTGAGTTCGACATATAAGACGGTAAGCCAGAACCCCGCAACTCTCGGCTTCACGTGCTTCTCACCTCCCGTGTGCGCCTTAAAGTGCTTTGCAGCAAGGAAGATTAAGTACAGCGCACCAACGAGCTGCACCCACCACAGACCGATCAGCCAAGTGGCAGCCAAGATCGCCAAGGCACGGAAAAAGAACGCCCCCGCCAGGCCATAAAACAGTGCTCGCTTCTGTTGATCTGGCGGTAAATGCCGGACCAAGATCGCCATCACGATGGCGTTATCCGCCGAAAGAAGGATCTCCAGACCCACCAGAAGCAGAACTTTTAAGAGGTCACTGGCGGCGAAAGTCTGTTCAATCATCTGGGGAAGACTCCGGATTCTGCCACAATACTGCCTACGTATGCCGACTTACGTTTACGAATGCAGCAAGTGCGCCTCGACCTTCGAGGCTGAGCAACGAATGATTGAAGATCCTCTCGACAAGTGCGTTTACGGTTCAGAAGGGACCGTTAAACGCCTCATCCAACCCGCCGCCGTGGTATTCAATGGCTCTGGTTTCTACGTCAATGACGCAAAGCCCTGCGGTGGGGAACCGAAGTCTTGCCCCTCGTGCGCCCCGCAAGAATAAGGGGATAATAGTCCCGCGACTGGCACGCAACTTGCCTAAACTACTTCGACCATGATGATCGCGCCATTACTTCAAACTTTCGCCGAAGCAGGAACCGACACCGGAAAGGACGTCATGATCCGATTGATCCTGTTCTTTATGGTCGCGGTCATTTTCTTTGTCCTGGGGTTTTTGGGACAGCAGCGACGAAATGGTCGCGGCAAGTGGGTCAAGTATGTGTTTGGTCTTCTCCCGATGGCGGCGTGCATTTGGTACACGATGGACTACTTCAACTGGGCTTCCAGCGAGTTTAACATCAGCGCAACTGGCATGAACTCAAGCCAGGAGACCATGTATAAGGCGTCACCATTCATTGCGCTCGCCTTGGCCATTGGCTTAGTTATCATCGGAATTATCGCGGATAGGCGAAGCGCGGCAAACGTCGGAGACGTTCTCTAAATTCTGGAAATTCAAAACCCCGTCTCAACTCTGGTGTTGTGACGGGGTTTTTGGTTCACAATCTCGGTAGTAGCATCCATGGCACAAGTTCAACCGAAGAAGTTTGAACCCGGCTGCGGTCTAACGACGACCGAAGCCCCGTTCATCGAAGATGCCGTCTTGCACGGCGAGATTTACATCAACCAGCCGTACGAGCTGTACTCCGCCGAGAACCACCTCGCTTGGAAAACACTGTTCGCTCGAATGAGGCCTCGCTGGGAGAAGTACGCCAACCCCCACTTCCTCCAAGGCATCGAGAACCTCGCGCTTGACCCCAATGCGGTCCCCAGGCTCGAAGACGTAAACAAGTTTCTCGATCCGCTCACCGGCTTTAAAGCCCGGGCCGTTAGCGGCTACGTGCCCGCCTACCAGTTCTTCGACAGTCTTCGAAACCGAGAATTTCCCACGACGATCACCATCCGTCGGGGCGATCGTCTTGACTATCTCCCAGAGCCTGACATCTTCCACGACATCGCCGGCCATGTGCCGATGCACACCGATCGGTACTTCGCCGATACCCTGGTCCGCTTTGGCGAGGCTGCCCAAACCGCGGCTGAGATCGCCAGAGGCATTACAAATGAAGATGAACGGTGTCACAAGGTCGCCAACATCATCAAAGCGATGGCCAGATTCTTCTGGTTTACGATCGAATTTGGTTTGATGTACGGCAAAGATCGTAGCGAGATCAAGGTGTACGGTAGCGGACTCCTCAGCTCGTTTGGCGAGATTGAGTACTGCATCGAAGCCCCCGAAGTCCAGCGCTACCCCATCCAACTCGAATGGGTGATCAACCAGTACTTCGAAATCGACAAGTACCAGCCGCTGCTTTTCATTGTTGACTCCTTTGACCACCTGTTCTCGCTGGTTGACCAGCTAGAAAAGTGGATGAAGGACGGCAAACTCGATAACGTCGCTCCCGGCGAACCGCATGTCAATGAGGAAGACCTCAAGAGCTTCTTGAACGCCTCTCTTCGCTGACGCCTCTGGTCGAAGGTGTGAACGACTGCATCCCAGCCTCGGTATGCTGGGGGCATGAATCCGCACATCACCCGAAGACTCCTTGACCGACTCCGGCGTGACGAGGTCACGACGACCGTCAGCGGAACGTGGCCCCAACTCTGGCTTGGCAACTTGGAAACCGCAGAATTCCTCACTCTAGGCATCGATCCCGCCGCAAGAGGAGAGAAGTTCGTCAGCACAAAAGCCGACCGACTTAACGCCGACGAGCCGGAAGTTGAGCCGCTCGTTCAGGAATCGAGTAGGGCTTTTTCTGACGAGCTACACCCGTGGTTCCAGCCGCACGAAGAGTTTCTCAACGGCTACGGCCTCAGTTACAGCAAAGGTGAGGCCGCCCACGTGGACCTCATCCAAGAGCGCCTCATCCAACCCTGGAGCGATTGGCACGGCCTCAACGCCGAAGGAGCCGACACGCTTCTGCGCCGGGACATCACGTTCGCCACATGGCTCATCGAAGCATTTCCGATCAAAACCGTCCTGTGCACCAGCCGCATGGTCCTCGACAACATGCTCCCGCAACTTGGCGGTAGGGTCATCAAGCAGGGAAGCGTTGACAAGTTCCGTTGGATGATCGCTGAAGGCGTCGCGGCCGGTCGTCCGATCCGGGTCCTTGGCTGGAATCTCCCACTCACCCGAGTCCCCGAATTCGACGCCGCCCAGCGCCGAGCGCTCGGAAAAGCCCTCCGCAAAGCCGTCAAAGAGGAATTCGAAGACTGATGGGTAGCGACCTGACCAGGCGAACCGTTCTCGCCACCGCCGCAGCAGCCGCTGCCAGCGCCGCGCTGGGTCGGAGCTTGACCGATGAGGCTGCGCCTAAGATGATTAAGCCTCCGATGCTGAAGCCCGGTGACTTGGTTGGAATGGTCGCCCCCGCCAGCGCCTCCGTCGACGCGCTCGACGTGCAGAAGGCAAAACAGAATTTAGAACGCCTGGGGTTGAAAGTGCTGGTAGGGAAGAACATTCTTTCCAACTATGGCTATCTCGCGGGCACGGATCAACAGCGGGCGGATGACTTCAACCAAATGGTGAATCTGCCCGAAGTTCGCGGAATTGCCTGCATGAGAGGCGGATACGGTTGCTGCCGCATTCTTCCGCTCCTCGACTACGACGCCATCCGCCAAAATCCCAAAGCGATCTGGGGGTTTAGCGACGTCACCGCACTGGTCAATGCGATCACTCAACGTTGCCGCCTCGTCACCTTCCACGGCCCGACACCGGCCTCTAGCTGGGGGGAATTTGATCTTGATTGGATGCGCCGCACCCTCATGTCGGGGACTCCGGCTGGCGAGATCGCTCGCGGGCCTATCGTTATCGAACCCACTCCGAAGACCCTCGTCCCCGGCAAAGCCCGAGGCCATCTCGTCGGCGGGAACCTGACCCTCCTCTCCGCCGTGGCTGGCAGCCCCTACGAGCCCCACTACGACGGCGCGATCCTATTCATTGAAGAGATCGGGGAAGAGCCGTACCGGGTTGATCGGATGCTGACCCACCTGATGCTCAGCGGCGCCACCAAACACATCAGGGGCCTGGCTTTTGGCAGCATGAAACTCCGTATTTCCCAAACCGCCAGCACGGACCCGAAAGACTTCACGATGCTCCAGGTTCTAGAAGACCGGGCCAAAGCTATCGGGGTGCCGTGCTGCACCGGCTTCTCCTTCGGCCACATCGCCGATCAAGTGACGATGCCCATCGGAGTCCGCGCGAGCCTCGACGCCGACGCGCAAACCCTCACGATCTTGGAATCTGCCGTTTCGGCGCGCTGAACAGCTCCTTCACGCCCGGTCGACTCAGGTGCATCGCGGTCAACACAAACAGCAGCGTCCCGACCGGAAAGATAATCCCATTTACCGCCGCAACCATGTACACCCGGTCATAACCCATCCGGTTTCGAATCCACCGCGCGATGAGCACCATCAACGCCCCGTGAACGGCGTGCAGGAACGCATGAACACCCAGCGCAATCGTCACCACGAAGGTCATCGTCTCCGCATCGGGCCGGATCTGATCCGCGACGATAGCGTCGTAGAGCCGCTTCACGATTTGAGCCAGCAACAACCCCGTCCCCCAGGTCATCACCGCCGCCCCGAGGTGCGCCGTCCGAATGAGGGCCAAAGACTGTTCGGGATCGCGCGCCTGGCTCATGGATACCGGATATGATGAAGCCATGTCCGTTATCCTCGCCAGCCTCGCGATTCTCGCCGCGCAACCCCAAACGCGTGTCCCCAGCCAGACCGGGAATATCAAAACCCACACCGCATTCGAGTCCAAAATCCTTGGTAACAAGCGCGACCTTAACGTCCTGCTCCCGCCCGGCTACGACCAGTCCACCGCGCGCTACCCGGTCCTTCTGGTGATGGATGGCCAAAACGTCTTCGACGGCGTGAAGAGTTACATCCCGAACCTTGAATGGCGGGTGGACGAAACCGTTCAAATGCTCATCTCCTCCCGTCTCATCGAGCCGATCATCGTGGTCGCGGTAGACAACACTGGCGCGGGCCGAATGGACGAGTACACGCCCTCCAAAACCGCTCGCGGGGCGGGGAAGGGCGATCAGTACGGCGAGTTTCTCCGAAAAGAGCTACTCCCATTCATCTTCTCCAAGTACCGCGCGAAGAACGAGGGCGCCTCAACCGGCATCACAGGTGCCAGTCTCGGCGGCCTGATCGCGATGCACCTTGGGATGAAGATGCCCGACCGATTCGGTCGACTGGGCGTCATGTCCCCCTCCGTTTGGTGGGATGAAAAAGTGATCCTTAAGACTGTGGCGGCATACAAAGCCCCCACCAAGGGCCGGATTTGGATCGACATCGGAACCCGCGAGAGCCAAGACGCCGCCCCCGATGCCCGCGCTCTCCGTAACGCGCTCATCCAGAAGGGATGGGTCCTCGGCAAGAACCTCGCCTACGTTGAGGAGGTCGGCGCGGAGCACAACGAGGGCGCCTGGGCTCGCCGCTTCGGCGAGATGCTGATGTTCCTCTACGGAACCCCCCGGGCATAAAAAAGTCCGCTCCCCAAAATAGGAGAGCGGACCCAAATGAACTTACTTGATCTCTTTAAGCAGAGGATCAATCATCTTGATCTTGTCGGCGAGCGAAGCCGCGCCCGGGTGAATACCGCGGAAGCGGACCTTGCCCTGAGCGTCCAAAATCGCCATGTGCGGGATTCCGTTCACGCCGTAGTCCGGATTGAACACGTCCTGATCGCCTACCGCGATGGTCCAGTTGATGTTCTGCCGCTTGATGTACTCGGGATAGAGCGCCATCTCCTCATCTGGCTTGTCCTTAAGCGGGGTCTGCTTTCCGCCTTCCCAGAATCCGCCCTGAATGCTCGTCACGCCAAAAATCACAACCTTCTGGCCCTTGTAGTGCTCGG
>JAYUVF010000052.1:0-6142 GCA_043754215.1 Chthonomonas sp. | reverse complement strand
CCATGCCCACCAAGAAGACGGAAGGGAACTCGAGGCCCTTGCTGGAGTGGAGCGTCATGAGGGTGACCGCCTCACCCGCTTCGTTGAGCTGGTCCACGTCGCTGATTAGCGCAACGTTCTCGAGGAATCCAAAGAGGGTGGGTTCTTCGGCGGTCGCGTCGTACTGCTGAGTCACATTGAGCAGTTCCTGAAGGTTTTCCAGGCGGCTGATGGATTCATCAGACCGCTCGTTCTTAAGCTCTTCGAGGTAGCCCGAGCGGTTCATCACGAACTTCAGCATCTCGGTAACCGTGCTTTGCCCGATCATGTCTCGCCCTTCTTCGATCAGGCCGACAAACTGCTGCAAGCCGTGGAGCGCACGCTTGGCAAGTTGGGATTGCACGCTCTGCTCGCGCATCGCGTCCCACCACGAGAGGCCCCGGGAACGTGACCATTCGTCGAACAGCCCCAGCGACCCCGCGCCCAAGCCGCGCGTCGGCGTATTGACCGCGCGCTTGATTGAGACTTCGTCGAATGGATTCAATACGACGCGAAGGTAGGCGAGCATGTCGCGAATTTCTTTGCGTTCATAGAAGCGCTGGCCGCCCACCAGGATGTGGGGAATGCGCATCGTTAGGAACGCCTCTTCAAGTACACGAGATTGGGCGTTGGTGCGATAGAGGATTCCGTAGTCGCCGTACTTGCGGCGGCCCGAGCGGGTCTCTTTCAAAATCGTGTCCGCGACCACCATCGCCTCTTCTTCGTCGGTCCCCGCCTCGGTTGCGGTGAGAGGGGCGCCGCCTTGATTGTCAGTCCAGAGTTCTTTGTCAGCTCGACCTCGGTTGTGCCGTATCACGTCGTAGGCCGCGCGCAGGATTGTCTTGGTCGAGCGGTAGTTTTGGGCCAGAGTGATCACTTTCGCGTCGTTGTAGTCGCTGCTGAATTTGAGCATCAAGCTCACATCGGCTCCGCGCCAGGCGTAAATGGACTGGTCGTCGTCGCCCACGATGGTGATGTTGCGGTGCTTGCCGGAGATCAGTTGCGCGAACCGGTACTGGGTGAAGTTGACGTCCTGATACTCGTCGATCAGCACGTGAAGGAACCGCTCTTGGTACTTCGCGAGCGTCTCAGGACTCTTTTCGAGCAGTTGCACGGCGTAATAGAGAATGTCGTCGAAGTCGAGGGCATTCGCGCGTGATAGCCGGGCCTGATACTCGGGATAGATCCCGGCGACCATCTTCTCAAGATATCCAGCCGCCGTCCCCTCGTATTTCTTGGGGTCGATCATCTTTTCCTTTGCGCGGCTGATCTCGGCGAGGACCGCACGGGGCTGGAGAGCTTTCTCATCGATGGCCATCCGCTTCAGGATGTCCTTGACGATGCTCATCTGCTCGCTGTCGTCGTAGATCACAAACTCGGGCGAGAGGTTGATGGCGTGCCCATCAATACGGAGCATCTTCGCGCACGTGGAGTGGAACGTGCCCATCCACATCGACTTTGCCGAGGGGCCGACCAAGAGTTCGAGACGCTCGCGCATCTCGCGGGCCGCCTTGTTTGTGAAGGTGACGCTCAGAATTCGGTAGGGGGGGCAGCCTTCGGCAATGAGCCTGGCGATTCGGTAGGTAATGACCCGCGTTTTGCCCGATCCAGCACCCGCAAAAATTTGGAGAGGGCCACCCGACCACAGGACGGCTTCTTTTTGTTGAGGGTTTAGGGTGTCGAGGTCAATAGAGGCGACCATGCGTGAAGTATTATGACGGGACTTTCACGGGGGAAGTATTGTAACGAATGGCCTATCTGGTGCGTCTGATAGGTTGTCCTTCCAGGCCCTCCCCCGGCGTTTGAAAGGCGGAGTAGCTTTCGAAAAATGAAGCGTTTCACGGTATGTGCAGTTTTGATGGCCCTTGCGGGGGCTACGCTCGCCCAAAGTAGCTTCACGATCCGTCGCCCCATTGAGGGTAGTTCGGTTCGTGAAGTGGTTGACGTCCGCATCCCCGTCGGGTCCATCCCACGCGGGGCTGGATTCGTCGGCATCTGGGTCAACGGTCGCTTCCTTGAAGCCGTCTCTCCGTTTCCTCAGCCAGGAGTGAACACCAGCGGTTCTGACTTCATTTACAAGCTGGACACGAAGGCATACAAGATTCCTGATGGTCAGATGACCATTGAAGCCGTGCTCTACGCCAACCGCGGCAACTTCACGCAGCCGATCAACAAGACCAGCGTGGTGGTTCGGCTTGATAACAGCGCCAGCATTCGGGTTCCAGTCAATGGATTGGTCCTCCGATATCCGTTCACTCCGAACACGGAGTATGTTTATGGGGTGGAGTTCAAGCGCACGATTCAAAGTCTGACGGATGCCCAGAATCAGCTTGGATCTCGAGCCGGGGAGATCGAATCACAGCCAGAAAAGTTCCGCTATCGCATGACGGTGATGAACCGATATGCTCAGGCCAACGGGACCCGCGAAGGACTCATGCTGATGCAGCCGATTCCACCGCGCGGTCAAGACTTCGCGATGCTCACGCTCGCAGGAGAAGCTTCCGCCAAAAAGTATTACGATTACATGATGGCTCCGCTTTACATGCGGCTTGCTAGTAACGGTCGAGAGATCTACGGCGCATGGCCTTTTTACTCGCCGAGCGGAGCTAGTTTCGGCGATTCGAGCCGATTGGACTTGGTCGCCATGCTTCCGTTGCCGATTCTGCCAAGTGGTGGAATTCGACCGGGACGTCCGTTCCCCGGCTTCCTTCCCCAGTCTACGATTGACCTCACCAAGGCGTACGACATTGAAAAATTCACCACGTTGATCCAAGGTCGAGGCACGCTCGAAGGAATTGAGTATGAGCGAGGCCGCCCATGCGTAAAGGTCCGAAACGTGATTGCCCAAGGAGAGGCCGCAACGGGTGTCCAAGAATTTGACGAAACCTACTGGTTTGCCCTCGACATGGGCATGCCAATTCGCATCGAAAGGCGGTACACGATCACGATGCGGGTGCGTGAGCAAATTGGCGGTGGCGGCGGCGGTGCCCAACAAGGCGGCGCGCCACAGGGTGGCCCGGGTCGAGCAGGTGGTCGGGGAACGGACACCTCAGATGACGGCGGACGCGAAGGTCGCATGATGACCCCAGGTCTTCCAGAGCCCGCCGCAGACGGAAGTATCCGTTTGACAGGCGCGGGACTGCTCTTCAGCCCTACACTTTTCCAGGCCGGTCAGGGCGCCCGAGGTGGCTCGCTTGACGGTGGTCCCGGAGGCGGTGGTGGACAGGCGGTCCAAGGTGGCGGCGGTGGGGGCGGCGGCGGAGCTCGCACGCGAACCCGCATCGTGCGGCAACGCACAGTAATCAGCATGGTCATGGAATAAGCCCGACCCAATGCTCGGAAGACTGTTGCAATACGCAAACTCCTCCGGGAATCCCGAGGAGTTTCGCATGTCTCTCATCGAGCATCTCGAAGAGTTTCGGCGTCGGACTATCCGCTGCGTTGCTCTGCTGGGAATCGCCTGGGTGTTTGCCTGGTTTGCGTACAGCCCGCTATACGAGATTCTTAATGCCTATGCGAAGACCGGCCTGCCCAAGGGCCTGAAGATTGACGAGGTCTTTCTTAGCGTGACCGACCCGTTCATGCTCAAGCTGAAGCTGTCGTTTTACTTTGGGCTGGTGGTCGCTCTACCATTAGTCGTGTTGCAGCTCTGGGGGTTCATCGCGCCGGGGTTGAAGGCGAAGGAGCGTAAGCCGTTTAAGATCATCGGGCCGCTGAGTCTCTTTCTATTTGCACTGGGTTGCTTTTTCTGCTGGCTCATTATTCCGACCACGATCGGGTGGTTTGCCAGCGTAGCGATGGACAGCTACAAGGACGTCAAAATCAACCAGGAGCCGGGGCGATTTGTGTTCTTCGTCGTCAACATGATGCTCTCGTTTGGGCTCGGATTCCAGCTTCCGTTGATCGTCTTCTTTATCGCGAAGGTGGGGATACTGCCGGTCGAATCGCTTAATCAGTATTGGCGACAGGCGGTGGTCATCATCTTCATCGCCGCGGCCGTTTTGACGCCCAGTAATGATCCCATCAGCATGCTGATGATGGCGATTCCGCTGTGCATTTTGTTCATGATGAGCGTGCTCGCGGTGAAGTACACGACGAAGCCGGATGTGGACCCTCTTCCGGAGGATGAGCACTTGATGGATGAGGTTAAGGCGAACCCTAACGCGGTGCCTTATTCGCCAGCGACGGCGGACGAAGAGTCGACTGACCAGCCCTAGGCGTCGAGGAATTTTCGGATCGCGGTGAGGGTCTCTTCGCTTAGGTGATGCTCAATGCCTTCCGCATCAAGCTCGGCGGTCTGCTCGGAAACTCCGACGGAGCGAAGCCACCTCAAGACCAACTCATGCCTTGCCATGCTCTTGCGGGCGAGTTCTTCTCCCGCTTCGGTGAGCTGGATGCCCTGACGGGGCAAGACCAAGATGAGTCCTTCGCGCTCGAGTCGTGACAAGATCTTGGTGACCGTGGGTTGAGCGACTTGGAGTTGCTTGACAACATCGGTCGTTCTTACGCGGTCCAGGGTGTCGCTTGTTCGATCGAGCAAGTGGCTGAGGCGGAGAATCACCTCCACATAGTCTTCGGCGGTCTCCGAAGCGTGGTCCAACCGGGTCTTTGCGTAGGCATTCTTCTGGCTCGCCACGCCAGAAGTATACATTCATTGCCACGGCTATGAACATGGTATGATAGCCATTGCTATGAAGCCTGCATGGACTCTGATTGCCCGATGAAATTTCTCACCCCCCTTTTGACCCTAGTCTGCTTGTTCATGGCCGGTTGCCAGCCAAAACCCGCTACGCCGGCTGACGGCAAGCTGAACGCCGTCAGCACGGTGGGGATGATCCGCGATGCCGTCGCACGGGTTGGAGGGGATGAGGTTAATTCGGTGGGGCTCATGGGCACTGGGGTAGATCCTCATCTTTACCGCGCGACCGCTGGCGATGTCCAAAAGCTCGATGGTGCGGACATCATTTTCTATGGCGGGCTAGAGCTCGAGGGCCGAATGACGGATATCTTCGTGAAGATGGCGAGTCGGGGCACTCCGACAATCGCGGTGAGCGAGGCGATTCCGGTTTCTGAACTACGCGAGCCGCCCGAGTTTGCGGGCAAGCAAGACCCTCATATCTGGTTTGACGTTTTGCTTTGGAAGCAAGCAGTGGAGTCGGTTCGTGACGGCCTCGGACGGGCGAAGCCCGCTTCGAAGGCGAGGTTTGATGCAAGTGCAGCTGCTTATTTGAAGGAGCTCGATGAACTGCACGAATATGTTCAAGACCAAATTGCCATGATTCCAAAGGAGCAGCGGGTGCTAATTACGGCCCATGACGCGTTTGGCTACTTTGGTCGGCGATATGGCATGGAGGTAATCGGGATCCAGGGCACCAGCACCGCCACGGAAGCGGGAGCGGGAAACCTGAGGAAGATCGCGGACACCATCTCTACGCGCAAAATCAAAGCCATTTTTGTGGAAAGCAGCGTTCCGAAGGCCACCATTGAGGCATTGCAGAAAGCAGTGCAATCGAGGGGGTGGAATGTGGTCATCGGAGGTGAGCTTTTCTCCGATGCGATGGGCAAGGACGGGACACCGGAGGGCACCTATTTGGGAATGGTCCGTCACAATGTAGACACCATCACGCGTGCGCTGAAATGACCCAACTAGAACCCACGCCTGCCGTCTTTGTTCGCGATTTAACGGTGGCTTACGAGGAGAAGCCGGTCCTGTGGGACATTGACCTCGATATCCCGCAAGCAACGCTTACGGCTATTGTGGGGCCAAACGGAGCAGGGAAAAGCACGCTGATCAAGACGATCCTTGGGCTAGTTCCGGCCGCGGCGGGGACAGTTCGAATTTTTGGCGAGTCATACGCGCTGAACCGGAAATCGGTGGGGTACGTTCCGCAACGTGGGAGCGTTGATTGGGATTTTCCGACGGACGCGCTCGACGTGGTGATGATGGGCCTCTACGGAAAGTTGGGGTGGGTACGTCGTCCGGGCAAGGCGGAGCGACAAACCGCGTTGAATTGTCTCGATCAGGTGGGCATGGCGGACTTCGCCAAGCGCCAGATTAGCCAGCTTTCGGGAGGGCAGCAGCAGCGCGTTTTTTTGGCGCGCGCGCTGGCGCAGCAGGCGCAAA
>JAYUVF010000051.1:0-34435 GCA_043754215.1 Chthonomonas sp. | reverse complement strand
CCCTCTCTTGTATCTGGAGAGATTACTTGGTTGGGCAGCTGCCGCAAGTTTCGGTCTTGACTTCCATGGCCTGAGCCTTCACCTTGGTCGGTGGCATCAGGACCGAATCAATGACGTGGATGACGCCGTTGGTGGTCTTGATGTCGGTCGTGGTGACCTTGCTGTTGTTGACGTAGACGCTGCCGTTCTTGACGGTGATCTTCACCGTTCCGCCGTTGACGGTCTTGACGGACTTGCCGTTGAGCTTGACGACGTCAGCCGCCATAACATTTCCGGAAACGACGTGATACGTCAACACGCCCTGGAGGAGGGCCTTGTCCGCACCCAACTTGTTGAGGGTGGCCTTTGGCACCTTCGCAAACGCGGCGTTGGTCGGGGCGAACACGGTGAAGGGACCCTTGCCCTTCAGCGTGGTCACGAGGTCAGCGGCCTTGACCAGGCTGACTAGGGTGCTGAATTGGGCGTTGCCCGCAGCGGTGTCGACGATGTCCTTGGTCGGAGCCTTCGCAAATGCTGGCAGAGCGAGGGCGGTTACGATTCCGAGGCTAAAAATCACTTTGTTGAGTGTCATGGTTTTATTCTGAGCAAACTCGCTCACCTCATCTAACGTTGCGGTGATATGATTTAGTTCCAAACATCATTAAAAAATGATAAACGGTTGAGTAGAGGCCCCGACGGGTAAATTTAGCCATGCCCTCCAGCGTTGCAGGCGTTCACTCCAACATCCTCGAAGTCATCGGTGGAACGCCGATGGTGCGCATCAATCGGATGAATCCCAATCCGAAGTGCGAGATTTTCGCCAAGATCGAGTTCCTCAATCCTGGAGGTTCGATCAAGGACCGCATCGCGTACCGGATGATTCGCCATGCCGAGGCGACTGGGCGCATCAAACCGGGCGATACCCTGGTGGAACCGACGAGCGGCAACACGGGCATCGGTTTGGCCCTCTGTGGCGCGGTGCTGGGTTACAAAGTGATCATCGTTATGCCCGAGAAGATGAGCATGGAGAAGCAGACGATCATGGAGGCGTTGGGCGCGCAGATTATCCGCACCGAGACGGCGGCTGGTCACGATAGTCCGAATAGCAACTTTGCGGTGGCTCGCCGGCTCGCAGCCTATTTGCCGGATGCCCATGTTTTGGATCAATTTGCGAATGCGGAGAACCCGCACGTCCACGCCGAGACCACGGCGGAGGAGATTCTTGAACAGACCGAGGGGCGGCTTGACTATTTCGTCGCGGGTTCGGGTACGGGAGGCACACTTACGGGTTGCGCCCAGCGCCTGAAACAGGCCAACCCCAACATCAAGATCATTGGGGTGGACCCGATCGGGAGTTTGATGGGCGGTGGTACGGAGAGTAGCCCTTATCAAGTCGAGGGCATTGGCTACGACTTCATCCCCGAAACTCTGCACATGGATCTGATTGATCGATGGGAGAAGGTCGGTGACGCGGAGGCATTCGACCTGGCGATGCGCTTGATGCGAGAAGAGGGGCTTTTGGTTGGCGGATCCTGCGGCTCTGCTATGGCGGGCGCGATTCGGGTGGCGAACGATTGTCCCGACGGCTCCCGCATTGTCGTCGTCCTCACCGATTCCGTGCGCAACTACACGACCAAATTTGTGAACGACGCTTGGATGCAAAACTACGGATTCACTCCGTATCCCAAGAACAAATACGTCGATTGGGACGCGATAAAAAACGATGTCTGAACTCAAGTACCGCCTCGTAGAAACGCCGCAAGACGTGGCCGCCTATAAGCGGGCTTACGAGGAGGTTTGGCGTCAGGGCCAGCCGTTCGCCGAAGGAGAATTGGACCCGGGGGACGGGGCGCTGCGCTATCTCGCTTCCCTAGACGATGAGGTTATCGGTGGTTTCAAAGTCCACGATTATCTGGTGCATCGAAACCAGACTGAGCTAAGGTGCGCTGGGGTGGCCTCCGTTGCCATTCGCCCTCAGTATCGTAGCAGCGGCTATGGCGCGGATATGATGCGCTGGTCACTGCGCGAACTCAAACAGCAGGGCTTTGCGGTTGCTGCTCTCTATCCTTTTAGGGGCACTTACTACCGGAAGTTTGGGTACGAGTTCTGCGGGACAAGGTGGCAGATCAAGTGCCCAATGTCGCGCTTTCCTCGGTTCACAGAAGAACTTCCGGCGCGGCGGATCGCGGTGGAGGACGTCGCCCAGCTTGACGACTGCTACCGGCAGTTCATCTCCGGGATCAACGGGGCCAATTTCCGGACGCCCGGGCAATGGACGCAGCGCATGGGCAAGGGTTCGCCGTTGATCTACGCGGTCGGCGACCCGATTGAAGCCTACGCTTGGTCCTCGATGGAAGGTGGGTTCTGGGAGGATCTCAACGTTGGGGAGATCGCATGGTCCACTCCGCGCGGCTACGAGAGCCTGATGGCGTTTCTGCGCGGCCTCGCGATTAACCGGGGTGCGTTGGTGTGGAATGAGCCGGCCGAGGGTCCGTTCTTGTGTCGGTTCCTCGATCAGGGCGCAGACATCACTCTTCATCGACCGGCGATGTACCGGCTGCTAGACGTCCCCAAGGTTTTGGAGCTCACGAAGAGCCCGGCGGATGACATGATCGTGGTCGAAGTTCAAGACCCCGACCTTCCGGAGAACTCCGGTCGCTGGATTTGGAACCTCGGCCCCGAGGGGACGGTGGTGCAAAAAACCACCGATGAGCCAGACGTTTCCGGTTCCATCGGAGCGTTTACCCAGGCTTACTTTGGCGAGCCCTCGTTGGCGCGCCTTTGGGAAGCGGGGGCGATTGAAGTGACTGATCTCGATCGGGTGGCGTACCTTTTCCCGAGCACGCCGGTCATGTGCACCGAGTTCTTCTGACCCGCGATGAGACTTCTCACGGTGCCCAACTGGTCCTTCGGCCGCGACCGTGATCTGTTGCGGCTGTTCGAGGATTTGCTCACCGGCTGGGGGCTCGACATTCACTTTCTGGCTAGCGACGTGGACCACAACCGGACCGTGAGCGCGTTCAGCGGCGATCCAGAGGTTGTTTTCGAGCGGCTGGAGCGGCTCGCGGAGGCGGCCTTTGAACGGATTGATTTGAATCGGCATATGGGAGTGCATCCGCGCATCGGGGCGCTGGATGTGTGCCCATTTATTCGGCTCGATTCGGGTAGTTACCCGCTTGACTTGAAGATCGAGGCGTTTGGAAAGCGGTTGGCGGAGCGGTTTCAGCTTCCGGTGTTCCTTTACGAAAAGTCCGAGCGCGGTAAGCATGCGCGCGAATTGCCCCAGCTTCGGAAAGGAGGGTTTGGCGGGCTGCTTTTGAGGGACATTGATCCGGATTTCGGTCCCAACCGTGGGCACAAGTTTCTTGGGGCGACGGTCATGGGCGAGCGGGACTTCTTGATCGCGGTGAACGTTAACTTCAAGTCCGACAACCTGCTGTTCTGCCAGGACCTCGCCAAGACGATGCGCACGGAGCGGAATGAGGGGAACCCCAAGTTCCACGGGGTGCGGGCCCTCGGCTTTCCCCTGGCTTCGCGGCAACGCGTTCAGCTTTCAATGAACTTGACCCAACCGGATTTCACGATGCCGGATGCGGTGATCGAGTACGTGTTGGCGGCGGCTCGCCGAGCCGGACTTCCCCACGCCGAAAACGAGCTGATCGGGGTCATTCGCGAGCGCGACCTGCCGGGCGCGACGCGGCTGCACGTGCGACCAGAGCAAGTAATTCGATAAGCTGGAGTGAATGGCAAGACGGGCGATCGTATTGGTTTTGGATGGTTGTGGCGCGGGGGCCGCGCCCGATGCGGCAGATTTCAACGACGCCCACGGCCCTTCCACGCTCCTGAACGTGTGGAACCACGTCGGTGGCTTCTCTGCTCCGACGTTGGCGGATTCCGGGTTCCTGGCTGCGGGTCTGATTCCCGTTGAGCCAAAGGGATTACCGGGACGGCAGGTCACCTACGGGCGGCTCCGGGAACTCAGCATGGGTAAGGATTCGGTCACAGGACACTGGGAAATGATGGGCATCCACACGCGGGAGCCGTTCCCGACGTACCCCAACGGCTTCCCCATCCCCCTCATCAAGGAGTTTGAGGAGCGCATCGGAACGCAGACAATCGGCAATAAGCCCTCCAGCGGTACGGCGATTCTGGACGAACTGGGCGAGTTGCACATCCACACCGGCTTCCCGATTGTGTACACCAGCGCGGATAGCGTTTTTCAGATTGCCACCCAAGAGGATCGGGTGCCGATTGAGACCCTTTACGAGTGGTGTCGGATCGCTCGGGAGCTGTTGGTGGCTCCGAACCACGTGGCGCGGGTCATCGCGCGGCCGTTTGTGGGGACGCAAAAGGGCGGCTTTACTCGAACAGAGCGCCGCAAGGACTTCCCTCTTGTTCCGCCTCGAAATTTAGTAGATGAGGTCGGGGATGTTTTTGGAGTTGGTGTGGTTCCCGAACTGTTCGGGTCGCGGGGGTTTCGGGCGGTTCGGCGCACCCAAAGCAACGCCGAACACGCTCAAATGCTCAAGGAAGCGATGGCGAGCGATGCGCACTTTATCTTCGCCAATTTTGAAGATTTCGACATGTTGTTCGGTCACCGAAACGATCCGGTCGGCTTCGCCAAGTGCCTAGAGACCTTCGACGGCACCCTCCAGGGGATCCTCGCTGACCTCCAGCCCGAGGACCTGTTGATCATCACCTCTGACCACGGCAACGACCCCACCGACAAGAGCACCGACCATAGCCGCGAGTACGTTCCGGTGAGTTTGATCACAGGCGGCGAGGGTGTTCGTCACTTTGAGGATGTGGACGGGATGATGGCGATCGGGCGCACAGTCGCGGAGTGGCTGGGCGTCGAGTGGGACCAAGGTTCGGATTTGCTGGGTTAAACCAAAACCCAGGACCGCAAAGCCTCGTATCCCTTTTCGAATGAAACAGATCATCGCATTTAGCGCACTTGCTCTCGTCTTAACCGGTTGCCAAAACCAAGCCGCCAACGTCGAAGGCAGCCGCGATTCGGCTGTGAAGTGGGTTGCCGAAGTCCTGCCCGAATACGAGCTGATCAGCTTCAGTAGCGCTACTCTCGATACCGACGAGGATGGCTACGTGACCGCCGAAATCACGGTCAAGAAGAAGAACGGCTCCGGCCCGCTCAAGCTGATCCAGCTCGAGTGCCCCACTAAGGGCATCATTCTTCAGTTTCAGAAGGGTGGCACCGCCAAGCTCAGGCAGATCCCGTACAACAACGAGTTTTGAAGCTAAGGGTGTGGGGTGACGGCGATCACCGTGATCTCATCCGAGGCTGGGCCATAACACCAAAACACCCGCCAGGCGGCGGGTGTTCTGTTCTCGACATACGATTCCCAGACATCTTCCCCGTTCGGACCTTTGATCTGTGCGTATTTGTGAGAGTTCAGACTGCCGTAGCGAGGGTTGCTCTGCAGTTTTGAGAGACAGACGTTTACCCGCGCCAACTTCTTGGGATCTGTTTTAGCGAGTTTATCGAGGGCGTCGTTGGCGGTGGGGGTGTAGCGCAAAGTGAATTTGATTTCACTCACGAACTAATCCTCCTGTTCGTCGCCCAGGGGCGGAAACGCTGGCCGATCCACTAGTTGCCCTTGCTTCAGGTCATCTAACCCCCTCTTCACCATCGCCAACGCAGCTTGATTCTCAAACAACCACTTCTCGCGCTTATGCATGACGACCACAGGGCGAAGAAGAATGTCCCCATTCGGCTGTTCGGACATCGCAAACATCTCACCGGCGTGTTTGCGGCCGATCGCAATACGGCCTTGGCTATCCGGTTGACGCAACGCGTCTGCAGAAAAATCGTGCGGGGTGCTCATTGAGAATGGTTCCACTGGTTAGGCATTTGACCTAAATAGGTGCTACCCCTAATTATATGTCACAGACTACAGGTTTGTAACCGTGAAAGGGCCATTTTTGGCAAGAAAGGAATTTGCCCAGGGGAGGGCGCAAGGGGGAGTTTATGGTCGGGGCAGCGGGATTTGAACCCACGGCCTCTTACCCCCCAGATAAGCGCGCTACCGAACTGCGCCATGCCCCGGACCAGCAGGGATGATACCGCAGATCAATCCACCCGGACGTACAAAATATTCGTCAGCATCCGCCCAGGGCGGATCATGGTCTTGCCTCGGTAGTAGAGCGCTCGCGAGGAGCCCGCGTCGAGATTCATCGCGTGGGTGCACTCAAGCGCTTTCATGACCTTGGCGAACCCAGAGAAACTGAGGGGCCCGGTGGCGACCAAGAGGAGCCGCCGATCCGCGGTGAAGCCCACGCCCACCCGCGCCGTTGTGGCGAAAATCGAAGGGTCGCGGAATCCCTCCCCGCTCGCGTCGACGTCCACTTCCCCATCCAGCACCAACGCAGGGCCGCAACTGAGCACCATGTCAAATCCGGACCAATCTTGGGTGCGCCCGAAGGGCACACGCCGCATGAACGGCTCGTTGTCGGCGGTCAGCGCTAGGGCGGTCCCCATATGCCCGCGATACAATACATCGCCCCCTTGAACAATGTCCCCCACGGGCCTTAAGCTCACTGTATCAAAGAAAGTTCCGGTGATCGCCACCGTCGCTCCGCTTCGCTTGACCAACGTGTCGAACGACTCTGCGCCGGTTGGAAATCCGCGCGCCACTTCGATGCCGACTCTGACGTTGGGCCGCTTCAGATCCACCTGAACCACCCGAACTGGAGAACCTAGAACCGTGGTTGCGGTCATGACATCGGCTCGGCGCTTGATCAGGATGTTGCTGATCGCGTCGGCGACTCGGCTGGGCTTTACTGGTCGCCGCGCCAGCGGCCGACTGGCCCATCGAACCTGGCCCTCTAGGGTGCCCATCACGGTGATGGGACCGGCCACGCTCATCGTGTTGGCGTATCCGCCGCCGAGTCGGGGTGAGAGCAGTCGCTCTCCGCGAACCAAATCAAATAGCTCGACTTCGTTTTGAGTCCCCACAAATCCGCCGACCGCGCCATCCGTCGAGATGCTCGCCGCTACCGGCTGGGGGAATTTACTGCTCAAGGTCGGTTTGGCTTCGCCGGTTTGCAGATTCCATCGAAAAAGCTGACCGGTTTTTGGCACTGCGGCGGCGAGGCCGCCATCCGCGGTGAATCCGAGTTGTAGCGCGTCCCAGGTCGGCATGCGGACGCTTCCCAAACCGCGCCAGTCATCGGTGGACAAAATTTGGATCGTGCCGTTCGAGCTGTAGGCCAGCCGGGCGCCCTTTGGGTCGAAGGCTAAGTTGAGTACCAGCCCCGCCAAATCAAGTCGCTTCACAACCTGATTAGTGGTCAAATCGAGCACCATCAGCCCGTTCGGGCCGCCGACTGCCACGCGCTTCGAATCAGCGGAGAACCCGACCGTCGCCCCAACTCCGACGGCGCGCACCATTTTGCCATCGCGCGGATCGAACAGGCGGACATTCCGCCAGCTTCCCTGGATCGCGTAGGCCACCGCGAACATCTTGCCGTCCGGTGAAAAGGTGATCTTGGCCGCCGCCCCGTCGGAGTTGATCGTCCAACGCTGGGTACGCATCGTGCCGTCGAAGGCGCGGATCTTGCCGTTTGAGTAGCCGGCGATGACCAGCTTGCCATCGCCAGACACGCCAACCGCTGTCACCGGAGAAAGCTGCTGGCCAACGGCAAAAAGAGGCACAAAAGCGAGCGCAGAGCAAACTAGGCGTCGCATGCGCTTAGTTTTCAATTGGGGCGCGGTGTCGCAAGGGTAGCGCGGGCAAACCAAGGGTGTCAGAGCCAGTCGTATTCGTCACTTTCATCACTCGCTCCAAGATAACTTTCACCGCGCCGCCGATGGGGAACGCGAGAAGCATTCCTAGAATGCCGAAGAGCGACCCGCCGGCCGCAACCACGAACATACTGACGACCGGGCTGAGGCCCACGGCCGAGCCCACCAAATTTGGCGACACCAACTGGTCCCACGCCCAGGTGATGACAAAAAGCACGGCCACCAAGGCCAACGCGAATGCCCACGAACTTGGAAAGCTGGTGAACCAATTTGAGTTCACCCCAGTCAGTCCGACGATCAAGAACAGCAGAATGTAATTCAGGAAGCCGCCGATGATCGGGATCAAATAGAGGACGCCGAATAGTAGCGCGAGCAAGAATCCGTAAGGCGCACCCATGAAGGTCATGGCTAACGCGAC
This sequence comes from Chthonomonas sp., assembly GCA_043754215.1. Taxonomy (GTDB): domain Bacteria; phylum Armatimonadota; class Fimbriimonadia; order Fimbriimonadales; family Fimbriimonadaceae; genus JAFLBD01. Next base: position 26,273 of record JAYUVF010000051.1, on the reverse strand, counting down.
GATGGTCGTGTACATCGCCCACGAGATGGTCAGTCCGCGGATGTACTTCTGGAATACCTCGCCGACGTCCTGCAGCACGTCAATGGTTTGGCGTCGGATGGACGGGGGAATCCAAGACGGCGACGTCATCTTGATCCGGTCGTAGTCCATCAGCAAGAACAGGGCGACCAACGGCGCGAAGAGCAGCAAAACGAGCTGGGCGCCAAGGCCACCGACGGTACCTAAAATGGAGTTAAAGAACCCCTGAATGAACTTAGTAATCTCCGCGCGGCGCGGCTCTACATACTGCTCAGTAATTGCGGTTTGAGTTGTCGGTAATCCGAACCGTTCGAGAGTGGGCCGCATCTGAGCTAGGGTCCGATCGAGCGGATTGACTTGGGTACTCGCTTCAATACGGTGCTTTGGATTCCAACGAATGAAATAGTTGTTGGCGTATCCCTGTGCAGCTAGTTGGCGGGTCAGCGAACCGACGTTTGAGCTGAAGCTAGTGAGCTGGCGGGTCATGATGGGCACCGTCACCACCCCAATTGCCACGATCACCCCGAAGAAGATCGTGAACACCAACCCGACCGCGGGGCCGCGCTTCATCCCTCGCTTGCGGAGGCGCCGGACGACGGGGTCCAGCAGGATCGCGATGAGGCTCCCGAGGATGAATGGCAGCAATACGCCGCGCACCAGGTACAGAAAGCCCAGCACCAACCCCACGACCAAAACCCAAAGCGCAATTTTCCAACCACCCATCAGCTATTCACGAGTTTAACCGAATTCCAACTCGAAGAACGAAATCAGAATGCACTTCTAGACGTGCCGCTGATCTTGTCGCCTATTCGCGCTCATCGCGGTGCTCATCGCAATGGAGATGACCACACTCTATGACATTCTGAAGCACCTAATAGGTCCCATCGAACCGGATTAAACGTTCTGAGTTTGTAGTGAAACCATAGACACGCGAAGTCGACGATGCCTCGTCCCGCGGTCCATACTGAACCCATGAGCAAACCAAACGATACCGAGCCTCGCCCGTTGCGGTTCCCGTACTGGCACCTGCTCCCGTTCACAACCTACGTCTTGGCCAACGCGATCATCATCTATTCAGATTTCGATAAGATGTCGCGGATCAAACTTTACTTAGAACCGCTGCCGCTGATTCTGATGAGTCTGGCGACGTACCGGGTTGCGAACATCATTGCAAACGAAAGGGTAACCCGAATTATCCGCGCCCCGTTTGTGGATGTGAAGCAAGAAGACGGCGAAGAAGTTGAGGTTCCGAAGGAAGAGGGCGTCAAAGAGACCATTGGCACCCTGCTCTACTGTCCTTCTTGCGTGGGGGTTTGGGTCGCAACCGCGTTCGTCTATATGTTCATCTACTTCCCTGACTTTGCCTGGCTAGTCACCGCGATCTTTACTCTCAGCGCCATGGAGAGAGTGCTGACCGGCATTATCTCGTGGATTCACAAGCAGTCGGACTAGACCTTTACTGTTTTCCAGGCTCCGCGACGCCAGTAAATCATCGCGAGCACGCCCTGCGCGACCTGCGATGCGCTCATCGCGATCCAGCCTCCGGTCGATCCCAGTCCCAGCGTTGGGTGCGTCATCAAGAGCGCCAGCGGGAAGCGGATCGCCCAGAGCGTGATGATCGTGATCCAGAGGGTTCGCTTGGCGTCGCCAGCCCCTTGCATCGCTCCGATGAGCACCATGGCGTAGCCGAACATGATCTCAGTCGCGATAAGAATTTGGATGTACAGCGCGGCTTCGGCGGCGATTCCTGGTTTATCGAACCCGGTGAGGAACCCGGCCACTTGCGGGGCGAACACGAAGAGGGGGATGCTCAGCACCAAGATCACGAGAGCGGAGTAATGCGCGGCGATCCAGCCGAGCCTGGACGCTCGTTCCGGGTCTTTGGCCCCTAAGCTCTGCCCAACTAGGGCCCCTGCTGCCACGGACAAACCGAATGCAGGCATGAACATGACGCTTTCAATTGCGATCCCGACGCGTAAAGCCGCCAAAGCGTCACTTGCGGTTGGGGTGCCCTTCAGGATTAAAGTAAAGGCTGAAAAGCTGCTCACTCGAATCACGGATTGGATCGCGCTCGGGATCGCGATATTCATGATGCGCTTGACCCACACCCGGCTGGGAATGAGAAAGCGGAAAACCTGTCCTAAGTCCGTTCGGCCCGCATACCCCACGTACAAGAGGGCACTGACCCAAGCGCTGATAGTGAGTGCCAGGGCAGCGCCGGGCAATCCCATCCCCAGTCCCGGGGCCGAAAATGGCAGAAACTCGTGGCCAGTCGGATAAATGAATCCGAAGTTAAGGACGATGTGGAGCAATATCTGAAAGCCGCTGATCAGCATCGGCGACTTCGTGTCTCCGATGCCGCGCATCGAACCGCTCAGGGTCGTGATAATCGCGGTTGCCGGAATGCTGAAGGCGTAAAAGTACAAAAATTGCTTGAAAAGCGTAATCGCCTGAGGATTATTCGCTGGGATCAAAGCCGTGGCCACAGCCGGGGCAAGCAGTAGGCAAAGCCCACTCAGCGCAAATCCGATCACCAACGACAACGACAGGCACTGGCGGTTGGCTTCCCGGTACTCCGCGGGTTGCCTCGCTCCGAACGCTCGGCTCACCAGGGCAGTGGATGCCACACTGACCGCCATCGCGAGCGAGAACATCATGAAAATCACGTTCATTGCCCCGCCATGCGCGGTAAGCGCGGCCTTTGGCAAGTGACCAATGAAGAACGTGTCGAGGAGGGAATTGACGACTTGGAGTCCGTTTAGCGCCACGGCGGGCCAAGCCAAAGCCCAGACAATTTTGCCTTCCGCCTTAAACCTGTTTCGTATCTCCAGGTCGGGGGAAGTGGTGTGCATAGACTCTTACTGTACGATTGCGCGCGCAAATAAGTGCCCCCGTCTATGTAGCGGGTACCTTCACCTGACGATGAGGCACTCGATTCTGTACCAACCCTCGTATGCCGTGGCAAAGGTCCTTCTCGATCAAGGGGAGGTCATCCGCGCCGAGAGCGGGGCGATGGTTGGAATGTCGCCGACCATTCAAATCGAGTCGAAAATGACCGGCGGAATCGGCAAGGCGATCGGTCGGTTGTTCGGCGGAGAGAGCCTATTCCAAACCACGTTCACCGCTACTCAGGGTCCGGGCGAAGTGCTTCTCGCCCCATCCGGCCCGGGCGACATTTTCGCCGTCGAACCCGGCCCTGGGCTGATGGTCACTAGCGGCTGCTACTTAGCCGGAGATCAGAGTCTGAACTTCGAGACCGTGGCCTCGTTCAAGGGGTTTTTTAGCGGCGAAGGGCTGTTCATGATGCGCGCGACCGGACCTGGGCAGATGCTGCTCAGCAGCTTCGGGGCGATTCACGCCATTGAACTCCAACCCGGCCAACCGTACATCGTGGACAGCGGCCACATTGTCGCCTTCTCGGCGGGCATGGGCTATGAACTCCGCAGGGCAGCGTCTGGGATCCTGAACACGCTCAAGAGTGGCGAGGGCGTCGTGGTCCATCTCACCGGCCCGGGCATCCTGTACTTGCAGACCCGTACCCCCGGCGGATTTGCCCAGCTCCTCGGGCCATACCTGCCCCGGTCCGGCTAGATGCTCTGGCGCACCTCCTACGAGACCACCGTAATCGAGGCGAGTACGCTTGCTGGCTTGCCCCTACCCGAGGCTCGCGAGGGCACCTTTGCCGCTGTCATTAGCTTCTCTCCTCGCCATTTCCAGCAGCGAGAGGTTTGGCGTCGCCTCTTCGAGGCCGAACTTCCGATTCCGTACTTCGTCGGGGTCATCGGCTCGGCAGAGGATCTGGAGCAACTTAAATCGTCAGCCCCGATTTCGCAACACGAGAAACTCATCCGGATTGAGGATGAGCAGGGTGCTTGGATCAGCCTGCTCGGAGAGGACAACAAAGAACGTGCCTTCGCGTTTGTTCAACGCGAAGGCACGATCGTGATCCTCATGGTCGGTCCGCCCACCGAAGAGGCTTGGGACCGGTTCTTGGCCGCTGCCCGTTAGGGGGCGTCGTCCACCGCGCCAAAGTTGGCGATCACGATGTCAATGTCGGCGGCATCCACTTCACCCGAGCGATCCAGGTCCGAGTTGCGATTCGCCGGATAGCTCGGAGAGGTGCCCGCCAAGCCGAAGTCGGCAATGACTTCATCAATGTCTGCCGCGTCCACTTCGCCGGAGCCATCCACGTCCCCGTTCACGCACACCACGTTGATGCCGGTGACGCTCGCCGCGGTCGTGTTAAACGCTACCGTTCGGCGCAGCCAAGAGCCGTGGTTCACACTGACTCGACCTGCACCGGTCGGTACCGGAATACGGAGGCGCCCGTTCGGGTCGACGCCGACCTGCAGGGGGATCACCGTGCTCGGAGCCGCGTCCATGCGGATTTCGACCGTCACGCCCTTGGTGGAATAGTCGCCGAAGATCATGTCGTTCAGGACCAGCGTTCCGGTCAGCGAGCGGCTCGCTCCCGCGGTGCGGTCCAGGCGCGCGATGTTTCCAAAGCTCGTATTGCTGAGCGCGCTTACCCATATCTCGCCGTTATTGTCGGATTCGACCGAAGTCAGGTTGCTCGACGTGAGTTTCGGGGTGAACGTGGAAGTCGGATAGTTGGTCAGCGTGTTCAGCAACGCACCCGACTCGAGATCGTGGTTCATGTTGATCCAACTGATCCAACTGCCCACGTAGTCCCCGATCATGTAGTCGCCCCACAGGTCGGTGCCGAGGTTCGTCCCGCGGTACTGAGTGCCGCCTGAAATCGAAAAGCCCACTGGGTGGGGATAAGTGAAGAACGGGAATTTGGGATTGGCAATTGCCACGGAACCCGTTAGCCCGGTCAGGGCCGTGCCCTCGTACGTCTTCCAACCGTAGTTCACGTTTGGCAAATCGGCTACCACGTGGTTCGCTTCCTCCCACACGTCCTGCCCGACATCGGCGATCAACAAGCCGTCCATGCCGTTGCGGGCCGGTTGGTCGAAGTCCCACTTCCAAGGGTTGCGCAGGCCCACCGCCCAGATTTCGTCTTCGCCGGTGATGCCCACGTACGGATTGTCCGAAGGAATCGCGTAGTTGCGATTCGCGTCGGCCGGGAAATCGTCCCCGTTCACGTTAATGCGGAGCATCTTTCCCAAGACACTCGCCACGCTTTGTGAGCGGTTACCCGGGTCGTTGGCACTGCCGCCGTCCCCCATCCCAATGTAGAGGAAACCGTCTTTGCCGAACCGAATCGTGCCGCCGTTATGGTTCGAAAATGGCTGGCTTATGCGCAACACGGTCTGTACAGTGGCGGAGTCAAAAGTATTGATGTTGCCGGGCGACCGGGTGTACCGCCGAATCTCAGTGAAACTTGGACTCCCGACAGTCACATTGACGTACATGTAGCCGTTGGTCGCGTAATTCGGGTGGAATGCCGCTCCCAGTAAACCCTCTTCCGATCCGGTGTTTACCCCCGTGATCACCAGCGAAGTGGCGATTTCGGTTGCTGTAGAGGGATTCCATACCGAAATTCGCCCCGAGGTCGTGGCGAGGGGTCGGGTTGTATTGCTGATACCCCTCTGCTCAATCACGTACATCCGGTCCGTCACTCCGGGCGGTTGGGCGATGCCCACGGGGCGATGAAGATTGGTGTAGACCGTCGTTCGGGTCAGTTGGGCGTGGCTAGAAATCGCCGCCATCACCATGGCCGCCGAAAAAAGTGCTCTCTTGCGCATACCCTATTGTGCGACCAAACTCGCTCAAACGTTCGCGTGGAGTTACCAGTTCGAGTAATCTTGTGCCCAAATGCATTCGCCCCTTGACTCCGGCAGCCTCGTGGATTTGGTCGAAGTGACGAGCACCCAAGACGTGCTCGCCCAGGCCGTCGGGGCGGGCACGCCGACCACCGCCATCCGTGCCGAATTCCAGACGCAGGGCCGCGGAAGGTTTGATCGCAAATGGATCAGCGCCCCCGGAGAATCACTTTGTCTTTCCCTCGCCTTCCCCGCTTACGCCGACCACGAAAAGCCGTGGCTCATCGGCATGGCGGTCGCCGCGGCGGTTGCGGCAGCGGTTCATGCGCGGGTGCAGTGGCCCAACGACATCACCCTCGACGGCAAGAAGCTGGGCGGGATTCTCACCGAGATCGTCACCGATCCGGCGGGCCGGCGTATCGCGGTGGTGGGCATCGGGCTCAATCTCAACCAAACTCAATTTCCCGCCGACCTCGCCGAGCGAGCCACCAGCCTCGCCATTCACCGCTCGTCCGTGTACGACCCGAAGCGAATCACCGACCAGATCATCGAGCGTATCAAGCTTCTGCCCGAGCCGCTGACCTGGGACGATTTGCGCCCGGTTTGGATGCTGTTTGATGCAACTCCTGGCAAGAAGTTTGTGCTTGCCGATAACTCCCAAGCGGTGGGCATCGGAATCGGACCAGAGGGCGAATTGATCTGCGCAGTAGACGGCGAGACCACCACCGTCCTCGCCGCCGACGCCGTGTTTGGAGCCTAAAGCGGATAAACTAGGCACTTGCTGAATATTCGCGCCATCTTTTTCGATCTCGACGACACCCTTTGCGCCTATTGGGACGCCAGCAAAGCGGCTCTGCGCGAGACATTCGAGCTCCATGCGCCCGAGGGCGTCGGGCACGAGATGATGATTGACGCGTGGGCCACCGCCTTTCGAAAGTTCAGCCCCACGCTCAAAGGCACGGACTGGTATCCGGTCTACTTGCGCGAGGGGGGAGTCACTCGCGTCGAACAGATGCGCCTCGCCCTACTTGAGCTGGGCCACGATGATGCCGAGCGAGCCCAGAGGCTCGGGGACTCCTACGGCTTTTTGCGCGATCGCAACTTGAGGCTTTTCGAGGAGTCGCTGGAAGTCCTCAACACGCTGAAGGCAAAATATCCGCTCGGCGTGATGACCAACGGCCCCGCCGACATTCAGCGGCAAGAGCTCCAAACGCTGGACCTGGAGAAGTTCTTCGAGGTGTTTCTCATCGAGGGCGAGCTCGGGTTTGGCAAGCCGGACCCGCGCGTTTATGCCAGCGGCCTCGCGCAAATGTCCGCCCGCCTCCCTGGTTTGCAGCCTAAGGAAGTGCTGATGGTGGGCAACTCCTACGGTCACGACATTCTGGGCGCGCACGACGCCGGATGGAAAACCGCCTGGGTTCGCCGACCCAGCGACTTCAGCCCCAGCACCAACAAACCGGAAGACAAACCGGAGGGCGCCCCAGATCCCACCTTCGAGATCACCGATCTGCGCGAATTGTTGCCGCACTTATGAGGCCAATTTAGCCTCCAGCCCATACATTTTCGCCGAGTTCGCGCTATAGTATTTCTGTCTGGCGCTTCGCCAGCGAATCGGAGGTGCGCTCCTTATGTTAAGAACTATTATCCGCCGTCCTCAGCGCCGAGGCTTCACGCTCATCGAGCTGTTGGTGGTCATCGCGATCATCGCCATCCTCGCCGCCATTCTCTTCCCCGTCTTCGCCCAGGCGCGAGTCGCTGCCAAGAAGACAGCGACGATCAGTAATATGAAGCAACTGGGTCTTGGAACCGTGATGTACACGGGTGATAACGACGGGATGTTCATGCCCGCCGTACTGGGCGGCGCAACCAGTCAGGCCAGCCTTGGCGGCAACAACCATTTGTTTGGCAGACTCGCGTTTCCGTATATGAAGAACTTGGACATCTTCCGTGACGCTATGTCGCCAGTAAGCGAGGGGTACCCAATCAGGTTCCAAGCCAATGTCGCCGTCCCCGAGTTTACGAAAGTAAATCCCGGTCCGTGCAACGACACCAACAGCGACCGCCGCGGTGCCTCAATTGGTATCAATCGCGTGTTCTTGGGATACTTCACGTGCGATCCCGCGACTCAAATCGGTTGCAGTGGCCCCGGTTGGGACCCCGCCCTCGTTGGTAACGTTGGTGGCGCCTTCATTAATGAGTCGCAGATTCAAGAGTCCGCGAAGTTCGTTTTTACAGCGACTACGACTCCTGACTGTCGCGCAGGTGGACAGGGCTATCTCGCTACCCCTCAAGCGCCTTTGAACACCATTGACGGCATGACTTCGCGATTAGGCGAGGGGCTTGTACTCTCCTTTGTGGACGGTCACGCGAAATTCTATCCGGCCAGACCAGACGCGCAAGTGGCGGCTGCCCTCGGTGCAGGTGCAAAGGGTTACATTAGCCCGGTTCAAAATAAGAGCGCGGTGATCCGCAGAGCTCAAGGCAGCGGCAACATCGTAAACGGCGTGAGCAACTGTATTAATATCAATCCGGCCAACGTACATTGGACTCCTTTCTCTGCCCTCCCCGGCGAGAATCCGACCGTGGACACGCTGTGCCGATAGGGAAACGATAATCATGGACGATAAAAAGAAGTTAGTTATGGTAGGCGTGCTACTTGCGGCGGCAATCGCTGTTGTAGGAATCTTTTTTGGCACAGGCGGCGGCCAAGCGCCGGGTCAAGAAAAAGTGGAGTACGGCACGACACCGCCCCCCGATTCAGCAGCCGTTCCTGGTGTACCAGGTCAACAGTCGGGCACCTCAAGCGAGACAAGTAGCGAGAGACTCTAGTCCGCTCGTTACCTGCGAAGGCGATAGCATAGGTCAACGGCCCCGGACTTTCGGGGCCCGTCGGGTGCAAAGGTGTCAAGTTTGATTCGGTCCCGGGAGATCTCGGGACAGCCCTTTGCGAGTGCGCGGCTTTCAATCCTGCGAAAGACAGAGCGCGGATGCAACCACAAACGGACTAAAAGTCGTCGTGCACGTTCACTTTGTCCGTCTTGAAGCTCAACACCGTTTGCACGAACGACCGGTCGCCGTTCTGGATGAACCACCGCGCCGAGCAGTAGGGGTAGTCCTCGGGCAGGGTGGCGACGCCGTGCTTCACGGGGTTGAAGTGGACGTAAGACATTCGCGCGAGGAGCGACTTTTCGAATTCAATGCGCGTGTCCCAGCAGCGGTACCACACGCTCCGGCCCGGGGTGTCATCTTGCTGGTTGAGCTCCCTCGCGGTGCGCGAATGGAGTGAGGAGGTGAACCGTTGGACCGGGTTCTTGACCTTCGGCGTGGCGGCGACAAGGTGGTAGTGGTTCGCAAAAACCGCCCACGCGTACGGCTCCCACCGCTCCTCGGCGCATGTGGTTAGCAAGGCGTCGTTCAACAGCTCAAGCCGCTCGGGCGTGTCGAAAAACGGTTGCTTGTGGTGAGTGCCCGACGTGATGATGTACATCCCGGGGGCCGTGACCACCTTGGAGGGAGCGTGTGGCCAGCTTTGCATTGTGCCTAGGATGTTGGCAGGTTTGGGCGGTTTGATGGGGAGCGCGACCAAGGAGCGGCCGGCTTTCTTGCGTGCAAGAGGCCGTGCGCCTATGCTTCGCGCTTTTGCGAGAAATGATCGTCAGCGAAAAACAAAGCACAGAAAAAAGAGCGAGGGTAAACGCCCTCGCTCTATGATTCTGCTCGGCTCGACTTACGGAACGTAGATGTCGCCGATGCAGGTGCCGGGTACGCCGTGAATGTCGCCCCAGTTCGGAGTGGTGCCTGGGTGGCCCACGCACTCATGCTGCTTCTCCGTGGTCGGATACTCTTTGATACCGCACTGAATCATCTTGGCGGCGGGGACATGCTTTGTCCAAGAATAATACGACTCTGTCGCGCTGATCGAGGACCAGGAAGGGCAACTATCAACGATCCTACCGCCAGTAGGCAATGCTGATGCGCGGAAATACTTGGCGTGTCCGTCGGCGAACGACATGATTACGCCACCTCGGTGTCGCGGCCAGATTTCCCACTTGTACCACCAGTTGATCCAACCGCTTAGCGACTCCGTCGTGTTGTACCGGCGGGGGAAGTATCCGTCGGTGTACATGATTGTCTCCGCCACCTTTTCCATTTGGCTTCCGTTGATCGCCGCAATATCTCGACCAGCGACCGTTTGTGTTCCAGAGGGCCGGAGGCCGGTGACGACCGATTGACCGGTGGTCATGCCGAAAAGCCCAATGTTCCAGGTGTAAGCATTGTGTCGAAAGGTGTTGGCCATCGTGACCGTGCCCACTCGATTGCGGACCGCTTCAAGCAAGCTGCCCGTCATACTGCCTCCGGGGATTCCCGTGTAATCCTGACCACCATTTCCGGTCGGATAGCTAGGACATTTCAAGACATCCGCGCTCTTTCGGTAGGGCTGCGTTCGGTCGTGAACGAAACTCAAGACGCGGCTCGCATCAACACTCATGCCCATCGGAGCAGTATCGTCGCTGTCGCTCATATACATGACAGTGGCGAGGCCGACCTGCTTGTTGTTGCTAAGACAGACCGTGGTCTTGGCGGATTCGCGGGCTTGCGCGAATACGGGGAAGAGAATTGCCGCGAGAATCGCGATGATCGCGATCACGACAAGGAGTTCGATAAGAGTAAACGCTTTTCTAAGCAAGTAATAATCCTCCGCTCTGGGCCGAGGCCCAAAATCAGTTCCCTTTATCTTAATCGAAAATTAAAGGAAAGGGTTACTTCCGGACGAAAAAAGTCCTACTATCGAAACAATTCACCGGGAGAGACCGCTCAGTCGAGCGTGATATCCACGTAGACCGGCAGATGGTCGCTGGCCATGGAGCCCTTCTCGGTGTAATTCACGCCCGTATCGGTGACCTGAGTGCGCCCGCCGGACCCGCGCAGGGCCTCGACCCCGCTAAAGATTTGCACCTGGCCCGCCTTGGGCGCGAGGCTGGGGCGCACCACGATTTGGTCGAACATGGTTTGCGTCACCTTCATGTCGTCGGGGAATCGGTGCGGCTTGCCGCGCAGCTCCTCGTTGGATTGCATCGCGCCCGGCACGCGCGGCGGCAGTGGCTCGCCCAAGAACTTGCGCGCGAGGTCAATGGTGACGTAATCGTCGCGGTAAAGAGGCTCGGATAGGTTCACCATGAGCGGCTCCGACCATTGGCTCTTCCCGCCCTTCGCCATAAGATTCCCGCTCTCGAGAATGTTCAAGCTTCGGTCGTCGGGGGTGTCGTTGAAGTCACCAAGAACGATGCTCTTCTCATCGGTGCGCGTGGCGAGATAGCCGGCCAGAATGCCGCAAGCCTGCTCGCGCTGGATGTCGGTTTCGCCGCGCCCGCTATAGCCGCGCGGCGTCTTGTCGCTACCTCGGCGGCTCTTCATGTGGACCACGTAGCACACGAAACTCTTGCCGGCTCCGTTTTCGATCTCGGCGCGAAGAACATTGCGCCCGCCCGGGAATGCGAAATCCAGCGCCGCGCCGGGGAACAGCATCTCGAACTTGATGAGCTTATAGGGTGCGCGAACCGCGATGCCGACTTCTTGGTTCTCTTTCGCGTCGTCCTCCATGCCAAGCGTCCATTCGCCCGGCTTGAAAATCTGCTCCATCGCGCGCTTGGACTGGACTTCTTGGAAGGCGACGACGTCGGGCCGCGTCTGCTTGAAAATGGCGTTGAGGTTCGAAAGCCGATCCGGGTTCGCGTCCTCGCTGAACCACTGGATGTTATACGTCATCACTCGGACCGTGTTGCCGGCTGGCTGGGCGTTCACGCAACTCGACACGAGTCCGAGGGTGAGCAGAGGGAGATACCAAGCGACGCGATTCATGGGGTGGAGAGTACCTTCTGGTCGCTGGTCGCTCGTCGCTGGTCGATGGTCGCTTGTCGCTCGTCCCTAGACCCCAAACCCCAGACCCTAGCTCGAAAGGTATCCTCTACGCTCCCTATGGCCTCCTTTACCCAACGTACGCACGACTGTGGCAGCCTCCGACGCGAGCATGTCGGACAGTCGGTGACCCTCAACGGATGGGCGCATCGCGTGCGAGATATGGGCGGGCTTTTCTTCGTGGACATGCGGGACCGCACCGGGCTCGTGCAACTCTTCATTGACCCCACGAAGCATGATATTAGCAATATTCGATCCGAAACTTGTCTTAGCGTGACCGGCACTGTCGTCGAGCGAGACGACAACAACAAGAACGCCAACATGCCGACTGGCGACATTGATTTGGTCGTGGAGAGCTTCGAAATCCTCGGCCCCAGCAAGCCGCTCCCGTTCCCACTTAACGATGAGTCTCAGATGCGGTCCGTCAATGAGGAGTTAAGGATTAAGTACCGATACTTGGACATTCGACGCCCGGTGATGTACAAGAAGCTCGCCCTCCGCGCAGGCGCGATCAAGAAGATTCGCGCGTACCTGGACGCACGAGATTTTGTAGAGATTGAGACCCCAATCTTCACCAAATCAACTCCCGAGGGCGCGCGCGATTATTTGGTACCTTATCGCCTTGAGCCGGGGATGTTCTACGCTCTGCCCCAGAGCCCGCAGCAATACAAGCAACTGCTGATGGTCGCCGGAATGGAGCGCTACTATCAGATCGCCAAGTGCTTCCGCGACGAGTCGCAACGCAGCGACCGCCAACCCGAATTCACCCAGCTCGACCTTGAGATGAGCTTCGTGACCCAGGAGGACATCCTGACCCTGATCGAGGGCATGACCCTCTCGGTGATCAACGAACTCATCACCGAATTTGAGCTCGAGAAAGAGCCGGTTCAGGCGTTCACTCGCCTCACCTTCGACGAGTCGATGGAGCTTTACGGTTGCGATAAGCCCGACCTCCGATTCGATCTTCCGCTGTTTGACATCACCACCGATGTCGCCGGCTCGGAATTTGGCGTCTTCAAGGGCACCATCGAATCTGGCGGCAAAGTCCGCGGAGTCCGCTTCCCCGGCGGCGGCAGCCTCAGCCGAAAGGAAGTAGGCGTCCTAGAAGAGTTCTGTAAGGAGTTCGGCGCGAAGGGCATGGCCTCCATCGCCATCAGCACCGAAGCCACGGGCAGTGACAACGAGTTCGTATCGGCTTCCGGTCTTGTGCTCAAGGCCGGCTTCCTGAAGTTCCTTCAGCCTGCACAGATCGAGGCGATTCTCTCCAAGAGCCAGGCTCAAGCGGGTGACCTGCTTTGTTTCATCGCCGACGAGTACGCGGCGGGCAACAACGTGCTGTTCCGCCTTCGCAACGAAGTCGCTCAGCGCGCGGGGCTCCGCGATCCGCGCAAGCTCGCGTTCTGTTTCGTGGTGGACTTCCCGCTGGTGGAATGGAACGCGGAGGACAACCGCTGGGACGCGATGCACCACCCATTCACCTCGCCGAAGGCCGAGGACATGGGCCTCCTGGATACCGATCCGGCGGCAATCCGCGCCGACTGCTATGACATCGTTTGCAACGGCACCGAGTGGGCGAGCGGCTCGATCCGAATCCATCGGCCCGATATCCAGGCGAAGGTTTTCCGGCTACTTGGGATCGACGACACGCGCCAGCAAGAGCGCTTCGGCCACATCTTGGAGGCGTTCAGCTTCGGCGCCCCACCCCATGGCGGCATCGCCCCGGGCATTGATCGCATGATCATGTTCTTGATGAACGAGGAGAACATCCGCGAGGTGATTGCGTTCCCGAAGATCGGCCTCGGCCAAGACCCGCTCATGGACGCGCCGAGCACCATTGACCCACAGCAGTGGGCTGAGATGGGCTTGCGGCTGAGTTAAGACGAAAGGGTCGCGAGGATCCTGCATAAAAGCCGCCCAGTCTCAAAGAGGCTCGGGGGAGACTTTCACGCAAAGGCGCAAAGTCGCAAAGTCGCAAAGAACAGCGGATGAAGCCGCGCCCTCCCAAAGGGGCTCGCGCTAGATTCCTAGCGCGTCTTTCTGCATCTTGATCAACTCGTTGATCCCCTTCTGCGAAATGCGGAGCATCTTGCCGAGCACATCCGCGCCAAACGGGGCGGTTTCGGCGGTGCCTTGGATTTCGACAAACTTCCCGCTCTCGGTCATGACCACGTTCATGTCCGTGCCGGCCCGTGAATCTTCTTCGTAACAGAGGTCCAGCATCTCTTCCCCGCCCACGATGCCGATCGAAATCGCCGCCATCGCCTCGTTCAAAACGATGCGCTTGAGCATGCGCTGGTCGACCATCCAACGCATTGCGTCGTAGGTCGCCACGTAGGCGGCGGTGATCGAAGCCGTGCGCGTACCGCCGTCGGCTTGCAGCACATCGCAGTCGAGGGTGATTGTGCGCTCACCCATGGATTCGAGGTCCACGATGGCCCGCATGGTGCGACCGATCAGCCGCTGAATTTCCATGCTGCGCCCGTTGGGGCCGCGGTTGCCATCGCGCTGGTTGCGCTGTTTGCCGGATCGGGGGAGCATCGCGTATTCGGCGGTGAGCCAGCCGCGACCTTGGTTCTTCATGAACGGCGGCACGCGGTCTTCAACCGTCGCGGTGACCAGCACATGAGTCTCGCCAACTTTGATCAAACAGGATCCTTCGGCGTATTTGGCGAAGCCTCGCTCCATGGTTACAGGTCGAAGTTCGTCGTTTTGCCGGCCGTCAATGCGCATCGCGTGAGGGTACCCGGCAACGATTCGGGGCCATTTTGCCCAAAGTGCCGGGCGAAATGAAGAAAATCCTGAACATTTGGGGAGAAAGCGGCTACAATAGTATCGTTCACCGCAAGGTGTGTCCCAGTGTCCCGTAGAGAGAAGTCGCGCGTTTCCAGTATTGAGTCCGCCGAAGAACCCTGCGCCATCGTGGCCCATTGCTGAATTGAAGGTAAGTGAGAAGCACCCTCGGTGACCGGAAACGATAAAAATAATGAGCACTAAGCGACTCTTCGTGGGCAACTTGCCCTTCTCGGCAACTGAATCCGAGCTGTTGATGCACTTCGGGGATTTCCAACCTCACAGCGCACGCATCATTCCCGACCGTGGTTTTGGCTTCGTAGACATCGAAGGCGACCAGCTGGACGCCTGCGTTGAAGCTTTGAACGGTAGCACCTTGGGTGGTCGCGCAATCCGCGTGAACGAAGCCCTCCCGCAAGAAGATCGTCCTCGTGGCGGCGGCGGTGGTGGCGGTGGCGGCGGCTATCGTGGTGGCGGTGGCGGCGGCGGTGATCGCGGCGGCTACGGCGGCGGCGGTGGCGGCGGCGATAGCGGCGGCGGCGGCGGTGGTCGCGGCGGCAGCGGCGGCGACCGACGCGGTGGCGGCGGTGGCGGCGGCGGACGCGGACGATATTAATCGTCAGCTAAGCTCAACTGCTTAAGCAAAGAAAAGGCTGACCCGATTCGGGTCAGCCTCTTTTTCTATTCCCCGACCACGAGGAACACAAACAGCACGCTCCACGCGGATTCCGCCAAGATGGCGAACGGGAATTGGAGATCCGTCGGCAAGGCATAAGTGCAATACAGAATCGGAATCCAGTACGCCCAGCAGAGCGGGATTGCGGTCAGCACCTCCTTCTTGTAGAAGCTCCAGCTGAGCATCGTCCTCCAATAGCTCCAATCGAAGTCGTGTTTCCACCACGAGAACAAGGCGGCTGCAGTCGGGATGCTAATGAACGGCGTGAAGGTGAGCATATCCACCACCGTCTTCAGCGTCAAAGTCCCCAGATCGGTGCTTGTTCCAAACCAGAGGGCTTGCGCATCATAGAGTAGGGACACCTGTATTCCCACAATGCCGTACACGACGCCAGCCCATAGCGCCTTACCGACCAAGTGGCGGTCGTAGCGGCGCAGTTTGCCGGTGACCAGCTTGGCGATTTCCGGGATCAATCCCCCCGCGATGGCCCCCGCCACAAAGGCAAACGGCAACCCTCCCCGCACCTTCGCCTCCCCAATCGTGTGGGCGAACTGCCGAACCGCTTCGGTTTGAAAATAGAATACGACTAAGCCCGACATGAACGCCTGGATGAGCAACATCGGGGCGTAATTCTTGCGGATGGTCTCAAAGCTCCGGTCAAGAAATGCCAGTTTCGGAGGAAGTTGGATGATGGGGCTATTGTGGCAGTCTTGCGGTAAGGTTAAGGCCATGAAGCGAATGCTTACCGTTAGCCTCTTGGCTGTTTCCGCCTTCTCCGCCGCCGAGATTTCTTACCAAGTCGAGTGCAAGCCCGACGCCAACCAGATTCAGGTGACGATGCGGATCCCGAAGACCGAGGGCGGGGCGAAGCTGCAAATCCCGAATTGGGCACCGGGCGCGTACGTCCTGCGCGACAACTTTAAGAGCGTTTTGAACCTGGTCGCTACCGACGGTAAGGGTAATCCGCTCACCATCGAAACCCAAATGACCAGCACAAGGAAGTTTTGGGACATGCCCACCGGCCTTGGCGTGGCCGTCAATGACATCTGCACGTGGGTAGTGGCTCCGGCAAAGGAGACGGTCATCAAGTACGACCTCAACGCGCGGTTCACTTTGGGCGCAATGCATTGGAGCGGCCCCAGCACCTACATCTACGAGACTAGCCGCAAGTCCGAAAAGTGCAAACTCACGGTCAAGACCCCCGATGGGTGGCAAGTGTTTACTGGCTTGGACGAGAAGAAAGGAGTGTTCCACGCGCCCGATTACGACGTCCTCGCCGACAATCCAGTGACTGCCGGCAACAATTTGCTCGTGGATCAATACGTCAGTCGAGGCAAGCCTCACGTGATCGTAATGCGTGGCATCGGCAAAGACAAGGTGGACCGACCCAAGCTCATCAAGGCTTGCCAGTTCGTGACCGAAATGCAGACCGACTTCTTCGGGAAGTCGGCCCCGTACTCGAAGTACATCTGGCACTTCGACGTCAATGAGGCCGCCGATGGAGCGGGCGGTTTGGAACACCTCAGCTCGACCCAAATCTCTCTCGCTGCTGGGGTTGGTCCACGCGCAGTGGGGGTGATCTCGCACGAGTTCTTCCACCTTTGGAACGTGAAGAGAATTCGATCCGCCGTACTCGGGCCGTTTGATTACACCAAACTGCCTACCACGGGCGCGCTTTGGTGGCTAGAGGGAGTGACCGACTACTACGCCTACAAACTGCTCCACAGCTACGGATGGACCGACGACGCGAGCTTCTTCGCTAGCATCAACTCGAACGTGCAGTCGGTGCGCCGCAACGCCGCTTTCAAGGACGTGAGTCCGCACGAAAGTAGCTTGCGCGTCGCGGAAACTTCTAGCGGTCGGGGCAACAGCAACGGCTACCGCATCAGCTATTACGACCTCGGCTGGGTCGCCGGAATGGCGCTCGACCTCGAAATTCGCACTCGTTCCAACGGCAAGTACAGCCTGGACGACGTGACCAAAACCCTTTGGGACATGTGTCGCGACGAAAAGCCCGGATTTGCCGAGACCGCGATCCGCGATCTGTGCATCAAATACGGCGGTCCTGGGATGGAAGCAGCCTATGATCGAATCGTGATGCAACCGGAGCTCCCAATCGAAAACGCTCTGCGCATGGGCGGTTTGGAGATGGTGACCGCGCGAGAACCGTACGTGGATCTGGGCTTCTCTTGGAGCGGCGGCGCGGGCGTCACTGCGCTGGTTGTCACGGAAGTGAGAGGTCCAGCCAAGGACAAGCTTATGTTCCGAGATACGATCTTGGCCATCAACGGCACCAGAATCGAAGGAGCCACCGGGCGCGCGCTCGGGCAATCCATCGCCGCCGCGACCGCCAACGCAAAGGCCGGCGCACCGATCAAAGTGACGGTGCAAAGAGGTGGGGAAACAAGGGACTTTGACGTCACCCCCGAAACGGCCTTCCGCGAGACCATCAGCGTCAACCGCAGCCCGAATGCCAATCCGCTCGAAAAACGTATCAGCGAGCAGTGGCTCGCCCAGAAGCCCTTGCGCTAGGCCTGTTCGCCGACGAACTCCGTCCAGAGTTCGTCGGCCGTTTTTCCGGTCACCCGCTTGAACTCCGGCATCGGGTCTTCCGCATCGCGCAAGACCCGGTCCAGGCAAGGCACGATCGCCATGTGATAGCGCTTGCCGATCCAGGCGAGCCACATCGCGGTGGTTCGATAGCCATCGGTGTAACTGGACTTCTGAGGGTCGATCTTCGTGCGCCCGCGCCCCGCGTGGAGCTCCGGCTCGTAGCGCCACCAGCGAATGTAATCGGCAATCCCTTCGACCAGCCAACCCGTGTTGTGCTCATTACGAGGGTAGGCCTGGATGACGTGGGTCAGCTCGTGGATGACCATGCCCAAATCTCCCGGGTTCGAGGTGATCCATTCTCCGTTGATCGTAATGGCCGTGCCGCTCGCGTAGGCGGGCGGGTCAATCTTTGGCTTGAAAATGAGCGTGATGACCTTCGGAGCGATATACGGCTTCCCTTTCGGTTTACCCGTTAGCGGGTCGCGTCCGTCGGTGGCGAGCAGGCTGGTGATGGTCCCGAACCAGCGGCTCGCCAGATCTCGCGCCTCAATGCTCCACGCTTTCCCCGCGGGAAACTCGGCAATGTCCGTCGAGATGATGGGCGACGCCAGCGCGGGCGCCAGAGGATAGACGTGGCGGTTTGGTTCGCCCGGCGCCAGAGCGGCAAGGGTCACTAGGAATGCGTTGAGCGCGGACATCTGCTCAATATACGCAAAAGTGGCTGCCCGACGTGGATTCGAACCACGATTAACTGAGTCAGAGTCAGTCGTCCTGCCATTAGACGATCGGGCAAACTCGCCTCCCATTATACGCGAAACAAAAATGCGCACTAGACAGGCATCGACCGCAAAGCGCGGATAAAGTCGCGCACTCCCAAAGGGCGGGAGCCGGAAGCAAAATCCCCCCCCCTTGCGCCAACCTCGCGGGCGCAGGGGAGGGGGATCGGACAGCAGCCCCAAAAGGGTTTAGGCCGCTTCGAGTTGAATCAAGCTGCCAGTAGACGAAGAGGGCCACACGACAATCGGCTGAGTCGGATAGCTGCGGAGGCTGCCGCGGATCGCAACAATCCGGAACCACTTGGAAACGCCTGGAACCGAACTCATCTCAAACTTTTTCTTGGTTTCCGTTCCGGCAACGCTCCAGCTCGTGCCATTTGCGGATGTCTCAATGTTGTAAATTGTTCCTCGCGCATTACCACCGGATTTCCATCGCAGGGTCACCACGTTCTCCGTATTCACCGTATACGTCAAGTCGGTCGGGGTCACCAGCGGGGTGCTGGTTGCGGGGGTTTGATGAGGCGGAACGTTCAAGCTCTGCAAGGTGGCGTCAGAGACCGATTGGTCGGCTCGCCATCCCTTCGCGTAATTGTTGACCGCAGTCCGCACGGTGGCGAACGCCTCATCCTTGGTGGCTACGGCGGCTCGCAATGCCGCCTTGGCGGCCGCAACCGCATCCATCGCCTCGTAAAAGGCAGTGGCTTGGGCGTCGAGGACCGATAGTTGCGGTACCGTCAGTTTGAGCTCGGCGGAATTGGTCGAGGCCTGCGCGGTCAAGTTGGGTAGCTCGTTTCGGTAAGCCACGTCGCTGCGAATTTGGGTGATGTACATAGGATTGTTTTCTCGCTCCCGGCGCGCGGGACTGTCCTTTTTGTCGGGGCATCCCTGGCTAAAATATAGGGGTTCACGCCAAAAAGTCGCCTCTTCGAGCTAAGCGCCTCGGAATTTTAGTAAGAAACAGCACCGAAACCGCAGCGAACTGCGCCGCAAATTGAAATGGTGACGCCGCTGCTCACAAGTGCTGCGAAGCGTGCAACGAGAGCATTGCGATAAATCGAGGCCGAGGCGACACTTGTAGCGCCTGCGTCGCTAATGTCCGGGAGTCCCGCAACACATCGGTCATTCTCGGTGCCGGAAGGGGTGGAAGATTCAGAAAATCCCCCCGCTCAAGAGCGAGGGGATCAAACATTAGGTTATCGCCCGCGTGGCACAGCTTGCGGCTCGCCCTCGGGCTTGCCGTCTTTTGTGCCGTCGTTGACCTTGTCAGGCGGCGGAGCCTCTCCCACAATGTCCGAGATCGAGTCTTTCCCGGCTGGTGCGGCGGTTGAATTGTCGCAACCACCAAGCGCAAGCAGGATCAACAGTAATGAAATAGGAGCGTGCTTCAATCTGAAACCTCTCCATAGTTAGCTAAAACCAGATCAATATCGGCCGAGTCAACCTCGCCCGAGCCGTCCACATCACATTGCCATCCCGAAGGAATGTTCGGGTCACCACTATTGTGCCAAAGGTCTGAGAGGGCATCCAGACCAAAAACAGCGGTAACTGCATCAATGTCAGCAGCGTCGATCTCTCCGCTTCCGTCAACGTCACCCATTACGCCCGCAAATGTTATTGGATCAACCAATTCCTCATCCACGATTTCAAACTCATAAATGCGCTTTAGCATTGAGGGCGCAGTCATTTCCACGGTGTAAGTCCCGTCCGTATCGGGGAACTCAAGGCCCACTTCCAGTCCGCCTCCATCAGAGGCAGGTACGGTCACCTGCGCATCCCCTACTGGGGTCGATCCTTGAAAAAACCTGAATTTGACCCCTCTCACGCCGGGTACTAGTCCTTCAAAATCCTGCCAGAGGGGCACAATGGTGTACGGTTCATACAAGGTGATTTCTGTTCGAGCCCGGGCGATCGTCCCAGCAAATGGAACCGGATGATTGTCATGCCACGCCTGAGAGCTTGTATACAAGTTCACCACTCCAAGATCGGCGATTGAGATCATCCCACTTGGCGACCGCGGCACAAAATGGCGAGGGTGAAAGACGAGCTTAATGCCGCCCGAGCTGCTACCGGGGGCAGGGGTATCCAGATGGCTTTGGCTCGTGCTTAGAGCCGTCATACCAAGATGGTTCCGTCCACCCACTGTCGCGATCCCATATCCGCCGGGGGGGGGGGACATTGAGTGAACAAACGTCACAAACTCAATGGATGTCGCGCAAGTCGCCCCCACACCTACCGAAGTCGAATAGATCGGTTGCGCAGTCGCGTACGGGTCATAGAGCACGACTCTCGGAGCAAAATCATATTGAACATGAGTTGCGTCATTTTGGTCGGCGCTAAAGAAGCGTGAGGGCGCAATTGCGCCCCGCGAATACCGCTTTGTGGTCGACGCCGGGTACCAAAACCCGTGTTCATACGTGTTGACAGGCGGGCTGGCACCATTCCCAGTGTACGGCATGTTCCAGACACCGCTTGGATCAGTTGTTTGAAGAACATCCAAAATGGCCTTAGCAGAACTTAGCTCCACCTCCATCGAAGCTTGTGCCGTCGCGGCCATTGCCACCACAATTCCAAGTAACAAATTTTGTTTCATATAATTCCAAAGTTAATCCAAGTCCCACATGTATGAGCTTTCCTGACCCGCAATAAGGCGTCCCTGGAGGGTTCCAAGAGGCTGGCATCCCGCTAACGTTCTGCGAATAGGTGTGGATTTCACGGAGCCGTCCGCCATGCCGACAATAACGTGACCGTCCTTCAAGCCCGGCTGAGTTCCAGTCTTCTGCTGATTGTGGAACGGCCAAAGACCGCCGTACGCCAGCCAGTAGTTCGAGGTTGTGCAGGTATTTAAGCACCACCCTTCAGGGTAGGTTCGTCCCGTTCCGTCGCCCATAGGAGCGGGAGCAAACTGGATGCGCGGGCGCATTGGTGTGCCAGCCGCATCTAGATCGCAGGGAGCCTCGACGACCCAGTTGCCACCTCCGACAGGTGCACCGGCGGAATTGCGGTCCCATACGCTGGTCCCCCACATGATGGTGCCTGCGGTATTTCCGATTTCGCCGATGCTCAAGGAATACGATGTGACGCGATTTGGGGTCGGAACGAGCCGCCACGGGCTAAAGAACAAGTAGTTATAGCCAATGCTTGACCGGACCATAAGGGAATACTGCCTTCTCTGAGCCATTGGGTATGTGGCGTTCGTGTAAGGAAGGTGGTTCGCGATCAATCGCTCCTTGTCAGTTGTCCACGAGTCCATCTTGGTGAAGAAAATGTCCTCATTTTTTACGTAAGGAGCCATTTGAACGCCGGGCACGGAATCTGGCGGTCCATAACCCCATCCGACCAATTGAGATGGATACAGTCCACCCGTGTTGGACATGGGCATGTGCTCGTCGTTGTCATTGGCATACATGGTGTGCGCCATTGAAATTTGGCGCATGTTGCTGATGTCGACGGTTTTATTTGCGGCGGCGCGAGCCTGGGCGAAAACGGGGAACAGGATCGCGGCAAGGATCGCGATGATGGCGATCACGACAAGAAGTTCGATGAGCGTAAATGCTCTCTTTGAGATATGAGGACGCGCTTGACTTTCAAGCATGCTTCTTTATACAGGACTTTTTGCCCAAAAGTACGGGGAAAATAGACTTTTTTAAGATTGTGTGAACTTTGATTCGCCTGTTTCCCGTACGAGCCATATCGTCATCATGACTCTCGACTGAACAATTGCTCCCACGTTTCAGGTTTCTGTATGACTTCTACGGTCCCGTCGCCGCACAAAAGGACGCACGGTGGGCGACGAAACCGGTTGTAATTGCTCGCCATGCTGGCGTTGTAGGCACCAGTGCAGAGCACCTGCAGAAGGTCGCCTTCGCTCACGCTGGCCGGCAATGACTTGGAATCGAAGAGTTTGTCGGTCTCGCAGTGCTTCCCGCTGACCGTGAATTCTGCCTCTTCCCCACTGGTACCGACCGCGCGAACCTCATAATCTGCTCCGTACATCACCGAGCGCGGATTATCGCTGAGGCCGCCGTCCACCGAGAGGTAAGTCTTCGGTCCCTGCATCGTCGGCACCGTTTTCTTAACCAAAATACGGTAGAGGGTTACCCCAGCCTCCGCGATCACGCTCCGCCCTGGTTCCTGACCTAACACCGGCGGTTCGGGGAGAAGACTGAGCGCATCCTTCATCTCGCCCACCACGAGTTGGCAATATTCTTCGACCGACATTGGCACCTGCTCCGGCACATAGCGCACCCCTAATCCTCCGCCGACGTTGATCACCTGCGCAGCGAACCGGTGGCGATGATGCATTTCGACCGCGAACTTGGCGAGTTGCACTCCGCCATTGCGCTGCGCCTCCGGATCGAGCAGTTGCGAACCGACGTGGCAATGGAAACCAAGGAGATTCAGTCCGAGTTCAAGGCACCGCACCACCGCCTTTTCCGCTGAACCGTCGCTGATGTTGAACCCAAACTTGGTGTCCGCCTGCCCAGTGCTGATGGCGGCGTGTGTCTTCGGATCGACGCCGGGCGCAAGCCTGAGAAGCACCTTTTGGGGGGAGAGAGTCGCCAGCAGTTCGATTTCGCCGAAGTTGTCAATGACGATTGTCCCTACACCAGACTCTATCGCGAAAATCAGTTCCTCAGGTGATTTGGCATTCCCGTGGTAGTGACAGTCCTCGGCCGGCACGCCCGCCATAAGCGCCGCCCGAAACTCCCCTTCGCTTGCCACATCAATCGTGTATCCCTCAGAATGCGCGATCTGTAGAATACGCAGGATCGAATTCGCCTTGCTGGCGTAACTGATTTCGACATCCATCCACGTCTGCTCGAACGCCCTTTTGTACCGGCGCAGACGGCTCCGAAAACTCGCCTCATCTAAAACGTACAGCGGCGTGCCGTACGTGGCGGCTAGTTCTTCGGCGAGCGCGTCGGGAAGGACAAATCGATCGTCATCCATGAGGTTAGAGTCTATCGGTTTGAACCTAACTCTTGCTCGAATGCGGCCATAATGGGCCATGAAACGAGTGGCGATCTTGGGCGCGACGGGAAGTATCGGCGTCCAAACCCTGGATGTCATAGCCCAGCACCCCACTCTTCTGCGCGCCGTTGGTCTTGCGGCTAACACCGATCGAGCTCGGCTGACCGAACTCGGCGCTGTCCACGCGGTGACCAACCTGGCGCTCGCTTCGGAGGGCATGTCCGCTCTGATTGACATGGTTACCGCCGACGACGTAGATGTGGTGGTCGTCGCCATTGCTGGAGCCGCCGCGCTTCTACCCACCATCGCTGCGATCAAGGCAGGCAAGCAAATCGCTCTGGCGACTAAAGAAGTCCTCGTCGCCGCGGGGGAGATCGTCATGCCGCTATGCGCGGAGCACGGCGTCACCATCACCCCAATTGATAGCGAACACAGCGCGATCTTTCAATGTTTACAGGGTTATAACTGCACGGATATCCGCAGCATCACCTTGACCGCCAGCGGCGGACCGTTCCGGGGATGGAAGCGAGACCAACTGAAATCAGTGACCGTCGAACAAGCCATGAACCACCCCACGTGGTCCATGGGCGGAAAAATCACGATCGACAGCGCGACCATGATGAACAAGGCCCTCGAGATGATCGAGGCGAAATGGCTGTTCCAGCTTTCAATGTCGCAGGTACAAGTCTGCGTTCATCCGCAGAGCGTGGTGCACAGCCTAGTCGAGTTCAACGATGGCTCCATGTTGGGGCAACTGGGTTGGCCGGACATGCGATTGCCCATTCAATACGCGCTCTTGTGGCCCCAGCGCGTGGCCAATTCCATGAAACCTTGGAACCCAATCGCCACGCCAAGCCTTACCTTTGAGGGGGTGGACGAAGACGTCTTCCCCGCGCTCCGTATCGCTCGAGCTGCGGACGCGAAGGGTGGGACCGCGCCTTGCTTCTTCAATGCTGCAAACGAAGCGGCGGTCAGCGAATTCCTTGCCGGACGCCTCAGCTTCTTGGGCATTTCGGAGCTGGTGCAAAAGTGCCTCGATTCCCACGTAGTACAATCAGCGACGCTCGATAATTTGGTGGAAGCAGACCAACAAGCCCGGCGAATGGTTCTCAAAACTTAAATAATTGCATGGAAAGCCTACAAACTTTACTTCAGTACGCGATGACGGCGGTCAACTTCATGATCATCATCACGCTCCTAGTTTTCGTGCATGAACTTGGACATTTTTGGTTTGCAAAGCTGTTTGGGATGAAAGTCGAGTCCTTTGCGGTCATGGTCGGCGGCATCCGAAAAACGGACCTCGAAGTTGGACTGCCAAAGAAGATGCTCCCAGCTCGCATCGTCGGGCTTGCCTACGGGCTCACCTTGCTGGGGACGGCACTCTGCGCGATGCAGGACCTTCGGGCCGCCTACTTGGCCGGTCTATCTCTGCTCGCCTTTGTCTTCCCCGTCTGGATCGGATGGCGCATCAATACGCTCTATCGCCTTCCGATCACGCAACTCGTCAAGACCATGGGCATCGCGTACGTCGCGGCCCTTGGCATTCTTACATTTTCCACCCGAGGCTCCGGCTTCTCCGATGCCACCAGCGTCCTGCTCATCTGCTTCTACGCGAGCATCGTCGCCCTGCTTTACCTCTACTACCAGCCCCTTAGCAACAAGCTTGATGAGTCCGAAATGGGCCACGGGTCGGTTCGCGAGGGCGAAACCGTCATCCCCGTCCGCTTCCGCCCCGTTTGGTACACCACGAGCAAGGAAGGAACCGAATTCAGTCTGCTTGCCCTCCCGCTTGGCGGGTTTGCCTCCATGCGCGGAATGGCCCCAAAACCGGACGGAAGCGAGGTCCACGTCGAGGGCGGATTCTATTCAAAGTCACCCTTCGCCCGGTTCATGGTGCTTTTCGCCGGACCACTTTTCAGTATCCTTCTTGGCTCAATCTTATTCTTTACCGCCTTTGTGAGCTTCGGTCAGATGGACGTTTCAGACGAGCCAGTCATTGGTGGAATTTCCCCCGGCATGCCCGCCTCCAAAGCGGGAGTTAAAGAGGGCGATAAGATCCTTGCCATGGGCGGATCACCCGTCACCACCTTTTATGACATCGTGGTGACAGTTCGATCTTCCGAGGGGAAACCTCTGCAAATCATCTACGAGCGTGAGGGTGTCCCAGGAGCCACAACCGTTACCCCGGAACTGGAAAAAGCGGCGTCACCCGTGCTTGGTCCTGGCATGGAATTCACCGATGAGATCAAGCGGCAATACAAATTTGGCGCGGGCCCGAGCACCAAGATGGTGCGCCTGGCTCCTGCCGAAGCCGCCCGCCGCGCCCTAGAAGCCCCCATGCTCTACGGTAAACAGCTTCTCAGCCTGTTTGCGGCTCCGCAACGCGCCGCCGAGAGCTTCTCTGGTCCTGCCGCGATCGTGAAGGAAACCCACAACGCTTCACAGGCGGGTCTTTATCCGCTCTTGATTCTCGCCGCCGTGCTCAGCACATCGCTCGGGTTCATGAACCTGCTGCCCGTTCCCCCGCTCGATGGTGGACAAATGATGGTTGCGCTAGCGGAGATGTTCCGCCGTGGCCGACGGCTCAGCATCGAAACGCAATACACGATCACCACCGTCGGTGCCTTCCTCGTGATGGCCCTTATGGTATTCGTGGTGAGCCAAGACGCGGGCAGACTGCTCGGCGGAAAGTAACTCAGCCCTGCTGGGTCCGTTCTAATAACCTGACGTAAGCAGCACGCTGGATTTCCGGCGCGTACAATTTGAGCGCTAGCGTCTCGGCTTCAGCCTCCTCAATTGGCTGATTCCAAACGTCCGTCACCGCCTCCGCCCAGGCCGCCCCAT
>JAYUVF010000050.1:0-2830 GCA_043754215.1 Chthonomonas sp. | reverse complement strand
GCCTGCGGCTCGGGGAACTTCCTCATCATCGCCTACAAGGAGCTGCGGCGACTAGAGATGGCGATTTACAAGGAACTGCGGCGACTGACTGGCCAGCTCCCATTTTCATTCTCCGGTATCCAGGTCAGTCAGTTTTATGGCATCGAGCTGGATGACTTCGCTCATGAGGTTGCCATCCTTGCGCTCTGGCTCGCCGAGCATCAGATGAATATCGAGTTTGCGGCAGCGTTTGAGAAGACTCCCGCGTCGTTACCACTGAAAGATGGGGCGAAGATCGTATGCGGCAATGCAACGAGGTTGGACTGGGAGAAGGTTTGCCCAAAACAGAATGAGTATGAGGTGTTCATCACGGGCAATCCGCCTTATGCAGGCTCTAAGCTACAAACTGCCGAGCAAAAGCGGGATATCCGAGACTGTTTGTCAAAGCTCGGCCAATACAAAGACCTGGACTACATCGCGTGCTGGTTCGTGAAGGCCAGCGACTATATTCGAGGGAACAGCAACCGTTATGCATTCGTCACCACCAACTCTCTGAACCAAGGGGTTCAAGTCGAGCTACTCTGGACCTATATTTTTGCGGTAAATCAGGAGATATTTTTTGCGATTAAAAACTTCCGATGGCAAAACAACGCGAAAAATAAGGCGACCGTTACCTGCTCAATCATTGGGATTCGGAACCCGTCGACCGGCCCGAAGAAACTATATGTCGACGGTGTGTCAATTGAAGTGGCACAAATCGGCCCCTATTTAATTGCCGGAACTCTAACGATTATCGGTCGGCGCACAGAACCCATTTCCGCGTTTCCGAAAATGGACATGGGAAATCAGAAATTCGACAATGGGCATCTTGTGCTCTCAAAGGTGCAGCGAGACACCTTGGTCGAGAAATATCCCTCAATTTCACGGTTAATTAGGCCTCTTGTCGGTACGACGGAGTTTATCGAATCGACCACACGCTATTGTTATTGGCTTTCAGATTCAGATGTTCTCGACGCCAAGAAGTTTCCCGAGATCGCATCTGCAATTAATGCAGTGGCAGAGTATCGAAGTGGGTCATCGGACGCAGGAACCCGCAAGCTTGCAGGAAGGCCGCATCAATTTCGTGACATGAATGCGGCCAAAGTTCGCTCACTTCTCGTGAGTCGAACATCTTCAGAGAATCGGAGATACCTCCCATGTGGATTCCTAGACAAAGATGTCATTATCGCTGACGCCCAAGCAGTATATGATGCGGAACTTTGGGTTTTCAGTGTTGCGTCGTCGAGGCTTCACTATCTGTGGGCAAAGACGGTGGGCGGCGGGTTGGAAACACGAATCCGGTATTCCTCAACTATTTGCTACAACAACTTCCCTTTCCCGGAGATCAGCACCCCGCAGAAAAATGAGCTGGAGCGACTTGCCGAGGTAGTGCTGATGGAACGGGAGAAGTATCCTGAGAAAACTATCGCTTGGCTTTACGACCCGGACACGATGCCCCCAGGCCTCCTCGCGGCCCACCGGTCTCTGGATGAGGCCGTCGAACAATGTTACCGCACCAAGCCCTTCACCAGCGATGAAGAGCGTTTGGAGTATCTCTTTGGGCTCTACGAGCAAATGACCGCCGCCGAGGCGGGTGAACTTTTCACGCCGCCTGCGCCAACGAAGGCGAAAGCCAAAACCAAGAGGCCCTAATTTCATGCCTGACCTGATTCACGTCCATTACGCCAGCACCGGGGCAAGCACCTCCACCGATGCGATGGGGATGCGCGAAATGCAGGCACGCGCTTATGCCTCGCGTGCCGCGCAATACCTGCTCCTAAAAGCACCGCCCGCCTCCGGCAAGTCGCGGGCTTTGATGTTCATCGCTCTCGACAAGCTGCACCATCAAGGACTGAAGAAGGCGATCATCGCCGTGCCGGAGCGTTCCATCGGCGGTTCCTTCAACAGCACACCATTGAGCAAGCACGGCTTTTTTTCGGACTGGACGGTGCCACCGCAACACAACCTCTGCACCCCTGGCGGCGAACCCGGCAAGGTGGGTGCCTTCAAGGATTTCCTGGCGGGTGATGGGCGTATTCTCATCTGCACGCACGCCACGCTCCGCTTTGCCTACGAGCAACTGGACCGCACCGCCTTCAACGATTGCCTACTGGCCGTGGATGAGTTTCACCACGTCTCAGGAAGCGAAGACAGCCGGCTTGGCGAGCTAGTGCGCGGCATCATGAGTGGCAGCACGGCCCATCTTGTCGCAATGACGGGCAGCTACTTTCGCGGTGACAGCCAGCCAGTGTTGTTGCCGGAAGATGAGGCGAAGTTCACCGGCGTGACCTACAACTACTATGAGCAGCTCAACGGCTACGAATTTCTAAAATCGCTCGGCATCGGCTACCACTTCTACCAGGGCCGCTATCTCACGGCGATTGGCGACGTGCTGGACACGGACAAGAAAACCATCCTGCACATCCCGCACGTCCGCGCCGGTGAATCCACGAAGGACAAGCATGGTGAGGTGGACACGATTCTCGACATCATCGGCACCGTCGAGTTCACCGACCCTGAAACGGGCGTGCTGCATGTGAAGCGCAAGACGGACGGCAAGATCATCAAGGTCGCCGATCTGGTGGATGACGATCCCAACTGCCGTGACCGCGTGGTGGGCTACCTGCGGAAGATGGAGAAGCCGGAAGACATGGACCTCATCATCGCGCTTGGCATGGCAAAGGAAGGCTTTGACTGGAAATTCTGCGAGCACGCCCTGACGGTCGGCTATCGCGGCTCACTCACGGAAGTCATCCAGATCATCGGGCGCTGCACCCGTGACAGTGTGGGCAAAAAACACGCCCAGTTCACC
>JAYUVF010000049.1:0-57893 GCA_043754215.1 Chthonomonas sp. | reverse complement strand
CTCAAGTTACTGAACTTCCGTCCGCCTCGCCCGTCCGAACAAATCAATGATGCTGCCCTTCGCCCTAACGCTCGCAGTCCTCGCCCCAACCACCTACGATCCCAACCGGGTGCCCGCCGATTTCAAGCCGACGATCACCGACATGACCCTTACCGACGCCTTCAGAAAGCGAGGCGTCCCGATCAAGATTTACCTGCCGAAAGCCCAAGCCGCCGCCCCGGTGGTGTTCTTCAGCCACGGCCTCGGCGGTTCGCGCGAAGGCAACAAATTTCTCGGCGTGCATCTGGCCGCGCGGGGCTACATCGCCGTCTTCACCCAACACCCCGGCAGCGACACCTCGGTTTGGCAAGGGTTACCCCGACAAGAGCGACTGGCGGCGATGCAACGTGCAGCTAGCGCGCAGAATTTCCGGCTGCGCCAACAGGACATCGTCTTCTTGCTCGATGAACTGGAGCGGCTGAACAAGTCCGACGCGAAGCTCAAGGGCCGGCTCGACCTAAGCAAAATCGGGATGTCCGGCCACTCTTTTGGAGCCGTGACCACCCAAGCCGTCAGCGGTCAAAACTTCCCCGGCATCGGGCAATCGCTCACCGACAAGCGCATCGACGCCGCAGTCCTCTACAGTCCGAGCTCGCCGCGCGCCGACTCCTTCGGCAAGGTCAAGCTCCCGTGGCTGGTGATGACCGGTACCCACGACACCTCGCCGATTGGGCAGAGCGATGTCGCCAGCCGCCTCGCCGTCTACCCCGCCCTGCCCCCCGGCGACAAGTACGAGGTCGTCCTGTTCAACGCCGAGCACAGCGCCTTCACCGATACCGCCCTCCCCGGCGACCGCCTCCCCCGAAATCCCAATCACCACCGCGTCATGCTCGGCCTCACCACCGCCTTTTGGGACACGTATCTCAAAGGCGACAAAGACGCCAAAACCTGGCTCACCACCCCCGCCGCCCGCTCCATCATGGAACCGAAGGACACCTGGAAGAAGAAGTAACCCGGACCAAACTGCGCCGAGTTCGCACAGGTGTTCAAAGGGGGCATTTGGTAAGATCAGCTCATGCGGCTGACTACCCTCTGGCGACCTGTTGGACAGGCTGAACTGGACCTCATCAAGGAGTCTGGGCGATTTCCACCGAGACTGCCGATTCAGCCCATCTTCTATCCGGTGCTTAGCTACGAGTACGCTGCGAGTATCGCAGAGCAATGGAACACGCGCGACCTGGCGTCTGGATTCGTTGGGTACGTCACGGAATTTGACGTCGAGTCGGAATATTTAGATCAATTCCAACCGCAAGCAGCAGCGGGCAAGTGGGGGCAAGAATATTGGATACCCGCCGAGCAACTTGAAGAGTTCAACCGACGCATTGTTGGCGAGATCCGAGTTGTTGCAGAGTTCCGCCCCGGCGCGGAATAGAGCACCAAGTGCCGAACCCTAAGCCCTCCCTCGCCCCCTGGGGTAACGTCCCGAAGTGAAACGAGGAGATCGAGTCTTAGCATGGTGGCCAGCGGAGAAAGACTGGTGGTATGCCGGGGTGATTTGTAATGTGGGTGAGGATGTCATCGAGGTTCAATACGATGACTGTCAGAGAGCCCAACTGACCAGCGCGCAAGTCCGCCCGCTCAACGTAGGAGTCGGGTCGCGGGTGTTCGTTCGTTGGAAAGGCGGCCCGAGCTACTATCCCGGCCGCATCACGATGGCAGAAGGCGGCGCGGTCCACGTCGAGTACGATGACGGCGACCAAGAGTGGGCGACGGTTAGCGCGATGCGGGTGCACAACGATGACCTTTAAGGGCCTCTAATGGCCACCAAATCGCTCGGGCCGCCAACGGCTCTTATTAGCATTAGGGCCACTTAACCCGAGTGGCCCTAATGCTCGTTGAGTCGATCGAGGGATGAACTTAGTCGCCGGAGACGGTGAACTTCACGGAGTCCAAAACTTTCTCGTTATACGATAGGTCCAGCCGATATTCACCTTCTGGCCAGCCGTTCGTGGGCTTGCTCACGGAGAAGCTCGCATTCGTGTAGTTCGCAGGAAGATCAACCACTGCTTCGTCGATCTTAATGTTCGTGCCCGTGACCGCAGGAGACTTCTCGCAGTACCAAGCACCCTTTAGCTTGGACCCAACGGGCATATTAACGGGGGTGTAATAGGCTAAAAGTTTGGCGGTGTTCTTAGTAAACGTCGTCTTAGGCGTTCGGCCAGATTCCTCGTCGGTGAGGAGAATATCGGCGAACTTCGGCTCTTTTGACTTCTCTCCCTCGGTCGAGACCGTCGTCGAAGTTCCAGTGCTGCATCCCACCATAGCGACGCAGGTGCAGATGAGAAGGGCCACTCTTGAAATGTTCATCCATGCAACATTACCCGGTTATTTTGCAAAATCATCCAAAAAACTTGTCCAAGAAAAATCGTAGGGGGTGCCACACGGTTGACAACGCACCCTACGCAGGACGAACCACTGAATTTTCTGTGCCGGCAAGGACCCGCCCCCTACCGGAAAGCAGCTTCAGAAAAAGCCGCAAGCGGTAAGGATTTCGGTAACCCTAGATTCCTTTGTCACTAACGAACTTGACCAAGTCGGCGATGCGGCAAGAATAGCCCCACTCGTTGTCGTACCAAGCCACCGCTTTCACCAAGTTGCCGAGGGCGACGGTGTCCACCGAACTGAAGATCGAGCTGTACTCGTTGCCGATGAGATCGCTACTGACGAGTTCTTCGTCGGAGTACTGCAAGATGCCCTTGAGCGAACCGTCGGCGTATTCCTTCATCGCGGCATTGATCTCCTCGACGGACACTTCGCGGCTCAACACGGCGGTGAAGTCCACCACCGAGACGGTACGGGTCGGGACCCGGAACGCCATGCCGGTGAACTTGCCCTTGAGCTCCGGAATCACCAGGCCCACCGCCTTCGCCGCGCCCGTGCTGCTCGGCACAATGTTCTCCGCCGCGGCTCGAGCATCACGCACATCCTTCTTGGCGGTATCCACCACCGACTGGCTGTTCGTGTAAGCGTGGACCGTCGTCAACAGCCCTTTCTCGATGCCAAATTTCTCGTGCAACACCTTCGCCACCGGCGCAAGGCCATTGGTGGTGCAGCTCGCGTTGCTGATGATGTGATGCTTGCTGGCATCGTACATCTCGTTGTTCACGCCCAGCACGAGGGTCACGTCCTCGTTCTTAGCCGGGGCCGTGATGATGACCTTCTTCGCCCCGGCCGCGAGGTGAGCCTTGGCCAGGTTGGCGTCCGTAAACCGCCCGGTGGCCTCGAGCACGATGTCGCAGCCCATCTCGCCCCAAGGAATCTGGGCCGGGTCGGTCTGGGCAAACACGCGGATGGTGTCGCCATTGACGGTGATGGAATCTTCCGTATGCGCGACTTCACCCTGGAACGGGCCGTACGTGGTGTCGTACTTGAATAGGTGCGCGTTGGTCTTGGTGTCGGTCAGGTCGTTGACCGCCACCACATCAAACTGTCCGCGATAGTGCTTCTGCAAAGTACGCAGCGAAAGCCGCCCAATCCGTCCAAACCCATTAATTCCAATCTTGACTGCCATGGTAATAGTGAGTTTACCGGTACAAGGTGCTGCTTGCGGTAGTTCGCATTTCACACAGAGGCGCAAAGGAATGACCTTTACGGATCGTGGGGCCAACACCGCAAAGGCGCAAAGACGACGGAGCGCAGGTCGGGCTACGAACGGATAAAATCTCAGAAATGACCAAAGAGAACCAGGTCGCCTCGGTGGTCGTGGACGTAGCGATGAAGATCCACCGGGACCTTGGGCCGGGGCTCCTCGAGTCCGTCTACGAAACCGCACTCGCCTACGAACTTGGCAAGCGTGGGCTCCAGGTTCGGACCCAGGTCGGAATTCCAGTCATCTACGAAGGGGTTCCTATGGGTATCGGATTCCGCGCCGACCTCCTGGTGGAGGAGTGCCTCATCGTCGAAATCAAATCCGTAGAGACACTCCCTTCCGTAGCATACAAAGTCCTGCTGACCTATCTGAAGGTCTCGGGGCTCCGATTGGGCATTCTGCTCAACTTCGGCGAGGAGCGGATGAAGGACGGAATTCGCCGAGTTGTCAACGGGCTCCCAGATGACCATTAGCAAGCATTGGCGCCAGTTGGGTTGCAAAGGTGATTCACGCCAAGGCGCAAAGCGCGAGAGAAAAATTGGAGGCTAGTGCTAGCACAAAGGCGCGAAGGCGCCTACACCCCTTTGCGCCTTAGCGATCCTGGCTCGCAACCTACATCTCTCCAGTGCTCTGCGACTTTGCGTGAACCTGGGCATAAGGTACGCGACAACTCTTCGCACCTTAACGTTCCCCGCTCTCCCCAATCTCCCACCCACGCTTCGCGCCTTTGCGTGAAACCCCAACACCTCAACCCTTTGCGCCTTAGCGTTCCTGGCTCAGCACCTATCTGCCTCACACGCTTTGCGCCTTTGCGTGAAAACCCAACCAGCAACAAGTCAGCCCGCCCAGACACCGCTGGGTAGACTCAAACTATGAGTAGCTTTGATGCCCGACAGACCCTGATGGTCGGCGAAAAATCGTACGAATTCTTCAACCTCAGCAAGGCCGCCACGAAGGCAGAATTAGACCGATTGCCGTACTCCCTCCGGGTGCTACTCGAGAACCTCCTGCGCACCGAAGACGGCCTCAACATCACTTCCGCCGACATCACCGCGCTCGTCAAGTGGGACCCGAAGGCTGAGCCGAGCAAGGAAATCAGCTTCACCCCCGCCCGGGTGCTTCTCCAAGACTTCACCGGCGTCCCGTGCGTCGTCGACCTTGCTGCGATGCGCGACGCCATGGCCAGATTCGGCGGCGACCCCAAGAAGATCAACCCCCTCCAGCCCGTCGAGCTCGTCATCGACCACAGCGTCCAGGTAGACGCTTACGGCAGCGACGCTGCTCTGCAGATCAATCAAGACCTCGAATTCAACCGTAACCAGGAGCGGTACGAATTCCTCCGCTGGGGACAGCAGGCGTTCGACAATTTCCAGGTCGTGCCACCCAACACCGGCATCGTCCACCAGGTCAACTTAGAGTTCCTCGCGCGCGGGGTCATGGACGTCAATGGCGTCGCCTACTTCGACACGCTCGTCGGGACCGATAGCCACACCACCATGATCAACGGCCTCGGCGTGCTCGGATGGGGCGTGGGCGGTATCGAGGCCGAAGCGGCCATGTTGGGCCAGCCGGTCAGCATGCTTATCCCCCAAGTCGTCGGGTTCAAACTCAGTGGCTCGCTGCCCGAAGGCACCACCGCCACGGACCTCGTGCTCACCGTCACCGAGATGCTGCGCAAGCACGGCGTGGTGGGCAAGTTCGTCGAGTTTTACGGCGAGGGAATCGCCGCTCTGCCTCTCGCCGATCGCGCCACAATCGCCAATATGGCCCCCGAGTACGGGGCGACCATGGGCTTCTTCCCCGTGGACGAAGAGACCCTTCGTTACCTTCGCGCCAGTGGGCGAAGCGATGAGCGCGTGGCACTGGTCGAGGCCTACTGCAAGACCCAAGGCATGTTCCTCACCCCCGGCGCGCCGGAGGCTCAGTACACCAGCACGCTTTCCCTCGACCTCAGCACCGTGGTGCCGAGCGTGGCGGGTCCGAAGCGACCGCAGGACCGCAGCGTTCTTGCCAAAGCGCGAGATAGTTACTACGCCACTTTCCCGCAGCTCAAACCATCCGGTAACGTCGCCACCAAGACCGACAGCCTGACCAACGGCAGCATCGTCATCGCGGCCATCACTAGCTGCACCAACACCAGCAACCCCAGCGTCATGGTGGCGGCGGGGCTCGTCGCTCGCAAGGCACGGGCGCTTGGCCTCAAGCCAAAGCCGTGGGTGAAGACTTCCCTTGCCCCTGGATCACGGGTCGTCACGGAGTATCTCAACTCCAGCGGCCTCATGGAGGACCTGGATTGGATGGGCTTCAACGTGGTCGGCTACGGCTGCACTACGTGCATCGGCAACAGCGGACCGCTCCCGGACGAGGTCAGCCGCGTGATTCAAGAACGAGACTTGAACGTGGTCAGCGTCCTCAGCGGCAACCGCAACTTCGAAGGCCGCGTCAACGCTGAGGTCAAGGCGAACTATCTCATGTCGCCGCCCCTCGTGGTGGCTTACTCCTTCGCGGGGAGCATCGAGGTGGACCTCACGACCGAGCCTCTCGGGGTTTCCTCGTCGGGTGAGCCGGTGTATCTCAAGGACATTTGGCCGACCCAAGCCGAAGTCGCCGCCACCGTCGAAGAGCACATTCATCAGCAGATGTTCCGCAAGATGTACGCCGGGGTTTTCGACGGCGATGAGAAGTGGCAGGGCATCAAGATCACCCCGGGCGAGCGTTACGACTGGAATCCGAGTTCGACCTACGTGAAGCAGGCCCCCTACTTCGACGGCATGCCGCTTGAGGCCCCAGAGGAAGTGAGTGAACTCACCGACCTCCGCTGCATCGCGATCCTCGGCGACTCGATCACCACCGACCACATTTCGCCTGCGGGCAACATCAAGACCAATGGCCCAGCGGGTGACTACTTGACCGCCCACGGGGTGCCGGTGAACCTGTTCAATTCTTACGGCAGCCGTCGGGGCAACCATGAGGTGATGGTACGCGGCACGTTTGCCAATATCCGCTTGCGCAATCAGATCGCGCCTGGGACCGAAGGCGGCTGGACGACTTATTGGCCGACCGGCGAAGTCACATCGATCTTCGATGCGAGCGAGCAATACCGCGCCGCAGGCGTGGGGGTTTGCGTGCTGGGCGGGAAAGAGTACGGCTCCGGATCGAGCCGGGACTGGGCAGCCAAGGGGCCGAACCTGCTGGGCATCCGGTTTGTGTTGGCGGAGAGCTTCGAGCGGATTCATCGGTCCAACTTGGTGGGCATGGGCGTCCTGCCCATGCAGTTCAAGACTGGCGAAACGGCTACCACGCACGGGTTCACCGGTCGGGAAACGTTTGAAGTCATCGGCCTGCGGGATGCGATCAAGAACAGCTTCTCCGGCGGACGCGAGCTAAAGGTCCGTGCCACTGCCGAGAACGGGACTTCGAAAACGATCACCGTCCTCGCCCGGATCGACACTCCCAAGGAGATCGAGTACTACCGCCACGGCGGGATCCTGCAGTACGTGTTGCGGCAGTTGTTGAAAAGCTGACCCTAGTCAGCCGGAGCGCTGAGTTGCACTCAGCCGGAAGCTTGAACGGCATAAATGCCTCGCTCCAAAGGCGGCCTGAAGGCCCCCCTCCGGGGTGGGGAAACTGGAGCGGGTGGCGGGAATCGAACCCGCATAGCCAGCTTGGAAGGCTGGAGCTTTACCACTAAGCTACACCCGCGTGGAGCTAAATTCTACCCAACCCAAGGGCGAAATGGAAAGTCTTGAGCTAGACCTCGTTATTCGGGTCGGCGGAACTTGCGCAGTCGCTTGGCGATCTCGACCGCGTGGTCAGCAAAATGCTCCAGCGCGTGGAAGATCTCGATCGTGCGGAACATTTCCCGGCTCAAAGGCCCCTCTTGATCCGCGACCTCGAGAATCCGCTTGCGAGCCCGTTTGTAAGCGCTATCGATCATCTCATCGCTCTGGATGATGGCGAGCGCTTTCTCGTCATCGTAGTGACCATACAGCTCCATCGCATCAGTGATCATCTGCACCGAACTTTCGGCGAGAGCACCGAGGGGAGCCAAGAGATCTTCGCGGAATTTGCCTCGCATTTTTGAGGCGCGGCGGGCAAGCTTCACGGCATCGTCGCCGGCTTGCTCAAGTTCGCCGACGATGGAAAGCGTGCCCATGAGGACCCGCGCGTCATCGCTGACCGGAGCCTGCATGACTGTGAGTTCGAACACCAACTTCATGACCTGATCTTCCAGATCATCGATTTCCGGGTCGGCTTTCATGACCCGCTCGAGCATCGCCATGTCATCGCTGACCGCGCCTTCGACGCCATCCAACACCATGCCGCAGACCTTATCGGCCATGGAATGCAGCATCGTGCGGATATCTAAGACTTTTTCGTCGAATTCTTTTCGGGTCACGGGAGCCACGCTCGGAGGTTAAGTCCGGAATGTTAAGACGTCGCTAACGAGCCAAAAGCGGCGGTCTACGATCCTATCTACGATATTCCCGATTTCAAGAGAAGATCGGTGGCGAGTTCTTGACGGACCATCCCGACGTACCATGCGTTCTCCTCCCGCTCGCTGTCTTCGTGCCAGTCGTAAAGGTAGCCGACCAGCAAGTCGTCCTGAGGGAGAATTTTGGGGAGTTGGCTCTTGTGAATCCACCGTTCGGTAAGGACGGGATAGCAGTTGGGCGGCATCGGCTCGCACATCAACTCATAGTCACTCGAAACGTCGAGCATCACCACGCGGGTGAAGTTGTACTCCCAGAGATTTGATTCGATGTCAGCCATTCCTTGGCGGTGCTCCTTGATGTCAGGACGTGACCGGCGGAGCAGACGGCGCGGCATTGAAAAACAAACTCCCCAGCTCAGGTGAGCGGGGAGTTTTTGTAGAGGGTGGGACTTTCCGGGCTTATTATTCGGTGGCCCAGAGCTTCCAAATGTCCGGCTTGGAGGTGCGATTGAAGTTCGCGACCTTGCTGAACAAGTTGTTGCAACCCGTACCGTTGGCGGTCGCGCAGAAGGTGTCCGGAACGCCGTACACCGCCGGGAACGCCAGCGCCTTGGAATGACCATCTAGGAACGCGATGACGATTTGTTTGGCATGCCGTCCGTCGGGACGGGAGTACCAATCTTCGCCCCATGTGGTCGTCGCAGACGTGGCGTACCCGTGATCAAACGGAGAGAAGGGCGAGTATGCGTAGTTTTGGAACGCGTTGAAGGCGGTGTAGGCGCCTAGGCTACTCGGGCCGCTTGGGATGGCGTCCATGGCAAACGCTCGGCTGGCCGGTTCGCTGTAGTAAGAATAGCTCAGTGTGTAGCTGCGGTTCGGGGCAACGTCGCCAAGCGGGAACGCGACACCGTAGCCAACGCGGCCTTCCCGGAAAATGCGCCGCTCAACCAAATTGGCCGTGTTCTCACTCGGCTTGCGCTTCACGGTCGGGCAGAACGTGAGCAGGTTGCTCTTCGAATAGGATTGGAGCAAGTAGCTAAATCCGAGAGTGACGCTGCCGGGGATGTCGGGCCAAGGGCTCGGCGCGAACGTCTGGTACGGCGGCATCGAATCTTCGTTGTCCCCCAGATACATGATGTTGGCCAACCCAAGCTGTTTGGTGTTGCTGATGCACTGGGTCTTCTTAGCGGCCTCTCGAGCCTGCGCGAAAACGGGGAACAGGATGGCCGCTAGGATCGCGATGATCGCGATGACCACCAGCAATTCTATTAGGGTGAACGCCTTTCGGCTCTGAGGGCGCAAGGAACTGAGCATGTCTACCCCTAAATTGTATTCGATAGCCCCCCGAAGCGCGATACGTTTAGTCCAAAAACCAGCAGAAATTTCTCAATTAGTGCTTGGCTGGCGAGCCGATGATGTCGGGCTTCGCTGGCTTGACCTCGACCGGGACGCTGAAGGCGGCCTGATCGTTGCCAATTTGAGTACCGGACATGTCGCTCATCACCTTCTCTTCCCCGCCCTTAAACGGCAGCAGAATGGAGACACGGCGATTGCCGCCGTTGAGCGGATCGCTGGGAAACTTGAGCTTGCGATCGCCCCGCCCTCGGATGTCGAGCACTTGAACTTCCGGGACTCCGCCGCTTCGTAAAATGCGATAGACACTTTGCGCGCGCTGGGCCGAAAGGAGCTTGTTGTCCTGGCTACCGCCGGCAAACGGACGTCCGTCGGTGTGGCCATCAATGTACATAAGTCGGCCCGCTCGCTTGAGCTGACCTGCCACCTGCAGGATGATGTCTTTGGCTTGTGGGCGTACCACCGCGCTGCCGAGTTCGAAAAACACCACGCCCTTCCCCTCCACGAATTCGATTTCTAGCCCTTCAGGGGTGACCTGGATCTCGATGCTATTGATCAGCGCGGCGAGATCGCCCGAAGCTTCGCCGGCGGTCAGCGCTTCTTTCACTTCCTGCTTTAGAGTGACCAGTTCCTTCTCGTCCTTCTCGATGGCTCGGGTCGCATTGCCCTGCACAAGGGAGTTGCGAGGGGAACTCTTGCCTCCCGTCGGGCCAATATTCGGAGAGCCCTTCGGAGTGGCCTTCATAAAGCCCATCGGATCATTAAAATAGCCTTGAACCTGCTGGCGATCATCGGGCGACATGCCCATGATCCACATCACGAGGAAGAACGCCATCATCGCGGTCACGAAGTCAGCGTAGGCCACTTTCCATGCCCCGCCGTGGTGACCATGCGCGGCCACTTTTTTCTTCTTGATGATGATCGGGGCGCCTTCGTTCATTAGGTATTGCTTGGGTTTGCTGGGGGTGGCTGGGATTTGCTGGGGATTGGGTCTAGGGGCTGGGGGCTGGGGTCGGCAAATCTAAAATCTACAATCTGAAATCTTCAATCAGTCCGGAACTCCGAACTCCGAACTCCGAACTCCGAACTAAGCCGCATCCTTCTCCTTCACCGCCTTCTCCACTTCGGAGAACGAGGGGCGGAAGGCGGGGGCGATGTTGCGGCGAGCGAACTCGACGCAGGTGACGGGCGATTCGCCTCGGGCGAAGCTGAAGAGCGCAAACCGAATCGCGTTCATGTACTGCGATTCGGGGAAGAGCTTGGCCTCGATTGCCTTGGCGATTGGGGCGAAAAGACAGTAAGCCAAAAAGATACCGAGGAACGTTCCGACGAGTGCCGCCGCGACGGAGTGACCAATCGCCGAAGCTTCTCCGCCGATCTTGCCCATCGTGATGATCACACCAAGAACTGCCGCGACAATGCCAACCGCCGGCATCGCGTCTGCCACGTTCTGCACCGCATCCACCGGCATGTGGGCCTCCTTGTGGGCGATTTCGAGGTCAAGCTCCATCATCTCGCTGAGATCGTGCGGACCGACGGCGCCAGTCAAAATCACTTTCAAGGTGTCGCACAGAAAGTCGCAGGCGTGGTGGTTCGCCAGAAACGCAGGAAACTTCTTTAAAATCTCCGATTCGGCTGGAGTTTCAATGTGCTTTTCCAGGCCAAGCAACCCTTCTTTTCGGGCGACATTGAAGAGCTGGTAAAGCATCCTCAGGAGATCGACGAAGGCAGGTTTCGTGAACGGGTCGGGCTTCAGCACGCCTAGGCAAGCCTTGATGGTGGCGGCAACCCCGTCCTTGCCGTTCGAGGCGATAAAGATGCCGAGACCCGCGCCACCAATAATGATAAATTCGGAGATCTGAATCAGAACCCCGATCTGGCCTCCGTGCATCGTGTAGCCTACAAAGATGCAGACGAACCCCACCACAATTCCAATAATCGCAAACATAGACGCGAACTCTGATGTAGATTGTCGGCAGGCGAGCGGAAAAATTTAGGGAGACCCGACGCGGTTGGAGGAAGAGCGCCGTGCTGTTTTTGCGATAAGTTTGCCTAATATTTCGCAATGTTTTGTAGCAAACCTTTCAGAATTGGAGTTGGAAACGTCTACACTGGAAGCAAGAGTCAGTGATCGGTGCGACTGTAAGTCGGTCGATTCTCCGAACTGCGAACTCCGAACTCCGAACTCCGAACTTCGAACCCTAAACCCTAAACCCTAACCCCCAAACCCTAACCCCCATAAACCATGCCCTCCCTCGATTCCCCCCGCCTCGTCCAACTGCTTGACCCGCATACGGTCAATCAGATCGCGGCGGGTGAGGTGGTGGAGCGGCCGGCGAGTGTGGTGAAGGAGCTTGTCGAGAACGCGCTGGACGCGGGGGCTCGGCGGATTCTCATCGAGCTGGAAGAATCGGGCACGCGGCTGATCCGGGTGACCGACGACGGCTGCGGGATGTCCTTGGAAAATGCGGTGGCGTGCCTGCAACGACACGCCACGAGCAAGATCGTGTGCGTCGAAGACCTGCACCGGGTGTCGTCCCTCGGCTTCCGGGGCGAGGCGATCCCCAGCATCGCATCGGTTTCGCTTTTTACGCTAAGCACCGGGCTGGGCGATGGGAGCCGGACGAAGCTCTTTGTTGAAGGGGGCAAGGCCGCTGCGCCGACGACCGAAGCCGGGCCGCGTGGCACCACGATTACGGTCGAGGATTTGTTCTTCAATACGCCGGTACGCTTGAAGTTCCTCAAGACCATGGGGACGGAACTCGGACAGATCACTGAAATTATCGGGAAGTACGCGGTGAGCTACCCCGACGTGGCGATCAAGCTGACCCACGGGCAGCAGACGTTGATCGATACCCCCGGAGACCACGATCCGTTGAACGCGATTGCCGCGGTGTGGGGGCGGGACGTCGCAAGAGGGATCGCCGAGGTGAACACGTTCCGGGAGGGGGTGCGGGTGCGGGGCTACATCAGCGCGCCGCACTTTACGAGGCCAACGCGAAGTCAACAGTGGATCTTTGTGAACGGCCGCCCGGTCAAAAATCGCGGCCTCTACTCGGCGATTGACGTCGCCTACCGCCAGATCACGCCCGAAAAGCGCTACCCGGTGGCTCTGCTCATGATCGATATCGACCCGGGGCGGGTGGACATGAATGTGTCGCCCACCAAGAGCGAATGCCGCTTTTCGCAAGATGGATTGGTGTTTGATGCGGTGCGGACTGGGATCAAAGATTCGCTGCTCGAGCACGGCATGATGCCGACGATGGACGGGGTGGTGCGGGCGAACCAGGCGCTGGGGACGTACGGGCAAACCGCGTTCAGCGGGGGTTGGGGCCGGGGGTTGGTTGAATTTGGAGGCCAGGCTCCGAGCGGATTCGACGCGGGCCTGAACTTGCCGGAGCCTCCGCCGATCGGAATCGCGGCCCCGGTGGAGCCGCCCCTTTTCCGGTCGTTCGCCGACCGGTTCATGAGTGGCCTGAGGGTGATCGGGCAGACGGCCGACGCCTTTTTCATCATTGCCGAAAACGACGAGGGGATTTTGGTGATTGATCAGCACGTGGCCCACGAGCGCGTGCTGTTCGAGCGCCTCCGCGCCGCGCGGGGGCAGGGTGGGGTGGAGCGGCAGCCCTTGCTCACTCCTTTGACGCTTGAGCTAGATCGTCGGCAAGCCGAATTGGTCAATGATCGAGCCGATGAGTTTCGCTCGATGGGGTTTGGACTGGACGCTTTCGGGCCGCAGAGCTTTTTGGTTCGCTCGGTTCCGGCGGCTCTCCGAGGTGCGGACCCCATTCGACTGCTCCGCGACTTGGTGGATGAGATTTTGGACGGAGCCGGGCCTCCGGGATTGTCGGCGCGGGAAATGATTTGGGTGACGTGCGCCTGCAAGATGTCGATCAAAGCCGGAGACCGGCTCGGACTGCCCGAGATGGAGAAACTTCTGGCCGATTTGGCAGAAACCGAGAACCCATACCTTTGCCCCCATGGTCGCCCGATCACGATCAGCATGGGCAAAGCCGACCTGATGCGGCGGTTCAAGCGGTCGTAACGATGCGCATTTTAGGCATTGACCCGGGCTTGGAGCGGGTGGGTTTTGGAGTGATTGACCGCGCGGGTTCGCGGCTGACCGTAATCGAGCACGGCCTGATCCAAACCCCAAAAATCGCCTTGCCGGACCGGCTGCGTCTGATCCACGAAAGCACACTTGCGCTCATCGACCGATGCCAGCCGGACGCCCTCGCGACCGAGCGGCTCTTGTTCACGGTGAACAAAACCACCGCCATGGACGTGAGCAAAGCGCTAGGGACAGTGCTGCTCGCGGCGAGCTTGCGCGGGCTCCCTTGGTGCGAGTACAGCCCGCCCGAGATCAAACTCGGGGTGGTCGGGCACGGCGGTGCCGACAAGAAGCAGGTCCAGTTTATGGTCTCCAAAATCCTCGGACTCAAAGAAGCCCCGAAGCCCGACGACGTCGCCGACGCCCTCGCCATCGCGATATGTCACGCGATGCGCAGCCGGGTGGCGTTTTAGCGGCTGGGGCCGCGGGGGATGGGGGACGGGTTATGGGTTACGGGGTCTGACGCGGAGCGTTAACCCTTCGGCAGAAGGGATTGCCTCAGGCGGTACAGCAATTGACCGACTGCTTCCGACCCTTCATATGCTGGCCCAACGTCAATCGAGGGGTACAGCCTATTGGTAAGCTCGAGCAGAGTTTCCAGTTCGGCGTGACTACCTCCTGCGATACTGAGGAACTGGACGTACTCCTTGCGGGAGGCACGACCATAACCCTCCGCAATGTTCGCCGGAATGGAAACCGCGCATCGCCGCAACTGGCTCCCAAGACCGTAAAGTTCTTCGTTTGGCAACAGGCGAGCAACTCGATAGACCTCTGCGACGAGGTCCATTGAGCATTTCCATGCGATCAAGTCACGAAAGGTCTTTTTCCCGTCACCCATAACCCGTCCCCCATCACCCATAACCCAAGCGCTAGCGCGCTTCAGCGGACGCTATCGGCAATCGCGCGGCGCACCATGGCATCGGCGATCTCTTCGCTGGAGGGATTGTAGGTACCCGCTTCGATCTTGGCGCGGAGTTCGGAGACGCGGTCTTCGCGGTCCGGCATCGCCAGGATTTCTTGGGTCAAAGCGTGGATGAGAGGTCCGTCGGTGGGCCTTGGCGAGACTTCTGCCTCGTCGATGGGCTCGGCCAATCGGAGACTGCCCAGGAGCATGACCTTTTTCAATTCTGTATCTGAGATTTGCATGTTGCCGCCTTCTTTCGATGGCGCTGCGGAACCAGACCAGGCAACCCGGCTGTCCTGTTTCACCAGGATCCTAGGCTTTGCGCTTAAGGGGTTACCCCCAGAATTGCCTTTTTCTAAGCTGGACGCTAGCGTCCTGATAGTAATAACGGCACGTAACTCAGAGATCTTTAGGGGGGAAAGTGACTTTTTTGGGGATTGGAGGCTAGGGTGGCGAGATCTGACCAATCGCGCCTCCGACTATTCCGAAACCTAAACCCTAAACCCCAAACCCTCAACCCTCAACCCTCAAACAATCTGCACATCATGCGCTCCCTTCTGCACTTCGCCCACGATGGCTGCGTATTCGCCGAGCTGGATGAGGCGGGTGACGATGGCGTTTGCGAGGTCCTTGTCCACCACCAGCACCATGCCGATGCCCATATTGAACGAGCGGTACATCTCGAAATCGGAGATGTCTCCGGAGCGCTGGATCAGTTGAAACAGCTCGGGCGGGGTGAAGGTGCGGCGATCGAGCAGGACCTGGATATCGCTCGGCAGCACGCGGGGAATGTTGTCGTAAAGCCCACCCCCGGTGATATGAGCCACCGCGTGGACGCCCCCGATCTCTTCCATCACCGCGTGGACGCTGTTCGCGTAGCAACGGTGCGCCTTGAGCAACGCGTCGCCGATCGTTTCGCCGGTCGAGAGGGTGTCTCGCACGCTTAAGCCTCCGATCTCGAACAAAGCCTTACGCGCCATCGAGAAGCCGTTGGTGTGCAGCCCGTCACTGGCGAGTCCGATGACTTTGTCACCCGGTAGCACCACTTCCTTTGGGAGCCGGCGATCCGCGTCCACCACGCCGACGATGGCTCCCACCACGTCAATTTCGTCGTCGAGGTAGACGCCCGGCATCTCTGCGGTTTCGCCGCCAATGAGCGCGCAGCCTTGGGCCTCGCAAGCCTCAGCTGCGCCTCGAACCACTTGGTCAAACACGCTCGGCGCGAGGCGCGAGC
Organism: Chthonomonas sp.; assembly: GCA_043754215.1. Taxonomy (GTDB): domain Bacteria; phylum Armatimonadota; class Fimbriimonadia; order Fimbriimonadales; family Fimbriimonadaceae; genus JAFLBD01. The sequence goes on along the minus strand of JAYUVF010000049.1, from coordinate 42,228 downwards.
AGCCAAAGTAATCCATGAAGAAAAGCGGACGCGCGCCCTGGCACAAAATGTCGTTGATGCAGTGGTTGACGATGTCCTTGCCAAGATTTGAGAAGTCTCCCACCATGGCGGCAACTTTGGTCTTCGTGCCCACGCCGTCGATGCTGCTGACCAAGATGGGGCGAGACAGCCCGTCGAACTGGGCGGCGAAGAGACCCCCAAAGCCGCCAACTCCGCTGAGCACCCGGTCGCTATAGGTTGCGGTGATCGCGCCCTCTAGGGATCGGATGGAGCGCTGCGCGCTGTCGATATCCACGCCCGCCGACGCATAGGTCAAAGGTTGGTCCGCCATAGCGTGAGAATACCGGAGCCGGGTACCCTCACTGCGTCCGAGACGGTAGCTCAGTCGGTAGAGCATCGCCCTTTTAAGGCGTGGGTCCTGGGTTCGAGTCCCAGCCGTCTCACCACTTTTTTGGGAGGGACTTGGAGGGATGGTTGAGGGAGCTAAGGGACGCTGTTCCGAAAACGGGCTTCCGGAGTCTCCATCTGTTTGATCGCGATTCCCTTCCACTCTCGCCCAATTTCCCTCAAAATCCCTCAAGGTCCCTCCCCATCCCTCGTCGTCTCCTACATAATAGGTAGACAAATATGAACCCATTGGGTTTTGCTTCGGATGTCTGTCCGTTGAGGGTGGCGTTCCTTGATCTGAACGCCTACTTCGCTTCGGTGGAGCAGCAGGAAGACCCGGCGTTGCGAGGACGTCCGGTCGCGGTCGTCCCGATGCTCGCCGACAGCACTTGCGTCATCGCCGCCAGCTACGAGTGCAAGGCGTTTGGGGTTAAAACTGGGACGCGCGTCGCGGAGGCCAAGCGGATGTGCCCTGGCATCACCTTGATCCCGGCGACGCCGACGAAGTACGTCACCTACCATCACCGCGTCCTCGATGTAGTGGGTCAGGTGCTCCCGATCGACAAAGTGTGTAGCATCGACGAGATGCAGTTTCGCTTGCTGGGAAAAGAGAAAGAACCCGAGCAGGCGGTCGCTATCGCCAAGCAACTCAAGCAAGCGATCCGCGAGGGGGTCGGCGAGCAGATGCGGTGCTCCGTCGGAGTCGCGCCAAACGCATTCCTCGCCAAAATCGGCACCGAACTCCAGAAACCGGACGGGCTGGTGGTGCTGACCAGCGATCAACTGCCGGGCCGATTGGAAACCCTAAGGCTCACGGACTTCCCCGGGATCAACCGCAAGATGAAGGCGCGATTGCAGGCCCATGGGGTCTTCACTGCCAGCGAAATGCTCGCCGCCTCCCCCTTGGAGCTACGCGAGGCGTTCGGTAGCGTGGTGGGAGAACGGTGGTGGTATCTGCTCCGGGGCTACGAGATAGACCTCAAGGAAAACGAGCAACGAAGCCTCAGCCACTCTCACGTCCTCGCCCCGGACCTGCGAACCGATGAAGGGGCGCGGCAAGTGCTGCTCCGGCTCACCCAAAAGGCGGCGGCGAGGCTCCGGGCCAACGGCCTCTTCACCAGCGTGGTCAGTGTGGGCGTGAAGGGGAAGGAGCGGCACTGGGAGGCGCGGCGCAAGACGGCTCCAATCCAAGACAGCGTGCACCTGACCGAAGTGGTGTCCGAACTATGGGATCAGCGCGACTTCGATCATCCCACGTTCGTGTCGGTCGTCTTTAGCGACTTAGCGGAGCGCGGAGCGATCACCCCGAGTTTGTTCGATGACCACCCCGAATACGATCAGCTCAGCCAGGCTCTCGACCGCATGAACCAGAAGTTCGGCAAAAACGCCGTGTTCCTGGCCGCGCTAGAAGACGCCAAAGACTCCGCCGACGAGAAGATCGCCTTCAAAAAAACGTGGCTGTTCAGTGAAGGCAAGGGCGACAACGAGGTTTGAACTATTCGGCGTCTTCGCGCGGAACGTACTCGGAATTTTGGAACCACACCGCCGAAAGCGCCGTGAACAGAATCCAGCATCCCAACAGGGTCCCCAGCGCCACTCCCCAAGGTATCCCGACTGCCGAATCCGCCCCGCCAGTCGTGAGATTCGAGAGAGCAGGTGTCGGTTGCGCGGACACCGGGTGCAGGGTCAGAGCCCTCATGTGCGAGTGGATCGAGGCGAAGTACAAATCACCCGGCATCTGAGGCACGAATACCTCCCAGCCGAACGCGAATAAAAGGCAGAACAGGAACGCCCGGTTGAGTAGCATCGAAACGAACAGGAAAAGTCCCCCATAAGCCCCTGCACCAAGACTGACCGCCGCGACATCCCGCCACACCATGCCGTTGGTGAAGGTGCCCAAACCAAAGTTCATCAGCCCCATCACGAACACCATCAAGCTGGCGATCACCGCCACCGTCACCACCGACGCCAAGGCGCGAGCAATGATCAGCACCGGCCGAGGAATCGGGCGGGTGAGCAAATAGACGATGGTTTTCTGCTCGACTTCGCCAGCAATCACCGCGGTGCTGAACACCGCCGAGATGAGGGCAATGATCCGGAATCCCATGATGCCGATGAGCCGGGCGTATCCGGTTTCGGTACCCAGATTGCCGGTGAAATTGAGCCAAACAAACCCGAGTCCGCATACCCCGAGGACGGCAATGATCCAAATGGCGGCACGGCGGAGCGAGAGGAATTCACGCAGGGTCGAAGTGAAAACGTACAAGGCCATAAGCTATCCACCCACCAGGTACTGGAACACCGATTCCAGGTTGTTGTCGGGGCTGTGAAGGCCGTAGATTGGAAGATTTTGATCAAGCGCGATATCGGCGAATGCCGGATAGAACGCCCCTGCATTTCGAACCTCAAGCTCGACCGAACCATCCTTGTCCATGCTCACGCTCAGAACACTTTCAAGCGGGAGCAAGGCGCTTGCCACACGCCTCGGCTCGGGTGTCTCAATCTTTATTCGATGCGGGTGTTTGTCGATCAAGCCCCGAATCTCGGTGAGGTCACCCGTCGCCAGCAACCGCCCCCGGTGGAGCAAGAAGATGTTCTGGGTCAACTGCTCAACTTCCGAAAGGATGTGGCTGCTGATGATCACGCACTTGCCTCGGGCGGCGAGATGGCCCACCACCTGCATGAACTCGTGCCGCCCTACCGGGTCGAGGCCGTTGAGAGGCTCATCGAGCAAGATAATGTCGGGGTCGTGGAGCATCGCCTGCGCAAGCTTGATGCGCTGGCGCATCCCCTTGGAGTACCCGGCGATCCGCTTGTCGCAGCGGTCAATCATCCCGACCAAGGTCAACATCTGCTCGGCGCGCAGGCTGGCCTCGGCGGCATTAAAATCGCTCAGGCGGGCCATGTGCACCACGAACTCGCGGCCGGTCATGTTCTCGTAAAACTGATCAATTTCGGGGCAGTAGCCCAGTCGCCGGAAGACATTTGGATTCGCGAACGGCTCCTCGCCGAAGATGCGGATCGAGCCGGTGGTGGGCTTGATCTGTCCGGTAATCATCCGGATCATCGTCGTCTTGCCCGCACCATTTTGGCCAAGCAAAGCGGTGATGCCAGGCCCGATGTTGGCGGTGACGTCGTTCAGCCCGATGACCAAACCAAACCAACGACTGACGCGATCCAGCTCGATCAATTGACCACCTCCACCGCGCGGACGCGCTTCCAGAAAATCAGAAGCCAGATCAGCGAAATCCCCGCCATCATTCCGAAGGTCACGTACCCGTTCGGCGCCGGAATAAACGTGCCGGGCGTTATCGGCAAACCAAATTGGTTACCACCATCCACCCCCAGCATCGCCTTCGCGAGACCGATGTTCAAGCCATCAATCGAACTGTAAAAGGCGGTTTGCAGAGCTGGGTGTTGCTTCACCGCTTCAGCGCTGAACGTCTGACCCGCGTCACGCGCACTCTCCCGGGCCTCACCCATGCTAATGTTAAAGAAGATCAGGATCATGAACGTGAAGATGTTCGTGATCATGTACAGCGTGCCGTACAGAATCCCCGCGATCCGGCCCTGCTTCAGCATCGACCCGATACCGAGCATGATTGACGTGTGCAGGGTGGCGGCCATCGCCATGAAGCCGAGAGCAGCAGGATAAGCCCAAGCGTACATCGTGAACCCATGGTTCCGGTAGCTCAGCACCCCGTACAGGAAGAAGAAGGTGGTTGGCACCGCCATCGCGGTGAAGACCGGAATCCACACCCCAAAGAACTTGCCGACCACGTAATCTAGCCGCGTACATGGCTTGCTCAGATACACCAGAAGTGCGTTTGCCCGGTTATCGTTAGCCACCGCCCCCGCCCCGACCAGCAACGCGATGACCATGTAGATCAGCTGACCATAGCTAAAGCCGTGCATGTACTGGAGCTTCCAGACGAGCCGGTCCAAAAATTGAATCTGGTCCGCCACCTGCGATGCCGCCGACCCATTGCCCGCCAATTGCTCGGTGGCCTGAGCCGCCAGCAGTTCGGTGATAAAGATCACGGTGAGGATGACGAGGTAATACCAACCCGAAAGCGCCACGAACAGCCAATAAAAGCGGTTTCGAAACGCCTTGAGGGTCATCATCTTCGCGATGACCCACCAGCGCGCGCTCGGCGGATTCAATGGGCCGTCGTACGACCGGTAAGTGAGATCGGCGATCGGACTGCTCAAAATGCCACCGCCTCGAGGAACGCTTCTTCCAAACTCTTCGTCGCCACCTGCAGCCCACGAACCTCCGCCCCGGTTGCTTTAGCGCATTCCAACAGCATACGAGTCACCTGCTCCGTGGGAGCCTCGTGAATCACTCTATACTTCGGCCCGCTCTCGCTGACGATCTGAATTCCCCGTGCCGCGACGGCTTCCCGCCACGGTGGAGACGGCAACTTGAGTTCGACGTCCACCGGCTGCCCTTGAATCTTGGTGAGTTCCTTGATGGACCCTTGCATCCGCAGTTGGCCCTTCACGACCACGATCACCGTGTCGCAGGTCTTCTCGATATCTTTCAAAATGTGGCTGCTGACGATCACATTCACGTCCTTGCTGTGGCTAATGTTTCGGATGAGATCCAGCATGTCTTCTCGCCCGCGAGGGTCGAGGCCATTGGTCGGCTCGTCAAGTAAAAGGAGTTTGGGACCGTGCACCAACGCCTGCGCCAACTTGATTCGCTGCTTCATGCCGGTGCTAAAGGTTTCGACTTTCCGATAACGAGCCTCGCCAAGACCGGAGTATTCGATCACCTCGTGGGCTCGGCGGAGGGCTTGGGCTTGCGGCATTCCCGCGAGTTCCCCGGCGTACGCAACGTATTCCACCGCGCTCATGCCCGGAAGATGGCAATCCTGCTCCGGCATAAGCCCGACCCGTTGTCGAACCTTCGCCCCTTCCTTGATGACGCTCGCGCCGAGAATCGTCGCGGTTCCCGAAGCTGGCTTCACGAACCCGAGCAGCGTTTTAATGAGGGTGGTTTTGCCCGCGCCATTCGGGCCGAGCAGGCCGACGCAACCGTGAGGCACCTGAACGCTAAAATTTTGGAGCGCCGTGAACCGTCCGTAGCGGACCGTCAAATCTTGTACCGAGGCGACTGCCTCGAGGGGTGGGGGCGCAATCATAGAAGGTTCCTGTTCACTTTAGCCGGTTTTAAGGTTTCCCTTCAGCGCGCTGCGAACGCCAAGGCCAATGCAAAGCGCGCTAAGGATGATCCAGAGGGAGGCCCAAACGACGGCCGGCAACCCGCTGCGATTCTGCATGATCAACGCGTCGCTGTGGGTTTCGGTTCCGACGCTGAGTTGGAAGAGGGTGATGAGTGCCTGCACCGATGTCAAACACTGCTGCACGCCTAAAAACGCCACTGCGAATCCGAGCGAAGGTCCCGATAGGCGGTAAGAAGCGATGAGAAGCAACGCCGTCCAAACGCCTCCCGCGATCCAGCCGATGAGATCACCGCGAACAAAGAGGAGCATCGACAAGGCCATCGCCACCCCGAAGATTCGCAGAGCCAACCGCGCGCGGTCTTCCCGGCGGCACGACGCAATAAGCCAGCCGCCTACCAGAGATGCTCCGACGTACCCCGCCGAGGCAATCACGAGCATGAACCCGCCGCGCACCGGCGTGACCCCCGATCCATCGCCAAAAACCTTAATGTGCTCCACCTCCCCCCCGGTCGCCAGCGTGGCAAGGGCATGGCCCAATTCGTGGACGTGGGTGTTCAAGTAGATCAGCGGAATGGCGAGGGGCCTCGTGATCGGGATAAGCCACAAGGCAAGCGCGAGCGCGCTCGCCCCGAAGAGCCAGGAGAGTTCAATATGCTTTCCTCGGCTGGGCATGGTGCTGGATACGAGCAACTCGGAAACAAGGATTCAGGAGGGCGGGCAGAAAGTCCTTACATCAAAGGCGCAACTTCGGGGGAATGTCAATCGTAATTAGGGTACGCGCAAATTGTTCGCCAGGGAGCGACAGGATTTTCGCGTTGCGGCATCTGCCGTAGTTAGGAGGAAAACACTACATGAAGAAGTTTATTGCGTTATTGATGCTCGCTACTGCGTTCGGTGCCGTTCTCGCTGGTTGCAGCGGGGGCGAAAAGACCGAGGAAGGCGGTACGACCGCCACGACGGCAGGTGACGCTGGAGCAGCCGCTCCAGCTGATGGCGCCGCCGCCGAAGCTAAGTAAGAATCGTCTTACTCCCGACTTTATGGGCCGCCCGAGATTTCGGGCGGCTTGGTTGTTTAGCGGTCTTCCGATCCCCAGAGAATCACGTTCTCCAGATCCCCTTCGTGCCGCACCACACCCGCCAAAATGGAGTGGCGGATCGTGCCCGTGACCTCCACATCGGCGCCGGCAAGGATTGTCACATCCTCGATCAGCCCCGCCTGAACCCGCGCGCCATCTCCAACCACCACGCTCGTTCCCAAAGGCGCTGAAACTTCAACCCCCTCGCCCACCATTGACTGCCCGCCGGTGAGAAAACTGCTGGTTTCCAAATAAGAGTCAAGCGTGCCGGTATCAAACCACGCGCCCTCAAAGATCCCCGCGCGAACATCTTCGCCTTGGTCAATCAGCGTCTGAATCGCGTCCGTGATTTCGAATTCGCCACGCGCACTCGGGGCGAGGTTTGGAAGCACGTCCCAAATCTGCGGCCCAAAGATATACATCCCCGCCATCGCGTAGTTCGACTCCGGATTTTGGGGTTTCTCCACAAGCTTGGTGATCTTGTCGCCGTCCAAATTCGCCACTCCAAAACGGCGCGGGTCCTCAACCCACTTCACCAGGTTCAAATTCGCGCAACCAGAACTCTTAAATTGCTCTGCAAATTCGCCCAGCGGACGATCGTAAATCGCATCCCCCAGGTACAAAACGAAGTCATCGCCCGCCACAAACTCCTTGGCGAACCCCACTGCGTGGGCGAGCCCTTTCGGGTCGTTTTGCCGGACGTAGGACAGGCGCACTCCAAACCCCGAACCATCCCCAAGCGCCTCGCGCATGGCGGTTTCATTTTCTCCCACCACCACGCAAACCTCCTCGCAGCCCATGGAGCGGAGCTGCTCAAAGGCGTAGTCGAGGGTGATGCGCCCCGCGATCGGAAGTAGCGGTTTGGCGATATGGCGAGTGATCGGATAGAGGCGGGTGCCCTTTCCGGCGGCGAGAATGACTCCTTTCATGGCGATTTCGATCCTGATGGACCCGGCAATCGTACCATGCGGTAGCATGAGCCGGAACGGTATGGCGCTACGGAAGGTGCAGTTCAGATGGGGGATTTTCCTGGCAATCGCTTGGGTGGGAGCCGGTTGTCGGCCCTCTTCGCCGATGGTGCTCAACACCTGGTTCGATCCCGAAGATCCGTACCTCGCCCGTTCCGATTCCAGCAACGCCTTTGACGGTTACCTGCGCGCCGCCGCGCTCGCCGACGAAGCCGATGCCGAAGGCATTAACCGAGTTCACTTCACCCCTGGTCAACGGGAGTCGAGCCAAAAGCGCATGGGTCCCGCGATGGCGGAATTTGCCCGAGCAGTGAGAAAGCCGTGCGAATTTGAGTTTCGGGCCACGATGCCGTTCGAGCCGAATCGTTCCCACGGAGGCTGGCGGCAAATTTCGCGCGTCTTGGTTTGGCGACTAGAAGACGCCGTGAAGACCAAGTCCATCGGTCAAATGGAGACGGTCACCGCCCAATCGGCCAAATTCGCGATGGATTTGATGCAGGGCGGCGCCCCCGAGGCCGACCTTGGCTTAACGCTTTTGGACGACACGCGCCGGGCCATGGCCCCCCAACTCGACCAGCTCAGCCCGGGGATTTTGAATTCATTGGCAACCATCCTGGAGAAGACCACCGACCGAGAAAACTGGCTGGACGCGACGATCGACAACGAAAAGAAGTCCATGCTTGCCGGTGTGCAATTCACCCAAAACGCCTACGTGAGCCAAGACTATCGGACCCTGCAGTCTCAGCTCGGCGGCGAGGTGCGTGAGGCGATCGAGTATTTCAAGCAACTCCGCGGCCAACCCGCCGACCGCCAGATGGGCTACTTCGCGGGCTTCGCCAAGGAGGCTGACTTCGAGGTGGACTGGGTTCGCGATCAGGTCGGCAAGCCAGTCCAAGCGCGTAAGCCGCTCGAATTCTCGGAAGAATCAAGACCGTGGCGTCGGTTCAGCAAACACTTTTTCCGCACTCTGCGCCCCTTGCTGGATCGCCAAGCCGCGACCCTCGCCAGAACTCGGCTGCTCATTTTGGAGTGCCGCATTTTGGCCCAGATTAAGTCCACCGGAGCCGCGCCGACGGACCTCAGCGGCTTCTCCCGCGAACTCATCACAGATCCCTACACCGGACGCTCGTTCAGTTACGAGGCGGACGGTCCCGCCTTCAAGCTGTACAGCGTCGGCCCGGACTTTGTGGATAGCGGCGGCAAGACAGGCGACGAATACGAGTCACCCGATTTGACCATCGAACGAGGGCTTTGATGAGAGAGGGCTTTCTGTGGGGCGTCGCCACGAGTGCTCACCAAATCGAAGGCGCGCGCGACCTGCGCGGCGACTCCATTTGGGACCGCTTTTCCGAAATTCCCGGCAAAATCGCGGACGGCTACCGGGCCGATGTCGGTTGTGATCACTACCATCGCTGGCGGGAAGATATCCAGTTGATGAAGGAGCTCGGGATCAACAGCACCCGCTTCTCCGTGAGCTGGCCCCGCGTCGAGCCGCGCGAAGGGGTCGTCGGCGATCTGGAGTTCTACGACCGGCTGGTGGACGCGTATCTCGAAGCCGGAATTGACCCGATGGTTAATCTCTTCCACTGGGATTTCCCGCTCTGGGCGGAGGACGACGGCGGCTGGAACGACCCCCGGACTCCGGAACGATTTGGACGGTATGCCGAGCGCGTGAGTCAGCGACTCGGCGACCGAGTGCGGAGCTGGATCACCTTCAACGAGCCCAACTGTTTCATTGGCGACGGACTGATGGGCACCGTCCACGCTCCCGGGCATGGCTGGGATTGGACTAAAGGCGCATTGGCGCTAACCCGGTTCTTTGAGATGCACCAACAAGCCATGGCGGCCATTCGCGTTCATTCGCCCGGATCAGCGATAACCGTCGCGCTCGCGGGCACAGTTTGGTCTCCGCTGGTCGAAACCGAGCGGTGCATCGAGGCCGCCCGCGCAAGGACATTCGCTCAAACCAGCAAGAACCTGTGGACGTTTGGTTTGTTCAGCGACGCCCTAATGGGTCTTCCGTGGCAGTCCGACGTGCTTGAGACGATCCCTGAGCTCACAGAGCTCACCTGCCCCGATCCCCTCGATTTCATCTGCCTCAACCTTTACAGCGGAGGGTTTGTTGGCGAGGATGGGCTACCGGTGACGCTCCCGCCTGGACACCCAGTGAGTGCGTTCAACTGGCCGATCACCCCGGAAATGATGCACTGGGGCCCAAAGTTCTTCGCCGAGCGTTACCGCAAGCCCGTGCTCATCGGCGAAAACGGAATGGCGAGCCACGATTGGCGAAGTCAGAATGGCGAAGTGGAGGACTACGCGCGAGCCGACTTCATCCGCCGCCATCTTCTCGAGTTGGCTCGGGCGGTAAATGAGGGGGTTGATGTCATGGGCTACCACCACTGGACCTTTCTCGATAATTTCGAATGGCAAGAGGGATTCCGCAAGCGATTCGGCCTAGTCCATGTTGATTTCCAGTCGCTGGCCCGAACCCCAAAGCATAGTTTTAAGGTTTATCGCGATTTGATCCGAGGCAGTGCCGAGTCATGGAATAACGAGAATGGCCCGCTCGCTAGACCGAGGCCCTAGCGAAACGGGCCCCCGAACGGGTATCACTAACCGGCTTTCGCCCAAGTAGCTCAGTGGTAGAGCACCTCTTTGGTAAAGAGGAGGTCGGCAGTTCAATTCTGCTCTTGGGCTCCATTTCCTTGAACCTCCGATTTGTTCCTTCTCGGCGATCATCTTGGGAGTAATTGCACCCAATCCCAAAACTCTCCAAGGCATATCCCATAGCGTAAACCTATTGTATAGCGGCTATACAATAGGCACTCGACCTGTATAAATTCGCCCTGTTTTTATACAATGCGCGGGGTAGACTTGCGATCTTAAGTTCAAAAGAGACTAGCAATGCCGAACGAGCCCCATTTGTTTTCCCCAGTTCTGTCGAGAGACCTCCCCTATAACGACCTACCGCTTCTCCCTCCAACTGAAAAGGTCGAGACGGAACGAACACTCAAGGTCGCAATCGGCGCACGTACCGCTCTTGCGGATCTCAAAGGGGCCGGTCGGTTGATCCCCGACCAAAGCATTCTAATGCGAGCAATCGTGCTGCAAGAGGCCAGGCTCTCATCCGAAGTCGAGAACATTGTTACGACCAACGACGAACTGTATCAGGCCTTAAATCAGGAACACGAAAACTGGGGAAATCCTCACACCAAAGAGGTGATGATGTACGGCGAAGCCGTGTGGCGAGGTCAGAGCCACCTCAAGCGCAACGGAATTTTGTCCACCGGTCTCTTTTGCGAACTTTGCTCTACGCTGAAGGGGAGGGAGATGAATATCCGAGCTCTCCCCGGTACAAAGATCACACACGAGCAAACCGGCGAGACAATTTATTACCCTCCGGAGGGCCCGGAGCTTATTCACAAGTTGCTGCTAAACATGAGCGAGTATCTATATGACGACCAAGTCAAGGTTGATCCAGTTATTCGCATGGCTGTCGCGCACTACCAGTTTGAAGCCATTCACCCGTTCAGCGACGGCAACGGCAGGACAGGCCGTGTGCTCAACATTTTGTATTTGGTCAATCAGCGGCTCCTTGACCTGCCAATTCTTTATCTCAGTAAGACCATCCTTAAAAACAAAGGTCGCTACTACGAAGGACTGAGGCAAGTGACTGAGGAGGGCGCATGGGAAGAATGGATCCTCTACATGTTGGAGGCAGTAGAGACCACTGCAATTGAAACCCGTGAGAAGATTGAAGCTATCAAGGAGGGCATGGATGACCTTGTGAGAATCCTGAATGAAAATGAGGCCACAAGGAAGTTCTACAGCCGAGAACTCGTCGAAATTATCTACTCCCAACCCTATCTTCGGACTTCCAATCTGGAGGAGGCGGGGCTGGGTAGTCGGCTCACGGTTACGAAGTATCTTAAAACGCTCGAAGCTATGGGGTTGCTCGTGTCAATTCCAGTGGGTCGAAGGGTTCTCTACTTAAATCAAAAGCTAATGTCCATTCTCGTGACTTAAGCCAGTTCAGCAATCTCGCTGATCGCTATTAATGAGCGGATGCGCCTCTGATGAACTGGACGACCGTCTTCAAGCTTTTCCCCTTGACATTCCCCGTCTCCGGGAGCACAATGCAAGGGTCTACCGACGCAAACCCATGAGCGGGTGTAGTTCAATGGTAGAGCGCGACCTTCCCAAGGTTGATGTTGCGAGTTCGAATCTCGTCACCCGCTCCAAGCTCAAAGCATCGTGTACGGATCGACGTCCGCCGTCACCGTGATCTTCCCCGAGTCGAGCAGATCCAGCAACTTTCCGATCGGCGATAGGTCGGCATCAAGCGGGGCCTTGACCAGCAAGTGCCTGCGCCAAAGATTGTTGAGCCGCTCTAGCGAGCAATCTACCGGCCCCAAAATGTCGGCTGCCGGCATCGCCTCGGCTAGCTGCTTCCCGACTTCTCCGCTAAACCTAATCAACTCGGTCCGCGATGGCCCCGTAAAGAGCACATTCACCAAACGGTTAAACGGCGGATATCCGACAAACTCCCGCTCCTCCAGCAACCCCTCGTACAGGCTCAAATAATCGTGCTTTTGGGCGTAAATGAGAGCCGGATGGTCGGGGCTAAAGGTTTGAATATAAACCGAACCGGGCTTCTGCCCCCGCCCCGCCCGACCCGCCACTTGGCTCAACAGCTGAAAGGTCCGCTCACTCGCCCGAAAGTCCGGTAAATGCAACGCAGTGTCAGCGAGGATCACCCCGACCAGCGTCACCCCGGGAAAGTCGAGCCCCTTGGCCACCATCTGGGTCCCGACCAAAAAGTCAATTTCCCCCGCCCTCATCAGTGCGAACGTCTCCTCCAGCACGCCCTTCTTCCGGGCGATATCCCGGTCAAGCCGCGCCACCCGCGCCTCCGGGAACTGGTCCTTAAGGAACTCCTCCACCTTCTCGCTTCCGGCCCCCGTCGGGTTGATCCGATCCCCCTCGCACTCCGGACAAACGTCCGGCGCAATCTCCCGATGGTCGCAGTAGTGGCAAACCAGAGCTAAATCCCGCTTGTGATACGACAGCGAAACCGCGCAATTCGGGCACTTCCACACGTAACCGCACTCTCGGCAACTCAAGTACGGCGAGTACGCGCGGCGATTCAAAAACAATATCGCCTGTTCCTTGCGCGCCAACACCTCGGCAAGTGCCGCGTGGAGCCGAGGAGCGAGTAACGAGGGCCGTTCGTACTTCTTGTACAGCTCAGCTAAGTTCAAAATGTGGACTTCTGGAAGCTGCGCGCTCGCGGCCCGCTCCGGCATTTCCAGCCGAGTCAGTGCCCCAGTCGTCGACTCCCAATAACTCTCAATGCTCGGTGTCGCGCTCCCCAAAATCAGCGCCGCTCGGTGCCGGTCCGCCAGCTTCTTGGCCAGCGCCTTGGTGTGGTAGCGCGGCATGGATTCCTGTTTGTAAGACTGCTCGTGTTCTTCGTCCAAGATGATGAGCCCGATGTTGCGGAGTGGAGCAAAGAGCGCAGACCGTGCCCCCAGCACTACCGGAGCTTCACCTTGCGACACCCGCATCCACGTTTCCAGCCGCTCCTGCGGCCCAAGATTGCTATGCAGCACCGCCACCCCCGCCCCGAACCGCCCGCGCAGCTGCCCAATCACTTGAGCCGTCAACGCGATTTCAGGGACCAAAAACAGAACCTGTCTACCGAGCTTCAACGCCTCAGAAGCCGCCTGAAGATACACCTCGGTCTTGCCGCTCCCGGTCACCCCATACAGCAAGAACCGCTCCGCGCGATTCCCCTCGATCGCCGCCCGGATCTTCTCAAACGCCGCGTCCTGCTGAGGCGAGAGTCGATGGGCCGGATACGAAGCGTGCCCCTGGTCATCCCCCGCCTCCAATAATCCCGCCTTAAGCAGCGCGCGAAGGGTCTGGTCCGTCACTCCGCTCAGCGCCTTGATCTCCTGCGGACTGAAACTCACCCCCTCGGAGCCCTGAAGCCGCATCAGGGTCAACGCCTGCGCCGGCTTCTTCCGCCCTTCGGTCACCAGGAATTTCTCGATCCGCGCCTCGTCCTGGCTGAGCCGCAACCCCGCCGGAAGACTCGCCCGCTCGGACTTGCCCTGAATGCTCAGCCCCTCCCGCACGACATTCTGCGCACGCAAACTCCGGAGCGCACGCAGCGCCGCGGCGGCAATCGGCTTTGACTTCGTACCGACCAGCTTGCCTTCCAGATCGTCCAGGGTATTCAAAACCTCCGCCTGCACCGCGCTTAAATCAGCCGGCCGAGGACTCCCCGGCACCCGCTCCCAGGTGCTCACCAGCCGGTCGCGAATCCCGGGAGGAATGAGCAGTCCGGCAGCGGCAGACGGCGCACAAAGGTATTCCGAGCTCAACCGCCCGGCAAGCTCCACCAATGCCTCAGGAACATTCAGGCCAGAAACACTCGGACTGAGCGCACGCATCCGCGACAGCGAAACCGGCAGTTCGTGCTCCTCGACCGTCTCGACCTTCCACACCACGCCCAACGTCGCCCGAGCCCCCAGAGGGGCAAGCACGATGTCGCCCACCACCGCGCCATGCGGGTTCAAATAGGTGAGCAGGTCGAGCGAACCACTCGCCCGACCATCCAACGCGATTTGGGCGACCGCGATCAAATCAGCCGTTCTTGGCCGCGAAATCGCGCATGAAGTCGGCGAGAACTTGGCACCCTTCCACCGGGAACGCGTTGTACACGCTCGCGCGGCAACCGCCCACGCTTCGATGCCCGTTCAATTCGATCATCCCCATCCCCTTCGCCTGGCTCACCAACTCCTTGCCAAGCTCCTCAGTCGGCAGGGTGAACGTGATGTTCATGCGCGAGCGAGAGCCTACTTCCGCGTGCCCTTTGTAAAAATCGGTCGAATCAATCGCGTCGTAAATCAGCTTCGCCTTCGTCTCGTTCTGCGCTTCCATGGCGGCCAAGCCGCCGTTGCGCTTCATCCACTTATACATTAGTCCGCACATGTAGATGCTCCAGCACGGAGGCGTGTTGTAAAGGCTGTTGTTCTCGACCATGAGCTTGTAATCGAGCATCGGGGGAAGACCCGACGGAATTCGCTCCAGCAAGTCCTCGCGCAAAACCACCAACGTCGCGCCCGCCGGACCCATGTTCTTCTGTGCGCCCGCGTAAATCATCCCGTACCGAGTGACGTCCACCTTACGGCTGAGAATATTCGATGACATATCGCAGATCCAAAGCTTGCCATCGGCTTCGGGATCGTGCAGAAAATCCACGCCTTGGATGGTCTCGTTGCTCGTGAAATGGGTGTAAGCCGCGTCGGCGTTCCCACTCAAATCCGACAACTTCGGCGTCGTGTTATAGTTCGTCGCCTTGCCGTCATGAATGACGCTCGATCGGCCGCCCTGCAGGTTCGCCGCCTCGACCGCCTTCTTGCCCCATGCTCCCGTCACCACGTAATCCGCGCTCGCGCCTTCCGGTCGCAGGTTCATTGGCAGCATCGTGAACTGCATGCTCGCCCCGCCTTGCAAGAACAGCACTTTGTAGTTCTCCGGGATGCCCATGAGCTCCCGCAGATCAGCAATCGCGTCGGCGAGAATGCCTTCAAACGCCTTGCTTCGGTGGCTCATTTCGAGCACGCTCGCCCCAAACCCGTTCCAATTCATCAGGCCGTCTCGGGCTTCTTCGAGCACCTCCACCGGCAGGGTGCACGGCCCCGCGGAAAAGTTGAAAATGCGGTCGTATGGCTGGCTGGTGATCGTCGCGCTCATGGGAGAGTTGTACCTCTCCGGCCCGACGATAATCTTCTGTTCACGCAATTCGTTCCCGGCGATGGCTCGTCTAAACTCTTAGTATGCTTTCCGCTTCCTTGGCGATCCTCGCCGCGCTCCAAAATCCGATCTTGAACCTAGAGCGCGGAGGACCCGGGGACGACCAGTTCCGATACTGGGCTGCCACCGATACCTTCATCGACTCCGCCAAGCCAAGCGATAACTTCGGCCGCGACCCCCTGCTCTCCGCCGGCCCCGGCAAAACCTTGCTTTTCAAATTCGACGACCTCGCCCGAATCGTAGGCAAGAACAAGCGAGTCCGCCGCGCGCGACTCATCTTGCGCCAAGAGATTGGCGACGAGCCCGCCCTCATCGGCGCCTATCGCATGAATACCGCTTGGGGCGAGGGTCCCGGAAAGCGCGGACTTGGGCTTCTCGGAGCGCCCCTTGAGCCCGGAGCCAAGTCCCCGAACCTCTCCGCCACCTGGGACTCCCCGAACGGCGGTCTCCGCAACCCGCGTTGGCAGGCTCCCGGCGCACGCGGCCTCGCCGATCGCGATGAGATCAAGAACGTCAGTGGTGTGCGCTCGGAGAACGTGTACGTCCTCGACGGGCTCGCCGAAACCGTCCAGCAAATGATGGAAGCCCCCGACCGAAATTTTGGATTCGCTCTCGAATTTCGAAACGTGGTTGACTTCCGCAGCTCCGAAGCCACGTCGGGCCGCCCGGTGCTCCAAATCGAGACCGAAGAAGCCCCCATGGTCAAGGGCGGTGATGTCGAGTTGCTCTATGTTTCCTCATCGGTGGACATGGCGAAAGCCCTCCCCCGTGACGGCGAGAACGTCACATGGACCGCCCACTTCCGCTACGGCGGCCCCGGTTCGACCGGTCCGATGCAAGTGGCCTGGACGGTGGACGGCAAAGAAACCATGGTCCCCGTCGCCAACGGCCTCGCCGACGGGCAGACCGGCACCGTCTCCCTCGAATTGCCATTCCGCAGCACGACCGACCACCGAACCCGAGAAATCTACGTCCGGGTCGAAACCGGCGCCTCCAACGTCAACCGCGCCAACGACAGCCTCCGGTTCCTCGAAGCCGCCGTCCCCGTCACCCTCGACAGCCCCGCCCTTCTCCCCGCCGTCAGTTTCATCAACCGCGTCGCGCTCCCGATGAGCCGATTTAGCTTTGCCCTCGACGGCGCGCGCACCGGAGTCCGGGTGCAGGCCATCACCCCTGGCTCATCCGATGAACTCCCGCTTCGCGCAGCCGTCCGCAAGGTCCTGCTTCTCGCCGGACTCGCTGACCTGGCGCAAGCCACCGCCACCCGCGAGCAGGGCGCAGACCGCAACAGCGCCGACCCGTTCCCGGGTGCCCTCGGCGGCGGCGACACGCGAAACGACGAGGCTTACCCCGGCGTCCTCGGCTTCCCAGCCGAGCCCTGGTTCGACTCTGCGACCGCCCAAATCCCCTTCGAAGCGACTGACCTCCTCGCCGCCACCGACATCGCCCAACTCCACGCGCGGCTAAAAGACCGCTCGCTAGGCTGGCGCGAAGTCACCCCGAAGACTTCCGTCATCCGCCTCCTTGATGGCACCGGCGGCCTCATCAAGAACGCCCGGATGGAGTTCTACCGCCGCTCCGGCGGCAAGTTCCCGCCCGTGCCCACCTTCACCGTCGAGGACTCAGGAGGCGGAATCGTGGCTCTCGGCGCCCAAGGTCGCGACCTGTTCACCGACCTCGGAGATGGCGTGCTCATGGTCCGCGTCTCCCGACTCGGCAACAGCGCGACCGGCTTCCTCAAGGCGTGGCAACTCGTGGACGCCTTCGCGCGGGGCAACACTGAGTCCGGCATCGTGCCCATCCGAGTCGCCCTCCCCGCCGCCAAAGCCTCCACCCAAAACAGCGCGGTCGGAAGAATCGTGGAAGATAGCGCCGCCTCCTCCCCGGCGAAGCTCGACGCTCTGGTGGATGAAAAGCCGGAAACCTCCCTCCCTTGGGCGCAGAATAAGGCGGGATTCATCGTCGTGGACCTCCAAAAAGACCGCGCCATCGCCCGTGTGCAACTGACCTTCAAAGATGGAAAGATCTGGGATCAGTTCCGAGTCATGATCTACAGCACTGGCCAAAAGCCAGAATCCGCCCGCCCATGGGCGACCGAAACCGCTGGCCGATGGATGCTCGCAAACCGGGGTGACGGCAACTCGCTGGACTACTTCGGCCCCATCGCGCAGGTTCGCTACGTGCGTCTCGAAATCCCGGCTGGCACCACCGAGGCAGACCTCGCCGAGCTCAAAGTGTTCGGCCTGGAGTAGCGCCGACTACGGGTAAGCGGGAGCGGGGAGGATCGTGGTCACGATCTCCCCGAGCCCGATCCGGTACCCATCGCCCTGGCACCAGCCACGCATGATCAGCGTGTCGCCGTCTTCCAAGAACGTCCGCGTTTCACCGGTTTCGGTTAAGGTGATCGGCTTCGAACCGCGCCAAGTCAGCTCCAAAAGCGAACCGAAGCTGCCTGCATCCGGCCCGCTGATCGTGCCCGTGCCGTAAAGATCGCCCGGCTCGATCGGCGTGCCGTTGGAGGCTTGGTGTACCAACTGCTGCCGGAATGACCAGTAAAGATGCCGCGCATTCGAGGCGGAAATCACCTGCGGTTGGCTCATCTTCGGCGATTGGATCAGCACTTCAAGGTGAATGTCGTAAGCGCTCAGCCCAGACTCCTGCAAGTACGGAAGCACCGCCGGGTCTTGGGTCGCTCCCGCAACGCGGAAAGGCTCCAACGCATCCAGCGGCACCACGTACGGCGTGATGCTCGTGGCAAAGCTCTTCGCCAAAAACGGCCCGAGCGGCTGATATTCCCAGCGTTGCACGTCCCTCGCGCTCCAATCGTTCACCAGCACCACGCCCAAGATGTGCTCATCCACCTGCGCCATCGGGATCGGCTCCCCCATCGCGTTGTTCCCCGCGGTGAAGAAACCCATCTCCAGCTCAAAGTCCAGCTCCTTGGAAGGCCCCCAAGTTGGCAGTTCGTCATTCGCCCCTTTCGTCTGCCCGTTCGGCCGGGTGATCGGCTCGCCGTCCAAAACCACGCTACTCGCCCGCCCGTTGTAGCCCACCGGAATGTGGCGGTAATTCGGCAACAGCGGCGGCTGATCGGGCCTGAACATCATCCCGACATTGCTGGCGTGGTGAATCCCGCTGTAAAAATCCACGAATTGGCGGATGAAAAATGGCAGCTGCAATACCGCGTCTTCGACCGAGGTGAACGCCTCCGCCTGCAGCTCAAGGTCGTCCCGGAGTTTGGGGTTATCTAAGCAGAATAGATCGTAAAGCGTCTCGCGCAATTCCGCCCGCGTAGCCGCCGACTCCAGCGCAAACGCCGACGAATCCCACACCGCGATATCGGCCGAAATCAGCCCTGCGTCTTGCAAAATCTCGAGGTCCACGAACGTATCCCCGATGCGCACGAACACCGACTCCAGCGAGTCGCCGTCGAGGCTGCAGTACGGCAGACTTTGGATCGGAAAATCGGAACCGTCGGCTCCGGGCACCCAACTGCGGGCGTCGGCGGGAATCAAAAACATGGACATGGCTTTCTTTACGTGAGATGCAGGGCGGAGAGATCGTCGAGCGGCTCTTGGACGGAGCACGAGCCCCAACTCACGAACGAACCGCGCGCCGATTCGAGGTCAGAGAGGTCCGCTTCCCAATCTTGGAATCCCGCCCCTTTCTCCGTAAACCACAGCGATTTCGGATCATCGGAGGCGAGAATGGAGGCCAGATCGGCGCGCCGTAAATCGTGAGTCAGGCCCATCGTGGTGGCCATCAGCACGTTCAAAAACCCGTGCATTCGGGCCGGGATGGAGGCGTCTTGGGTGGGTACCGGGTGGTGCAGTCCCGCGGTGAGCTTGAACGCGAGATCGAGCGAAATGCACTCGTGAATGAAATGGGCCAGCCTCTCATTGCTGGGAAATGCGCCCGGCTCCAGCCCGCCGGTCCGCCCCTTCACCCCGATCCCCTCGACCTCCACGATCTGGTGAAGCGCATCCTCTAGCTCGTCGGTCCAGGGAAATTCAATGAAAATCTCTTCAAACCCCGCGTCTGCGAGGTGCTTCAGCGCCGGGCGATTCAGCTCCGCGCGATTCGCCTTCACCTCATAGCATTCTGCCAACGCCCGACCCGCCGCCAGCTCCTCAAACCGCTCGATCGCGTTGAGGTCTTGGCGGTACCCGTCCAGCGAAGTGCCCAGCACCGAGATGGACCACGGCTCATCAACCTGCGCGGGCATCTGGTTGAGCAGGTCGGGAAGCCAAGCCACCGGACACACAAACCGCCGCACCAGCCACTCATTCGGGCTGGTTAGAAGCTCAGCGTACTCCACCGTCGCCGCCTCCATAGGAAGGGCCGCCGGAGGAAAAAGCCCCGCGTAGTCAATCGCGTGTTCAAGCAAAGTGCGGAGCGAACCAACCACGAGCGAAAGGTACCCGGAGTTGGAGGTAATTAGATTTTAACTGCTCACCACTTGGCGGGGGCAAGTTTCTCCTGAAAAATGAACACCTCGTCGTAGCCAAGATCGCGACGGTTCTGCCGAACCCGTTCCTTTCTGCTCACGCCTCCGTCATCACGACCGTCGCGACCGACAGACCAGATGCGGATCCCACCAGATTCCACTCGATATCCAAAAGGACCCAGGCTCGACCTCATTCGATCCAGCGACGCGACTCCTGCCTCATCCAATGACTTTGGCCATCGGCCATTTGTCTGTCTGAAATTCACAATTTGCCCATAAGCCAAGGCCATGTCTTTCCGCACCTCTGCGACTCTCCAAGCTCGAACAGCGGATTCAAAACTAGGCGTGGCAAACTCGAAAAGAGCCCCCACCAGCCAACTGTCCGCGCCCACATCCTTCGAGAACCGCTCTAACGCAAGGCTAAATTGCTCCTCATTTTTCGGTGTTCCATCTACCCTAAGTGTTTGAAGTAATGGGAGCCAGCGCCGCAGCCCATACCCGACCTGGGATCGAGTAAGTGGATCTCTTGGCAGGCCGCTTCTTGTTCGCGTCTTTGGTATCAGCTTCTCGGGGTTCTGGTTGCCCTGTATCACTGCCCTGGCCTGATCAGCCCATACCACGTCCCGAACTCCGGCGACAAATAAGAAAGCTTCGCTCTGCATGTACCGCCCCAGGGGCCGGGTTGTTAACGATGAGATCGAATTCAGATAGCTCTCCGCGCCCGTGGGATCAAGCTGGATGCAATGTGTAGTTGCCTCAACCGTGATCGTGTAGATTGCCAAGCTAACCAAGCCCGCAATTAGCCCGGTGGGAGAGTCTCCAGAGAGCGCGCTCAACCGATAAGCGACATTCAATGACTCAACCGCAGCCTCGCGGTTCCCAGCCTCCGCTTGCGTCCAGGCTCGTGTTGCAAATATGATCGCCACAGCTCGAAAATGTGCCAGCTCAGGAGTTGCGACAAAGGCCGGATTCGTCCAATCGCGTTCAATCGAAAAGCGGGGTTTGTCCGTGGCTGCACTAATTCGCGCGAGGACGTCCGCGAATTCGCTGAAAAACTTGGACCGCGTTGCCGCAGGAACGACCGGCCCATCTGCCCAACTCGAAATCTCCAGATTTTGCTTTTTAACTTCCAGTGGTCGCGAATCTCGCTTCGCTATCAGAGCCGCTAACGCCGGCGCTAACTCTGGGGCGCTATTTTGACCTGGGGGAACCTCTAGAGACTTCTCAAACGCATCTGTGTCAAGAGGCACGCCAAGATCCTGAATTTTGGCGTACAGCTTAGCGGCATCTCTTTCAGAGGGTCCGACCCCGCTAAAGTACCAGAAGCCAACTCCGATCAGCCCGCAACCAGTGCCGAGGGCACCCAGAAGCCAAAGGGGCTTGAGCCTGAAGCTCTTTTGACTCACGGGTCGCGCTATCATGCGTTCGATATTATCGCAGTTGTAGGCTTAGCGACGGCGCTTCTTCCGCACCAACAACACTCCGAGTCCCGCCGTCAACGGCAAAAACGCCGCCGGCTCCGGCGCGAGAACCATGCCGATGCTGTACACCGACTGAGCGCCCGTAGGAGCCAGGTTCTCGGTCCAGCTATTCCAGTTGTTCCCGTACCCTTCATCGTCGTACTGCAGGAACCGAGTCAGGGTGGCTGGGTTGGCAGAATCCCCTCCGACCACGTAATAGCCGTCGTGAGCGGGGGCGAGGGCGACGGAGGTCGTCGCGGCGAAACTAGCCACGTTGGTTGTTGTATGACTCCAAATGTTTGAGGGAGTAACCTGAATCCTAACGTAGCGCATTGCGTTGGTGGAATCCAGCAGAGCGACGGCAAACACCCCATTTCCCTGGCGATTGACCGTAACGAGCGCATTAGAGGCGCGGTTGATGGTGATGCCGCTGAGAATAGGGAACGAGGTGACGAGCGCGCCTGACGAAGTGTGAATCCGCCCGGATAACGCCCCCGCAACAATCGTCAACGCCATGATGTTGCCATTTGGCAGGTAGTTGGCGCGCAAAAGACCCGTCCCACCGGTAAGCGAAACGGAGGAAACCGTTCGATTCGCGATGTCCACCGTGTTCATAGTCCCACTCGCTGCCGAGAGCACCCCGCGATTATTCAGGTAATCGAGGCTATCCGCCGTGAATGGCGCGAAACCCGCCCCGGCCCCGGCATGAAAGTCATACCGAAAATTGCTTCCGGCGTTGATCTTGACTTGCCCATATTGGCCGCCACCGTAGAGGACCTGAGTGACGTTCGGCGCATTGATGCCCCCCAGAAACACCCGATTGACCGGGTCGTACCGCGTGATCCTGTCGAGCGACGGGGTCGGGATGTACATGAGGTCAAAGCTGGCATGGGCCTGTTGAGTACAAAAAGCCGCCAAAAGCGATGACACGAGAAACCGTCGCGAAACGCACATGCGAGCATTATAAGGTGGATTGCACAAAAGTGACAAATAATCCTCTTTCATCCGGGCGAACAGCGGACCCGCAGCAGGTACCGGTTGTCATTTGGCCTCCGGGACGACTTATCTATATGCGCCAGTCTCCTCGATCGGTAAAGCCTGCAGACAGAGTTTCACCCAAAAGGAAAAAGTGTGCAAATCCAACGCATCCGTGAATGCGTCAAACATAACGCCCTATTTCTGGTTCAAATCTGGTCCTAGTCCCCACCAAACGGCTGACGCACGGATTAGAATGTGTCAAAACTAACCGAATCCGTGAGCGATCCGTGGTGAGAGCCCCAGCTTCCAATCTAAAGGTCCGATGTGCGAACCTGAAATCTAAAATCCTAAATCTGAAATCGGCCCAAATCCCCAACCCTTAAACCCCGTAAAATAGAAGAGCAATGCCACGCTACCACCGACTTGGTCAACTTCCTGCTCAGCGGCATATCCAATTCCGCAAGCCCGACGGCGGACTTTACGCCGAGCAGTTGTTCTCGACCCACGGATTCAGCGGCCCGATGGCGCTCATGTATCACATCAACCTCCCGACCGAGGTCATGGGCTGGGAAGACATGGGGCCGATCAAGCCGACCTATCTGACCGACGAGGCGCTGCGACACCGCCACCTGATCACAAACCGGATGACCCCCAAAGGCGACGCAATCTCCGGTCGGGTGCCGATGATGGGCAATGCTGACGTGATCTGGAACAACGCGATCGTCGCCGAGCAGATGACCGACTTTTTCAAGAATGCGGAAGCCGACGAGATTCACTTCATCCACGACGGCACCGGCACCCTCGAAACGATGTTCGGCGATGTCCCCTTCGTCCCGGGCGACTACCTCATGATCCCGCGCGGGACCATCTGGAAGATCAGGTTCGACACACTCCCGGTGCGCTGCCTGATTTTCGAAAGCCACGGCGAAGTCAGCATCCCCCGCCGCTACCGCAACGATCTCGGCCAACTCCACGAGCACGCTCCGTACCACGAGCGAGATTTCCGACCGCCAACCACCCTCCCGGTGCACGACGAAAAGGGCACCTTCCACGTGGTCGTGAAAGCCCGCGACCGCTATACGAAGTACACGTACGGCTTCCACCCGTTCGATATCGTCGGCTGGGACGGCTACGTTTACCCGTACGCCTTTAGCATCCACGCCTTCAGCCCGATCACCGGCAAGCTCCACATGCCCCCACCGATCCACCAGACCTTCCAGGCCCCCGGATTCGTGGTTTGCTCCTTCTGCCCGCGCATGCTGGACTTCCATCCGCAGGCCGTTCCCATCCCCTACAACCACTCGAACGTAGACAGCGACGAGGTCCTGTACTACTGTAACGACAAGTTCGGCTCGCGCAAGGGCATCCAAGAGGGATCGATCACGGTCCACCCCCTCGGCATCCCCCACGGCCCTCAGCCCGGCGCCGTCGAGGCGTCCCTAGGCCACACCAAGACCGAAGAGCTGGCCGTCATGCTCGACACCCACCGCCCCCTCTACCTAACCCAACAAGCCCTCGACATCGAAGACCCCGAGTACTGGAAGAGCTGGCAGCCGCGTTGAATGGGGGACGGGGAATGGGTAATGGGTTACGGGTTACGGAAAACTGTCCCTGTACAGTCCCGAACTCCGAACTCCGAACTCCGAATTCCGAACTCCGTCACCCGTAACCCGTAACCCGTAACCCCGATAATCCCGCCTTAACAATTGCCTCGTAACCTTAACCTGTCCTCACCCGAGGGCAGCAATTTGAAAATTCGTTCTGAACACATGTTCAACCTCATGCTAAACTGGCGCGATGGCAGTTTCGTGGGCACGCCCACGGAGCCTAAGCAAGGAGACCAGCATTGGGTAGCGCATATACACCTGGACTGACCGTTAGTGGAGACATTGTCGTACGCCGAACGCGGCGCCTGCCGATTAAAGGCGAGGTGATGGTGAAAGCGGGGGATACCGTGGGGCCGGCTGATGTCGTTGCCCGCGCCTCCCTTCCTGGCATTCTGCAGACCATCAAGTTGGCAGAGAAGCTCGGCCTTGAGCCGAAAGAATCACGCCACTTGTTCAACCTCAACATCGGTGATCCGATCGAGAAGGGACAGATGGTCGCCGAATCGAAAGGCTTCTTCGGCCTGTTCAAGTCGGCGGTGAAAAGCGATTACGCCGGAACCGTCGAGGCGATCTCCGAAGTAAGCGGACACGTACTCATTCGCCAAGCTCCGATCCCGGTCGAGCTCAACGCGTACATGTCCGGCAAAGTGGCCGAGGTCATGCCCGAAGAAGGCGCGATCATCGAGACCCGCGGAGCGATGGTGCAAGGCATCTTTGGCATCGGTGGGGAGCAAGAGGGCGAGATTCGTATCGCCGTCAGCAACCACTCTGAGCCGCTTGAAGCCAAGCACATTCTCGATTCCGACAAAGGAAAGATTCTCATCGGTGGCTCCCAAGTCACCTTGGAATCGATCAAACGAGCAGAAGAGGTGGGCGCGGCAGGCCTCGTGGCCGGCGGCGTCTTGGATAGCGACCTGATCGAGTACCTAGGCTACGACATCGGCGTGGCAATCACGGGCCAGGAAAACATTACGCTCACTGTGATGGTGACGGAAGGGTTTGGCCGGTTGAACATGGCAGAGCGAACTTTCAAATTGCTGCAGTCGATTGAGGGCAAACGGGCCAGTATGAACGGGGCGACGCAGATCCGAGCGGGTGTGATTCGACCTGAGATTATTGTGCCGCTCGAATTATCGGGTGCCGCAACTCATGCCGCTGGTGGAGCGCTGGAGCTAACGGCGGGGACCCCAATCCGGATCATCCGGGAGCCGTACTTCGGCCTTCTCGGATCCGTGACCGAACTGCCTTCGCAGCTCGTAGTCTTGGAATCTGGAACGGAAGTCCGCGTCCTCCGTGCGAAGCTAGAAAGTGGTGAAGAAGTGACGGTTCCCCGAGCGAACGTCGAAATCATCGCCACTTAATCATGAAAGTCCTGCTGGTAGACGACGAGGCTACGATCCTCGAAACCATCGAACACAAGCTCCGCAAGGAGGGGTACACGGTATTCACCGCGCTATCAGCAGAAGACGGCATGAGGCTTTTCCGCCAAATCAAGCCGGATCTGATGGTGCTCGACGTGATGTTGCCCAATCGGTCCGGCTTCGACCTGTGTAAGGCGATCCGAAAAGAGCATCAAACGCCGATCATTTTCCTCTCTGCCCGCACCGCCGACACCGACAAGCTGACGGGACTTGAACTCGGCGCCGACGACTACGTAGTCAAGCCGTTTAATCTGAGCGAGCTTGCCGCCCGCATTAAGGCCGTTCTACGACGCGCCACCGGCGAGTCCCCGCAGGAAGTGGCCGAAAGTGGCAACCTCCGAGTGGACCCGCGCACGCACGAAGTGACCGTTCACGGCAAAGCGGTCGCCATCGCCCCGAAAGAATTTGCGCTTCTGCACTTCTTGGTTCTGAATTCGGGCCAAGTGTTCTCCCGCGACCAGCTGCTGGACCGCGTTTGGGGTCAGGATGCCTTCGTCAACTCTCGGACGGTTGACGTACACATGCGCTGGCTACGCGAACATATTGAGGAAGATCCCTCGAAGCCGCGAAGGCTTCTCACTGTGCGCGGCGTCGGCTACAAGTTCGTAGGCTAAGCGGCAAGCGCTTCGGTCTGCGTTTCCACGATTTCCAAAGTCTGGTGACGCGATTCGAGCGGGAATGCCCACATCGGATCGAGCCGGAAGAACACGGCGAGGAAAGTCGCCACGAAGATTTTTGAGTCGGCACTCAGCGAACCATGATGCGCGTAATACCGCGCCAGGCGCTCCTTGATCGGCGCCACTTTAGTCTCATAGTCCGCCATCACGTCGCCGGTGCCTTCCAGCAAACCCTCTTGCATGCGGAACCAAAGCGAAGCGTAATCGGTGATCCCTTGCGGCACGCTGAGAATTTGGCAAGCCTCGTCGTCGTAACCCGCCACGATGGACGGGACGTTCGGGCGTGGGCCAACCACGCTCATGTGCCCAAGCAACACGTTCCAAAACTGGGGAATTTCGTCCAGTTTTGAGCGTCTCAGAAAACGGCCAATTTTGGTGATCCGAGGGTCATCGCCCGCGGTGATGAGGGGGCCGATGCGATCGGCGTTCGTCACCATGGTGCGAAACTTAAACATCGCAAAGACTTGACCAAACTGACCTACGCGCTGAGCGCAGTAAATCGCAGGACCTGGCGAGGTCGCGCGGACCGCAACAGCGACCATCGCGAGCACCGGGGCTAACGCGATCAGCACCGAGGCGCTTAAAACAATATCGGCGAGCCGCTTCAGGGCGAAGTAGCAGGGTCGAGTCATAGTCCTATTCTCGGCAGGTGCTTGACAATTCGGTACTCTTGCCGGGATGGCAGGGCTCAAAATTTGGTGCTTGCAAACTTGGGAGCCCAATCCACTCGACGACTCGACGGCGCGGCCCTGGCGCACCGGCATGCTCGCCGCGCGACTCGCCCAGGCCGGGCATGACGTCACGTGGTGGGCCAGTCATTTCAGCCACACGTCGAAGTCGTTTCGTTCCCAACGACCCGAGTTAGAACTGCCCTACGACCTCAAACTAATCCCAGCGCTGGGTTACCGCAGACACGTCTCCCTCGCACGCTTGCGAGATCACAAGTACGTGGCAGACCAGTGGAGCGCCCTTGCGGAGGCAGAGACAAAGCCTGACGTCATCGTCGCTAGCTATCCCACCATCGAGACCTGCGCCGCCGCCGCCGATTACGGGAAGCGCCACGGGGTCCCCGTGCTCATGGATATTCGCGACCAATATCCCGACCTCTACTGGCTTAACGCCCCAGCACCGATGCGCTCTCTTGTGCGGATGGTCTCTGCGGGGGCTCGGCAACTTGCGAAACGGGCGCTGGGAGGCGCAACCGGGATCACCGCCAACGGACCGGACGTGGTGGATTGGGGACTGGCGTACGCCGGCCGGGCGCGGGGCGAGTTCGACGCTTCGCTTTTCATGAGCTACGAACCGCCCACCGTCTCGCCCGACGACGCCACCAGAGCCGCTGAGTACTGGCGAGAACTGGGCATCGATGACGGACACAACCACTTTCTGATCACCTACACCGGAATGATCGGGCAGACAGTGGAGCTGGAGCCCATCTTCAGAGCAGCCGCAGCCCTTGCTGGAGACCCACAAGTCCGATTCGTGATGTGCGGAGGCGGCGACGCATTAGACGAGGCAAAGATCAGAGCGGCCAATCTAAGCAATGTCCTGTTCACCGGATGGTTAAAGTCACCGGAAATTCAGCGCATTTTGCAGTTGAGCCAGGTGGGGTTGGTTCCCTACCGCGATCGCGCCAACTTCGAGACCGGCATCACGAACAAGCCGGTGGAATACTTCGCGAACTCGTTGCCCGTGGTGACCTCACTGCGGCGAGGTGTCTTGGTGGACATGATTCGAAAGACCGCTGCGGGAGCAACGTACACAAATGCGGACCCAGACTCGCTAGCCGCAACATTGCGACCATGGATTTCTCACACCACAAGCTTGGAAGGGGCGCGGACCAGTGCCCGGAAGCTGTTCGATCAAAACTTCCACCCCGACATCGTCTATGGCAGATGGATCGAGTTGATCGAACGAACTGCAAGACGCTAACTGCCAAACCGGGCAATAGAGATCGCGCCTCCGACAAAGAATCCGATCATCAATCCCAGGAACGCATTCAGTCCGTAGTTCTTGTTGATCGGCTCATCCAGCGCACGCGGCGGGCTCAATTCGCTCCAGCGAATTGAATCAACTCCGCTATTTAAAACCGCCTCATCGTAGCGAGTTCGAAGGCCGGTCAAGACTGTCTGAATTGACTCCACCTCGAAGGTGAGGCGCATCAGCTGCATCGCTTCCTTGGGAGCCATGCCCGCGAGGCGATTCCAGAAGTCGCGCTGGACCGAGAGCATTTCCCGCCGGGCTTCAAGGTTGGCAATTTGGCTGTCCAGCCCCTCTTGGGATGCCCTAAATCGGTTGGCGACTTCCTTTTCAAAGTTCTTTCTAGCTTCGTCAAGATCCCGCTTTTTGCTCTGCAGCTCAGGGCTATCGGGCCCAAGCTGGCGGCGAGCTGTTTCGTAGGCGAATTCGGCCTCGAGGAGGGCCGTCCGCTCCGAAATCGCGCCGCTAAGGTCGGAGGGTAGCTTTGGATTCCGGCCCGAAGCGGCGGCTTGCTTGCGGCGTGTATTGAGTTCAGCAGCGACCGATCCGAGGGAGTCTTCCACGAGTTGAAGCTGCTGGCGGTAATACAAAGCGCTCGCGGGA
The DNA here is from genome assembly GCA_043754215.1 of Chthonomonas sp. Lineage (GTDB taxonomy): Bacteria > Armatimonadota > Fimbriimonadia > Fimbriimonadales > Fimbriimonadaceae > JAFLBD01. The sequence goes on along the minus strand of JAYUVF010000049.1, from coordinate 13,611 downwards.
TTTGCGGGATCAGATCCCGTCTTCGCGGTGCGCTGGTGTTCGGCTAGCTTTTGGTTGGCAGCCTCTAGTTCGTCCTCGCGCTCCTCAATGGCGCGTTTGAGGATAACTGCCTGCCGATTTGCAGAGCCGAGCCCCGCCTCGCTGGCCACGGCCTGCAAATGTTTGGTGGCGGATTGGACGATGGACAACGCACGCTTGGGATCGTCATCGGTTGCGCTGATTTCGAGTTGGTTTTGATTCAGTTCGGCCTTAGCCGAGAGGCTCGACTCAATCTGCAGCCTGGGAATGCGAGTTTCGCTGGCGACCCGGCGTTGCACTTCGAGGCTAGTGGCAAGACCGCGCAGAACATTGACTGGGCTGTAGCCACTCAAGCCAGCGGGCACGCCAGTTTGGGATTCGAGGTTCGGAAGCAGCAACGTTGCCTTCGCCTGGTACACCGGCTTAGCGGCGTAGGTGAGACCGCATGCTATTGCGGCTCCAAGGAGGCCGAGGGCAAGCATCCATTTCCATCGTCCACCCACGGCGCGGGCGAAATCATCGATGGTGTCTGGGGCCGTGGATTGCGCCATTTCGGTAAGAATACCGGATGAGAGGTGGCGCCCCAGAGAGGACTCGAACCTCCGGCCAACAGCTTAGAAGGCTGCTGCTCTATCCACTGAGCTACTGGGGCAACGGGCACCATTTTACCGGGGCAGGCGGTTTATACCGAACGAAGGGTGAGAATCACGACTTCCGGCGGGCAGAAAAGGCGGCTGGGTGGCCCCGTGGTGCCGACGCCACTCGTAACGTACAACGGCGTAACCGGCTCCGGGAAGAACCCTCGGCGGTATCTCACGCCATTTTTCGAACCAATGAACGGCTGGCCCCAGGGAGTGAGGAACTGCCCGCCGTGGCTGTGTCCGCTGAGCATCAATTGCGCACGTTCCGGGAGCCAATCCACCACATCCGGCTCGTGCCAGAGGACAATCGTCGGGAAGTCGGGTTTGACGCCATCAAACGCGAGCACCGGGTCTGCCATCTTGGCGTTCGCACTATCCACCCCTACCCATTGAATGCCCTGGTGAATCCAGGATTCGTTACGGAGAAGCTTGATATTGAGTTCGGCGCAGATCTCGGCAAGGGCGTCCGGCTCCCCACCCACGTACTCGTGATTACCAGGGATGGCGACGACGTTGCCCTGCATCAGAAGCAGCGGCTCTAGAGTATCGCCAAGCATTTCCACGACTTCCGGCCGCCAACGCGCGACGAAGTCGCCGACCAAGGCGACCATATCAGGGTCCTGGTCCAAGGCCGCCGAGATAGCGCGCTGCGCGAGGGCGAAGGAGTACCGGTCCCGCAGATGGAAATCGCCGAGAAGGGCGATTCGAAAGCCGTCCAGCCGTTCTGGCCAGCCCTCGAGGTCAAGTTCGCGGCGCACCAAGACAAGCCGATTCGACTCGACCAAGGCCCCGTACGCGAGCGCTCCCGCCGAGATGCCCACCGACCACCAGAACAGAGATTTGGCGTTCATTGAACGGCGTCTATCACCTGCTCGGCGATCGCCGCCGAACCAAACGGAGGCATAAGGTAGAGGCCGCGGGCACGCTGCTTCGCGATCCGGCTCAGCTCTTGCGCCGCCGCAACTCCGATCTGGAGCCCCGCATCCTCGTCGGGAGCGTCGGCGAGCTTGGTTCGCAACCACTGCGGCACTTCGATCCCGGGCACCTCGTTGTGCATGAACTCGGCGTGACGCGAGTGCTTAAGCGGCAAGACCCCCACAAAGAGGGGAAGCTTGCTCGCCTGAAGCGCCTCTAGCGCGTTGTCCATGTGCCGCTCTTCGAATAGGGGCTGGGTGTAGACCACGTGTGCCCCCGCGTCGATTTTGCGGTTCAGCCGATCCAGTTCGAGGTCCATGTCCACCGCTAACGGGTTGAAGGCGATCGCAATCGTAAACGCACACTTCACGCCGACGCTGTACCCCGCAAGGTCAATGCCCTCGTTGAACCGGCTCAAGATGCGCACAAGGCCAATCGCGTCCACATCGTAAACGCTCGTGGCGCTAGGATAGTCGCCGATATTTGCCGGGTCACCGGTGATGGCGAGGATGTTCCGAACTCCCAACGCGTGGGCACCAAGCAAGTCCGCTTGCACCGCCAACAGATTGCGATCGCGGCAGGCAAAGTGCATCATGGTTTCGATGCCGACCTGCTCCTGAATGAGCGTGCAGACGCTGAGCGGATTCATGCGCAGTCGCGCGCGGGCCCCGTCCGAGATATCGATGAGGTCAGCCCCCTTGATCTTAAGCTGTCGAGCGGACTTGAGAACCTTCTCCACCCCGAGCCCGCGTGGGAGATCAACTTCAATCGTGATAATGAACTTGTCTTTCGCCAGCTTTTCGCTGAGCTCGGTAGGCTCGCTCGACTCGATTGGCTTACGCTCAACTTGCCGCGCCGTCGTGGCGCTTGGAGACTTAGGCTTGATGTGCCCCGAATCAAGCGCCTCGCGCATCTTGCGCGTGTGTTCTGGAGTCGTACCGCAACAGCCGCCGATGATCCGCGCGCCTTCCTCGATGAGTCGCACGGAAGCCTTGGCGAAGTACTCGGGGGCGACGTCGTACACCACCTGTCCCTTCACCAACTGAGGCAACCCGGGGGTCGGCATAGCCAGGATCGGGAGGGTGGAAGCCTCACTGAGTTGGCGAACAATGTCAATCATTCGCTGTGGCCCGACGACACAGTTTGCGCCTACCGCCACCACGTTCTCGAGCCCCATGTCCGTCGCGCAACGTCCCGGCAACCCTTCCGCGAGGGCGTCCCCGTCTTCGATAAACGCCTTGCTGGCGATGATGGGTAAGTTCGAAACGCTGTTCACCGCGTCCACCGCGATGCACAGCTCCTCTAGGTCGATGAAGGTTTCCAGCATGAAACCGTCCACACCCCCTTCGGCGAGCGCGGCAGCCTGCTCAGCAAACGCCTCGAACGCCTCCTCACGGCTCAGGCTGCCAATTGGTTCCAGCGGCTTGCCGCAAGGTCCGATTGCGCCGAGAACAAACTGATTCTCGCCCGCTACACTCCGTGCGATTTCAGCACCGCGACGATTCATCTCAGGGATGTCAAAATTGAGAGCGCCCATCTTCACGCGATTCGCGCTGAAGGTGTTGGTCTCAACGAAGTCGGCTCCAGCCTGGAAATACTCTTGATGAACCCTCGCGACCAACTCAGGATCGAGAAGATTTGCCAAGTCGTAGGGCTGCCGGGTGAAGCCGTATTGGGCCAGCATGGTTCCGTTCGCGCCATCCCCCAGCAGGACATCGTTTTGAAGGGCGTGGAGCAGACGCGGCGTACGGTTATTTCCCAATTCATCCGACATTGCAACTTGGGAGTGTACCGAACGCTCCCCGTGAACCCAGGACAATGCAGACAGTAAAGATCGTAGTTTTCGATTTAGGCGGCGTGCTTGTTCGTGTCGCTCGCTCCTGGGGCGATGCCGCACGGTACGCCAACGTGACACCAATGCCAGCTTGGGCGGACGACGTCGCGCTTTCAGATTTTCCAGGATTCGAAGCCTATCAGGCCGAGAGCATCGGTTGGAATGAGTACGCTCAGAGTTTGCGTTCTCATTTCGGCTTGACCTCCCTCGAGCAGGCGAAGCGGCTGCACGATGGGATTCTGATGGGGCCTTATCCCGGGACGCTCGAACTCATCGTCTCAGTCAAACAAGCCGGCACTCAGGTGGGCTGTCTGAGCAACACCAACGCGGCGCACTGGCCGCATTTGAGTGACCCAACCCAGTACCCTGCCATCGCGGAGTTGCAGGTTCCGGTTGCCTCTCACCAAGTCGGCATCGGGAAGCCCGATCCCGCCTTCTTCCGTCACCTCCAGGACCAAGCGAAAGCAGAACCGCACGAAATTTTGTTTTTTGATGATTCCCCAACGCATGTGCGGGCCGGAGCCGAATGCGGCTGGCAATCATTTCTTATTGACCCCCAAAAGGATACAGCGGTGCAAATGCGTTCGATCCTGGTTGAACTCGGGACCTTGCAGTCTTCTTCGACAATAAAATCCTAAACCGTAACGGCGACCGAACACTCAGCGTCCTTAGGGTAAGTCGAATCCGGCATCGCCGGAGCGGGGGAACCAACTTTTTGGGGTGTATCCAGTTCGCTGGACGAGTACCTTCAGGCTCGAATCCGACAGCTAACCTCGCAGACGTATGGAAGGAGAAGTGTCCTCTCGGACGCTCTCACCTAATGTTAGAAAGACAGTGAGGTGAAACAATGCAGACGCAAAATCAAGCACCGGCCTTGGTCCGGTACGTTATTCGGGCCGCGCATGCTCTAGAGAAGAGCGATGCCCCCCACACCGAAAAATTGGACTATCTCAAGAACGTGATCCGACGACTTAAGCTCCTTCGTAAAGGACCGAAAGTGTGGCGAGACGACCACCGCGAGATCATTCTGGCCTCGGTGCGTTTCCTGCATTCCGAGTATCGTGCTATTCGCCGGAACGCAAAATACAAAAGTGGCTTCGATGCGAAACCGAGAGTCTTCGAATTTCCGTCTTGGAAACCATTAGTCGAAGGAGAACAATCATGAGCGAAAACATGGAGAAATGGCGTCATCTCGACGGCGCGAGCGCCCTTACCGAACAGCCCTTACTGCGGATCGTATTCCAGCACGGCAATCCGGACGAGGTAGGACTGAACGGAGTTACCCTCGAGGAGGTCATCGAGGTGGTCATTCAGAAGCTCTTGGATTTCCAGGGTCGTGACCTAGCCTGCCTTGAAAACGCCGTCGCACTATGGCACCTAGAAGCGGCCAAGGACGCGTTGTGCCTTCGGCGCAAGCGGCGGGTCGAGCAGGGAGTGCTGGGTACCAAAGATTGCCACGAGAACGATGAAATCTCGCTCTCGCGGCCGCCAATGGAAGAGTTTCCTGTCTTTAGCTCGTAGGGTCCTTCGACCGCTCCACCAGCGCGTAAGCGTTGTGAGCGTGGATGGACTCGTGATTTTCGACTTCGACGCTGTACCAGGTAATTCTTGGATCGGCGTCGAAAGCGAGGGCGACTTCCCGCACCATATCCTCGACAAACCGAGGATTGTCGTAGGCCAGCTCAGTTACGAACTTCTCGTCGGGTCGCTTCAGTAGCGGGTACAGAGGCGCGGAGGCTCGCGATTCGATTGCCTCAATCACTTCTTCGATCCAAATCATTTGAGTCGTCCGAATCCGGACTTTTACATAGCCGCGCTGGTTGTGCGCACCATATGCGCTAATCTCCTTGCTGCACGGACATAGCGTTGTAACGGGGATTTCAATCTGCATGATCAGATCGTTGACCTTGCCCCCCACCGCCTCAAATCGACATTGATAACCCATCAATCCCGCCTTTCCGGTTACTGGGGCCGCCTTGCTGATGAAGTAGGTGAAATCCACGTCCAGGTTGCTTTGCTCTGACATCAGTTTGGAGCGCAATTCGTCCAAGATCGCTGGAATGCTGCGCACGCTGACCTCCCGATCGTGGTCGTTCAACACTTCCAAGAACCGACTCATGTGCGTACCCTTGAAGTGCTTCGGCAGGTCCACCGTGAGGGTGAAATTGCCGATTGAATGCTGCCGCTCGTTGGCGCGGTCTAGCAACACGATGGGATATTGCACGTTTCTGACACCGACTCGATCAATCGCAATGTTTCGATCATCGCGACTGTTCTGCATGTCGGGCATGGTAGTAACGGCGTGGTTTGGTTCGTAGCTCATAGATTCAGGGGCCAAACTTGGCACCATTAACCATACGCGAAACTTCGCAAGTAGGTTTGCTTCACGACCGAATCGGGGGCGGCGGGCGGAGTTGGTACACTCCACTGACGATGGCGCGCGACATCCACTACCTCACCGTTCAAGATCATCTGTGGATCAATTTCCAGGTCACCAAGCAGAAATACGACTTTAACTTCGCGACGCTTGAAGAGGCGGTTTATTATCAATATGGTTATGGCAAGAGCACTGATGTCCTAGCCCAAGCCGCCCGCTACGCCTCCGGATTCGCGAAAAAATCTCCGTTCAGTAAAGGTAGTGAGGCTACAGGCTTTGTCGGCCTTCTGGTGTTTTTACAGCTGAATGGCTACGATGTCACGCTGACCGACGCCGACGGGCCTGCATTTCTTGAGCGGCTGCACTCTAACCCGGAGCAAGCTCTGAGCGGAATCACGCAGGTTTCTCACCACGACCACCACGCTACAGTGGCCGAGGTCGCCGGTGGAGTCATCGAATCGTTCCCAGCGACCTTGACCAAGTTGATTAATCATCCCGTTAGCTGAGCACTCAGGATTTCTGGCACGGCGGACACTGTCGCCGCGAGCGGTGCCAAGTTCCGGCCTCCCGCGGTCGCGAAATCTGGTCGACCGCCCCCGCCACCACCGGTACGCGTGGCAAGCTCTTTCACCAAAGCACCTGCGTTGGCGCCCGCAGCAACCGCCTCCTTCCCGACCTTCGCGATGAAAGTCACCTTCCCCTCACCGGTTACGATGACCAGCGCAACGCGTCGAGGCGAGACCTCCACGAGTCGGTCAGCGATCTGCTGGGCCTCCTTCGGATCAATGTCAGCCAGTTCGCGCATCGCGAACTCCACGCTGCCCACCTGGGTCACCACGTCCTCTCCGCCCGTGGCGGATTGCTGAAGCAGCTTCTCGCGCTTCTTTCGCTCGTCTTTGAGCAGCTCGAGCGTGCGCTCGATAGCGCGGACGACGTCACCGGGCGTGGACTTCAGCAAGTCGGCGGACTGCTTCAGCGCCCCAAATTGCTGGTTCGCCCAATCCACTGCCCCTTCGCCCGTCACCGCCTCGATACGCCGAACCCCACTCGCCGCACTGGCCTCGTGCAGGATCTTAAACATGCCGATTTGGGCCGTGTTTCGCACGTGGCACCCGCCACACAGTTCGATGCTGACCGGGTCGCCGCCCTCGGCGCGGATGTCCACAACCCGCACCCAATCGCCATATTTCTCGCCGAAAAGGGCCATCGCTCCCAAGGCCTTCGCCTCCGAGATGGGCACCCCGGGGTGGATGACCACGTCGTAGCCGTAAAGGCTCTGGGCGTTGACAATGCGCTCCACTTCTGCAATCTCGTCAGCCGACATTCCTTTGCCGTGAGTGAAGTCGAAACGCAGATGGCCTGGCTCGACCAGCGATCCAGCCTGAGTCACGTGCTTGCCCAGCGTATTGCGCAACGCGGCGTGAAGCAGGTGGGTCGCGGTGTGGTTGCGCGTGATTTTCGCGCGGCGCGAGGCGTCCACTGAAGCACTCACCGTTTGGTTAAAAATTTGCTTGTTGAGGATTTCCTGCAGTTCAGGCGCTGGCATTCCTTCGAAGCTGGTCGGATGGGCGCTCTTGACTGGCTGGCAGAGGTGAACGTAGATTCCGTCCTGCTTGACCAGATCCAGCACCTTTAACTCAAATCCGGGGCCACGTAGGGTGCCTTCGTCGCTAACCTGTCCGCCGCTCTCGGCATAGAACGGGGTGCGGTCGAGGGCGACTCCGAGTAATCCGGTAGCGAGGCCGTTGTCATCCGTCTCCGGGATCGCCGCTACGACGTGCGCGTCGGTATCCAGGTCGCGATAGCCCACGAATTCCGTGCCCTGCCCGCCGAGCTCTTGGCGGATGATAAACATGAAGCCACCCTCGACTCCGCCGTAAACCGAATCTCGTTGGTCAGCGGCGCGGCTGCGGTCTTGTGCCTCGCGCATCGCGACCTCGTAGCCGTCAAGGTCGACGGTGACTCCAGCTTCTTCGCACAGCTCTTGGGTTACTTCCAGCGGGAAGCCGTAGGTGTCGTACAACTTGAACGCGCTTTCGCCGTCCAGCGCCTTCGATCCGACCCGGGCGAGGTTGGCTAACCAAATGGTGAGCATGTCGCTCCCGGCGCTGATCGTACGGCGGAATTGAGCTTCCTCGTTCCTCAGAGTCTCCACGATCACGTCCCGCTTCTCGATCAGCTCGGTGTAGTGATCGCCCATTGTGGCGGCCACGCCCTCGTAGACGAGGTGGAAGAACGGCTGGTCGAAGCCAAGGGCTCGCTGGCCCTTCAGGACGGCGCGGCGGATGAGGCGGCGGAGCACATAGCCACGACCGTTGTTCGAAGGCAGGATGCCGTCGGCGATGCAGAAGCATGCGGTGCGGATATGGTCGCTGATGATCCGGATGGCGCGGTCGGTGGTCGGGTTGGTGCCGTACTTGACGGTGCCAACTGCCTCAATCTCCCGGATGATGACCTGGAAGGCGTCGGTGTCGTAGACCGAACTGAAGCCGCCGAGGACGGCGCTGGTGCGTTCGAGTCCCATTCCGGTGTCGATCGACTGGAACGGGAGGTCGGGCATCCCCTCTTTTTGGTAGCCCTCGTTCGGTCGCTCGGGGTTGCGCAGGCTCCCTTGCCAGTCGTACTGGATGAAAACGTCATTCCAAATTTCCAGCCATTTGCCGTCGGCTTCGTCTCGGAGATAGTCCTCACGCGAATACGGCCCAGATGGTGGCGGCTCGGTTTGAGAGATCCAGTAGAACATCTCCGAATTCGGGCCGCACGGGCCGGGAGGGCCCTTTGAGAAGGAGCCGGCGGGCCAGTAGTTCGTGTCTTCGCCGAGTCTGAAGATGCGGGTGTTCGGGTCGATTCCGGCCTTGGCGATGTGCTCCGACCAGTGGCCGAACGCCTCGTCGTCTTCACTGAACACCGTGAACGATAGCCGGTTGGGGTCGAGGCCGAGCCAATCGGTGGAGGTCAGGAACTCCCAGGAATAGGCGATGGCGTCCTTCTTGAAGTAGTCGCCAAAGCTGAAGTTGCCCAGCATCTCGAAGAAGGTGAGGTGGCTGGTGTCGCCCACTTCTTCGATGTCGCCAGTGCGGACGCACTTTTGGGCGGTGGTCAGTCGCTTGTTTGGCGGCTGAGCGGCCCCCCGGAAGAACGGCTTGAACTGCACCATCCCCGCGCCGTTGAAGAGCAGCGACTCATCAAGCCGCCCGGTGACATCGAAAGGCACCAGCGACCCACTCGGATACTGGTCGTGCCCTTTCGACTGGAAAAACTCCAGATACTTCTTTCTCAGCTCGCGGGTGGTCATGAGGATCTAACCCCAAGGGTACCCGCCGAGGCTGAGGGGGGCGGCGAGGGATGTTGAGGGACTTATGGCGGAGGCTGAAGCCTTCGCTCCATTTGACAGCCTAAAGGCTATCCTCCGGGGCATGCTTCCCTTTGCCGGGAGCCCTAAGTGATGAAGTTGATGAACATGATGAAGGGTTTGGGGGGATGGCCACTTGCATCGTCGCTTTCGGTTAATTTCGACGCATTTGAAAACAGGGTGTTACGGATGCGAACAGGTGATTGGAGGCCTGGGGCCAGTTTTGAACCTGAGGTAGGGTGTTAAGTTTGACGCATTCACGGATTCGTTGGATTTGCATGTTTTTTTGTTTTGAGGGAGATAGAGGGAGGTAGAGGGATCGGGAGGGACCTTGAGGGCGCACAGCTACGGTTTCGGGGCGGAGGTAAGTCAACTTTTGGAGTCGGCTGGTAGGTTAGTAGGTGGCGGCGGCCTCACACAGAGGGCACAGAGTGGGGCGAGCTAGCGTTAGCCTACCGAGCAGATTTGCGGCTCAGTTCGACCAGGGTTGAGCGAGCGAGCATTGGGTTGGCGCAGACGTTCACCCTCATCTGTTCAAGCTTCCCTTACGGGACTCCTCGAACTTCCTCTCCCTTCGAGGGAGAGGAGACTCGCGAATGTGCCGGTGGTTTCCGCCTGCGTATTCACCCTCACCTGTTCGAGATTCCCTCCGGGACTCCTCGAACTTCCTCTCCCTTCGAGGGAGAGGAGACTAACAGGCTAATCGGCGGTAGGGAAGCGGACTATCTTAGGATGGCCATGTACGAGGCAGGATGCCCTGTGCCCAGGGCACGGCGGGTGAACATTAGGTGAAACTCGACGGGAGACCTGCGCGATCTCACGGGAATCGCAACACGCGTGCGCGGGCGGGCGTCCACCTAATTAGGATAGGGCAAGTTTTATGTCAAGGCTAATTTTGAGCGCAGTTTTTGCAGTGAGCGGGGCTATGGTTTTGGGCCAGACGGTCATCGTCACTCGCCAGCCCGAGGTAGCACTTTCTATCAGCAATGGCTACGTGGGAAAGGCGAACGATGGCACTCCGTATCGGCTGGTAGCGATTGGACGGCGATCGGGGAGCGGCTACTCCTTTTGGGATCCGCGAGGAACGATTATCACTACCCCGGTCAACTACCGCAAGCTGACCATGACCGGTCTCGACACGGTGTTGATCATCGAAGAGCCTCGGTTTGCGCAACGTGAATTTTTGACCGTGTACGGCAACACTCTGTTGCCCTTGGATTCCGCCGGATCTATTATCCAGACTTCTATGGGTCGGGGGATTGAGCTTGGAATCGTGGACTCCACGGCCGGGGTGGTGGATCGGTCAGTCAATCACTATGCCGTGCCCTTTGCGGTCGTCAATGCCAACGGAACTGCGGATTTTCAGTTTCGAGCTTTCACGAACAAGGTTGACGTTGTAGAAACTCTCTTGCCCAAGTCGGGGAGGAGTGCCGCCCTCCGGTCGAACATCGTGGTGAAAACGGAGATGAAGGGAAAGGAGACTCAGATGGAGGTCTCGTACAAGCCAGCCTTCAGTAACGGTATTCCCCTGCGAATTTCCGCTCAGATTCGGGACAGCAAGATGAAAGTGCGAACGATCCAGGCGACGGGGATTGCGGAAAAAGGAAATTCCACCAGAGTTTGGTTCACCATCGTCAACGCCACGGTCGAAAAGTTGCTCGTCGAGCGGCGGATCCTGAGCAACATTCGAATCGTAGGAGTGCCGATGGCTCCGAGTGGGGTGACAGTTCCGATGACGACTCTCACGCGTGTTTCTTCGGATCCAATCGGAAGAATGCCAGCACTGGGAGAAGTGGGCGGTTCGCTCACCGCGTGGAACGGCCGCACGGTGAGCGGCGCCAACTATCGGCTGACTTATCTGCTTGATAAGTCGGGCGCGTGGTCGCCCAGCGGGCTGCCGATCATGGAGTCTTGGGTAGGCGGAGATCGCAATCTGACCCAGTTTTTCCTTTCGACAAGTGCGCCCATCTCGGGCGAAGTGCAAGTGGTGCGTCAAGCGGACGGAGAAGTCATGCCGTTCACAATTGTCTATCCCAAAGCTGGATCAGGGCCGCTTACTACCTTTGGGATTCCAACCAGCGAGCTTTTGGACGACACGATGATGCTGAGATTTATGCTCAACGTGAAAGGCAGGCTGGAAGCCGCCGAGGTGCAGGACGTGCATTTCAGGCGGATTGTGTGGAATCGGCCACTTTAGGCGGACGAAGAAGTATTAGGTTGGCGCAGGCGTTCACCCTCACCTGTTCGAGCTTCCCTTCGGGACTCCTCGAACTTCCTCTCCCTTTGAGGGAGAGGACATTAAACTGATCGGTCCTGGAGAAGCGAACTATCCAAGGGTGGCGAGGTACGCCGCGTAGGCTTGGCGGATGCCTTGCTCCAGCGAGGTCTTTTCGCGCCAGCCGAGGGTGTGGAGGCGGGTGACGTCGTTGGTTTTTTCGGGGAAGCCGTCGGGTTTGGAGGTGTCCCAGACGATCTCACCCTCGTGACCGATCACGCGCTGGACGGTCTCGGAGAGTTCTTTGATGGAGATCGAGCTGCCGATGCCGATGTTGACCATGTCCGGCACGTCATCGTGGTTCATGAGGAACACGATCGCGTCGGCGAGGTCTTCGGAGTAGAGAAATTCTCGGCGTGGGGAGCCAGTGCCCCAGCACGTGACGGGGGTGTTTCCGGCCAGTTTCGCTTCGTGGAACTTGCGGATCAACGCGGGGAGCACGTGGCTGGTTTCCAGGTTGTAGTTGTCGCCCGGGCCGTAGATGTTGGGCGGCATGCAGGTGAAATAGTTGCGTCCGTACTGCTTGCGGATGGATTCGCAGAGCACCAGGCCGGCGATCTTGGCGACCGCGTACGGGGCGTTGGTAGGCTCGGGCTTGCCGGTGAGCAGGGCTTCTTCGGGGATCGGCTGCTTGGTCTCGCGCGGATAGATGCAGCTCGAACCGAGGAAACAGAAATTCTCAATTCCGGCTTGGTGCGCACCCCAAATGAGGTTGCACTCCATGACCAAATTGAGGCCGATGAAGTCGGCGGGGTAGGTGCTGTTGGCGCCGATGCCCCCGACCTTGGCAGCGGCCATGACGATCCAGTCTGGCTTCTCTTCGGCCAGGAACCGGTTCACGTCGGCTTGGCTTTCGAGGTCAAGCTCTTGGCGCGTGCGGGTGATGATGTTGGTGCATCCGAATGCCTGCAGTTGGCGGACGATGGCGGAGCCCACGAGGCCACGATGGCCCGCCACGAAAATCTTGGAGTCTTTTTTCAGCATGGGTCTCTCGTCGTTCGTCTCTCGTCGCTTGTCGCTTGTCGCTTGTCGCTTGTCGCTTGTCGCTGGTCACTCGTCGAGCGACGAACGACGAACGACGAACGACGAACGACGAAAAATTACCGCCCTTCTTCGGCGCTTTGGAAGACCTTGAAGCCTTCGCGTTGGACGAGAGCGTCTTTCTTTGCTACGTTCAGGTCGCTGGCGACCATCTCATCGATGAGCTGCTCGAAGGTGGTGGCAGGAACCCAGCCGAGTTTTTCCTTCGCCTTGGTGGGGTCGCCGAGGAGGGTTTCGACTTCGGCGGGGCGGTAGTAGCGGGGGTCAACGCCGATGACTTCTCTACCGGTGGCCTTATCGATGCCGACTTCGTTTTCCTTCTCTCCGCGCCATTCGATATCCATGCCGAGCTGGGAGAAGGCGCGTTCGCAGAGCTGGCGGATCGAGTACTGCTTGCCGGTGGCGACCACGAAGTCGTCCGGTTCGTCCTGCTGGAGCATGAGCCACATCGCCTCGACGTAGTCGCGGGCGTGGCCCCAGTCCCGGAGGGAGTCCATGTTGCCCAGGAACAATTTTTGCTGGAGGCCGACGCTGATTCGGGCGGCGGCTCGGGTGACCTTGCGGGTCACGAACGTTTCGCCGCGCATCGGGCTCTCGTGGTTGAACAAGATGCCGTTGCAGGCGAACATGCCGTACGATTCGCGGTAGTTGACCACGATCCAGTAGCCGTACATTTTCGCGACGGCGTAGGGGGAGCGGGGATAAAACGGGGTGGTTTCCTTCTGCGGGATTTCTTGGACGAGACCGTAAAGTTCTGAGGTCGAGGCTTGGTAGAACTTGACCCGGTCGATCATGCCGAGAATTCGGATCGCTTCGAGGATGCGCAGGGTGCCCATCGCGTCGGTATTGGCGGTGAACTCCGGCTCATCGAATGAGACCTTCACGTGGCTCTGCGCGCCGAGGTTGTAGATCTCGTCGGGCTGGACTTCTTGGATCACTCGGATGAGCGAGGTGGAGTCGGTGAGGTCGCCGTAGTGGAGGTAGAACGGGAGGCCGTTCTCGTGCGAATCGTGATAAAGGTGGTCGATTCGAGCCGTGTTGAACAGCGAGGTGCGCCGCTTAATCCCATGGACCGCGTAGCCCTTCTTGAGCAAAAGCTCTGCTAAGTAGGCGCCGTCTTGGCCTGTAATTCCGGTGATAAGTGCTTTCTTCATGGGC
>JAYUVF010000048.1:0-17644 GCA_043754215.1 Chthonomonas sp. | reverse complement strand
GCACCGGCTTGGCTTCCACTGGGGCGGCGGCGACTTTCTTCGGCCCTGCCGCGACCGGACTCCCCTTCGCCTTCCATTGTCGATACTCCAGATAGTTGCCCGGATACACCGAAGTGCCGTCGGTTCGGATGTCCAGCGTGTGCTGGGTTACCCGCTCGAGCAGCCAGCGGTCGTGGCTTACTAAAATCAGGGTGCCGTTGTACTCGTTGAGCACGTCGGCGAGCGCCTCGCGACTGGCGATATCAAGGTGGTTGGTGGGTTCGTCGAGGATCAGCACGTTCGGGTGCATCGAGGTGATAACGGCCAGCGCGACCTTCCCCTTTTCGCCCCCGCTGAGGGTGCGTATTGGCCGCAACGCGTCGTCGCCAGAGATCAAGAATCGCCCGAGCAAGGTTCGCGCTTGCGCCTGGTCCATGCCCAGTTCGTAGTGCAGGGTTTCGAGCGGGGTCATGTCGGGGTCGAGGAAGTTGGCGTCTTGCCGGAACCAACCTAGCTCGACATTCGAGCCCAGCTTAGCGGTGCCGGAGATCGCCTCCAACTCGCCCAGCGCGACCTTCATGAGGGTGGATTTGCCCGCGCCGTTTGCACCGATGACTCCCCATCGCTCGCCCCAGCGGACGGTCCAATCCAGCTCTTGGAACAGCTTTTGCGCCCCAAAGGCCATCGACAGTTTCTTGCACTCCAGCACCACGTCGCCCGCGCGTTTTGTCACCTGGAAGCCCGCCTTCATCGTCTTGTCAGCGCGCTTGGGCACGAGGCGCTGCGATTCCATGCGCTCCAGCATCTTCAGCCGGCCTCGGGCTTGGGCAGTTCGCTGGCTGTTCATGAAGCGACGGACGAACTCGTCCAGCTTTGCCATTTCGGCGGCCTGACGACCTGCATCGCGCGCGAGTTGCTCATCGGCCTCGCGCCGTAGCTGAAGGTACTTTTCGAACGGTCCGGGGAACGTCTCCGCCTTGCCGTCGCGAATCTCGATGACGCGCTGGCAGACGTTTTGGAGGAAAGTCCGATCGTGGCTCACCAGCAGCACCGCGCCGCCGTAGCCTCGAATCCAGGCTTCGAGCCACTCAATCGCTTCGAGGTCGAGGTGGTTGGTAGGCTCGTCGAGGATCAAGAGGTCCGGCTCTTCAAGCAGAAGTTTCGCGAGGGCGAGGCGGGTTTTCTCGCCGCCGCTGAGGGCCTTCACCGGCTTGTCCCACTCGTCCTCCTCAAAGCCAAGCCGCTTCAGCACAAATTTGAGGTCGTTCTCGATGCTGTAGCCGCCCTGAGTGTTGAAGTGCTCCTGGAGCAAGCTGTACTCCTCCAGATCCTCCGCACTCGCGTGCGACTCCATCTTCGCCTCGAGCTCGCGCAAACGGGTTTGGAGTTGCACCAAGTGCTCGCGGGCCTCAGTGGCGACTTCGAGCACCGACTTGTCGCTATCCGGCAGGCTGACTTGGCTGAGGTAGCCGTAACTCGCCCCCCGCTCCCACTGCACGTTGCCGCCGTCCGGCTGGTACTGGTTGGTGAGGATTTTGAGGAGGGTCGTTTTCCCGGCCCCGTTGCGCCCGACCAGGGCGACTTTCTCATGCCGATCCAGGCGCATATTGACGCCATCGAGCACGATCTCGGCGGCGAAAAGCTTGCGAACCTGGGTGACGTTGAGGAGCATAGGGGTTTAGGCGGCTTATTGTGCCGCCCCACCCGCTATTGTACTGCCGAGCCCGGTTGGCTTCTCCTTAAGAGCCGAAACTAGGTCTTACTTCGTTCCGTTCTCGGCCCTCCTGGGAGATATAAGCGCGGCCCCAATCATCGTTTGCGTGCTGTCTTTGACCGAAATGAGCATTTCACGGGTGTCATTGATGTCATTCGCCCCGTACCACATGACGTACCACAGCCCTTGAGACGGGTCGAGGAGTTGGCTGGGATTAAACTCGCCCACTCCACGCAGGTTGACTCGGCATGCGCCGCTCTCCACGTAGGTCAGGAAGTCCCCCCGATTGTTCAGCGCGGAGGCACCCGCGTTGTTTCCAGCGCTACCTACAACCGTCCAGCCCGTCGCCGCCGTATAGCGGACCGGAAAGTTACTTAAACTGCTGCTGTAGCTCATCAGTCGACCGACCATTTCATTCCGATCGTTGATGTCGCTGGTGGTAATCCCCTGCCAAACGCCAGCCGGTAGCCCCACGTTTTGCACTTGCATGGTGTCGAGGTCGAGCTGAAGGGTGTCCGAGACAACCACCCGCTGGTCGTTGATGTCGGAGACGGACATCCAGTCGAGGATCGGTTGCGTTCCGCTGGGCGTAAAAAGAACGGCGTTGCGCCACATGCTGCCGTAGCCGGTGTAGCCGCTTCCTCCGATGACGTCGCCGTGATTGTTAATGGCGAACGCTGCGCTAAACGGCTGTCCCGGCAGGCCGCTACGCAGTTCGATTTGATACCTGCCGTTGACTCTTCGCCAAATCGCGGCCACCGTGCTTAAGGATGCATGCGTCTGCGGGCTCACGTTACCGACGATCACGCCCGAGTCGTTGATATCGTAAGCGCCAGAGCTTTGGTAGCCGATTGGGATCGGCAATATTTCCAGTGGTTTTCCCTTTACCGCGACCCAGGCACGAGTCATGCCCCCCTTTGGGACCCATCCCACCGCATCGCCAAATGCGTTGATGGCAAATGCGGAAGTGTTCGCTCCATAGAACCTGAGACTGTACTGGGGAGGTTGCTGAGCGAGGACGGAGGTCGCTGCGCAAGCAAAGGCTACGAGAAGGAGGGTTTTCATTTCTGTACCTCTCGGACGAGCCTGTTGCTCTGACGAGTAAAGACTCGTTCTGAGAACTATATTTTACTACAGTTTCTTGCTTGCACAACATTAAGGTGACATTTAAAGACGATAGCGTTTGCTTCCCTCATCCGGCCGTTGGCCACCTTCTCCCTTCGAGGGAGAAGGCGCAAGCAGGAGGCGCGGGCTTTCCGCTAGTCTCCTCTCCCTCCAAGGCAGAGGAAGTTCAGCTTTCCGCTAGTCTCCTCTCCCTCCAAGGCAGAGGAAGTTCGAGGAGTCCCGAAAGGGAAGCTCGAACAGGTGAGGGTTCGTTAAGGAGCCCGTTCAATCCCAAACTTCAGCTGGGCGAAGCCATCGAGCTCGAAGTGCTCGATCCGCACCCGATGTTGTCCGCCGAGCTTTAATACGCGCTCGTACGTAGTGGGGCCGCTGTATTTCCACTCGTCCACGATGAGTTCGTTGTCAACCCACACCCGCACGCCGTCGTCGGCACTGGTGCTTAGTCGATACGACCCGGGGTTGAGGGTGAATGTCCCTTCAGAAACCGTGGCGAAGTGGTCCTTCGGTCCGCCCGGATAGGGGGTGTCGTAGAAGTCGTAGGCGAGGGTACTCGGCGAGTCGGCGAAGGCGTGAGGGGTCTCGTCCAGCACCTGCCGGAACGACTCAAACTGAGTGCGGGGGTCCTGGATCTTTGGATCGTAGGGCCAGAATCGGACGTTCCACCGGATCGGCACGTTGAACTCGCTCCAGGAGAACGGTACGAGAGTCCCTGCCCCGAACTCCACTCCGCGATAGTCCACCACTTTCCGGCCCTTGTAGTCCAGATCAATCCGAATATCTGGCTGAGTGCCCTGATCCACCGTGGCCTCGACGAACCCAGGGACCTGCCCCGAAGTGGCGCTCAGCCGCACCCCGGCGATCTTCCGCACTCGCCACGAACCGAACGGCCCCAGCACTTCAAATCGGATCACCCGCTTGCCCGCGCGCGTTTTCTCCTCGCGTGGCCATAGTATCGGCGATCGGAAGTCATAAGGGCCCCACTGATTCACCAAGATGTAGCGCCTCCCACGGAGCGTGCCCGAGCCCACGTAGGGCGTGATCCCGCCTGATTGCGGTCGCACCCAATAGCGTTTCACAAAGGGGCTCATGCGCTCTTTGAGGGGATTCCAGTTGGGCATGAACCGCCGCAGATAGTCGCGGGTGCCCTCCTCGATTTCGACGCGGACATTCCCGTCCGGACGCATGAGCGCGGGCTTCGGCCTTGAGGACGGAACCAGAATCGTGGTGTTCGTGCGGGAGCCTACCTGCGCGCCCGAGAGACGCCGAACGTCCGCCGCCGATTCATCGCGAGCCACCCGAAGCTGGTTCTGGGCAAACGTAAAATTCTTCACCACCGGATTCGCGGCAAGGGTACGTCCGGTCGCGCGGAACTGGTTTTGCGAGACGTTCAACCCATTCACGCCCTTGAGGTCGAAAACGTGAGCCGCGATGTCTTGAAAAGTGTTGCCACGCACCTCGTAATCGCGCGATTTGGTGTCGCGCTTTTGGGCATACCCCCAGTCGGCAGGCTGATTGCCTCGCTCGAATAGTTGGATCGCCTCGGTGTCGCGGTCAAAGCTGTTGTAGTTGATGCGGTTAGACTGGCCGTGCTCGATCGCGATGGCGGTAGCGTTGAGCTTAAACTTGTTGCCGATGATCACCGAGTCGTAGCTGTAGCCGCCCCAAACCCCGTGCCAGCACTCTTGGATCAGGTTGTTGACGAACTTGTTGCGACTAAATGTCGCTTCAATCCCGTTGGTGGGCGCATGGCTGAAGTCATTGCCGTAGAGGAGGTTGTCATTGCAACCGCCCTCGCCGGTGTCCATGGTCGTTTGCCCGGCCCAAAGGAAGAACCCGTCGCCGCCGTGGGTCACGCTGTTGTAGGCGATGATGTTCCGGTTGCTCTGTTCGTACATCAGAATCCCGGCCGAATCTTGGCCGCGATTCCAGCGTCCGTGGCTATAGCCTCGCACGCACCAGTCCACCCGGTTGTGCATGATCGTGTTGTCGCTGCTGCGGTACAGTCCGACCCCGATGGCGGAGAGGAAACTGAAATCGCAGTTCACCACCGTCCCCTTGTTCGAGTTGGTGATCATCGCACCGCACTGCCCGCCCATCGCTTTGACGTTGCGGAGCTTGAAGCCGTCTGAGCCCTTGATGTAGACCGCCGCGCCTTTGGTCAGCCACTCGTCGTTCTCGTTGCGATGGAAGCTCATCCAGTCGGCGGAGTCTTCTTTAGCGATGGTGCTCTTCAGCTTCTGCTTCCAGTTGTAGCTGAGATCGCTATCGAGAACCATGAAGCCCGGGCTGTTCTCGGCGATCACCGCTACCTTGTAACCGCGTGCGCGTAGGTTGCGGAGGATAACATTCTTGCCTTCCACCCGGATACCGACGCCACTGCGGCGGTCGGGCTCCACCGTGAGCGGACTGCCGAGTAGCAGCGCATTCTGGAAGTCAACTGTGATGTTGTCGCCCCGGATGATGAGGGCCGGCTGGTCGTTTTGGCTGGGGCGCAAATATTGGCCCGGGACGATCTTGGTGCTTTGCGTGATGATCATGCCCGGCGGCAAAGTGCCGACCGATTGGGTGGGAAGGATCGCCGCAAGCGCAGCCGCAAAAATCATCTTCTCCGATTGTAACCCTAAGCCAGCCGCTCTATGACGACTGGGTTGGGGGCGACTTGTGTTTCGGAGTATGCGACGGCAGTGCTGAGCTGTTGAATAGCCTCGGATGGGTCTTGAGCGGCGTAGACTTCGAAAAGGATCTCGCCGGCGGTGACGGTTTCCCCGACGACTTTTTGCACCCGCACGCCCACTCCGGGATGGATCGTGTCCCCCTTGCTTCTCCTGCCCCCGCCCAGGTCGACCACCACTTCCCCCACGATGCCGGCGTCGATGCGCTGGATCCAACCTGTTTGTTGGGCGCGGATTTCTTTCCTAATCGGGGCCAGCGGGAGTTTGGCGACTTCCGCGAGGGTGATCGTGGCTCCTTGGGCCTTGATCCACTCTTCCGCTTTTTTGTAGGCGGTTCCATCGTCGAGGCACGCGGCTGCCTTACCGCCTTGGACCTGGGCCGTCGCGAGCATCGACTCGCATAGCTCGATGACCAGCTCACGGAATCGAGGGGGGCCACCGCCCGCGAGGGTTTCGATCGCCTCTTGCACTTCGATCAAATTGCCGACTGCGCACCCGAGCGGCTGGTCCATGTCGGTGATTTCGATGCCCAGCCGCAGGTCCAGTTCGCGCGCAATGCCGAGCATGCACTCGCCCAGTGCCCTTGCTTCTTGATGGGTCTGCATGAAGGCGCCGCTGCCGCATTTGAGGTCGATCGAAATCACCTCCGCCCCGCCGGCGATCTTTTTGCTAAGCACCGAGCTGGCGATAAGCGGGATGGATTTGACCGTCCCGGTCACGTCGCGCAGGGCGTAGAGGGTGCCGTCGGCCGGGGTGAGGTTCGGGGTTTGCCCGGTCAGCGCGAGGCCGATTTGATTGGCTTGGGCCACCAATGCATCGATGCTGAGCGCGGTTTGGAAGCCGGGGATGGATTCGAGCTTATCAATCGTGCCGCCGGTCTTCCCGAGGCCGCGCCCGCTCATCTTGACGCAGGTCAGGCCGCATGCCGCGAGCATGGGAAGGAGAACGAGGGTGGTTTTGTCACCGACTCCGCCGGTGGAATGCTTGTCTACCCAAGGCTTCGGGAGGCCGGTGAGATCCACTCGATCGCCGCTTTGCGCCATGGCGAGGGTGAGTGCGGCGGTTTCCGCGGCGGACATCCCTCGCCATACCACTGCCATGCACCAAGCCGCCAGTTGAGCCTCGCTCATCAGCCCGGCGTTGGGGTTGGTCGCCGCGCGGACAATAAACTCCAACTCTTCGCGGGTGTTTTCGTGCCCGTCGCGCTTGCGCTCGATGACTCGAACTGGGTTCATCGCTCACCCGGGAGAACGATGCCACGCATGATGACTCGCTGGCAGGCAAGGAACACAATCAGTGTGGGGAGCGCGGCGAGGGTTACCGCCGCCATCATCACCGCCTTCGGTGCGCTCAATTGGAGCTGGTAGATGAATACCATCAGCGTCCACATCGAACGGTCTTGGGCGACCAGGAACGCGTACATGAATGCGCCGTACGCGCCCATGAATGCGAGCAACGCGAGATAGCCGAGCACCGGCTTCGAGAGCGGGAAGGCGATTTTGAGCATCATCAGCCACTCTGGGGCGCCGTCAATCTGGCCGCTCTCGAACAGCTCCTGAGGCAACGAGTCGAAGAATCCCTTGAGCAAGAAGATCATGTATCCGCTCGCCGCACCGGGCAAGATCAGTGCCCAGAAGGTGTTGAGTAGGTTCAAATCTTTGAGCAGCAGAAACGAAGGGATCATTGCGACCTCGGCCGGAAATGCCATGGTGGCGAGCAGGAAGATGAGGATTTTTCCGGTGGCGGGGAGCGGATAGCGGCTGAGGGCGTAGGCGGCGACCGGGTTCACCAGGAGCTGGGTGATGATCACGAGGATACAGAAAATGCCCGTATTCCAAAGCGCACGGCCATTGAGCGCGATGTAGTCGAGAACGAATCGGTAGTTGCGGGTGCTGAACTCTTGCTTGACCTCAGAGGAGTTTTTGGTCAAGTGCCCCCTATCCCAAGCCAGCAGTGGCATGGGCTTACCTTCGTGCCTTTGAGCCCAAACGTCGTCTACCGCACCTTCGAAAAAGGTAGTGCTGCGAAGCGCGTTTCTAAATTCCCGGACAAGAGTCGTATTGCCAGAGATCCGTAATTCCTCAAAGCCCTTTGCGTTTCCGGCCTCAATTGGGGGTACGTCTTGGAACTGATTCCTAAACTTCGTCCGCGCAAATTCTTGATAAAGCCTGGTTCTCAAAATCGGTATTCGATATTCGACGGGGAGGGTTTGCTTGAAGGTTAGCCAATCGTCCCACTTTCGACCAGCTCGAGGCCTCCAACCCAATCGATCAAGTTGCTCAATAGGTGGCTGGGCAGTCTGGAACGCGACATTCTCCTCGATATAGGCTCGGTTTAGCTCGTCAATTGAACTAAATTTGGTGCGGAGCCAGGCCTGATAACGCAGACTTAGCTTACTGGTGACCTGAGTCGGCGCGGTGCGAAACCCGGCAATCCACGCACCAGGGTCCATGTCTGTGAGGAATGCCTCATATTCCGGCAGCAAATCGGACGTGGCCGGAGTCAGCGATTTGTACGCGGTAATTGCGGAAGCATTCCCGCTGAACTTGTCGTCCAGAAACTTCTCTTCCAACTTCGCCGCGTCCTGCCAAAAGGCCGGGACCAGCTTATTGTCGTTCTGATCAGTGGGGCCGAGGAAACCGGTCGAGGTCATCACCAAGAACGGGTAGATCGTGGTGATCGCGCCGATACACAGGATCGCGTAAATGGTGCCCATGGCCACCCGCGCCCTCCATCGTTTTCGACCGACCAGTCCCACCAACGGCATAAAAGGAGTTTAGCCGAACGCGGTTTCTCGCCGGGGGAGCCAGAAAATTTGCGGGGCAAAATCGGCGAATTTGAACTTGAACTGCCCCCAATTCCTACCGGGATTTACAAATCCCCGTACAAATACGTTAATACAAGTAATTTTACTAGGTGGTTCCCAGTAGGTCTACCTGGAATGACTAAAACGTGAGCAGCACCGGGACACGAACACTCGGCCAGCCAAGGAACGGCGTCGCTGCTATCACGGAGGATAAAAAACATGTCTGCATTTAGCGTAAATACGAACACTCTCGCCATGACCTCTCTGCGAATCCTGGGCAACACCGGGAAGCAATTCGCCGACAGCATGACCAAACTTTCAACCGGCCTTCGCATCAACAACGCCGGTGATGATCCAGCTGGCCTCATCGTCTCGGAGAACTTCCGAGCTCAAATCGCCGGTCTGGACCAAGCGATCCGCAACAACCAGGACGCCACCAGCTACTCCAAGACGGCAGAAGCGGCGCTGGAAGAGGTCAACCGACTCCTCCGAGATGCTCGAACTCTGGCAGTGGCCAGCGGTAACTCCGGCACCCTCGACGAGCCGCAGCGACAGGCCAACCAAAACCAGCTCTCGTCCATCATTCAGTCGATCACCCGAATCGCACAGACCACCGCATTCGGCACCAAAAAGTTGCTCGACGGTAGCTCCGGAACCCAGGCGATCAGCACCAGCGGCGCCAACGTGGCGAACATGAACTTCACTGGCGTGTTCAACGGTTCGGCCGTCACTCAGAATTCGGCAGTCACGGTTCAAGTGACAACGGCGGCATCCCGTGCTCAAGTGGTCACCACCAAGACCCACGCTTTGCCCACCACGACCGTCTCCGCTGGCTCGTTCAGCATCAACGGCGTAAGCTTTACCACTGACAGCAGCGAGACCATCGCCAGCGTCATCGGAAAGATCAATCAGGCCTCCGTCCAAACCGGCGTGACCGCCACTTGGACCGCCGGTGGAGCCGTCACCCTGACGTCTGCCAATTACGGGACCAACGCTTCGGTGGACCTCGTGGACTCCAACGCGATCTTGCAGACGGTAGCCGGTGCGGCGACCGATACAGGTAGCAACGCCGTCGCCGACGTCTCGATCGACTTGAACGGAGCAACGGCAGGTGGTGTAACTACGGTGAGCTTCGCCTCCGGTAACGGCCTCAATCTGAGGGATGCTTACGGCAACGTCATCACTCTCACGGAGAACGGAAACCTCGCTGGGGCCGCAGCAGCTTGGGGACAAATCACCGCTGGCAATGCGACCTTCCAAATCGGGGGCAACGCCAACGAAACCACGAACCTCTCGCTGGGAAACTTCGCCGCCACCGAACTCGGACAAGGCGTCGCCGCTGGCAAGACTCTCGCGGTCATCGACATCATGTCCGCTTCGAGTTCAACTGAGGCGCTCACCGTGATCGACAAGGCGATCCAAGACGTGAGCACGGCTCGAGGCCGAATCGGGAACTTCATGCGAAACATCCTCGACTCCAATGTCCGATCCCTGGCGATCCAGCGAGAAAACCTCGCTGCCAGCGAATCAAACATCCGAGACATCGATGTGGCCATGGAGATGACCAACATGACCAAGCTGCAGATCTTGCAGCAGAGCGGACTCGCCATGCTGGCTCAGGCCAACCAGGCTCCTCAAGCGGTGCTTTCGCTGCTCCGAGGATAATCCGACCACTCCTCCCCTCACCCGAGGGGAGGCACTAACTCTTCATCACGCGAGCGACGTGCGGTCATGACCAAAAGCTGATCTTAACCGCCAAAACCAAGAACATTTTTTATCGCATGTTCGTAACGCGCAGACCAGTCCGGCCTCAGTGTCGGACTCTTTTTTTATTTCGGAGGGTCTGAAGCGGGGGCAGCCGCACGGGGCTTGACGCTCACCGTCAAGCTTGTGATCAACCCCTGATGGTAAGCACGCACCACGGCCGAGCCACCTGCGGGCAAAGCCCGAAACGTCCCACTTTGGTCGATCCAGCCGCCTGCCCCCATCGCGCTCCAAATGACGTTGCGGTCTGGCAAGGGCTTGCCGTCGCCACCGATGAGCCTGTAACCAATCATCGCGCCGCCTTCCATCGTGGCCGGACCTTGAATGGCAACTTGCCCTCCCTGATTCACTTCCTTGGGACCGAAGAACAGGATGCCGTTGCTGACCTTCCGTTCGCTACCGTCGCTGGGCCGATTGAGCACTGTGCCGAAGAGGGCCATGGTGGTGCTCCCGCCGCCGTCCAGATTCACCGCATCGGTGCACGCTAAGCTCGTCATAATCACCGCCAGCTCCTTCAAGCTCGCCCCTGCGCTCATCGCCTGACGGCCGTCCACCGCCACAAACCACAGGTCACCCTTCGCCGTCCGCCCCACGGCGGTGCGAGGGTGCCGCGTGTCGGCAAAGCTCTTGCTGAAGCTGGCGGTGGCGTAGTCAATGTTCTCCTGCCCCGCGCGCAACAGCATCGGTCCACCGCCGATGACGTTGTCCACCTTGGTCCAGTCCATGCCCGTAGTGGTCATCCCAAGGCGAACATTCGCCCCGATATAAGCGCGGGAGAGTTTGGACACCCCCGCGCCCTGCATAACCAACAAGGCATAGCCCGGATCCACCTTTGCGCTCGATTGATTACGCACGATCTCCATGATCTGTCCGCGCGAGGTGCTGGTGGGGGCGAAGCCCAGAGTGTCCATCCGGACCTTGAGAACAATGTTGGGCAATGCTAACCGAGCTTCGGTGCTCGCTTCCGTGAAGAGGACGAGGCGGTCGTTTTGGACGTCCTCGTTGAAGCCCTGCAACGGAAGCGAATCGAGCCCATCAATCAGGGCCGAGCCGGACCAATCCAGCAACCCCACCGTGCTCGTATTCCCGCCCCACCCGAAGGTGGCGCGGCCGGGAAATGGGCGGCTGAGCAGTTGCCCATCTCGGACCATCGCCCCCAAGGGTTCTCCGCTCGCCGGGAAGAAGTCGCCATTGATTCCGGCGATCGCTCCGGTTTTCTCCATCAGCGATGAAATTTCTTCTCGTGAGCCCGTGCCCGTTCCGGAAAAAAGCCTCATCTGGGCGATTTCGCTTCTCGCGGAGATGGCCGGCGCGCCCATGGACCAACGCAGCGCATGGATCACCCGGGGCGTTTTGGTATCCACTTCCATGCGATAGCTGAGCCCCGGAGTCACCGGCTTTTCCCAGGCCACGGTCTGCGCCCAAATCCCGGCCGACGCAAGAACCCCAATCCAAATCGCTATCCTTCGCATATGCTCTCCAAGACTTCCAGCGTGCCCGCGTCGGCGTCCATCCTCGCCCGCACCCCGAGTGGGATCGTGAGCATCGTGCTCATATGCCCGAACGGGTAGTCCAGCATGCTCGGCACCCCGGCTCTTTCAAGACGTTCGGAAACGATTTCTCGCCACGGCTTCTTGCCGATTGTTTCGTCGGACTTCTCATCGGTGCGAGTCATCTCGCCCATCACCACCCCGGCGGTCTCCTGCAACTTCCCGCAGTTCAGCAAATGGGTCAACATCGCGTCTACCCGGTGAGGTTGCTCGTCCACGTCCTCGATCAGCAGCAGATTGCCCTTCGTCGGGATCTCGTTTGGTGTGCCAATGGTGTCCCCGATCAGGCACAAGCATCCGCCCACCAAAACTCCCTCGGCGGACCCGAGCACCACCGCCTTGCCTCGGGTTGCCCCGTCCGGCACAGTCGCGTCGCCCTGAATAACCCGGAAGAAGGACTCAATCACCCACGGCTCGCGATCAAACGCCAATGTCAGCGCCATGGGCGCGTGGATGCTCACCGCTTCCCGGCATTGCATGGCGATGTGGAGGGTCGTGATGTCGCTAAAGCCGATCAGCATCTTACGGCTTTGGGCCATGAGGTCCAGATCAATGTGCGGCAACAAACGGGCGCACCCATAGCCGCCCCGACTGCAGTACACGGCGTCCACTTCTGGGTCCCGAAATGCCGCCATCAAGTCCGCCGCGCGGTCCTGATCGCTCCCCGCGAGATAGAAATCGCGGTCCAACGCGTGCGAGAACAGCTTGGTTTTGAATCCCCGCCCGTGCAGAAGGTCCAGACCTTTGTGCAGTTTTTCCTCTTCGATGGGGCTGCTGGGAGAGACGACGCCGAGGGTATCCCCCGGTTTCAGCGCGCGCGGCTTGATCGGCATAAGCCATTTTAGTCCCCCGCGGAGCCTAAGTGCGAGGGCACAAAAAGACCCCCGCGGCTCACGCCCCGGGGGGGTCTCAATTTCGAATCAACTTAGTTCGCGGGAGCAACCACGACGCGGCGATTGGGCTCTTCCCCTTCGCTGTACGTTTGAACGCCCGGAATTTCGCTGAGCACCTTGTGGACGATGCGACGCTCGAACGCGGGGAGCGCATCAAAGACGGCTTCCTCGCCGCGCTTGACCACTTCATTCGCCACGTTGGTCGCCAGGTTTCGAAGCACCTCTTCCCGTCGGCGACGGAAGTTGTTGCCGTCCAACGTGATGCGAACGCCGTTGTCGAACCGCTTGCTCGCCATGAGGTTCATCAAGTACTGGAACGAGTTCAAAACCTCGCCGCTCTTACCCACGAGGTGGGCGACATCTTTGCCATCCAACTCAAGGTTCACGTAGCGACCCTGCAGTTCGCGCACGGTCACCGTTGCCTCAATGTCGGCGATCTCCAGCACTTCCTGAATCATGTCAATCAGCGCATCAGCATCGGCCTGAGTGGCTTCAACTGCCTCTCGGGCATCATCACCGCCCTCCTCGGTGGCAGGAGCTTCCTCGCTGGTCTTCGCCTTTGCGGCGCGCGGAGCGCGCTCGGGCTTGGCTTCCTTCGCCGGCTTTTCGCCCTTGGCTGGCCTCTCGGGCTTCTCTTCTTTCTCCACCTCGGCTACGGGAGCGGCCTTGGCGGGCTTTTCAGCCTTTTCGACCTTCTCAGCCTTGGCCGGTTTGGCGGCCTTGCTGGGCTTAGCGGATCCCTCTTCGATCAATTCAACCTGGACCTTCAGCTTTTTCTTGCCAAAGAGACCCGGCGATTCATCCAAAACGGTGAGGTTGATGCGATCGGGGGTCACCCCGAGTTGTGCGGCCGCGGCGGTTCTCGCCTCGTCCACGGTCTTGACTTGTAGTTCTAGAGTTTCCATGGGAAATTGTCCTGTTTATTCCTAGCCCGACTTTTTCTTGGGCTTGTATTGCTTGCCGGTGCCTTCGGTCGTGCCGTCCTTCGGTTTGATCTCAGCCGCCCCGTTCTTACTCACGGCGCCATTCTTTTTTGAGCTGTCCACTTGCTTTCGGAGCATCTCTTCCTGTTGGCGCTGTTGTTCTTCCATTAGTTTGGCAAAAAAACCACTCCTGGAGCGAACCCCTCCCGCGACCGTCGCAACCTTTTGTATCGGCGGCACAGCCATCTTGTAGGCGCGAAGCGATTGCAGGGTTGAGAAAATGTTCAAGAAAATCCAGTACAGCACGAACGCGCTTGGCAGCGGGAAGAAGAACATCATCACCGTCACCATCACCGACACGCCGATGCCCATGTAGCGTTGCTGCTTCACGTTGTTCGGGTCGGTAACCGGCTGAAGGTAAGTCGCGATGACCATCGAAACGCCGTACACCACCAAAAGGAGGTAGTCGTTCTGGCCCAAGTTCGGTCCAAAAAGGCCATTTGATGCGCCGCTCGCACTCGGATTCACCCACATAAATAACCCGTTCGCAAATTCGAACCGGTAGTGCAGCATGGATTGGAACACTAAGAGGAATAGCGGCATCTGCAGGAACGCGGGAGCGCATCCGGCGGCTGGATTGATCCCGTATTCGCGATACAGCGTCATCGTCTCAAGCTGAACCGCCTGCGTGTCTACCACTCCCTGCTTGTTGGTGTGCTTCTTCTTGAGTTCGGCGGCGAGCGGCTGGAGCTGCATCATCTGCCGCGAGAACATAAGTTGCTTTTGAGCCAGCGGGTAAACGATGGCGCGTACGATGAGTGCGAGCAAAAACGCCGCCAGCGTGTAGCTGACCCAGGGCTGTCGCCCCGTCAATCCGACAAGCGCATCGATGACCGCGTAGCCAGGGAAGAAGCCCCAAACCAGGTCATTCTGATTCAGCCCGTTGAGGTTAGTGACCGTCGCATTAAAGAGTTCTTCGCCAGTTATTTCCGTCTGCGGCAAGCCCTCCACCGGGGTCACCTTGACCTTCATCTGGCTCCAAAGCGGATCCTTTAGATAGGCTTTACGCTCGTGGTCTAGCGAGTTGAACGCCGTCGAAAGCCGTCCGATGCTCTTGTATTCGACGCCCGCCCGGGTGCTGGTGTGCATCGCCAAAACCCAGCTTTCGATGATCTTTTTCTTGACTTCCGCCTCGGGAATTCCGGACTTCTTCGCCTCTTCTTGGAGCTTGGTTTCGAACTTCTTACGCTCGGCTTGGATGGTGATGTCTTTGCCGGTAGCGTTCTGCTTCTGCATCAAGGCGAAGATTTCAGCCGAGCTGCGCGAATCGGGGGCTTGTTGGAAACCCCCGTTGCCCGTCATCAATTGCAGGCCAAGAAAAATCGTGGTGGCCAGCAGCAGAGCGGTGAGAATGTTCGAACCGGGTTTGGGAGATTGACTCATAAATTTATGGAACGGGGTCGTGGCCGCCAGGGCGGAAGGGGTGACATCGGGCGATGCGCTTAAGGCCCATCCAACTTCCCCTGATTAAACCGTATTTTTCTATGGCTTCTATCGTGTATTGCGAACAACTCGGCGTATATCGACAACTCGGCGGCATCCACCGCGAAGACCGCTGATAAAGGCGAACCAGGGCTATTCCGATTTTTTTTCCCATCGTCGAGAGATCGCCTCGATTAACCTACGCAACTCGCTTTTTAACTGTTCGTATGGCACCCCGTCGGCGTTGCGGTGGCACACCAAGATCAGGTCCAAAGTCGGCGGTGGAGAAGCAGTTTTGAGCGCTTCTAAAACCCGGCGTCGAACTCGATGCCGACGCGGTTTGTTGCCGATTTTCTTGCTGGTGGCGACTCCGACTTTTCCGTTGCCCGGTAGCCCATGCACACGAAAGAGCGCTCCACTTTCGCGGGCGCCCTTCGAAAAAAGCTCTTCGAATCGAGTCGGCGAAAGACCGCTGATGGTCTTATCGCGCCGCGATTCGGTAGCGGCCCTTCATGCGGCGTCGCTTGAGCGTGTTCTGACCGTCGGTCGTGCGCATGCGGATGCGGAAACCGTGGGTCTTGAACTTATGGCGGTTGTTGGGTTGATACGTACGCTTCATAAAACCGTCCTGGTCATTACTTCAATGCAGCAGAGAATGATACCACGCCCCCAGCCGCCGGGGCTACCGGTGACGAATGAGGCATGCAAAAAGTTTCGAGTCTTGCGCTTATGCCTCGCGCGGGTCGGCGAACCGCCCCTTCACTGCCGTAGCCACCGCCGTGATCGGGCTCACCAAGTGGGTACGACTGCCCGGACCCTGGCGTCCCTCGTAGGGCCGATTCGAAGTCGAAGCGCTGCGCTGCTGGGGTCGCAGAATGTCGCCGTTCATGCCTAAACACATCGAGCAACCCGCGTGGTGCCACTCAAATCCCGCTTCCTTAAAGATCAGGTCCAGCCCTTCGCGCTCGGCGGTTTGCTTGACAGCTTCGCTGCCGGGGACGACCATGGCTCGGACCCCCGCCGCCACTCGCTTGCCTCTCGCGGCCGCAGCGGCTTCCCTTAGATCTTCGATTCTCGAGTTCGTGCAACTGCCGATGAACACTGTGCTCACCGCGATCTCGCTCATCGGCGTGCCTGGTCGCAGGCCCATATAGCTCATCGCCTTCTCTTCGCCTACGTCCTTCGGCTCTGGCACCACGCCGTTGATGTCCGCCGTCATCGCCGGGGTCGTCCCCCAGGTCACTTGCGGGACCAAGTTTCCGACATCCACAAACTCTTCTCGATCAAATTTCGCGTCGTGATCGGTTTTGAGCAACATCGAGTCCGCCACCAAATTCTCAAAATCTCGTCCCTTCGGTGCATAGGGTCGGTCTTCGGCCCGGACGAATTCGAAGGTCGTCTCGTCCGGCGCGACCATGCCAGCGCGGGCGCCCATCTCGATCGACATATTACAGATCGTCATGCGACCGCTCATGCTAAGCGCCTCGATGGCCTCGCCGAAATACTCCGCCACATATCCAGTGCCTCCGCCCGCGCCGAGCTTGCGGATCGTGGCCAAAATCATGTCCTTCGCGGTCACTCCCGGCTGAAGCGTGCCGTCATATCGAATCCCCAGCGACTTCGGTCGGCCGTTCATGCGTAGGGTCTGGGTCGCCAAAACGTGCTCCACTTCGGTGGTTCCGATCCCAAACGCCAGTGCCCCAAACGCGCCATGGGTGCTGGTATGGCTGTCGCCGCAGACGATTGTGAGGCCCGGAAGAGTGATGCCCAGTTGCGGACCGATGACGTGGACAATCCCCTGCTTCTCACCGAGGTAGCCAAAAAGGGGTACGCCAAATTCTCGGCAATTGCGCGCCAACGCCGCGAGCTGCTTCCCGCTCAAGGTGGTCTCGTCAATCGCCCGCCCGTCGGTGGGCACGTTGTGATCCACGGTTGCAAAAGTGAGGTCGGGCCGCCGAACCGGTCGCCCTGCTTCGCGAAGTCCGTCGAACGCTTGGGGAGAGGTCACCTCGTGGACTAGATGCCGATCAATAAACAGCAACACCCCGCCCCCCTCCAGATCAGTCACCCGATGCCGGTCCCAGACTTTGTCGAAAAGCGTCGTTGCCACCCTTTCATTTTACGCCGCAAACGCCCCCGGAGGGTAGGCTTCAGCCTGCCACCCGGCGCAGATGACTTTAGTCATCAGCAGGCGCCCTGCTAAATTTGGACCGAACCACCCCCCAGCAGTCCCCAGCCACACCCAACAGGCGAGCGAGACAACGTCCCTCAATGTCCCTCGACATCCAACAACGTCCAGTTTAAAAAGAAAAATGGTGGGTAGAGCAGGATTCGAACCTGCGTAGGCTCTCGCCGACAGATTTACAGTCTGTTCCCATTGGCCGCTCGGGCATCTACCCACTGGGAAACGAAGTTATACCTCAAGGCGGGTTCGACTCTCTAGTCTTGCCCGGCGTAAACTGCGATGATGTGGGCTTTGGCGGTCGCGATGACTAATTTAGAACCCGATTGGAAAGCGATGGCGCAAGAGCAGAGTGCTATGATCGCGCGGGATTATATGCGGCCCGACGGGCGGGTCCTGGAGCACCCTCGCGGCGGCGAGGCGGCTTTCTTGTGGCCGTTTGGGATGCTGCTCTCGGCGGAGGTGGCTCGGCTTCGCAGCGACGATGACGGCGGCAAACGCATCGATCGATTGCTCGCTGAGATGGAGGCGTACCGGACCGGCGACGCTTACAG
>JAYUVF010000047.1:0-38875 GCA_043754215.1 Chthonomonas sp. | reverse complement strand
AGGCCCATGACGCCGCCGGGGAACTCAAGAAGTTCGCCCATTTGGCAGTCGGGGAGGCCGTAGACGCGGGCAATGCCGTCACCGACTTGGAGGACGGTGCCAACGTGATCCACTTCTACGGATCGCTCGAACTTCTGAAGCTCTTGCGTGAGGATCGATGTGATTTCTTCGGGTCGAATCGCCATGTGTTTGTTTTCCAGCCTAAATTTGTTTGAGAACGTCGTAAAGAAGTCTGTCTTTGAGTCGGTCAAGGGTGCCGCGAACGGTGCCATCCAGCACATAGTTGCCCATCTGCACCTTC
This sequence comes from Chthonomonas sp., assembly GCA_043754215.1. Taxonomy (GTDB): domain Bacteria; phylum Armatimonadota; class Fimbriimonadia; order Fimbriimonadales; family Fimbriimonadaceae; genus JAFLBD01. The sequence goes on along the minus strand of JAYUVF010000047.1, from coordinate 38,574 downwards.
ACGCCACCGAGTAGGGAAGCATCGACGCCGTAGGTGGCTTCGACCGTCTGATTGGAGCTCGACTCCAGCTTGGCCACGATCGCCTTGCGCTGACCTTCGTCCAGGGGAACCGCGCTAGTAACCTGAGCGAATAGCGTGTTCGAAGCCTCGCGTCGGAGAGTTTCAAATTCGCTGGCCACCGCACCGACCATCCCTTCTCGCCGCTTTTCAAGGAGCAGGCGGAAGAGTTGCATCGTTAGCGCCGTGACGCGATCGCTAAACACCGCCTCAATCAAAGAAAGTTTGGTGTCGCGATTGAAAGCGGGGTTCTGCATGAAGCCGTGGAATTTCGGATCGCTCGCCAAGGCCGCAACAATCGCGTTCAGGTCATCGCTCACGCTGGAGACGATGCCCTGCTTCGACGCGACGTCGAAGAGCGCTTGGGCGTAGCGGGAAGCGACTCGAGTATCCATTATCGGCCCGGAACCTCGGCTTTCTCGATGAATTCGGCAACTAGTCGGCGATTCGCGTCATTGGAAACGCTCTCGCCCAAAATCTTTTCGGTTGCACCAAGGGTCAAGTTCACGACTTCAATACGAAGCTCGTTCATGATCTTGTCCTTCTCGCGTGAAATCTCTTCTTGCGCCTGAGCAATCATCTGCTCTTTGACGGTGACCGCATCGGCTCGAAGCTGTGCGCCCAGATCCTGAGCTTCACGAACCTGCGCCTGAATCTTTTCGCGCGCGTCGGCTTCGGTGTCGCTGATGCGCTTGTCGTACGCCAGCTTCATATCCGACATCTCTTTGCGCAGTGTTTCTGCTTCAGAGAACGTGTTCTCAAGTTCACGGTTGCGGTCGTTGATGGCATCGGCAAGTGGCGTGATGAAGAACGACTTGATCACAGGGAAGAGAATCAGCAAGACGCCCACCGTTGAAATCGTTTTGCCGATCAACAGAGGAATGCCCATCTGCTCTAGCGATTGTTCAATGCCCTTGAACGTGCCCTGCTTGTACAGATACCAACCCCCAACCATCAAGGCTGCGCCAATGATGATGTTGAATATGGTTGTACTGCCGGACTTTTTAGCTTGCTCGTTTGCCATTCGGTAGAAAATGTGAGGGAAGGGTCAGGGGGTGGGAGCGAAAAGCTCCCACCCAGAAGTGACGTGGTCTTACTTGACCGCGGAGAGACCGACGAAGACGGTCAGGAGGAACACGAGTTCGACGAACGCGAGAGCGATCAACATTGCGGTTTGCATTTTGCCGATTGCTTCAGGTTGTCGGCTCATGCCGTTCATTGCGCCAAAGCCGATGAGGCCGAGGCCGATTGCGACGCCGAGTGCGGCGAGGCCGAGTGCGAGGGGTACCATGCTCATTGTTATTTTTCCTTATGTTTTGATTTCAAGTTAACGATAAAAATTGCTAGTGCGCGGGGGCGGGTTCTGGTGTGTGTCCGTGGTCGCCTGCGTGATCATGGTCGTCGCCGTGATCGTGGCTCGTCACCAAGCCGACGTATACGCAGAACAGCAAGCTGAAGATGAGTGCCTGCACGACCGCGGTAAGAAGCTTGATCGGCAACAAGAACGCCCCGAACGGGATATATATGTCGCTGCCGAGTTGGTTCATCGCGTCGGCCGCTCGATGACCGCCGTCGATGTTGCCGTAGAGTCGAAGCGAGAGCGAGAGATTCTTCATCGCTTCCGAGATGAGTTCGATGATGAACAGCATCCCATTGATGGGAATCAGCGCTAGGCCCATCTTGGGCCCGGCAAAGTGCGCCCAGTGACCAAGGATTCCATTAGACCGCATGCCCTCGTATTGGACATAGCCAATCGCTACCAGAGCGAGGCCAAAGTTAAAGCCAAGGTCCGCGGTCGGTCCGGTCGGGAAGAAGAGCGCGATCAGGTTGCTGACGAAGATCACCATCCAGAAAACCATCACCATCGGGATGTACTTTCGACCGTGTGGGCCGACGATTCCAACCGCGAGGTTTTCGATGAAATAGTAGAGCTGCTCAAAGCTGGCCGTAATCGGATTCTTGAAGAGCCGGCTGTTCAGCCCGGTCTTCGCATAGGCCATGAGAGAGAACAAGATGATCAGGGTGAGGCCAACGTAAAAGGCCAATCCCCAATATCCCGGGCCATGGTGAGCGCTGGCCTCCCCGTGCTTTTCCGCTGCCGCAAGCAGGGTTCCTTGAATGAGCGTGTTCCACATATCAGCAGAACGGGGGGCTCAATCTTTAGTTGATTCAGCCCACCCGACGGCCCACAAGTATACCATCCCAATTCCGAAAAGGAACGCCCGTCCGGTCACGGGGCCGAGCCCATGGACGTAATATATCATCGCTGTCAAAATCGGCAACTTAAACAAGAAAAGTGAGAAAAAGAAGAATCCCCGAAATCTTGCCCAGCCCGTGTGCTTGGTGGTCGATCCGAGCAAACTCACCACTCCCCAAAGGCTGAAAAAGCTAAGAGCTCCCCCGAAAAGGCCCACGGACAAGCCGGTGATCGTCTCGGCGCCCATTGACCATGCCCCCGCGATCAGTAGCAACGCGAACAGCCCGAAGTACCGGAGGTCGGCGAAAATGCGCTTCACGAACTGCTTGTCTTTTGAAGCATCCACGCTGCGTAACCCACCCCAATAAACGATGCCACTAGCCCAACTCCGCCCTGCCATCCGGTCGTGCCTAACTGCCGATCGATGAGGAAGCCGAGGCCGAAACCCGCGAGGGGCATCCCAATGATTACGTAAGCGATGCTCAGGCCCACACCCAGCCCTTTCGCCGATTCCCGGTCGCTGGCCCTGGCGGCTTCCACCCGCGCCTTGCTCCGTTCGTGCTTTGCCTTTGAGGCATCGGCGCGCTTTTCAAGTTCGTCCAGCCGCTCGTCGAAATCGTCCTGAATCGCGTCGAGCTTCTGACGCGCGTCTTCGGCGATCTCCTCGGTGGTTTTTCGCGGCTCGTCTGACATAAACTCTATTGTAATGGCCCGGGCGCGAATCGCGTGGGACCTATCCATACGTCTACCTATTCGTGAATGCCGTGCAAACACCCAGCTCTGAGCGCCTCGAAACCGATATCCAGTTCGTCAAGGGCGTCGGCCCCAAGCTGGCGGCGAGCTATGGCAAGTTGGGCATTCACACCGTGCGCGATCTGCTGTATCACGTCCCGCGCCGCTACGACGACCGCCGGCACCTGCCCCCGATCCGTGAAGCTCGTCCGGGGCAATTCGTGACCGTTCGAGGCAGGGTCTCCTACGTCGAATCAAAACCGACCCGAGGCCGTGCCGCCCCGATTCGTTGCGTGCTGAACGACGGCACCGGCTCCATCGCCCTTCTCTGGTTTAACCAACCCTGGATCGCGAAGAAGCTTCGTGAGGCGACGGGAGAGGTGATCGCTTACGGCCTTGTGAAAGAAGGGCAGTGGGGCCCCGAAATTGCCTCGCCGGAGTGGGAGGTCATCGACCCGGAAGAGGAGGCGGAGGGCTTCGCGCGAATTGTCCCGGTTTACGGACTCACTGAGGGCCTAATGCAACGCCAAATGCGCAAGGCCGCGACCGCCGCCGTCACGGGCTATGCCGATGACCTGAGCGACCCGCTCCCGCCCGCGCTCAAAAAGTACGAGAAGCTCCCCGATCTGGTTTGGTCGATAAAGAAGCTCCACCAACCAGATAATGCAGAGGACATCGAGTTTGCTCGACGTCGGGTCGCGTTCGACGAGTTTTTCGCCATCCAGATGCTGGTCCAGCTCCGCAAAGCGAAAACCAAACAGGAACCGGGCATCGCTTTTCGTTTTAATGAGGCGGATGCGACGGGCTTATTCGGCGAAGCAAACGACCTCTGGACCGAAGTCAAGAAGATCCTTCCATTCGAACTCACCGGCGCGCAGAAACGGGTAGTCGGAGAAATCTGGGAAGACATGGAACGGCCCATGCCGATGAATCGCTTGGTCCAGGGAGACGTGGGGTCCGGAAAGACCGCTGTCGCGGCTTGCGCAATGCTGGCGGCGGTACGATGCGGATATCAGGCCGTTCTCATGGCCCCCACCGAAATCCTCGCCGAGCAGCACGCGATCAACTTCAAAAATCTTCTCGCTCCTTTGGGAATCTCCGTGCAGCTAATGCTCGGCAAGCAGAATGCCCGCGATAAGCGAAAGGCCCTCGACGCCATTAAAGGGGGGGAAGCAAGAATCATCATCGGAACCCATGCGGTGATCCAAGAAGGGGTTGAGTTTGCAAACTTGGGGCTCGCGGTGATTGATGAGCAGCATCGTTTCGGTGTCCTCCAGCGGCTCGCCCTGCGGCAGAAGTCGAACCTCGTCCCGGACGTGTTGGTCATGACCGCCACGCCGATCCCGCGCACGCTTTCGATGACCGTGTACGGCGACCTGGACGTGAGCATCATCAATGAACTCCCACCCGGTCGAAAGCCGATCAAGACCCACTGGAAACGAGCGTCGGACCGCCCCCAAGTCTACGAAGGCGTCCGGAAACTACTCCAAGAAGGGCGGCAAGCGTTTTTCGTGTGTCCGATGATCTCCGAAAACGAGAAGCTTCAGACGCAAGCGGCAGTGGATCTCCACTATCGGCTCAGTTCTCAGGTTTATCCCGACCTCCGCGTGGGCCTTCTCCACGGTCAGATGAAGCCATTAGAGAAGGAGGGCGTCATGGACCAGTTTCGGAAGCATGAGCTTGATGTGCTCGTCAGCACCGTCGTGATCGAAGTCGGGGTGGACGTCCCTAACGCCAGCGTGATGGTGGTCGAAGACGCCAACCGATTTGGCCTAAGCCAGCTTCACCAGATTCGGGGTCGGGTCGGTCGTGGTCAGCACCAAAGCTTTTGCATTCTCATCGCAGATGCAACCACCGACGACGCGCGGGACCGCATGGAAGTGATGGTCGCCACCCAAGACGGGTTCAAAATTGCCGAGGAGGACATGCGGCTCCGTGGGCCGGGGGACCTGATGGGGACCAAGCAAAGCGGGAACCTCGATTTCAAAGTCGCCGACCTCATCCGCGATCTGGACCTGCTCGAACGGGCTCGAAATGCCGCCACGAAGCTGATCGCCAGTGACCCTGATTTGAAGCGTCCCGAGAACGCGGGGCTAGCAACGATGTTGCACGGGAAGAGGGAAGACGATGCATGGATTCCGGTTACCTAGAGTCGAAAAATCGACGAAGACGCTTGTTGCGGGCCTAATCGCCCTTATTGTGGGCGGGTCTTGTTCGACAGCGAGTTTCCTGCTGCCAGGCGCTGGTGGACGAGCGGCGGGAATCTCCACTGCGATAGTTTTCGCTTTTTTGGCCGTTGCTGGATTGGTTGTCGCTGTGTTGCACTGGGGCGGTGGGCGCGGGAAGCACCCGGAACTATAATCAGCAATGGTCCACAAAGTGCTTCCTATCGAATTGGCCGGCCTAAAAGCCGCCAACCCCAACATCGTCATCCTCGACGTAAGGGAAGCGGACGAGCGAGAAATCAGCGTCATCCCGGGCGCAATTCACATCCCGATGGCGGAGATCGGCGAGAGAATGGGTGAGCTCGACCCCGAAGCCCAGATCATCGTGCATTGCCGCACTGGCGGGAGAAGTGGGCGTGTATCAGAGTTTCTCGTCGGTCAAGGATTCAAGAACGTCTCGAACCTAGAAACCGGGATCAACGGCTATGCGAAGACCGTTGATCCCGAGATGGCGACGTACTAGTTTTACTTGGCCTTTTCGGCGAGTAACTCGTTGAGTGCCTTCATCACGAACGGAGACTCCGGTCGCTCCTTCGGTGCGAACCGGTATCGGACCACGCCATTGCGGTCCACCAAGAATTTGGCGAAGTTCCACTCAACCTCTTCCGCCGGGCGGTCGGACTTGCTCTGTAGCCACTCATAGAGGGGGTGAATGTCGGGTCGCTTGACCTTCACCTTGCTCATCATCGGGAAGGTCACATCGAACTGCTGGGTGCAGAAAGTCTTAATCTCCTCGTTCGTTCCCGGCTCTTGATTGTTGAAGTCGTTGCTCGGAAATCCTACCACCACCAATCCGGCCTTCTTGTTTTCGCGCCAGAGCTTCTCAAGCCCTTTGTACTGGGGAGTCAGTCCGCATAGGGATGCCGTGTTCACCACGAGCACCACTTTGCCCTTCAACGATTTGAACGCGAAGTCCTTATTGTCGAGGTCCTTCACGACCTGGCTATAAAATTCAGGAGTCGCGGCGGCGCGGGGTGGCGTAGCCTGACTTAAAAGTACGCCAGCGGCGAGTGCGGTGATAATCATGGTTTCTCTCTTATGCGCTACGTTTGCCTTTCTTGAATGGTTTCTTTTTGGACGGCCCGGCGGCCGCCTTGGCACGGAGAAGTTCAAGCGCCTGGTCGGCGGAAATCTCTTCCGGCACCATGGTCTTCGGGAGCGTCGCGTTGGTCTTTCCGTCGGTGACGTACGGTCCGTATCGTCCACTTAGTACTCGGACATTGCCCTGTGCGCCTTCCAATTTGCCAAACTCCTGAATCGCGGCGGCGGGAGTACGCGCAGCACCGCGCCCTCCGCGAAGCTCCTTCGGCGCTGCCAGCAGCGCAGACGCCTCTTCAATCGTGAGGCGACCGGCAATCCGCCAATCCGCCACATTTCGAATCTCTTCGCCACCCTTGACAAATGGTCCGTAGCGGCCAATGATGACCGTGACCGAATCCCCGGTCGCGGGATCAGTGCCCAATTCACGAGGGAAGCTCAGAAGCATTTGCATGTCTTCCTCGGAGAGTTCGTCTGCCTTAACCCCGTCCGGGAGGCTGGCTCGCCGCGGCTTCTCGCCGCGCTCAACCTCTTCGGGAGTCTGCTTGACTTCTAGATACGTCCCAAATCGGCCCGCTTTGAGGAACACGCACTGGCCCGACTTCGCGTCAACGCCGAGCGCACTGGGGCCACCTAAAAGCTCCTTCGCTTTCTCGAGGGTGAGTTCGGCGGGGATCGTTTCGGCGAGAATGGTCGCCGTATTGCCTGGTCCCCCCTCGCCACGCTGAAGGTAGGTACCAAATTTGCCCACCTTGACCACGATATCTTCGCCCACCGAGATGGCAGGGAATGGGATGTCGGCGGTCTTCTCGTCAATCTGTTGGACCAGGCCCTTGTGGCCTTCTTCGCCCGAATAGAACCCGCGCAGATGCTGAACCCAATCCCGCTGACCGTCGGCGATTTCGTCCAGTTCACTCTCCATCTTCGCCGTGAATTGGATATCCACCAGTTCGTCGAAGTGGTTCGACATGACTTCATTCACGGCAAATGCGGTAAACGTTGGCACCAGCTCATTTCCCTTTTTGAACGCGTATCCGCGATCTTGAATCGTGCTGATGATGCTAGCGTAGGTGCTCGGTCGCCCAACTCCTTCTGCCTCCAACTTGCCCACCAGGGACGCTTCGGTGTAGCGGGCAGGTGCCTTGGTGGAATGGTCCTCCACCTTCATATCGCGCAGGTCCACGGTCTGCCCTTGCTTCAACGGCGGGAGCAGGCTCTCCTGGTTTTCAATCTCGGAATCAGGATCGTCTGAGCCTTCTACATAAGCACGGAGAAAGCCCGGAAACTCAATTTGCTTGCCGGTTGCATGGAAGGTCAAACTCGCGTCTCGAGTTTGGCCCTCGATGTCCGCCGCCGTGCGAAGCACCCGCGCCGCTACCATTTGGCAAGCGATGGTGCGCTTCCAAATCAGCTCATACAGCTTGAACTGCTCGTCGGTCAGATACTTCTGAATGTCCTGCGGACGTCGGCTCAGGTCAGTCGGTCGGATTGCCTCGTGCGCCTCTTGGGCGCCCTTGGCTTTGGTCTTGTACTGAACTGGTTTTGCAGGAAGATAGTTGGCTCCGTAGAGATCTTTGATGACTTCCCGGGCCTGCTGAAGCGCCCGCTCGCTCAGCGTGAGGCTGTCCGTTCGCATGTAGGTGATCAAACCTACACGCTCGCCGCCGAGGTCAATGCCTTCGTACAGGTTCTGCGCAATTTGCATGGTCCGCTTCGAGGTGAATCGAAGCTTTCGATTTGCTTCTTGTTGAAGCGAGGAAGTCTGGAATGGCTTGGGGGGTTGCTCAAATCCGGGCTTGGTCTCGATGGTGGCCACCTTCCAAGGGTTCACATCCTTGGCCTCGGTGCCCAATTTGCCCGCGGCGGCCTCATCGAGCCACATCGAAGTATCGATCAGCTTTCCGCGATCATCAAAGGATTTGCCGGAAGAGACTCTCGTCCCCTGCACCTTCGTCAAGCGCGCCGCAAAGTCGCCCTCCTTGGTGCCAAATTTCGCGTTTAGGTCCCAAAACACCGCGGGAATGAAGTCGCGGCGCTCGATCTCTCGATCAACAAGCAGCTTGACCGCTACGCTCTGCACTCGGCCTGCGCTGAGCTTCGGCGCTACCTTCTTCCAAAGCACAGGGGACAGGGAATAGCCGTAAAGCCTGTCCAAAATTCGACGAGTTTCTTGCGCTCGGACCAAGTCCACATCCAGCGCTCGGGGCGACTTCAACGCTGCGTCAATCGCCTCCGGCGTTACCTCGTGAAAAACGATACGGGAAACTTTCGTCTTTTTCGAAGGCTTGAGCAACTCCAAGATGTGCCAACTGATGCTCTCGCCCTCGCGGTCTTCATCCGTCGCGAGTAGGAGCTCGTCGGCATTTTTCGCCGCTCGCTTCAAATTTTCGACGTGGCGCTTTTTATCCGCGGGAACCACATAGAGCGGCTGAAACTGGTCGTCCACGTTCACGCCCAGCTTGCCCCACTTCATCTTTTTGTACTCCTCCGGCACCTCACTGGCGCTCTGGGGGAGGTCACGGATATGCCCAAAACTCGCCTCGACTTCATACCCGGCTCCGAGGAACCGACTGATCGTTTTGGCTTTGGCGGGTGATTCGACAATGACTAGTTTTGGCATGGGGCTCTTTCCGGACTTACGTGACAACGGGCGGGACTCTCAGCGTACCAGGTGATTACTGACGCCAGAGGAAGACCTTAGATAACGTATTGTGGCGATGAATCCACGCGTCTGTAGACTTGCAAGGAACCGCCTCTGGTTCGCAGAATGTATCCTGAAAGGCATAAACCCGATGAAACGATTTACGCTGGGACTTTTTGGGATTGCCGCAGGAGCATGGGCATTTGCCGCCGATTCGTACTTCGGCATCTACCTGGACGGCGGAAAAATCGGCTATTCGATCTCCCGTGAACCTTCCGCTCCCGACGCCCAGGGCCTTCGCTGGAGCGTCTCCGAAACTGTCTTTCGTTCCACCATGATGGGTGCCGATCTTGACATGAAGATTGTGAGTCGAACCCAGACCACGGCTCAAGGGGCCCCTGTTCGGATGGAGTACATCACGGAGAGCTCGGGCCGCACGCAGACCGTCTTGGCCTACTTCGAAGCCAGAATTATCCGAATCGAGGTGGACAACAACGGGACCAAATCCACCCGAAAGATTGACATCCCACCCGGAGCGAAAGTCGTAGACGACGCCACCAGTGCGCTGATTCTCGAGGGCCCCGGCGCGGTCAAATCGTTCAAAGTCCACGTTCTCGACCCCACGACCCTGACCCTCATCATCAACGATGTCTCCCTCGACGGCCCCACAAAAGTGGACATTAAGGGTCGGTTAACTGATGCAACGCTGGTCACGGTCAAAGACCCCCGGGCGATCTCCAAGATTTTCTACAGCTCAAAAGGCGACGTCATCAAAATCGAAGGAGCGCTCGGAATGGTGATGCTGCCCGAGACCGAAGCCGAGGCGCTGGACATCAGTGCGCCCCGCACTGACCTCGCCGAATCTTCCGCGATCCGCGTCAACCAACCCCTCACCCGCGCCCTTGATACGGATGAGGTCACCTTTAACGTCATCGCCTCCGACCTCAGCCGCCTGCCGAGCGACTCGTATCAGACCACTCAAAAGCGAGGAGATACGTGGGTCGTGCGCGTCCACCCCGTGAACCGTCAGTCCCTGCCCGACCGCCAAATTTCAGTCGCCAGCAAGTTTGCCAAGCAGTGGCTCCGCCCCTCGCTCCACATCCCGGCGGATTCCGCCGAGTTCCGGGCTCTGTCGCGGAAGATTCTCGGCAAAGAAACTAATGTCATCGCCGGATCAGAAAGGATCAGCCGATGGATTTACGACAACATGAAATCCAACGCGGGCATCGGCATCTTGCGTGACGCCACTGAGGTCCTTGCCACCAAGGAGGGCGTGTGCCGCGACTACGCGATCCTTGCCGCCACCCTCATGCGCAGCGCCGGAATCCCTACCCGAGTCGCCAGCGGCCTGATTTACGACAACCAACAGATGTACTATCATGCCTGGGTGGAAGTTTGGAGCGGAAGGGAGTGGTTCATGCTTGACCCCACCCGCGCTAACCTTCCGACCAACGCGACTCGAATCAAACTCGCCCACGGCCACGTGGAGACCGCCTTCACCTTCCCAGTTCTCAGCCGAACCCGCATCGAATTGACCAACATCCGATACCGCTAGCCATGACCCGCTGGAACCTGTTACGATACGCGCTCCTCATCGCCGGAGCCCTCGGCGTGGGCTGGATTTTCTTCCAGCAGGGTCCGTCGTGGCTACTCTTTGCCTACCAGCGGTTCTTTGATCAGGGCCAAAGCTATGCAGACATGCCTTTCCCGCTCGCCGCGTTGACCTTGCTCGGCGGCGTGGTGGGTCTAGCCGCGGGGAACGTCGTCTTCCAAGGCTTCGAGCGCACATTTGGGGCGTGGGAGAAGATGCACAGCGGCGACAAGGTGAATGTCTTCCTGAGCATTCTCTTTGGCGTCATCCTCACTGTCCCGTTCATGGTTCTTTTCACCGCTCTCGGCGCATTTACCGCTACGGTGGTGAGCCTGGGCATGATGGTTCTCATCACCTCTGTTTCCATCTTCGTGATTCGGCAAGTCGAAGACGTTCTGCCTTGGTCAAAGAACAAGGGCAAGGGCCGTCGATCCGCCTACAAAATCCTTGACACCAACGTGATCATCGATGGTCGAATTTACGACCTGATCCTCACCGGCTTTCTCGACGGCCAACTCTACGTCCCCAAGTTCGTCCTTAATGAGCTTCAGTACATCGCCGACAACAGCGACGGCCTGAAGCGACAGCGTGGACGTCGTGGCCTCGAAGTTCTAAAGCAGCTGCAAACCAAGGTAACCCTTGACATTGGTACCCACGACCGCCTTGCCAGTGAAGGAAGCGACGGCGTAGATGGCCGCCTGGTCCGTCTGGCCCGTGCTCTTGGTGCGGATTTGGTCACCAACGACCACAACCTCAACCGTGTGGCCCAACTCCAAGAGGTCCAGGTCTTGAACATCAATGACCTCGCCCTCGCCCTTCGCCCTACTGTCCTCCCGGGTGAACCGCTCGCGGTCACGGTCGTGCGCGAAGGCTCCCAGATCGGCCAGGGAGTTGCCTACCTCGACGATGGGACAATGGTAGTCATCGAAGGTGGTCGCCGCGCTCTCGGGATCGAAGTAATGGTCACCGTCACCCAGGTCCATCAGACGGAGCGAGGCAAGATGATCTTCGCCGAACTCCCCGAAGAAGGCGAAGAGCCCGATCCAGCCGCCAAGAAGCGCCGGAGTCCTCGCTAAGTGTCCGTCGCCGCCATCATTCTTTGCGCAGGAACTGGCCAACGATTTGGCGCCGATAAGCTCGAACTTCCCCTCGGGACCCAAAAAGTTTGGCATTGGTCCGTCGCCGCTTTGGCCAAAGCGATGGACACGCTCATCGTCGTTGCCCACGGAGATCGCCTCAACGAGGCCGCACAGTTCCTCGAAGTTACCGCTGCCGTCCAAGGCGGTGGAACACGCCAGGAGAGCGTGCGGGCGGGCTTGCGAGCCCTTCCCGAAGGCACGGAGTTCGTCCTCATCCACGATGGAGCGAGACCGTTCATCAGCCAAGACCTTATCGCCCGGGTGATTCAATCCACTCAAGAACACGGGGCCGCGACCCCCGCCCTCGCGGTCACCGACACGATCCGACAAGGCAATAAGACCTTGGACCGGTCCCAGCTCCACGCGGTACAAACTCCGCAGGGCTTTCGAGTGAGCGACCTGCTGAAAGCCTACGAAAACCCCCAACCCGCCACCGACGACGCGGGACTCATGGACCAAGCAGGATTTCCCGTCGCACTCGTGGAAGGAGATAGGCGTAACATAAAATTGACCACCATCGAAGACTACGAATTGGCCCTCCGCATGATCCAGGTCATCCCGGAGACCCGCACCGGACTCGGCTATGACATTCACGCCTTTTCACAGGATCCAACCCGGCCTCTCTGGCTGGGCGGAGTCCAGTTCGAAGGTGCCCCCGGTCTCGAAGGCCACTCGGATGCTGACGCCCTCCTTCATGCCGTCGTGGATGCCTTGCTCGGTGCAGCGGGCATGGGCGATATCGGACTCCTCTATCCAAACACCGACCCGGAATGGAAGGACGTCCGCTCCACCCGATTTCTTGAAGAAACCGCCGCGCGATTGCGCGCAGAGGCATGGGAGATCGTCCACTTGGACGCCACCATCCTCGCCGAGGTGCCCAAAGTGATGCCTCGCAGCCACGACATCAAACAGGCCATTGCCCTCGCGACCGGGATCGATCCCGGCTGCGTGAGCATCAAGGCCACGACCAATGAGAAGCTCGGGGCTATCGGTCGAAGTGAGGGAATCGCCGCCATGGCGGTCGCCACCATACGCCGGTTCCCCACGCCAGGAGTGTAAAAATATGATGGAACTGTTGATTCGAAATGCCGAGGGAAACCTCTCCGCCCAAGATCGCGAGTACGCGGCAACCAAGCTCGGGCGACTAGACCGCTACTTCAACAAGGCATCGCGAGTTGAACTCGTCCATCGCGAGCTCCATCACGGCAAGCGCGAGGCCCACAAGATTGAGGTCACCATTTTCGCCGACGGCATGACCGTCCGAGGCGAGGAGGAAGATGCTAGCATCACCGCCGCCATTGACATCGTCGGCGACAAGCTCGAAAACCGTTTGCGCCGCATCAAAAAGCGACTCGTCAACAAGTATCGCCATAGTGGCGATACGATTCCTAAGGGCTTCGCTGAAGCCGAGCCGGAGCCAGACGAGGCGGACGAACGTGTCGTCATCAAGGAGCGCAAGCAGTTCCTTGTCAAACCCCAAACCATCGATGAGGCGGCGCTCGAAATGGACCTTCTCGGTTATCCATTTTTTGTGTTCAAGAACGAGCACACCAATCGAGTCGAAGTCCTTTACCGCCGGAAGGGCGGAACCTATGGCTTGCTCGAACCTGAAGTCTAAGGAGCTCTGAGATCATCGCCGCTAGCCAGCGTTAGAATTCCGACGTAGCTGGCTCCGGCGACTCTTAGCGAGATGCCGCAGGCTCTTGCCGTGCTCCCGCTCGTGTACACGTCGTCCACCATCAGCACCGTTCGACCCTTAACGACGTCCGAGGCTCGAAATGCTCCGTCCAGGTTCGATAGTCGGTCGACGGCGCTCAGACCGACCTGCGGCCGGGTGGCGCGGATTCGGAGGAGCGCCGACTCCTGCCCGGCGGGAATCAGGTGCTTGGCCAACAGATCGGCTTGGTTGAACCCTCGCCAGCAGAGGCGTCGCCAGTGGATCGGCACCGGCAACACGAAGTCAAACGGCGGCAAATCGAGCTCGCGTGTACCAGCCATGAGTAAGTCGGCGAGAGGATCCGCCAGGGAAGTGACCCTCTCATACTTGAACCGCTGTATCGCCTGCGCCATGCGGCCTTCGTATTCGTACAGGCTGGCCACGAGTTGGACCGGTTCCCGTTCTCCGAGGCGAACGATTGGTTGCTCGGTCCGCTTAAACTCGCCAAGGCATTCCGGGCAGATCCCCGCGTCTGCCATCAGCCCACAGAGGCCGCAGCGAAGAGGGAACAGCGCATCAAGCGCGGAGCGCCAAACCCGGATCATTCGGCTGATTCTAGACGAAAAAACCCCATGGCGAGATCGCCATGGGGCATTTCGACAACGATGGAGGTGACGCTTACGCGTCGCTGCCGCCGCCGAATACCGGGTCGAACGGAATCAGACCCAATCGCGTTGCCATGCGCAGCGCTTGGACCCGGTTGTTCACCTGGAGCTTGTCATAGATGTTCGCCAAGTGGAAATCCACCGTGCGCTTCGAAACGACGAGTTTTTCAGCAGCTTCCTTACTGCTGTGACCTTGGGCAATAAGACTCAAGACCTTTACTTCAGTGGGCGTCAGTCGGACGCCGCGTGGACCCATTTCAGTTCGTGCTGTGCTTGGCATAGCCATAATGTTTTTTCCAACCCCTTCTTTTGTGATCGTTGCCGCCAGTCTCTTCTTTCCACGTCAGGTCCGGTTTTTGAGATACCCGCAAAAGATTTGCTAGAAATCATGCGGTTTGCCGCATTCTTGACAGGATCGCCAAGTTCAAAAAGTGTATTGTCGTTTCTATCTGGTTTCAGTAGGGGTCGGGAACCGCACTGTTCCCGAACGCAATGTTGACCCAAGTAGTTTAGCTGGCTCGGGTTCACCAAGTCCAACCGAGCACCGGGACTTTGGTCCCCTTGCCCTATAAATAGATGTACGACAGCTTCCGGCAGACGGTCACCGCTTGATCCAAAAATCCCCGTATCCTTGCGAAGCTGTTCTTAACGTTGGAGATGGAAGATTGAACCCAGCGGGTGCTCCACATGACCATGTTGCCGCCACAAATGGTCCGGACACCCGCTATTTTTGTTTGTCCCGATGTACTAAATGTACTGCGGCTTTTTTGGCGTTTTTGGCTGGGAGTGGCTGGGGGTGGTGGGGGATGGCTGGGGATAGCTGGAGGGCAGGCGGGGCGCAGGGATTGTTGCAGCTTGATTTTCATGGGCCTTCGGTTCGGTCGTGTTCGGAGTTGGCGAGGTCGGTGATGGTTGGGGGAGTGAGGGTGGCGGCGAGGGCTTGTTCGCGGGAGTAAGACGCTAGCGCATAGATGTGGTGGCCACGAGGGTTGAGGTGGGAACGCACCTCACCGCGGGCTCGAAGCAGGGAGAGACTATTTCGTAGCGTGTACGGATTGAGCTTGAGGGCATGGCAAAGGGTCGGGCCGTCGGCAGGGGTGATCTTTAGGTAGTCGAGGATGAGATCCGTGCTGAGGGTGGGGCGCACCGGCTCGGGAGCAGCCTTCAAGTCAGCGGCGTCCGCGAGATGATATTCATGGGGGGAAGTGCTTCGGAGGTGAAGGGTTCGGTTGGCGAAGTGCCCGCGACCCTGGCAGAAGAGGGAGATGAGGCGGGGGAAGTTCGGAGTTTGGAATCCGGAGTTCGGAGTTGGGGGGATTGAAGATTTCAGATTTTTGATTTCAGATTTTTCGGAGTTCGGAGGTGGGAACTCGGGGATTTCAGATTTGAGATTTTTGATTTCAGATTTGGGCGAGTTCGGAGTTTGGAGTTCGGAGTTCGGAGGAATTGAAGATTTGAGATTTTTGATTTCAGATTTTTCGAAGTTCGGCGGTTTGAGTTCGGAGTTCGGAGTTGGGGGGATTTCAGATTTGAGATTTTTGATTTCAGATTGAACTGGTAACTGGGATTCTTGGACGGTCATTACCATTAGGATGCTCGCAGTTGCGGAGAGTTGGGCGTGGTCGGCGACTCGGGGGTGGGGGTTGGCGCGGGTGGGGGATTTGGCGTGGTGTAGCACGAGGGCGGTGACCCGGCGGGTTTGGCAGAACCTTTTGAGGTCTTGGAGGGCGCGGCGGGCGGAGTGGCCGTGGTCGAGGCTGCTGCCGGGAGCAGCGGCTTGGAGGGGGTCCACGACGATGAGCTTCGCGTCGGTCTGGCGAATCCAATAGTCGAGCGCATCTAAGGTAGTGGCTTCGTTAATGACGAGCGGCTCATAGCACGTGTAGATCGGGGTCGAGGGCACGCCAAGCGGGTGTTGGTTGATCAGATAGCGACGTTCGGCGCGGCTCTCCTCCAGGGCGAGCCAGAGTACAGAGCCTTGGGTGGTAGGTAGGCCGGCGAATGGCGTTCCCGTCGCGATGGCGAGGCTGAGGGCGGTGGCGAGGCAGGTTTTGCCGGACTTGGGTGCGCCGGCCAGGATGATGAGGCTGCCTTGGGGAATCCAGTCTTGGATGAGCCACTTGGTGGTGAGGTCGGCGTCGAACTCATAGATGGGCTGGAAAAGATCGAAGAGGGCTTCATGGCGCTCATCGTCGAGCGTGGCTAGTTCGACGGGGTCGGGGAGTTCATAGTGCGTTGGTCGCTTCACACCTTATAGGTGTCAGGGAGAGGTTTGGGCAACCATGGCCGGAGGGGGAATAGGACGGATAGGACGGATAGGACGGGATAGGGCGGATGGGACGGATGGGGCGAGCAGGGGTTGATGGGGTTTAGTCGAAGGTGTTGAGGCGAAGGTCGCGGTAGCGGGCGATAAGGTCAATTGCGGTGCGTTCGCAATAATCCCGAATCGCTTCATTCGGGTCGTGTGCGAGCTCGTCTCGTGTCCAAACCTCCAGTGAGCCAGCTAAGTTCAAGAGGCTACCACCCTCCTTGGTCACGCCAAATACGGCCACTTTGTTCCCGTCAACAGTATTACAAGGGGCGACACAATGCCAATTGGTAGCACTTCACCGCTCGGCCTGAGCACCATCGAGCATAGCCACAGCGGCTGGGTGAGCCCGTCTTCGTACTCATTGCCGGCCAGTGCCTTGAGACGCTCCCGCGCTACCGTGTCACTTACCTCATTGACTTCGACACCACCATTGGCAGGCGGGAATCCAGCGCCTGAGAATTCGTCTGGAGTGAACTGTCGGTAAAGATGTCGAAGCGAACTGGCGATGGCGTCACGAGCGCGTTCTGCGAGCTGGCGGCTACTGGCGTCCGCCTTCTTAGGGTCGAGATCCGATGCCTCTCCGTACTGGGCAAGGGCTTCTTTGACAGAGTTTGGACGCGTGGTCGATTTGATGAGCGCACGCTTTGCCTTGCGGTAGCGGACCTGTTGCAAGCGAGTGATCATGCGAATCAGCGGCAACAGATCCCCAGCGTCGGCGGCTTTGAGGAAGTCGAGGTAGCTGGCCTTGTCGTCCACTGACACGACAAGGGGAAAAAGGCCAGCGCGGATGAGCACGAGCGACGCAAGGGCCCTTGCAACACGTCCATTGCCGTCTTGATACGGGTGGATTTGGGTAAAGCGATGGTGTAGCCAAGCTGCTTCCACCTCCGGTGAAACGCCTTCGCTGGTGTGGACGAGGTGTAGCTCGATCAGTCGATCCATTTGATCAGCCGTACGTTCAGGCGGACAATATTCGAATACGACGCCTCCGCGTTGGGGAGAGTTGGGGTGCTCTTTGTATTTGCCATGAAGCATGGGCACCTTTGTCATCGCACCGTCCGGCATTTGAGCGTCAACCTCGCTTTGGCTGCGAGTCATAGCATGGTGGAGATCATTAACGTAGCTCGTGCTGAGAGGCCTACCCTGCTTCACGAAATGGAAAAGTCCTTCGAGGGCGTCCTGCTGATCTTTCAGCAGCTGCAGAACGTACTCTTCCGGCTTATTAGTACTACCGTGGGGTAGGTTTGCGGCGCTAAACCCCTGCTCGATCAGGATCAGGGTGGTGCCTCTTTCGATGTCGTAGAGGTTTTCGATGAGACCGGTTTCGATGGCCCACTCGCGGTGGAGTTCGTCGTTAAAGCGTTTAAGCGCCTCGGACGAACCCAGTTGCTTTTGATCTTGGCCCCAGAATTCGAGAACATCAGTAAGGCCGGGCGATCGGTACAGTTTCTCACTATCCGACAGATCAGTAATGCCATGCGGACTGGGCCAGACGCTTTGGATTTCGGGACCGGGCATATGGCACAGAGTTTAGCGCGAAGTGTTAAGTGCTCGGGACAATTGGTGCGGGTAGAGAAAGGTCGAGGCTTCTCGGTAAAATCTGGGCGTCTTATGAAGAACTTCTCAATCCTCTTCGCCGCGATTGCGGCATTTGTCGTTATTGGATGTAGCAACGAGGCGGCTCCGGCTGCTGAGACCGCAACTGCGACCTCGACCACAGAACAGCCGGCCGCGACCACCGTCGCCATGGCCAATTGCGCTGGTTGCGGCGTGGAGAAGCCAGCTTCCGAACTGAAGGAAGACCACGGCAAGCCGACTTGCGCTGCTTGCATCGCC
This sequence comes from Chthonomonas sp., assembly GCA_043754215.1. Lineage (GTDB taxonomy): Bacteria > Armatimonadota > Fimbriimonadia > Fimbriimonadales > Fimbriimonadaceae > JAFLBD01. The sequence continues at coordinate 20,485 of JAYUVF010000047.1, read as the reverse complement.
TCCCACGGTCACTAACCCGCGAGTACACTCGGGGGCATGAACTGCGGTGACCACGCTTGAAAGCAGCCCCCTCTGACCGGACGATTGTCCGGAGAATTCTGGGCCTCTTTCGCCCGCACCGCCGTCAGGTGATCCTGACGATGCTGGCGGTGGTTGTCGGTACGGGAATGGGGATCGTCCCCCCATTCCTCTACCAAATCATTATTGATGAACTCGTCGGCCAAAAGCGGCTCGACGTAGTTGGCCTTTATTCTGGGCTGACTCTGCTCGCTGTCCTAGCGGGCGCTGGTTTTACCCTGCTCTACGGCTACATGAGCGTGGTGATCGGGCAGAAGATCATGTGCGACATGAGGGATAACCTCTACACGCACCTTCAGAGCATGAGCCTGAAGTTCTTCACCAATGCCCGCACGGGCGACATCCAAACGCGGCTGATCAGCGACGTGGGTGGGGTGCAGAATGTGGTGAGCAACACGATCACCGACCAGTTGTCGAACATCGCGATCGTGATCAGCACGGTGGTGGCGATGGCTATCCTGGATAAGCGACTGTGCCTACTCAGCATCGGCATGGTGCCGTTCTTCGCGTGGGTGGGCAAGGGCGTGGGCGAATACGCACGCGTGGTGCGAAAGGGGGCCCAAGAGCAGACCAGCGAGATCAACTCGATGATGCAAGAGACTCTGTCGGTCTCGGGCATCTTGCTGAGCAAGACCGCCGGTAATCAGCGGGTGCTGAGTACGAAGTTCGCGGCGGAAAACCAGATTCTGGCTGGATGGCAGATCAAAAACGCGGTCATCCAATACATGTTCTTTGGGATGATCCGCCTGATCACCCAATTCGCCCCCACGCTGGTGTACTGGCTCGCGGGGTACTTGATGATCGCCCAAGGGGACACGAGCCTGACTCTGGGCATAATCGTCGCATTCACCATCCTCCAGGCTCGGCTGTTCTTCCCCCTAACCGGCCTGCTCTCGGCACAGGTCGAGATCATGTCGTCCTTCGCCCTGTTCGAGCGGATTTTTGAGTATTTGGACATGGACCGGGACATTAAGGACAGCCCGACGGCGACGATCTTGACGCCAGCCAATGTGAAGGGGCATCTGGTGTTTGATGGGGTGTTCTTCAAATATGAGGACGAGCAGCCGGACTGGACACTGTCGGATATCAGCTTTGAGGCAAAGCCGGGGCAATTGGTGGCCTTGGTTGGCCCAAGTGGAGCCGGTAAAACGACTTTGACCTACTTGATACCCCGGCTGTACGACCCTGAGAAGGGGTCGGTGAAGCTGGATGGGCACGATCTGCGGGACATCACATTGGAGTCGCTGGGGCAGATCGTGGGGGCGGTGACGCAGGAGACGTACCTGATGCACACCACGATCAAGGAGAATCTACGGGTTGCGAAGACCGCCGCGACCGATGAAGAATTGGTGGAGGCGTGCAAGGCGGCGGCGATTCATGAGCATATCGCGAGCTTGCCGGAAGGTTATGACACGGTGGTGGGAGAGCGGGGCTACAAGCTGAGCGGAGGCGAGAAGCAGCGCATGGCGATTGCCCGGGCGATCTTGAAAAATCCTCGGATTTTGATATTGGACGAGGCGACGTCGGCCCTGGACACAGTTTCTGAAAGGCTGATTCAAACTTCTTTAAATAATTTGATGACCGGGCGGACCACTTTCGCCATCGCCCACCGGCTCTCGACCGTCCTCTCTGCCGATCTGATTTTGGTGGTGAATGACGGTCGGATCGAGGAATCGGGGCAGCACGCGGACTTGCTGGAAAGGAACGGGTTGTACCGAAAGCTCTACGATGAGCAATTTGCCGCCGCCGAGCCAAGGTAACCTTGCCGCAATCTCATGAGCAGGGAAGCGAAGTGCGATATTTTGATCGTTGGTGGAGGTACGGGTGGCTGCGCCGCCGCGATGGCTGCGTGTAGCCTGGGCTACCACGTGATCATGACCGAAGAGACGGATTGGGTCGGCGGGCAGCTGACCAGCCAAGCCGTTCCTCCCGATGAGCATCCCTGGATTGAAAGCCACGGCTGCACACGGCGGTACCGGGTGTTTCGAAACCAGGTCCGGCAATATTATCGAGATTTTTATCCATTAAATGAGCACGCGATGCGCGATCCTTTGATGAACCCAGGCAATGGGTGGGTGAGCCGCTTGTGCTTCGAGCCTAAGGTTGGGGTAGCGGTTTTGAACCAGATGCTGGCCAAGTACCGGGCTACTGGACTGCTGGAAGTTTGGCTGAATACGGTGGCGATCGGTGCTGAGGTTCAGGGTGACGAGGTGAAGTCCGTGACGGTTCGCGATCTATATGAGGGGGACGAGTTTATCGTTTCGGCCTCGTATGTTTTGGATGCGACAGAATTGGGCGATCTGCTCCCAATGACCGGGACGGAGTACTGGGTTGGGTCGGAAGGGCAGGATGTTTACGGGGAGATGCACGCTCCTGCGGAGTCGAATCCGGAGGATATTCAAGGATTTACCTGGTGCATGTCGCTGGGATTTGATCCCGACGGCGAGCACCGAATCGAGAAGCCAGCGCAGTATGACTACTGGCGAGACCATAACCCGACGATGGACCCACCTTGGCCCGGGAAGCTGTTCAATTGGACGGTGGTGGATGCCATCACGATGGTGCCGCGAAAGTTTGGATTATTTGGGGATTTAGGGCTATTTTCTTACCGTCGGATTATTGATGGTTCGATGTTTACTGGTGAAGTGCGGGCGAATGACATTTCGATCATCAATTGGGTTCAGAATGACCACTTTGATCGGGTGCTCGACGTTCCAGCGGATCGAGCGGAACTGGTGCTGGACAACGCGCGTCAGCAGTCACTTTCTTTGCTTTATTGGTTGCAGAACGATGCTGAGCGGGATGAGGGGGGCTATGGGTACCCGGAATTGTATTTGGCTGGCGAGCCGGTTGGAACTCGGGATGGGTTGGCGATGGCGCCATATCACCGGGAATCTCGGCGGATTAAGGCGGAATTTACGGTGACGGAGCACCACGTCGGGGTTTTGATGCGAGAGGGCCATGGGGGATCGGAGAAGTTTGACGATTCCGTCGGGATCGGGGCGTACCGGATGGACCTGCACCCGAGCGCGAGTGGGCGAAACTCGGTGGATTTGGCGTCGTATCCGTTCCAGATTCCGTTGGGGTCTCTTGTGCCGATTCGTGTTGAGAATTTGATGCCGGCGTGCAAGAATTTAGGGGTTTCTCATATCACCAATGGGTGCTATCGGCTGCATCCCGTGGAATGGAACATTGGGGAGGCGGCGGGATTATTGGCGGGCTATTGTCTTCAGCATGGGCTGACGCCTAAGGCGGTTTCTTCGGATAAAAATCTAGTTAAGGATTTCCAGAATCTCTGCTTGGTCCAGGGATTTGAACTGGATTGGCCGACCACGCGGGCGCTGTAAATGGGCGAGTTTTTTGAGTGGCGAGAGGCTCCAGCGGCGGATTTCGCCGTGGTGGGTGATCCGGTTGCTCAGAGCTGGTCGCCGGAGATTCACTCGGCGGCTTATCGGGCGGTTGGTTTCGATTATCGATATCTGCGGATTCGGGTTCCCAGCGGCGAGTTTTCATTGTCCTCGCAACACCTGCAGAGTCTTGGGTACAGGGGTTTGAATGTCACGGCTCCGCTCAAGCTGGAGGCTGGGGGTAACACGGTAGATCTGCGGTATGGTCGGGTAATAAGTACCGATGAGGATGGCTTTTTGGCCGCTATGCGGCACTATGGCGTGGTTCCGGGGAGCCGAATTTTGGTGCTTGGCGCTGGGGGCACGGCACGGGTCATTTTGCCGACTCTTGTTGAGGCGGGGTATCTAGTTTCCGTGTGGTCTAGGCGTGCCCATGATTTATCCTTGCACGGTCTTGAGACCGTGTCGGAACCCATCAGTGAAGGGTTTGATGTGGTCGTCAACGCCACGTCGGCTTCGTTGAGTGGGGATGGTTTACCAGTGAAATGGGAAGGCAAGGGACTCGCTTTGGATCTGAGTTACGGATTGGAACCGACCCCATTCATGAAGGCGGCGATTGATGCGGGCTGGAGGGCCGTTGATGGCCGTGAGATGCTTGTCCAGCAGGCGGCCTTGAGTTTTGAATGGTGGCTGGGGGTTTCGCCGGATATCGAGGCGATGCGGGGGGCTCTGCCGGTTTGAAAATACTGTCTTCTAATCCGTCGAATATTGAATTGGCGGCGAAGGCAATCCTGCGCGGGGAACTGGTGGTGGTCCCTACTGAGACGGTTTACGGGCTCGCGGCCAACGCTCTGAGTCCAGAAGCGGTGCAGTCCATTTTTGTCGCGAAGCAACGCCCCTCTTGGAACCCTTTGATCGTTCACGTGAGCGGATCGGAAATGGCGAATGAGGTCGGTGGCGCGAGTTTAGAGGCGACAGCAATGATGGAACGCTTCTGGCCAGGTCCCCTATCTTTGGTATTGCCGGATCGGGGAAGAGTGGCCCCTGCGGTACTCGCTGGCGGGAGCACGGTGGCAGTGCGTCAGTCAAGTCACACCGTCCTGCAGCAGTTAGTTTCGGACTGTGGCGTCCCCCTGGCTGCTCCGAGCGCGAATCTTTTTACTCGGTTGTCGCCGACTCGAGCGGAGGATATTTCCGAGGAAATTCTTGAAAATGTATTTTGCGTGCTCGACGGCGGGCCGTGCGAGGTTGGGATTGAATCCACTGTGTTGGATCTCACGGTGACACCACCGGAAGTACTGCGCCTGGGACACATTTCCATCGAGCAGATTCAGGAAATGCTTCCCTCGGCAGTGTTGGGAAAGAGGGGCGGAAATGCGGTCAAATCCCCTGGTCAGTCACTGCTTCACTATTCTCCCCAAACGCCCACGCGCCTTATAACTCATTCAGAAGCCGAACGAGTAGCAACGGAACAGCCAGGTAGAAATGACCTCGTGAAAGTTGAGAAAAAAGATTCGGCAGCCTACGCAAAGTACCTATACGCCACTCTTTCAGAGATGGACCGAAAGGGGCTCCCGATGATCTATATAGAGGCCCCGCCAGTGACGGCAGAATGGGCCGCAGTATGGGATCGCCTTCGGCGCCTGACTACTTCTTCGGGTGAGCTTTAAAGAAATCCCAGATCGTGGTGGCGGCTTGGATCGGTGACTTGCTACCCACTGGCCAGTCATGAGTCCAGCCGGTGAGAGACAACAGCCTTACCGTTTCTCCCGGCGACTTAAATTCAATACTCTGAACTGCCCCCGATGACTGCTTCACCGGCGCAGATTTTATGCCCATCTTCTCTGCCCACCATTTCACGGCATCCGGTGCGCTTGGGCCAAACAATAGCGCGTTGCCCTGTTCGTTGTAAGCCACCACTCGGTCTTCGGTGCCATGGATGTGCAGCACCGACAGTTTGCCTTTCGGGTCCGCCATATACTTGCGTTGGGTGCGCCCGACCCCAATGACCCCAGCCACGCAACCAATGGCGGCGAGCTTATCTGGGCGATTTGCGCCCCATACGTTCGCGAGCATCGCTCCATTAGAGTGGCCGGCGGCGAAGATGCGTTTTGGATCAACCGGGTAAGTGGCGGACACCTTGTCCACGAGTTCGTTCATAAAGCGAATATCTTCCATGCCCGCTTTGCCAAGCGTGATGAAGTCGCAATTCCAACCGGCTGGCCTACCGGTACCCTCCGGCGTGACTAGGATAAACCCTTCAGTGTCCGCTAACTTCCCAAAGCCGCTATAAGATTCGATGGCCGTGCCCGAGGCCGAGAATCCGTGCAGGAGGAACACTACCGGCAACTTCGCGCGGGGCTGCTCAATCGCGAGCGGTAATCGAATGTTGTAGGTCCTTTCGACTCCACCCACCATCAACGTCTCGGTTGATCTTCCCGCCTTGAACGTCGCCAACGGGTTGGCCGAGCATGTGGATGATGCTAGGATGCCAACCAGCGCAAGGCTCAAATAGCGGGCGCCGGGCTGTTGTGATTTAGGCATAGGGACATTAAACCTGAATGGCGAACGATCCCAAGCAAATGAACTATTTTCTGACCCTTGATTGCTTTGAAATCGCAACAACATCAATTGAGTTATAGTAAAGTGTGATCTGTTCGAGGCGAATTGGCCCCGACCTTGCCCTTGTGTCTTCATGCCTGATCGTGCCGCGCTAACGTGCTCCGTCATTGTGCCCGCCTACAATGCGGAAGGCACATTAGTGCGTGCCCTCGATTCGATCAAGTCCCAAACGGTCCATGCCGATGAGATCATTGTGGTGGATGATGGGTCTGCCGATAACTCCGCGGCAATTGCTGAAAGATGGGGAGCGAAAGTGATTCGTCAGTCCAACGCTGGCCCGTCTGTGGCTAGGAATACGGGGGCCAAGGCCTCCAGTGGAGAAGTGCTTTTTTTCCTGGATTCGGACGACCGGTGGCGGCCTACCAAGATTGAAAGACACTTGAAGGTGTACGAAACTCTGCAAACTCGGCCTGCGTTTGTGTTCGATCGGTGCCAACGAGTTCGGTCCGAGAATCGCGAGACGGGCGTGGGAGGTTCGGGCCCGGAGGGCTCCGTCGAGTGGTTCGAGCTTTTTGATAGTGCGAACTGGACCTGCGGATCTTGTCCCTCGATGCCAAAGTTGCACTGGGCGGAAGTAGGCGGATTTAACGAGAACCTTAGGTTAGCCGAGGACATTGAGATCCTGATGTGCCTGGGAACACGCTTCGGGCCTGGATACCGAATCGCTCAAATTTGCACGGACTACATGCTGACCGACGAGTCGCTTTCCCGCCAGCCCCGGGACATGGTAGAAGTCGTGCAACAGTTCAAAGGACGATTGCCGGCGATGACGGCAGAGATGGAGCGGAAACTGCTCACCACGCTCATCATGGGGAATGCCCTCTATGCGCCTCCGGGGACGTTTTTGGAAACGGTCAGTCCGCTGGGCCTCTCTGTCTTCAAGGATTCCCGCTTTTTTCGATTCTTGGCGTTGCGGCTACTCCACTCCCTGAAGCTCCGGAAGATCTAACTGCTGTTCGTGCTCCAAATTCGCCAAGCGACGACCATCTTTTCCTGGGGGGAGGTTCTCAGCCGGGTTCGAAACACATCGTAATTGGCGTCTTCGATTTTGTCTAGGATCTTGGAATAGAGCTCACGAGCCAGCGTGACGCCGAATCTCATCTCATCGGGCAGCTCTTGGATGCCCAGATCAGCTCGCTCGTAGAGAGCGCGGGCACGCGCGATTTGGAATCGCATGAGTTCCACCACCGGCCGGGTGACTTCTCCGTCCTGCAATTCAGTTTCGGTAACGCCGAATCGCGCCAAGTCTTCTTGAGGGATGTAGATGCGTCCGCGAGTGAGATCTTCGCCGATGTCGCGCAAGAAGTTCGTGAGCTGCATGGCCTCGCCGAGCGCGGTGGCCGCCTCTCGGGTGGCAGCGTCGCGATTGGCGTTGAGCACGTACAGCATCATGATGCCCACGGAGACGGCCGAACCCCGCATGTAGTGCCGGAGCTGATCGTAGGTCTCGTACCGGTTGACCGTGAGGTCGGACTCCATCGAGTCGAGGAATTGGAGTGGCTCCTCCAAGGGCATCTGGCATTCGCGGAGAACGTCGCAAAACGCCCTCAAAACGCCGAAGGTGGGGCGACGCCCGTAGGTGGCGGCAAGCATTTCCTGCCGATAGTGCTGCAGGCGTTCAGCAGGGGGCTGGATGTCGTCGGCGTTCGGGTTGTCTACCCACTCATCCGGTACTCGCACGAAACCGTAAACGGCATCGACGCGGCGGCGAGTAGCCAGAGGAAGTCGCCGAGAGGCAAAGTAATACGTCGTGCCGTGTTGACGATGGAGGCGCGCGCACTCGGCGTAGTCCTCATCGGTGGCAAACGGCTCTACTTCTTCCCAAATCGGGCGCGAAAATCCCATCGTTCGTTTACGTCCAGCGTCCCCTCAACCAACACATCAAAGGCGTGATCGCCCATAGCGTCTACGCGAAGAGCGGCCAATTGTCGCTCCATCGCCTCGCGCAATCGATCCAGAAATTCTGGACCCATTTCGATTCTATCACCGATTCGCATGAAAACTTCAGGTCTTTCGTGAATGTCCATACGATAAAAGATTGAGACCGGAAGGACACTCGAGTTCGGGATATTCTTGGCCAGCATCTCAACGGCTCTCCCAAGCGGCAAAATGTCTCCCGGAGGGTGCAAATGCATCTCCGGAAAAAAAATCAGAGACCGCCCCGTGGTGGACATTTCGCGAATCGTGGCGCGCACCGTCGCGGCACGGCGGCCCGCGTCGTTGGGTGGAAAGGGCATTCCCCCGGCATAGCGGAAGAGCGGGAAGGCGTCGTATTCGGAGATCCAGTCAAGCGACGGACGGTTCGCCGCTTTGACGAGGTGAAACATCAGGTACCCGTCGTGCCAGCCGTGGTGATTCGTGGCGAAGAGAATGGGGCCCGGTGGCAGGTTTTCCGGCTTGTCCCAATAGACGCGACGGAAGCTACGGCGCACCGATCGGGAGATCATGCCGCCCACTAATTTGCCGATCCACCCGCGTTCTTGCTGCACCGTGATTGAGTGTAGCGCGGCGGTATAGTCTCCGTATCACCCATGATCCAGGATCTGCCGGCTTTCGTCGAACAGCTTCGGGCGTTGGCACGCGCCCAGGATCGGGAAGCTGCGTCTGAACAACTCGAAGATGCGTTGGCAGAAGACCTTGCGGAAGGGGTTCAGCGGCTTTCTACGGACGAAGCGGTCGAATTTCTAAAGCTACTCGACCACGAGATGGCGGCGAATGTCCTCGTGGAGCTGCCCACCGCGACCGCGAAGTCCATTATCAATGAACTGCCCGACTACACGGTGGCGCACTTCTTGGATGTGCTTCCGATGGACGACGCGCTCGATCTCCGTGAGGAACTCGGCGCGGAGCGATTTGAGGACCTTCTTGAGGTCATTCCGAAGGAAGACGCACTCGAAATCCGTCGGTTGATGACGTACCCCGACGAAACGGTCGGGCGAATCATGACCGAGAAGTTCTTCCTCGTCGGCCCCGAGACGACGATGGAAGAGCTCCTTGGAGACATCCGTCGCGCCAGTGACGAGAAGTACGAGACGGTGAACGACGTATACGTGCTCTCGGGTGAGGAGCACTTACTGGGCATCTTCAGCCTACGCCGAGCACTACGCGCGGGGCCAAAGACTAAGGCGGTTGACATCATGCGCGACGAGGTGGTTACCGTTCGGGCCACCGATTCGGCCGAAGATGCGGCCCGTAAGATGGCCCGGTATGGCTTTTACGCTCTTCCCGTTTTGGATCAGCGGGGCCGCATGGTGGGCATCTTCACCGGTGATGACGCTCAAGAGATTTTGCAGGACGCCGACTCGGCGGACATGGAGCGCCTGGGTGGCGTTTCGGGCCGAGTGGAAGCCTACCTTTCATTGAGCGTGTGGGCGCTGGCCTGGAAGCGAATCCCGTGGTTGCTGGGACTGTTTCTCGCCGAGATGCTGACTGGGGCGGTGATGCGCCACTACTCCAACACGGCCCCTGAACTGAAAATTTCCGCCTTGATGTTCTTCGTTCCGCTGTTGATTGGGGCAGGCGGGAACAGCGGCTCCCAGGTGACCACCATGGTCACGCGCGCGCTGGCGGTGGGCGAAGTACATCCTCGCGATTGGTTTACGGTGGTGAGCCGAGAGTTTGCGACGGCTTGCTTGGTTGGGTTGACGTTGGGGGTCGCGGGTTACGTCCGTGCAATTCTGTGGGGCGCGAGCCCATCGCTCAGCATCCTCGTGGCAATCGCCTTGCCGAGCATCATCATTTGGGCGACGGTGGTGGGGAGTGTTTTGCCCCTGCTCGCGAAGCGCATGAACGTGGACCCGGCTGTCATGAGCGCGCCGTTTATCTCCACGTTCGTTGACGCCACGGGGTTGATCATCTACTTCCAGATGGCGATCTGGCTTGCGGTTGTGGCGACGTAGGCTCGCGTGGTGAGTAGGACAGATAGGACAGTTAGGACAGAAAGGACAGATAGGACGGAGAGGGAAGTGGGGAGGAGTGATATTGCCAAATCCACTGCGAACCTGGTATCCTCTCCATCCGAGGCAGGCCATCCGGCTCGCCGTTGTACGGAACCTCTTAAGGGAGGTTGCTTAGAGCGGCTATCCGAACCTTCCTCTTCCCCGTGCGACCGACGCTAGGACGGCGGGGTGAACTTTAAGCGAGGCCAAACAAACGACATGCCGCTAGACAAAGAAATTAAAGCGAAAGCCATCGAAGAGAATGCGACCAAGCCCGGGGACACCGGTTCGGCTGAGGTTCAGATTGCGATTATGCAAGCTCGAATTCTACAGATCACGGATCACCTGCGCACGCACAAAAAGGATAACCACAGTCGTCGGGGACTCCTTATGCTCGTCGGGAAGCGACGCCGATTGGAGGGTTACCTCCGCAACCGCGATGTAGTTAAATACCGCGAGTTGATCAAGTCTCTCGGAATTCGTGAAGTTAAGCCCCGCTAAAAACTACTAGCGATAGGCTAAAAAATGATTCACACCCATACTTTCGAAGTTGGGGGCAAGACCCTCAGCATCGAGTCGGGTCGCGTTGCCAAGCAGGCCGGCGGTGCCGTTCTGCTTGGAATGGGCGAGACGGTAATTCTCGCCACCGCGACAATGTCGAAAAACCCCCGAGCGGGCCTCGACTTTTTCCCCCTCACTTGCGATTTTGAAGAGCGCCGATATTCGGTGGGCAAAATCCCCGGTGGATTCCTGAAGCGAGCTGGACGCCCAAGCGACCGCTCGATTCTCTCCTCGCGACTGATTGACCGCCCGCTGCGCCCACTGTTCCCAGATGGAATGCGCAACGACGTTCAAGTCATCGCCACGACTTTCTCGGTGGACTACGATTGCCCGCCGGACGTGCTGGCGATCACCGCCGCCGGAGCGGCTTTGGCCGTCTCCGATATTCCGTTCAACGGCCCCGTCGCGGGCGTTCGAGTTGGGTACATCGATGGCGAGTTCATCCTGTTCCCCAGCTTCGAAGAGTTGGACCGAAGCGAACTTGACCTGGCGGTTGCCGGGCACAAGGGCGCGATCAGCATGGTCGAAGCTGGCGCGAAGGAAGTCAGCGAAGAATTGATGACCGAAGCGATCACATTCGCCCACGCAGCGATTCGCGAAATCTGCGGCGAACTCGAGAAGTTTGCCAAGATCGCGGGCAAAGCGAAGCGCGAAGTTGATCTCCGTATCATCGACAAGAAGCTGATCGAAGCGATCAAGAAGTCTTCAGAGAAGGACATCGTGGCGGCCCTGGTAAACCCAGACAAGGCTTCGCGAGAACTGGATCTGGATGCCGTCACGCAAGAGATCATCGCTGACCTCAAGGTGAAGCACGCCGACGATCCGGTCCTGTTGGGCCAGCTCGCCGATGCGGTGGACAAGGTCGTGAAGGCGACGGTCCGCAAGCTCATCATTGACAAAGATCAACGACCAGACGGTCGAAAGCTCGATGAAATCCGGTCGCTTGAAGCGATCGCTGGCATCTTGCCGAAGGTTCACGGCTCCGGCCTGTTCACTCGTGGACAGACTCAGGTGCTCTCCGTGGCAACCCTCGGAACGCCTGGCGATGCGCAGACGCTTGACGGGCTCGACCCCGCCACCAGCAAGCGCTACATGCACTTCTACAACTTCCCGCCGTACTCGGTGGGTGAAGCTCGCCCGATGCGCGGCCCAGGACGACGAGAAGTCGGCCATGGTGCCCTCGCCGAGCGCGCGTTGTTGCCGGTGATCCCACTTGACGATCCTGAGTTTCCTTACACCGTGCTCGTCATGAGCGAGTGCTTGGAATCGAACGGTTCGACTTCGATGGCTTCCGTCTGCGGCTCCACATTGGCGCTGCTCGATGCAGGTGTGCCGATTAAGTCGCCAGTCGCGGGAATCGCGATGGGCCTCATGTCGGACGGCAAGACGTTCAAGGTCTTGACCGACATCCAGGGCATGGAAGACTTCTGTGGCGACATGGACTTCAAGGTTGCGGGAACGCGAGACGGCATCACTGCTCTACAGCTCGATACCAAGCTCGACGGCATCCCAGAAGAAGTTCTGGCTCGCGCCCTGAGCCAAGCGCTCACGGCTCGACTGGAAATTCTTGACGTCATCGACGAAGCCGTGCCGACGCGACGAACGGAGATGAATCCGAACGCTCCGCGCATCAGCACGATCCAGATCAACCCCGAGAAGATCGGCGCGTTGATCGGCCCCGGTGGTGCGACGATCCGCAAGCTCGTTGCCGAAACGGGCTGCAACATCGACGTTCAACAGGACGGACGAGTGTTGGTGGCTTCGACCGACGGAAATGCGGCAGCCGCTGCGATCGAACAGATCCGCGCGCTCACGGCTTCGATGGAAGTTGGAACCGAATTCAGCGGCGTGATCACGCGGCTGATGGGCAAGGGCGCCTTGGTGGAAATGCCAGGCGGCAAGGACGGCCTCGTGCCAACCGAGTTGCTCGCGGTACCGACTCCGGGCCGGCCGGACGACGTCGTGAATGTGGGCGACCGACTCAATGTGCGCGTTTACGAAGTGGACGCTCAGGGTCGAGTCAACCTCACCGCACTTGGCGTGGCTCAGGAAATTCCTGCGCTCCACGGCAACGCGGCAGCCGATGGCAACACGAAGCCCTCGCGCTCTAATGAGCGTAGCGGCGGACGGTTTGACCGAGGCGGCGACCGAGGCGGACGTGGCGGCGATCGAGATCGCGGCGGCGACCGTGGCGGACGCGGTGGCTACGGCGACCGTGATCGAGGCGGGGATCGTGGTGGCTATGGCAACCGCGACGACCGACCGCGAGAGGAGCGAGCACCCCGAGACGACGCCCCTCGTCCGGAGCGAACCGAGGCCCCCGCTGACCGAGCGACCGTAGAAATGCGACCGGCTCGCGCTCCAAAGGCCAAGGAAGCGCCAGACGTTCCGGATAGCTTCCCCAAGAAGAGCTCCGGCGACTCCGAAGAGGGCAACGCCCGCTTCCGCCCACGCCGATAGTCCATCGCACCTAAAAAACAGCCGCCCGGTATTCCGGGCGGCTGTTTTTATCTCGAGAGGGGGGGAAGGAAAGTGCGACTCCCGACTAACCGGAGGTGCTGGTGACAGTGGGGATTTCTTCGAAGGGTTGGACGACCACGAAGCCGTCGCCTTGGAACATCATTTGGAACGCTTCTCCACCGCCCCGCCCGAAAAGGCTCTTGAGGTTCACATCAGTTTTGAGTTCTGGGGTTAGCCCGGCGCTCCACGCGACGGTGGCATTGGGATCGGTCAATAGCGGCTGGCCCGGGGTAACGCGGAGGGTGAGCGGGCGGCCGTGGGTGACAATCGCCACCATCCCTTGCCCCGTGAGTTTGGCAGAGAAAAGCCCTCCCGAGAGCATACCGGCCACTCTGCGGTGCATCGTGATCTCATACTGTATCGAATCCTCAAACGCGAGCAGGTCGTTGCCGCTCACGTTGATGGACTCGTTGTTCAGTCGCAAGATCGAGACCTCTTTGCCTGCGTCGGCAAGATAGACCACACCTTGGCCTTCCATCTTGACAAGCGGGCTCATTTCTCCACTTACGGCCTTCATGAATGCTTTCATCAGGCCTCCTTCGAGCATTCCTTCGCGGATGAATTTCACTTGCCCTCGATAGGCGATCATCGCCCCGAGCTTGCTCCATAAGCGTCCATTCACATGAGCTTCAAGCATCTTCGTGCTCTCAAGCTCGAATACATCGCCCGGGTGATCACGTTCAGCGGTTAACGCCACGAAGGCTTCGAGCGAGTGGGTTGGGGTGGTTTGTTGCGGAGGGGCATCCATAATTCCTGGATTTTACATGAAAATGGCTCGGGGGTTTGGAATGGTGGCGATGATCGCGTGGAGCGCGGATTGTCCGGGCCGGTCTCACGCAAAGGCGCAAAGGGCTTGCCGTGAGTTGCCGCAAACTATCTAGCGCAAAGGAGCAAAGCCAACCCCAAGCGACCTTTGCGATTCTCCGAACGAACACCTGTTCGTGCAAATCCTTTGCGCCTTTGCGTGAGACCGGCAAAACTCTTCTTTGAAATTGGGAGTTTACAGACTCAGACCATATTCAGAAATGGAGTAACGAGTGATGACTCCCTTATCGTCGAGCGTTCCATTGATTTGAACTCCGGTTCCAGGGAACAGACCCGGATCGGCGAACACGGCGTCAAACTGATCCCCTTTGATTCGGAATTTCTTTCGAATGTCCCTATTCCACGGCTCAAGTTTCTTGATTACGGATTCAAGTGTAGCGTGGCCTTCTGTGCCTGCAAAACTCAGAGTTAATCGAGTGCGAAGCTCTGTTTGGTTGTCGCGATTGCACGAAATCATCGCGGAGGCGCTCAGGATCAACAGCGTAACGCCGAGCACGGCGATCGGCAGCACCTTAGAGACTGGAGTCGCACTTTGGTCCACTCTCTATTTCTTGCTCCTCGCGAAGATCGTGACTGGGGCTTGCTCGGCCGACTCGCGGAACATGGTCCAGTAGACCTCGCCGCTGATCGGGTCGGTGAGGCCGTTGGTTTCGGTGATCGTGCCCGGCATCTTCACCACCATGGTGAGGGTCGTAGGCTGATCGTCGTTGGTCTCCTCAGGGTCGGTGCTAGGCGGCTCTGGCGCGTTCGCTTCGGCTTGGCCGCTTGCGATTTCCGGATCCAGGAGTTGGGTGATGAAGGCTTTTCGCGCCGCTGTGTCGAGCGCGTCTCCGAAGATTCGCTCGGCGGCCTTCAGTAGCTCAGCGCCCATGGACGCGCGGGCCTTACGGGCGAAGAACTCCGGGCTGGAGATGGCGAGCGAGAGGTGCGGCTCTGGAGGGCCGAAGAGGAAGCGAGTCAGGAGGCCAGCCCCAATGATCGCGAACTCCTCCTTCTGAGCAGCTGTGATTTTGGGATTCTTACCAAGCAGCTCATCCAGGCGGGCGGTGAACTTGGCACGGGGGCTGTTGTCCGTGTCGGCCTCCCCCTTCCAGGTGAAGGTCTCGGTGTATTCGTAATGACCAGGACTCGTTTCGACGACCTTCACGCTATTGACGAGGACAACCTTGCCCTTCAGCTTGAGGCCGATGTCGGAGATTTCAGTGCCAA
Organism: Chthonomonas sp.; assembly: GCA_043754215.1. Classification (GTDB taxonomy): domain Bacteria; phylum Armatimonadota; class Fimbriimonadia; order Fimbriimonadales; family Fimbriimonadaceae; genus JAFLBD01. The sequence continues at coordinate 5,385 of JAYUVF010000047.1, read as the reverse complement.
AGGGAAAAGAGTTGGTGGCGTCGGCGACGGTGCCCAAGGATGGGTCCGGGTTCTCGGTTTGCTTTACCGTCCAGCCATTGCCCTTGGGGAGTTCGAACACGTCCGCCATTTTGAGCTTCGACTGGGCATTTACATCCCCGGCCGTGAACTTGACCGCCCGCGAGAACGTGCCGTCCTCCCGCACTTCGGTGGTGGATGAAGTCTGGCGGCATCCGGCGAGGATGAGCAAAGCGAGAAAAGGAAGAGCGCGGCGCATGCTCTTATTATGGGGAGCTTTTGTTATTTTGAGAGCTGGGCATTTCACGCAAAGTCGCAAAGGGGAGAGCAAGAGGGGGCGAAAGCGGTTAAGCGCAAAGATCGCTATGTCCATCGCAGCTTCTGCAGAGGCTCCAATCATGCCAGAGGATGTCTGATAGCGGCCCTCTCCCTCAAAGGTAGTAGGTGGCCGAAGGCCGGATGAGGGTCCGCAAGCATTGAGAGTCCTAGCCCTGCCAGAGCCCACCCTCACCAGGCGGCCGCAGATGGCAAAGGGCGGCGGTCGCCTCTCCCTTCGAGGGAGAGGACGGTCCGCGCTTGCCAGACGGGCGCAGCGACCTTTGCGATCCTTTGCGCCTCCGCGTGAAACCAAAAGGGACTGATCTACCGGAAGCTGGGCCAACGCCCGCCGCCACCGCGTAGTACAAAATAGTAAAGATGAAAGCAATTGACGAGCGAGGATACGTGCACGCGGAGAAACTAGTCTCGACCGACTGGGTGACGGCGAGGTTGGACGACGGGTCGATCCGGCTGGTGGAATCGAATGAGGATCCGCTGGTGTATCCCAGCGGGCACATCCCAGGAGCGGTGGAGATTGACTGGATTCGTGACCTCAACGACCCCGTTCGACGGGATTATCTGGACGCCGAGAAGTTCACGGAACTTGTCAGCCGACTCGGCATCACTCAAGAAACCACAATCGTGTTCTACGGCGACAAGAACAACTGGTGGGCGACATACGCGCTCTGGGTCTTTGCCCTTTTTGGATTCGAGAATACTAAAGTCATGGACGGCGGGAGCCTGAAATGGCAAAAGGAAGGACGCCCCACCACCCGCGAACTCCCCAAACTTACCCCTTCAACGGTGGCGATCAGCGAGCGATCTGACGCCCAGCATCGCGCGTTCCGAGACGAGGTGCTCAGTCACCTTAAGAAACAAGGTCAGTTCGTGGACGTGCGGTCACCGCTAGAATTTACTGGCGAGCGGACTCACATGGAGGGCTATCCCAACGAGGGTGCGCTACGCGGCGGTCACATCCCCGGAGCGATCAGCGTGCCTTGGGCCAAGGCGATTTCGCCCGAGACCGGAGAGTTCTTGCCTGCAGACGACCTCAACGCCCTTTATGCCAGCCTGAATCAAGAAGAGGAAACCCTCGTTTACTGCCGAATAGGAGAACGGAGCAGCCACACATGGTTTGTTTTGAAGTACCTTTTGGGACGAGATAACGTGCGCAACTACGACGGAAGCTGGACGGAATGGGGCAACTTAGTTGGGGTGCCCATCGAGCGATGAGCCTGATTCCTGCCCACATTCAAGAAACGGTCGCCATGCTGGCCTTGTTCGAAGATCGAGCTGAGCGCATCCAAGCGCTGATCTCTATCGGAGAGCGGTTTGTCGCCCCGGACCCGACCAAGCACCCCAAGCCATACGATGAGAACCACCGTGTTCCCGGCTGTGAGTCCCAAGTTTTTGTTTGGGGCGAGCAGCGGGGGGAGGATTGGTACTTCGAATTCGCGGTGGAGAATCCGCAAGGTTTATCCGCGATGACCATGGCGGTGATCCTGCAAGACGGCCTCAATGGGCTAGAGTCCGCTAAGATTCAGCACGTCCCCGAAGACATCGTGTACGAGATCTTCGGGCGGGAGCTGAGCATGGGCAAGAGCATGGGACTAATGAACATGCTTCAAGTGTGCAAACGAATTTCTCAGGGCTAGAGGACGCCGCGCCCGACCAGCACTTCGAAACTCGGCATCACCGCCGCGAGGTTCGGAGCCGTGTACTCTAGCCGCACTTTCAGCGATGCGTCCTTACTGATCCCTTTGATTTGAGTGGTCAGATACGGACGATCGGGGAAGGCGAGGCTCATTTCTGTTCGGTTCGCCAACACAACCCCCGACGGCAAGGTCAGCCTAACGGTGACCGGGCCGACGATCGGCGCGGCGTTAGGGTTGGTGATGAATACATCTTGGATGTAACGATTGCGAGCGGCATCGAAGGAGACCAAACGAGGCGTTAAGGTTAGCGGGTGCGAAGAGGTCGCCGCCGCGAAGTCGTAGCGACGCGATGCGCTGAGGTTGATCGTGCTCGTACCGGGGTCGCTTGTTACTCCGCTTTGGGCGGGAACGAACTGGTTGGTGATGTAGCTCTCCGGCGCGGGACGACCGCCCAGTATTCCGCGAAGAGGATCGGTGGCGAGCAAGAAACTGTTCTTTTCACCCGTCGTGCCCAACCAGGCAATCAGATTGACGCCCGGCGTAGAGGGTAGGCCAGCGGGGAACAGTTCGCGCAACGGAATGGCGATCTCTGCACCACGGGGCGCGTCGGTCTTATTGGGCCGAATCTGCGTTCCGATGGCCGATCGAATCGGCTGCAAAATGCGTAACTCTGCTGGGTTAATCTTGAATACTGCGGCTTGCGCACCCACCGAGGAGGGAAGCGTCAGCCCACCCGCGAAACTCGCTTCGGGCGCGCTGGTCGCGGAGCTATTCCGGAAGATACCCGCCACAAAATCGGCACCGAACCCGGTAGGAAGGTTCATTTTCGTGTTGGAAACGAGTCGTGCGGCGGGGCCGCTGTCATCATTGAGGAGGGCCAGGTTCTGCACACCTGCGGCCCCGTCAATGTCCACGGCGAGGCCCATGCCATTGGTGAGGCCCTCATTCCCATCCACCCGACCTGGGAGTCCGATGTAGAGGAAGCGGTCGTCGTTGGTCGCGTAAAGCCCGTCGAGTCGGTTCAGGTTGGAACTCGGAGTGCGCGGTTGCGTAGAGATCGCGGCGCCGAGGTCGGCAAAGTCGCCGTCTGGGGTGATCTCGGTGTTCAGTCCGCGCCGGATGTAAGCGAATTGGTTGAAGTCGGTGTAGACGCCGGGATTGGTGCCCGTGTCCGCGAAGACGCGAACTTTGAACAGATGCAAACCATCGGGCAGTCCAGATATATCTAGGTTCAACAGTGAAAAGCTGCCGTTCGCGGATTTTTCTAGCGGGATAAACCCATCGGAGAGACCCTCGCCCGTGACGCCTAGAGTGGAATAGGGCGGAAGGTCGATCCCGTTGTTCACTTTGACTAGGGCCGAATTGCCCAGGTTGTTGGTGCGCACTCGGAGGGTAATCCGGTCTTTGGTGATCGTGGGCGCTTGGAAGCTGCGTCCGGAAGAATACACGCCTCCCGGGGTGGATACGGTCTGCTCGGCGAGCGGCGTCCATCGGCCGCCCGTACTCTCGGCTTGGCTGATCTGAACCGGATCAACGCCAGTCAGGGCTTCTGGCGAGGCGGGCGCGTAGAAGACGTACCCTCGACCATTGTTGGCCTCGGTCGCGCTGTAGTTGGGCGGCACGTTGATGGTGATCTGCCCGTTCGCGGCGACGGTGACCGGAGGTCGCTGCCCGCCGTAATCAACGAGCGAGGTTCCGGGCGCGAAAGCGGTCTGAATCGTGATGTTCTCACTTGTGTTGTCGCCTCGATCATTGAGGGCAACGATGAGAACTCCTTTCCCGTTCACTTGTCGCTCAAAGGCATACACGTTGGCGGAATTCCATCGGTTAACCGAATATCCGCGGCCGAATCGGGAACTGGCTTCGACGAGCTTTACGAGGCCGGGATCACCGTTCCCCAGAGCATCAAATCGGCCTGGGCGAGGGAAGTTGGCCCAGTTTCCAGGCTGAATGTTGTTGCCGTCGTAATAGACCTTCGATCGTCCCGGGCGACCGAGGATGAAGGAGTAGGCGATGTTGTTGGATGTCGGCGGCCCGTCGTCGTGGCTTTGCACGAAGTCCACCCCTGCGTCTGGCGTGAGCCCGCCCTGCTGATAAAACAACCCGGTGCTGGCGTCGCTGGTGTAGGCATTGCCCAAAGCCGCACCCAAGTTCCCGAGCCCGTTTGCGTTGAAAACGTTTTTCAGGTTGAAAAACAATGGGAAGTCGAGCAGGTTCATGCCGGTCTTGGCGTACTCGCGAAGATCGTAGGCGTTGCTGGTGTACTCCTCGCCGAAGAAGTAGGTATCGGGATGAGCCAAATAGGTGCGCGGCAGTAGATTGCCGTTCGAAAAATTCTGCGAGGCGGCTTGGTCAGGAGCCCACCCGAAATAGCCGGGAGGCGTGTGCTTTACTGCGTCAATTCGGAACCCATTGAATCCAATTTCCGTGATGAGCCAGCGCACCCACCGATCCATGAGTTCGCGGACATCTTCGCTGTACGCGGTGTCCGATGGATACAGTTGCGGCACTGTGGGGTTGCGCACGAAAGCGGGCTTCCCGAAGGCATTGAATGTGGCGAAGCTGGGCAGCGTGAAGGCTCCGGTGCGCGTGTTGTTGCCGTCTTCGTGAGCGATATCCACGAGGCCGACGAGCTCATGATTCAACATTCCAAAGCTGAAGCCCGTCTCGGTGTTAAAGTTGATTTCGGAGTTCGTTGGATCGGCGGAGGATCGAATGTGGAAATCCTCCGGGATCATGTCCGGATACTGGTTGAGTGGGTGGCTTCCGCGGTTGGCGTTGTGGTTGGTGAGGAGGTCGCAGTAGACTTCGAGCCCAAATCGCTTGGCTACCCTGATGAGCTCGATCAGCTCCTGGGTGGTGCCGTATCCGGTGCGAACCGTGCTCTTCTGGAGCCGATCGCCCAGATCAAACCGGTCCACGGGGTCATAGCCCGCGCTGAACCCGCCGCCGCCCGCTTTGGTGGGTCCCGGGAGATAGAGGGCGCTATAGCCTGCGTCCACGACTTCCGGAAGTCGACGCATGATGGTCCGGTAGTCCGTGGCAAACCATTGCAGGATCGCGCCGTTCGAATATTTTGGAGCGTGCCGCTGAAGGAAGGCGTAGTTGTTACCGCCTTGGTTGTCGAAAATCGGATTCGCTTGGCCGGTGCGAGTGCCTCGGATGTAGAACTGGACTTGGGCTCCGGGAGTGAACGTCGGGAGTCGCAAGTTCCAACGGGAGTTATTGCCGAAGTTGCCGCCGAATGAGAATTCGAATTCTTGGGTCGTCTGGAAATTGTTCGTGGTGACCAGGGCGACCATCCGCTGGTTCGTCTCGATGGGCCACGACTCAACGGAGATATCAAGCTGCTGCCACGGTTCAAGGAAAGAACCGCGATAAGGAAGTTGGCCACCGCTCTGGGACATGCGGGTGT
>JAYUVF010000046.1:0-44705 GCA_043754215.1 Chthonomonas sp. | reverse complement strand
TTGGTTTTGGTGAGTTTGGTCTTGGGATTTAGTGTCGCGAGTGCGGCCCCCCCGGTTCCTGGTCTTGAGAAGTTGCGGGACCGGTTGGATCAGCGTGCCAAGAAGTTCCAGGGGCGACTGGGTTACTCTCTCAAGATTCTCGATACTGGCCAAGCGATCAGCTACCGAGGGCACGAACGGTTTCCGAGCGCCAGCACGATTAAGGCTGCCGTGATGGTGGAGGCAATCCGCCAAGTCGAGGAGGGAAAGGTCAAGTGGACCGATCGCCTTCCCGTCCCCACTGATCCCTCTCGTCGTGAGGCCAGCATGTGGTCCTACTTCCTTAAAGACGGCACGAAGTTAGACCTTGACGGGTGGGTGAACCTGATGATCGGGGTTAGCGACAACACCGCCACCATAGTCACCCGCGACTGGATGGGGACGATGAACGTGAACGATCGAATGCAGAAACTGGGGTTGGCGAATACGAAAATCCTGGGTAATGCTCCCAAAGATCGCCCGGATATCCTGCGCCTACGCCGAATGTTCGGGATGGGGATGACGACTCCGGTGGAGATGAGCCGCCTGTTCGAGTTGATCGCCACCAACCGAGCGGCCAGCGAGGCGGGCTGTGAGAAGATGGTTCGCATCTTGGGACGGCAGTACTGGGATGACTTCATCGGGGCTTCGGTACCGCCTCGGTTCAAGGTTGCCTCAAAGAGTGGAGCGATCAATCGCTCGCGATCGGACGTCGCGATTGTTTACGGACCGATGACTTATGTCCTGTCCATTTATACCGACAGCCAGAAGGATCAGCGATGGACGGGCGCCAACGCTGGTGATGTGACAATTCGGGCCATGGCAAGCGATGTCTGGAACACGTTGTTCCCGCAACATCAGTATGTGATGCCGCCGGGGAGCGTGCTGTTTGCACCGACGGGGGGCGGGGTGGAGTAGTGCTATCAAGGCAAGTTTCATGGTGCGTTCCCCTCGAATCTCCTAGCTCCCAATGAGCACTGGTATCGTTGCTAGTTTTCCAAATGGTCGCAGCCTTTTTCTTGGTCAGAGAGAACTTTTGCGCTACCATGTACGCAGTTGTTCGGGAATCCCGTTGACACGACTCTGTTTCAAGCATGAATTATGCGTGAGAAAGGGTTGACCAACTGGTCTGATTCGTCGGATATCCGGTGCGACTGAAATTTGGAGCTAACACAATGAATAAATCTGTATTCACCACTTTGGCCTTCGCTGCTGTCGCGGCGGGTGCTAACGCAGTGGCTTTTTCGTACACGAGTGCTGACGGAACCGCTGCTTACAACTACACTGGCAACACCTCAAACGCGTTCAGTAACATGTATTTGATCGCCGATAACAACACGGTTGCCGCTACGACGGCTTCCATCGTTATCGCCGGCTCAGGCTTGAATCTGAGTAGCGGGTTAACGGTTAGCTTTACTAACCTCGGCCACTCCTGGATCGGAGACACCACTGCTTGGTTGAGCAACGGTACCTCCAACGTCATCCTTTGGGATCGACCAGGCGCCACCGGTGCGACATCCTTCGGATCGAGCTTTAACTTTGATCCGAATGCGTCTTACTCCATCAGCGAAGCAGGCAGCACCAACTGGACGACCACGGTCTCCGGAACCCTTGCCCAGCCGTCGCTGGCCAGCGGCAATCGCGCCCCTCTCACAAGTGCATTTAGCCAAATTCAGCCAACTCTCACGGGTGTCACGACCCTGGGCGGTTTGAACGGCGTTTCGCTTGACGGTACCTGGACCATCAACATTGTTGACCGTGCGGCTACCGACTTTGGTGCTTTCCGTAACTTCACCATCTCCGGTGAAGCCGTTCCAGAGCCAGCTTCGATGACGGCTCTCGCCCTCGGCGCAGCAGCAATGCTCCGACGACGACGCGCAGCCAAGAAGTAATTCCTCCGGATCTCTTCTACAAAAAACCCCGTCTCGATTAGAGGCGGGGATTCTTTTTGGGGGTCTAGGGTTTGGGGGCTGGGGTCTAGGGGCTAGTTGATACGTTTACTTTGGGCGTATTCGGCGCTGCGGCTTACCCAGTAGAGGAACTTCTCGTAGTTGTCGAGGACGTCTTTTGGCATGCGGACATACTCCTTCATCGGCTCGGCGGTGGGTTCGGTGCGCATGAGTTCCGCGCCGGGAAGAGAGAGGGCGTTCTCCAGGTCTTCGGGGCAGAGTTTGAGGCCAACATCTTCGCCGTGCAGGAAGGCGAACATCTTTTCGCCGGTGTAGACGCCCATCCCGTTGAACATTCGGCGTGCGCGAACATCGAAGGATTCCGCCGCCTTCATCACCTGTTCGTAGCGCAACGGACGATAGACCATCTGTAACCTTTCGCGAAACAACGGGGGCAGTGTGGGGGCCCGAAACGTAGACCCGGTGTCCAACACCGTCCGCCAATTATACCTTGAATATGCTGGAAAGGGGCCAAATCCCCGTATTGGGTAGGCTCAAGAAGTATGGCAACCAAGCGCCTGATGATCGTGGACGGCTACTCGCTCCTCTTCCGCGCATTCTATTCCACCCGCTACCTGAGCACCGCCGCCGGGAAGCCGACGAACGCGCTGTACGGGTTCACGGCGATGCTGTTCAGACTCATCGAAACGTATCAGCCGGATTGCATCTTGGTTGCGCTTGACTCGCACAAACCCACCTTTCGCCACATCGAATACGCGGAGTACAAAGGCACCCGAAAGGAGACTCCGCAGGAACTGATCGAGCAGTTGGTGGGTTCAAGAGAGTTCATTAACGCTCTCGGGGTACCGATCCTAGAACTGGATGGTTATGAGGCGGATGACGTGGTGGGCACCGTGAGCAAGCAAGCCGAAGCCAACGGCTACCACACCTACGTGATTACGGGCGACCTAGACGCGCTTCAATTGGTGGACGACCACGTGACGGTCATCACACCCAAAACTGGGGTGACTGAGGTCGTTGCGTACGACCCGAAGGCAGTGGTGGAGCGATACGGGTTTGGGCCGGAGTTCATTCCTGACTACAAAGCGCTGGTTGGAGATTCTAGCGACAACATCCCTGGAGTTCCGGGGGTCGGGGACAAGACGGCCTCGAAATTGATTCAGGAATACGGATCGGTGGAGCAGATCATGGCTCGGCTGCCTGAGATCGACGAGAAGTTCCGAAAGAAGATCGAGCCCGCGTTGGCGCAGATTCCGAAGAGCAAGTGGCTGGCGACGATCGTCCGGGACGCTCCCGTCGACTTTCATTTCGAGGCGTATTGCGTGGATTCGGTCGACCTCGACCGAGCGGAGGAGATGCTCACGTCCCTCGAATTTAAGACCCACGCCAAGAAGCTCAGGACCGTTCTCGGGCGCTACGTGGCTGGTGGCATCGGCGAGCCCGCTGTCGAGGTCATCAGTGAGGCAATCGAGGCCAAGTTGGTCGGTCAAGCGCAGGACCTCGCGCAACTCAATGCGTGGGTGGACGGACGCCGGTTTGCCATCACCTTCGCCACGGGGGCCGCCCAGCAGTCCATGTTCAGCGAAGACGACCAGAACGAGGCGTTCGTGGCGGTAGGTGGGGAAGTTATGCGCGCGCCGGGCCTTGTTGGGGAAGCGCTGTTTCTTCAGAACCCGGCTCAAGCAATTGGCCATGACGTCAAGTCGATGTACAAAAAGGGGAACACGCTGGTCGCCCCCGGATTCGACTCGATGCTCGCAGGATATGTTTTACAGAGCGGTCGCAGCGGATACGGATTGCGGGAACTGCTTCAGGGCTACCTAGACGTGGTCCCGCCCGAGACTCCAGAGCAATCTGCGGTGGGGCTCTATCGCCTTGAGGCGGTCATGCGGGATCGGCTGAAACTTGAGGAGCAAACCGCGGTGTTGGACGGCATGGAGCTCCCGCTCATCCCAATCTTGGCCGAGATGGAGCGATACGGAATCGAGCTCAGCACCGCTTATCTCCAAGAGTTTTCCAAGAAGCTTGAAGTGGACATCGCGCTTGCCCAGAAAGAGGTCTTTGAGCACGCCGGACAGGAGTTCCTCATTGCCAGCCCGAAACAGCTAGGCGAAGTTTTGTTTGACAAGATGAAGCTGGAGGGTGGGAAGAAGAACAAGACGGGCTGGAGCACCGGCGCAGAGATCTTGCAGGAGATGGACCACCCGATCGCCAAGGCGATCCAGAACTTCCGCGAGCTGACCAAGCTCAAAAGCACCTACGCCGACGCGCTGCCGAGGATGGTGCGGGAGGATGGTCGGGTGCACACTAGCTACAACCAGACGGTGGCGGCGACCGGTCGCCTCAGCTCGAACGATCCCAACCTGCAGAACATCCCGATCCGCACGGAGTTGGGGCGCCATATTCGTAAGGCATTCGTCGCCGCCGAGGGGTTTGAGTTGGGGTCGTTTGACTACTCGCAGATTGAATTGAGGCTCCTGGCCCATCTTTGCCACGACGAATTCTTGGTAGACGCGTTCCAGAAGCGAGTGGACGTTCATACCGTGACAGCGGCCTTGATGTTCCACATTGAGCAGGACCAAGTCTCGAAGGAGCAGCGTCGGCTGGCGAAGATGTTGAACTACGCGGTGCTGTACGGAGTGACTGATTTTGGGTTGGCCCAGCAGCTCGGTGAGGGGTTTGGAGTAAGCGAATCGAAGGAACTCATCAAGCAATACTTCGAGCGATTCCCCAAGATCAAGGCGTACACCGATGGGGTGGTGGTGGAGGCTCGCAGCAAGGGGTTCACCTCAACGCTTCAAGGCCGACGCCGATACTTCCCGGAGATTCACGCCAGCAACCGCGCGGAACGGCTGTACTCTGAACGTCAGGCGATGAATGCGCCCATTCAGGGGGCCGCGGCAGACCTCGTGAAATTGGCGATGATCGATGTCCGGAAGGCGCTAGGGCCCTCGGCGACAAGGATGCTGCTGCAGGTGCACGACGAACTAGTTTTCGAGCTCGCCCCCTCGGAACGCGATCTGATCGAACCGATCCGGGAGTGCATGGAGCGGGCGATGCCGATTGATGTACCCATCGAGGTGGACGCGAAGATCGGTCCGAACTGGAACGAAATGCAGGCCGTGGCTCATGCTTGAGGACCTCGGGGGGCGAAGCGAGTATGGGTTGGCGGCGTTAAATCGGGAGGAGCTGCCCGATGACCCGGTGGAGCTTTTGCGCCAATGGCTCGCGGAGGCGGTGACCGCCGGGGTGATCGAGCCTAGCGCGATGTGCCTCTCGACGGTCTCCGAAGGGCGGCCAAGTTCGAGAATGGTCTTGTTGCGAGGCCTTGACGGATCGGGGCTGACTTTCTTTAGCAACTACCTCAGCCGGAAGGGATCTGAATTGGACGCGAATCCCTACGCGAGCGTTTGCTTTTGGTGGGGGGCATTGGAGCGGCAGGTGCGGGTTGAGGGTCGGGTGGAGAGAGTCTCTGCGGCGGAATCAGACGCCTACTTCGCCAGTCGTCCGCGTGAGAGTCAACTGGCTAGCGCCGCGAGTCCTCAGAGCCAAGTGGTCGCCACTCGCGATGAAATTGTTGCGGAAATGGATACGATGGCGTGGTTGCAACCTACCCAAATCATGAGGCCCGCGCATTGGGGAGGATATCGTCTGCAGCCAGACGCCTTCGAGTTTTGGCAAGGCGGACGGGCGCGGCTTCACGATCGGTTCCGATACGAGATATCGGATTCGGGTTGGAACATTAGCCGTTTAGCACCGTAGGTCACTCTCTCCGCTTGGCCATTTGTGGACCGAATAGGGTTACGTTTTCGCTTGCTGCTAGCAGGGCAGTTAGCTTTTCCATCAGGGCCGTTGCATCGGACTCGAAGTGGTAAGTCCCAGCGATGTCGCCTTGCCAAATGTTCTCTACCACCCATTCCGGGACCGGGAGGAAGACGATGCGCTGGGGCGGCACCAGGGTCACCGGCAACACGACGGCGGCTCCGTTGGGGTCGTTGTAGATGAATTCGAGTGTGATCAGGTCCGGCAGGTATGTGGTGCTGCCCATTTGGGGTTGGCCCTTCGCTTTTCCATCTCGCCAAACCGCATCGTCGAACGCGCCTTCGGACGGCGGCTGACCGGCGAAAAGCTCGTCGAAAATGGTGCGCTTCTTTTGGGCGACGTAGGCGTTAAGGGTCATGCCTCCAGTTTATTCGGTCTTGGTCAGCGTTGTATCGAATTTGAGGTCAAGCTCCAAATTGAATTCGTTGGAAGTGAACTCAAGTTTTGCAACGGTGTTCTCGACGCTTTCCAGAATGCGGTACGTGACGGGGTGGAGCAGCAACGTTCGCTTGGCCTTGACCGTGCCGGTCAGCTTCGCGCTGCCCATCTCCGCTGCAGCGTCTTCGCCGCCTAAGAGCTTAGGTAGGTCGGCATCGACGTCGAGATTCGAGTCGTAAACGATCGCCAAGACGCTCTCGCCCTTCCATTGCTCGACCCCGCGGAATTTGCCTTCGAGGAACTGTCCTTTCTTGAAAAAGTCGCGCGGGTCAAGCTCAAATTTCCACGCATCACCGGGCTTCACGGCGGTAGCGGGGAGGCGATAGTAATCGGTTCCTGGATCCACCGATTCGAAAACGAGGTCGAAGAGGTCAGGACCTTCTTCGGACTCTTCGTCCGCCTTGTCCTTCTTCTCTTTGAGGTCGGTCACCTGCATCAGCGGATTGACTTTGCCCTCGAAGATCGAATCGTACGACTCCGGGTCTTCGAGCTTGCCGCGAGTCCCCTCAACAATTTCGTCGCCCTTGAAGTTGGTGGATACCAATTGCAACTTTGCCGCTCCGTTCTTGTCAACTTCTAAGTATCGAAACTCAAGATCATGGGTCAGGTCCAGCTCGCCGCTAGAAGCTTCGCCGTCCATCTTGAAGGCAAAGTCAAACTTTACGGCGGCCTTGAATTTTTCGACCAGCCCGTTAGTGAACGTCCGCTTGAATACGACTGGGTCCTGCCCGAACGAAAGTGAGCTGAACGATAGGGCGGCAAGCAGGCAGGTGGCGTGAGGAGTTTTCATGGTGGACTCGCTGAGTGTAGGACGCTTTGTGGGATTCAAAGATACTGAGTATCCGGGCACAACGTTCCATATTGGTTGAGCGCCTCAGATAGGGCGAGCACGGCGGCTCCATCGGTGATTCTCGCTTCTGGGTCGAATGGGTCAGTGACGAATGGAGCGGCGTGGAGTCGCGGGATTCCGGTGGCGTTGATAATTTGCGCCGCGTTGTGCGCTCGGATTCCCCCTCCGGGGAGGATGGCGACCAGGTTCTGCTGCTCTAATGCTCGAAGACTAGTCGCGCCTTGTACCGCGGTGGCCACGCCTCCGCTTGATAGGATGCGCTGGAAACCTGCCACATGGGCGATTTGTAGGCTCGCGTTTAAGTCGAGAGTTCGATCAAAGGCACGGTGGAGCACGCAAGGGCGCTCGTCGCAGAGATTGACGAGGTAGCGGTTCCTAGCTTCGTCGAGCGTTTGGTCGGGGCTCAGGATGCCAAACACCAGCCCGTCTGCGCCTTCCTCAAGGAGGCCTTCCGCATCGCGAACCATGGTCCTGAATTCGTGTTCGTCGTAGCAGAAGCCGCCTGGGCGGGGGCGCAACATGACGAAGATGGGAACACTAATCAGTTCGCGAACAGTTTTCAGGAGGCCGCGAGACGGGGTCAACCCGCCTTGCTCAATGGCAACACACAGCTCAATCTGAGTTGCGCCGTTCTCAACCGCGATCAGTGCGTCAACCGGGCGGCAGCAGACGATCTCAAGCATCGCGTTTGATCGAGAGGGCGCCGCTCGGACATTGCTCTACTTGAGCTATGATCGCCGCGGATGTTGATCCGAGCAGATTGACCCAAGGCCTTGCTTTGAGGTCAAATACTTCGGGCAATCCTCGAACACATCGGGCAGAGTGGGTGCAAAGCTTTGGGTTCCAGACCACCGTAATCTCACCGTTCTCGTACTCTTTCACGCCTCGATCAGACATGCCCTGAGAATACACTCATCAGGACGCAAGCTTCGACCCGACTTGCTTCATGAGCCGCTCCGAGAGGTGCGCTGGCACCACCTTCGCGGTATGGCGCAGCATCGAATCGAACACTGGGCTTTCGACACCTTCGTCGTCAATGGAGCGACCCATCGCTGCCAACTGCATAGCCTCCTCCCAGCGGTTCTTGCCTGCTAATAGGTAGGCCAAATCCTTAAATCGTTCAGCCGTTTCCTTCATCAGCATCGGGTTGACGAATTCGTCTAGGACGCTGCGATACAGTTCGTACCGGCGATCTGCTCGGGCATCTACGCTGGAGCGCAGGTCCAAGGTGGTCTTGGCGACTTCGAGTGAGCAGGAGAGGTCCTCATCGAGGAACGTAAGCCAGTCTCTGGTTTCCGGAATAAAGCGCCAGAGAGTCGACAGTTCCTCTCGCGAGAGATCAGGTGTCTCAAACAGGTCAGCGGGGTGGGGAGCCCCTGCCGCTTGCTTCGCGATGAGTCTTTGACCGCGTTGGAGCAAAGCTGATGGCTCGCTGTAGGACTCCTTGTTTTCGAACAGGTCGACAGCGCGCTGGCACGCGTATTCGAAGGGGAATTCGCGTACATGCTGATGACCGCTCGGGGGTCGAGTTTCGGCCCTAGCGCGATTCAGCGGTCGTGGTTTGAACCGGTCCTTTTGGACAATTGCCTTGTACGTATTGGTGCCAATGCGGTTGACGATCATGAAGGTAATTCGGTCCTTCTCGATGTTGAACATAAAAATCATGATCAGTTCGCCACAGCCCTGAGAGTCGCTGATCGCGGCCATTCGGAAGGGGTGAATCGGGCGATACGGACTCTTGGTGGGGGTAGCGGCGTCTTCTTCGCCGTAGCCTTGCTGGGTGAGCAGTTTCAGAATTTGGCCAAGCCGAAAGCGATCGTCGCGATCCGGAAGTCCCATTTCAAGTTCGCGGACAGTCTCGTAAAAGAGCCAACTCGGGTCCTCTTTTGCGATGATCTCAAACTCATGCCATGCGCGGTTGCGGACGATTGGAAGCCACTCTAGTCTCATAAAATCCCTCTAATTTCATCTTCGGCAAAAAAGGGAGAAAGCCTAGAGGGCTTTGTGAGGTTTTTGGACTGAATTCTTACAGTAGATTATGAGATTCTCGCCTGCAGGGGTACAATTTGAACCTAAAGGTGCCCACTAACGCTGAAAACTCGGCGTAGAAACGGATAAGAATGAGCGAAAATTCCCTGAATGGCGTGGCCAAGAAGACTTGGCGAGAGAAGGTCGGCCTAGCCGAAATGTTGAAGGGGGGCGTCATCATGGACGTCGTCAACGCCGAGCAAGCTCGGATTGCTGAAGATGCTGGAGCCGTCGCGGTCATGGCTTTGGAGCGCGTCCCCGCTGACATCCGTCGAGACGGCGGCGTCGCCCGCATGAGTGATCCAGAATTGATTCAAGGCATTCAAGCCATCGTCAGCATCCCGGTTATGGCGAAGTGCCGCATCGGTCATTTCGCCGAAGCCCAAATTCTCGAAGCCCTCGAAGTGGATTTCATCGATGAAAGCGAAGTGCTCACGCCCGCTGACCCATCGAATCATGTGGATAAGCACGCATTTGTGGTGCCGTTCGTCTGCGGAGCGCGCAACTTGGGCGAGGCGCTGCGTCGTTGTGCCGAGGGCGCGGCGATGATCCGCACAAAGGGCGAGGCGGGAACGGGCGATGTCGTGGAGGCCGTGCGGCACATGCGCACGATCATGAGCGAAATTCGGACCGTGGCTGCCGCACGTGAGGATGAACTGTTCGTCTTGGCGAAAGAGCACCAAGCTCCGCTGGAGTTGATACGCGAAGTCAGAAACCTAGGCCGCTTGCCGGTTCCCAATTTTAGCGCGGGAGGCATTGCTACTCCGGCCGATGCTGCACTCATGATGCAACTCGGTGCCGAGACGGTGTTTGTCGGCTCGGGCATCTTCAAGAGCGGTGACCCGGCGAAGCGCGCAAAGGCGATCGTAGAGTCGGTGCTGTTCTACCGAGACGCGAAGAAGCTGGCGGAAATCAGCCGCAATTTGGGCGAGCCCATGGTGGGAATCAACTGCGATTCTTTGCCTGAGCAAGAGCTACTCGCGACTCGCGGCTGGTGACACTACCGATCCTTGGTGATGAGCCAATGGCCTAGCCCCATTGCGTTGAGCTTGAAGTCGAACGCGTAATCCTCTCGGAAGGGCTCGGACTGTAGTTTGGCGATGTCTTTCTCGATTCGCTGGGCGCGGTCCGGTCCCGGGGGGACGGCTTCGGCGATTCGGACGCATGCCTCCATTTGCTCAAGGACGCGAGCGGCGTGATCTGAAATGTTCTTCACAACTCCGAAGTGACCTACGAGAACTCGCTCTGGATCGAGCGCGAGGATTTTTTCGATCGTTGCTCGCATAGCGTCAGGGTCAAACTGGGTTGGGCTGGTGGTTGGGAATGGGAGGGTCCGATCACCAGGGTAACTCAAGCCGAATGCATCCCCGGCGAAGACACTCCGCGACGCTGAATCCCACATGACGAGGTGGTGCTTGGCGTGCCCAGGCGCATCAAGAAATTTGAGCGTTCGCCCGTTCCAGTCCAGCTCAAATCCGTCTGGAGCTTCTGTCATCCGCTCAACGGGAATGGGGCTGGGTGAGCCGTAGAGACGATCAAATACTTCGTCGCCATAGACTTGGCGTGAGCTGGATTCCAGAACGCTGGGATCCGCCATGTGGCGCGCGCCGCGGGGATGAACTACCAACTCGGCGGTAGGGAATCGCTCCATCAGCACGCCCGCACCGCCAGCATGATCGAGGTGAACATGGCTCACGACGATGTACCGGACATCACCCCCGATTTCAGCCAGAGCAGAGCTGACCGTGTCGCAGGTGCTGGCTACCCCAGTATCGAACAACAGCAACTCGCCCGCATGCTGCAAGGCATAGGCGGCGGTGCAGGACGGCCTAAAAAAGCCGGTATCAATCTGAAAGACGTCCTGGACAACTTCGACCATGAACCCTCATTCTAGTACACTGCCGACACCCGCATGAATCCCCTTCTCGGCCGCCCGATCGGCACCCTTTGCCAGCCCGTTGTGCCGGTGGGCGTGGACAGTTCTCTCCAACTTGCGGCGGAACGGATGCGAGACCTGGGATTGCCTGCACTTCCCGTGAGCGATGGGCCACGGATTGTTGGCGTCATCGTTGAACGAGATCTAACCCAAGCGCTCAGTGCGGGCTTTGAACAAACGGCGGCGGTCAGTTCGCTGCCTTTAACCCAACTGCCGATGCTCTACGCGGGGGCGAGCGGCGCCGAGGCCCTGCGCGTTTTTGAGGATCAACGGGTCCCCTGCGTGGTGGTGGTTGATAATCAGATGAGCCTGGTCGGGATGCTGACTCCCTCGCGGCTTTTCCCTCATCGGCCACACGGTATCCGGCCCCCACTCGTGGGCGGCATGGCGACGCCGATGGGCGTGTATCTGACCAATGGCGCTCAAACGGGGGGCGTGGGCCCGTCTGCATTGCTTTTGACAGGCGTTTTTCTTGCCCTAGTTCACCTCGTCACGCTGAATCTCTCAGAGCAAGCGGGAATAGGAATTGCCCAGATGAACTGGGGCAACGGGGTTGCTGAAGGAGTAGTTGGGGTTGGGTCGATTCTTTTGTTTTTAGGGGCGATTCGGCTGATGCCTCTGGCCGGATATCACGCCGCGGAGCACATGGTCGTCCACGCCATCGAGCGGGGCGAGGAGTTGCACCCCGACATCGTGGCGCGGATGCCCCGCGTCCATCCCCGGTGCGGCACCAACTTGGCGGCGGCGATGAGCCTGTTTTTTGGAATCGCCTTCGCGCCGTGGAGTAGCGACCCGCAGCTCCAAATCTTGGTCGCGCTTCTGGTGACGATGTTCTTTTGGCGGTCGGTTGGGTCGTTCATTCAGTACTGGTTCACGACTCGCCCGCCCAATCGGAAGCAACTGGACTCGGGCATCAAGGCGGGCCGCGAGCTTCTCGCCAAATATGAGCATAACCCGATTGTCGCGCCCAGCCCGTGGTCGAGATTTAGGTCTTCTGGGTTGCCGTATATCTTGCTCGGCTATCTGGCGGTGGCCTATCTGCTGGGCGAATTACTCGCTAAATTGAACGTGCCTGGGCTCGTCGGGGTATGATTAGCAGTTGTGTCGAACGCTCAGGTTTACAATTTTCTGCTCGGACTCGCGGTTCTCACCGCGATTGTCTTTGTTGCGCTGATTCTCATCACCAGCAAGGGCGACGCAATGTCCGGCGGAGGCCAGGTTCGAACGACATTTAAGGGCCGAGCTACCGTAGACGATCAGATTGCGAAGGTCAACATGTACCTTGCGGGCAGTTTCGTCGTGATGATGATCGCGCTCGACTACTTCGCCAATCGGATGTGATCCCCGGCCATGGCCGAATCCACACTCCGGATCCTCCATCTGAACGACCTCCACGGGTCACTTCGTCCTGAGCATCTAGCCCGAATTCGGAATTTTCAGACGCCGGAATCCCTCGTCTTCGACACCGGCGATGCCATCAAGGCGGGAAATTTGGCGATACCGCTTCGGCGGGAAGAGGTGTGGTCGCACTTCGCCCAGATTCCAATTGAAGCGGGCACCATCGGCAACCGCGAAACTCATCTGCTTCAGTCGGCCTTTGAGGCCAAGATCGCGGGTGTGGCTCATCCTTTGCTTTGCGCGAATTTAAAGTGGCGGCATGACGGCTCTCCGGTTTTGTCGTCGTCTTTGGTGGTTGAGCGTAGCGGATTGAGAATCGGCATTTTCGGAGTGAGCGTCGCGATGGTGACGGAGCGAATGGCGAGCCGGGTGGCGAGTGCTTACTTATGGGACGATCCGATATCCACCGCGCGGAGCATTGCCAAAGACATGCGCTCCGAGGTTGATGTGCTCATCGCTTTGACCCACATCGGTTACTCCAAGGATCGTCTGCTCGCCGATTCTGCTCCAGAGATTGATTTGATTTTCGGAGGCCATTCGCACACTGTGCTTGAAGAGCCAGTTCAAGTGGGTCAGACATGGATCGCGCAAGGCGGGTCTCACGCCAGGTTCGTCGGGGTGTACGAATACGATGCGCAGGCAAAGCAACTTACGGGAGGGCTTCAGCCGTTGAAAGGCGCTGACGCCCCCACAGAAGCGAAAGGCTAGCAATCAACGCGTGGAATCCGATGATCACCCAAGGCAATGCGCTGATTTGAGCCCCTAGCGCGGCCGCCACACTCGCCGGTAGCGCCACGGCCATCACGCAAGGTCCCAAAACCATCAAGCTGGTGACGCGATGGGCGGCGGTACTTAGCCCGGTCCCCCAAGCGATCACTGCCGGGAAAATCGGGCCCATTGAGATTCCTAAAAGCACGTAACCTGGCCAATAGAGAGTGGGTTGCGTGGTCATCAGTAGTCCGCAAATCGCTAATCCGGCACATCCAGCGATGATCAAGGGCGGCCTCACTCTAGCCGCGATCGGCCCTACGCCGAAACGACCGATCATAAAGGCGAACCAAAGCCCTGAGGCTACCGTGGCGGCTCCAGCGAGGCTGAGGCCGTGCACGGAAATGAGGTGACGCGACATCAAGATGATGGTCGAGGTTTCTGCCCCGACGTAAATTCCAAGCACCACCATGAGGCCGTACACCAGCTTTGGTATTGCGGCAACGTTTGCCTCTGCGGTGGGATCGTGGGCGGGGCGGGGCCGGATTAGGAAAGCGAGCGGCAGCGACAAGAGCGCGGCAACTCCCACCGCTATGTACGGTGAGCGGGGTTGCTGGACCAATTGTGCGACCAAGTAAGGCCCGAGCACGGCGCCGACCGCCCAAAATCCGTTGAGCGCAGTGAGCCATGCGCCAACCCGAGGCCCTTCGAAGGTTCGGGCGAATTCAGCGTTGAACCAGACGCTCATTCCGCCGTTTCCCGCACCCGTCAGGGCGAGGCCGACCAGAAAGAGCGGCCAGTTTGTGGTCGTGGCGCAGATCAAGTTGCCGAGCGCATAACTGACAGTGCAGGCTCTCGGCACCCACGCACCCACGAAAAGCGGAGTGAACGCTGCGTTTGCCGCGAGCATGAGCGCGGAGCCCAAGAAGAACGCCGTTCCCATCTGTGGCTGGCTCGAGGCAGGCTGCCCCAGAAGTGGGGTCATGGCTTCCGACAGGGGGCCATTCATCGTGACTGCCAAGCCCATAAACGCGAACCAGACGAATCCCGCGACGACAAGGCGGCGGTCCATCGTGGGCGGTGGGGAAGTCACGGAGGGAGGATACCCAGCCGATCAGGGAAGCTTTAGCATCCGCTCTAGCGCTAGTCGCGAGGGAATCGCGATCACGTCCGGAACCTTCACCATGTTCATCACGCGACCCGCGACCAGTTCTTCGAGCACCCAGAGCAAGAATGACGGGTGAATGCGGTACATCGTGCTGCATGGGCAGATTTGGGGGTCGAGACAGAAAATCGTCTTGTCCGGGTTTTCGGTTGCGAGGCGCTGGACCAGGTTGATTTCGGTGCCAACCGCCCAAATACTGCCCGCCGCGGCATTCTGCACAGCCCGAATGATGTACTCGGTGGAGCCGTTGTCATCGCTGGCGCGGACGACTTCGAGTGAACATTCGGGATGAACAAGCACGTTGACGCCCGGATGTTCCGCGCGCGCCTTGTTGATCTGCTCCACAGTGAAGCGGCTATGAACAGAGCAGTGACCCTTCCACAAGATGAACTTCGCCCTCTGGATCGCCTCAGGAGTGTTGCCGCCCAGCGGTTTAAATGGATCCCAGAGCACCATATCAGCGTCAGGATCATAGCCTAATCGAACCCCGGTGTTGCGGCCGAGGTGTTGGTCGGGGAAGAACAGGACTTTGTCTCCCTGAGTCAGCGCCCAACTGACGGCAGTCGGAGCATTGGTGCTGGTGCAAACGGTGCCACCACGCTCGCCGACGAAGGCTTTGAGATTCGCGGCAGAGTTGATGTAGGTGACGGGAATGATCTTGGTGACATCCGTGACCGTGGCCAGTTGCTTCCAGCACGATTGGACTTGGAAGCTGTTCGCCATATCCGCCATGCTGCACCCGGCGGCCATGTTCGGCAGGATAACCGTCTGGTTATCCGGAGTGAGGATGTCCGCGCTCTCGGCCATGAAGTGGACGCCGCAAAAGACGATGTACTCCGCTTCTGGATGCTGACCCGCGTCTTTAGCGAGCTTATAACTATCTCCACGGAAGTCCGCGTGTCGGATAATCGCGTCGCGCTGATAGTGATGTCCGAGGATGACCAGCCGAGAACCGAGGGCGGCTTTGGCGGCTTCGATACGGGCGTCCACCTCGACTTCGGGAAGTCCGGCGTACTCTTCGGGCAGCGGAGCTTGGTACGTTTTCATCCTTGCTCTATTCTACGCCGCCTCGCCTCGAATTAGGAGATTGGGGCGGGGGTCGCGATGGAGTTTAGGAGCCCCTCGCAAGCTGGGACGAGCATGTCGTAGACGGACTCGAAGCCATCGTTTTCGCCGTAATAAGGATCCGGCACTTCGATGAGTGTGGCAGTCGGATCCCAGTCGAGCATGAGGGAGATCTTCTCCGGCCTTGCACCGGGCCACTCTTTGAGGTTTTCGACATTGGAAGCGTCCATAGCGATCACGTAGTCGAAGTGGTCAAAATCGCGAGCGGTGACTTGCCGGGCACGGTGGGTGGTTGGGCATCCGTGGCGGTCGGCGGTGGCTCGGGCGCGTCGATCGGCGGGTTCGCCGGTGTGCCAACTCCCGGTCCCGGCGGAGTCAATTTCGAACTGGCCGGTCAGACCTCGGTCGTCAACCATCTGGCGGAAAACCGCCTCGGCGAGGGGACTACGGCAGATGTTGCCTAGGCACACGAAGAGAACTTTTATGGGCATAAAGATCTTGTAGGGGTGTGCAGGCGACGTTGCCTACAAGAAGGAATGATGACACAAACGACCAATGAAAGCGGCGACGTCCGGACTGTCGTAGACCCCCGGAAGTCGCCCCTTGGTTCCAACTTAGCCGTGGGAGGGCTTTGCCGGTGGTCGTTTGATGGACACCACGATCGATGCCACGAGGATCGCGATGATGATGCAGAGGGACAATGCGACCGGGAACTTGGGTAGGTCCGGCATCGTCACCTTCTCGACGTAACCGTACAGCATCTTGCCGCCCACGAACACCAGGATTGCCGCAAGCCCGTAGCTCAGGTAGTGGAACATCTGCATCAGCCCGCTGAGGGCGAAGAACAGGGCTCGCAACCCGAGGATCGCAAAGACGTTCGAGGTGAAGACCAAGAACGGGTCGGAGGTGATCGCGAAGATTGCCGGAATCGAGTCCACCGCGAACACGATGTCCGTGAATTCCACCATGAGCAGAACCACAAACAGGGGCGTCGCCCACAGTTTGCCGTCAATGCGAGTGAAGAACCTTTGCCCGACGTAATCGGGGGTTACCGGCATGAAGCGCTTGAATGTCTTGATCAGTGGGTTCTTATCTGGGTCGATCTTTTTGTCCTTGACCAGCACCATCTTGATACCGGTGAAGATCAGGAACGCCCCGAACACAATCATCATCCAGAAGAACTTCTCTAACAAAGCGGCTCCTGCGGCAATGAACGCGGCCCGGAAAATCAGCGCCCCGATGATCCCCCAGAAGAGTACGCGATGCTGATACTTCTCGGGCACTGCGAAGTATCCGAAGACGATCAGGAAGACAAACAGGTTGTCGACGCTGAGCGCTTTTTCGACCAGATAACCGGCCAAAAATGCGAAGCCCGCTTCGTTATTGGTGTACCGTGATCCGGGTTGAATTTGATCCCAGAACGCGAAAATCAGCCCGTTGAATGCGAGTGCGATCGCGATCCAGATCGCGCTCCACGTCAGCGCTTCCTTCATCTCAACCTTGTGGGCATTGCGATGGAAAACGCCAAGATCGAGCGCAAGCATGAGCAGGACGAAGCCCATGAACGAGCCCCAGATCCAGATTGGAATATTAGCTAGTTCGTTCATGTCGGTTAAAAGTCGAAAATATCGTCAAGGAAGCTCTTCTTTTTCTTCTTCTTGTAATCCTTATCGTAGTCCCGATCATAGTCTCGACGATCTGAATCGCCTCGGGATTGGCTGGGCGGTGGGATGGACGACGGAATGTGACCAGGATGCCCACGATCTTCTGTTTGGGCTTGGCGCTCGATAATCTTATCTAGCTCGCCCCGATCGAGCCATACGCCCCGACACTGGGGGCAAAAGTCAATTTCGACGCCTTGGCGCTCGGCAATCTGGAGCGTGATGTTGCAAGTTGGACAGTTCATAGCATTCTTCTCGGAGACTTGTGCCAAGCGACAAAAAAGACCTCCATCGCTTGGCGATGAAGGTCTTGCGTCTATGACGGTCCGGCTCTTACGAGCGTATTGACGAACCAGTCTCTGCTTGAAGCAGTCGCTACTCCCCTTCCGGGCTCTCAATGACATTATACGCGACGGATGAACAAAAATTCAGCATTTGCGAACGGTATTTCCACTTTCTCCGATTTTTGGGCTAAGCTGAGGGATGCTATCTCGAGTCTTTCTCGCTGCCCTCTGTTGTCTTACAGTTTCGTTGGCATTTGCCGATGACAGTGCCCGCATTGGCCACTCTAAGCACGGAACTGCCTTCGACTCAGGTATGCGCACTAAGCCGTGGAAGATGGCGGGCATCGGCAGCGCCCCGTTCAAAATCACCTCCCTCAATCCAGAAGTGCAAGGCTGGTATGACCAGGGAAATGCGCTCCTTCACAGTTTCTGGTTTGAAGAGGCCGAACGGTCGTTCCGATGGTGCCACAAATTGGACCCGGAGAACGCGATGGTGTACTTCGGCTTGGCGAGGTGCGGGCTCCAGTGGTTCACGGCGGGGGCGGGTAAGGACCCGAGCCTGAAACGATATCACGAGTTTTTGCAGGAAGCCGTGAAGCGCAAGGCCACGGTTTCGGAACGAGAGCGTATGTACATTGAGGCTTGGGACGCTTCGTGGTCAAAGAGCGGTGATGCGGCAACGCGCGAATTGATCACCCGCCTTGAGCAGATTTGCCAAAAGTATCCAGATGATCTTGAAGCCAAGGCTCAACTCGCATTCTTCACGATCGGCAAGTGGTCTCCTCTCGCGAACGAATTTTTGGTGCAGTCCATATTCCGGGTTAACCCCAAGCATCCGGGAGCCCACCATGCGCGAATCCACAACTGGGACGGCAACGACGGAAATCAGGCCATCGAAAGCTGCCGAAATTACGGCGTGGTGGCCCCGAAGATCGGCCATTCAAGGCACATGCCAGGGCACATTTACTCGAAGGTTGGGATGTGGCACGAGGCCGCGAATTCGATGGACAGCGCGACTCGCGTTGAACTTAAATACATGAACGACCGCATGGCGCTCCCGTTCGAGACCTGGAACTATGCGCACAACCGCGATTACCTTTGCTACATTCAGGAGCAATTGGGTCGGGCCGATGCCAGCGTCCAGGGAGCGATCGATATGATGAACGCCCCGCGTGATCCTAGTTCCCCGATGGGCGATTACCCGGCGGTGATTCCTCTCTTTCGCGCCCAGATCAAGTTTGAGCGGTGGAACGAAATTCTTGACGGTCGCCTCGCGGCTCCGGGTAAGGCAAATGATCCAATGGGGTTTGGGCAGATCGCGGAAACTTTTGCCCTCATTGGCCTAGGTCGGGTGGGATCGGCACGCGCAAAGCTCGACGAATTCATGGCGGGGCTGTCGAAACAAATCGAAGCCGAGATTAAAGCCGACCCCAAAAATGAGGCCAGGTTCCGTCAGGAAATGGAGGCCAATATGCCGCTATTGATTCGGACTGCCCAAGCAAAATTGTTGATCGCAGAAGGGAAGCAGGACCAGGGCATGGAGGCCCTTAAGAAGGTTCTCGCGGCGGAAGATGCCCAGCGTGCCCAGGGCATGTATGCCAACGATCCTCCCTTTGACCCGTGGCCGACAGCTAGGGTCTTGGCGGACGCTTACTTTGAACAGAAGAACTTGGTCGAGGCTACGAAATACTACGAGCTTGGTTTGAAGGCTGAGCTGAACGACGCTTGGTGCCTCGCCGGGTTGGCAAAGTGCTACGCCGCGAGCGGAGATAAGGCGAAGGCGACGGAGTACGCCGGACGATTCGCCGCGGTCTGGGACGGGGCCGATGCTGGTCTACGACTGACAAAAGAGGTCGCGAATTTGGGCCTTAACGCAAAACCAAAAGCCGTGACCCTTGAGCCGGAACGGCGGTATGACCCAACGGCGCTCGATAAAATTGGGCCAAGCAATTGGCAGCCATTCCCAGCTCCCAAGTTGGAATGCATCACCAAAGGCAACCGACGCGTCACCCTTGACGAGTACCGGGGGAAGAACGTGTTGCTCGTGTACTACCTCTCGGATCAGTGCGCGCATTGTATGGAGCAGCTCGCGGCGATCAACGCGCGGTTGGCGGAATTCACCAACCTAGACACCTCGGTTCTGGCGGTAAGCGCCGCTTTGCCGGGGGCGAACGAAATGTCCGAGCCTCTCGCGCCATTCAACATCACGCTGCTGTCGGATCCGACTCACGCCAACGCACGCCGGTTTGCCAGCTATGACGACTTTGAGGACATGGAACTGCATTCGACGATCCTTATCGACCGTCAAGGGCGCGTGCGCTGGAAGAGAACCGGCGGCGAGCCGTTCTCCGATGTGCCGTTCTTGCTGAACGAAATCAAGCGTTGGTGGAAGTAGGCCCTGCACCGCAGGGGCTTCCATGCCGATAGTTCAGAGGGTATCATCACCTGCGACGGAAAATCTGGGGGCATAGCTCAATGGGAGAGCACCTGCTTTGCAAGCAGGGGGTTAGGGGTTCGAGTCCCCTTGCCTCCACCAGTTTTGCCGTTCTCCGGAGATGCCGAGTTCGCGAACCTTGACGGCTTCGTCGTAGGAACCGGCCTAGTGCAACCTAGACAACGCCACCGAAATCTCGCATCTAAGTTTTCTAGGTATCCAGACTGGAGAATAGTTTCATCAGCGACTGCATGTCTATCGGCTTGACCAAGTGGTGATCAAACCCCGCCTCCTCCGACTTCCGCCGGTCCTCGTCTTGCCCCCATCCCGAAATGGCGATGAGCACCATTTTTGGGTGCCAAGCCTGCGCCTTCATGAGGCGGCAAGCCTCGTAGCCGTTTAGTTTCGGCAGGCCGATGTCGCACAGCACCACGTGAGGCTGGAACTCTCTCGCAGCGGTCACTGCCTCTTCGCCGTCATGAGCCGTGTGCACCCTGTAGCCCCACATTTCGAGAATCACCGTCATGACCCTGGCGATGTCTAGATTGTCGTCCACCATCAGAATGCGGAGGCCGGAGGTCGGCTGGTCGCTGTCGCCGTGGTCCTCGCTCACTTCGCCCCGGCATGTCTGCGCGTCAACGACGATAGGCAAGCGGACTAAGAATTCGCTGCCCATTCCTGGGCCCGCGCTCTTGGCTTCGACGCCTCCGCCGTGCATCTCCACCAGCTGCTTCGCTAAGGACAGGCCTATGCCTAGCCCGCCCTGCGATCGTGACAACGCACCCTCTACTTGCGAGAACATCTCGAAGATGGTAGTCAACTTTTGGGCGGCTATCCCAATACCCGTGTCAACCACCGACACCGCAACGTCACTGCCTTGCACCTCTGCACGAAGATCAATTCGCCCGCCCCGCTCCGTGTACTTCGCAGCGTTGGTGAGTATGTTCATAAACACCTGCGCCATTCGAGTCAAATCAACGTCCACCATCACGGGGTCGGTTGGCAGCGTCACCGTCAGTTCGTGGCCCATTTCTTCGATGAGCGGGCAGCTCGTCTCGACGGCACTCTGCACGACTTTCCTCAGTTCCACTTGCTCCCGCCGGAGTTCGATTTTGCCCTGATCGATGCGGCTGACATCCATGAGATCGTCGACCAGCCGGGACATCGTATCCACCTGCCGGTCTATGACATCCCGCGCCCATTGCAGTTCCGCGATGGCCGGTCCTTTCATGCGCAGGATTGCGACGGCCGTCCTTACCGGAGCCAGTGGGTTGCGGAGTTCGTGGGCCAACGTCGCCAGGAACTCGTTCTTACGGCGGTTGGCGTCGGACAGCTCGGCGGCGAGGCGGCGCAATTCCTCTTCAGTGCGAATGCGCTCCGAGATGTCGAGCACCGCCGCAATAATACCGAGGAACTCGCCATCCGGCGATCTGATGGCGGCGACGTTGCTTTGCGCGCGAAGTATCGAGCCGTCCTTGCGGCGGTAAGCCTTTTCGATTTGAAAGTCCGGGCCGCCCGCGGCGAGGCGGCCGAACGCCGCAGCGGTCTCATCTACGGACGAAGGGTGCGTGATGTCGAGGATATTTCGACTGAGCAGTTCCGCCTCCGGATAGCCCATCATTTCAGACCAGCGCGGGTTGACTAGCGTCATGCAGCCGGTGGCGTCGGTCTGGACGATGCCGGCTGGTGATCGCCGCAGGATGCCGCCCAGGCGGGCCTCGCTTTCGCGCAACGCCCCCTCGGCTTGATTGCGCTCGTGTACGTCAGTGACTGAGCCGACGTAGCCCAGGAAATGTTCGGCGTCATCGAAGCGCGGCCGGCCCGAATCAATGGCCCAGCAGTATTCCCCATCGGCGCGGCGAATCCGGTAATCAAGCGAAAACGGTTCCTGCCGCGCGTTGGCATCTAGGAAAACCTGCCCGGCACGCTCGGCATCTTCCGGGTGGACGGCGTCCAGCCAGCCGAAGCCCTCTTTGCCAAAGGCTTCGATTTCGCTCTGGCCGGTGTATTCATGCCAGCCGCGCGAGATGAATTTCAGCGTTGCGTCCGGATTGGTCACCCAAATCATGGCGGGCGCGGTGTTCGCCATTGTCTTGAATTGCTCTTCGCTTTCGCGCAGTGCCTCCTCAGCCTGCTTTCGTTCTGTGATATCGGTGTGAACGCCCACCCACTCGCGAATCTCTCCCGCCTCGTCTAGCACCGGGACCGCCCGAACGGAACACAGCCGCCATTCGCCATCGCTGCGGCGCACGCGGTGCTCGAATTCGAATATCCGCCGATCCGCCACGGCTTGATTCCACGCATCGAGGGTCGGCTGCGCATCTTCGGGATGCACGGCTTTTGCCCAGCCGTACCCATGGTATTCCTTCCGTGATTGGCCGGTGAAGCTACCCCAGCCGGGCTGCTCAGCTTCCATCTCACCGCGTGCATTGTTGGTCCAGATGAGACTGCTGACCGCGCCTACGGCAGCACGGAAACGCGCTTCACTCGCGCGCAGCGCCGCTTCGGCGCGGTCGCGTGCGGTCACCTCCTGAAAATAGCACACGACGCCGTGCTGCCCGTCTGGCAGGGTGATTCGCTGCGTCTCCCAAGCAAAGGCCTGCTCCACGCCGATGTCGTGCCGCAACTCGGAGAAGCGCGGCGAGACGTAGCGCTCTCCCGTCGTCAGCGTGTGTCGGAAGATGCTCTCGATCTGATGCCCGATCTCCGGTCCCCACACGATCTCCAGCACTTCTGTAAAATCGCGCCCGATCAGCGGCTGTGCCGCTGCGAAGTAGGGCAACGTTTGCGCGTTCATCTGTGCCACGCGGAACTGGGCATCCACAACGTACACACCGCTCGGCGCCTGTTCAATGATCTGGGAGAAAAACTCCGCGGTCAGCGCCGCCTCTCCTTGTCGCCGCTCCGCGCCGCAGCTGTCAGAGGCGTCGTCCCCCTCGACTACATGCGGATTCACCTCG
The DNA here is from genome assembly GCA_043754215.1 of Chthonomonas sp. Lineage (GTDB taxonomy): Bacteria > Armatimonadota > Fimbriimonadia > Fimbriimonadales > Fimbriimonadaceae > JAFLBD01. The sequence continues at coordinate 22,028 of JAYUVF010000046.1, read as the reverse complement.
CCCGCGCGGATGGCGCGGAGCATTTCCACCGATTCTTCCAGCCGCGCGCGTAGCTCGGCGTTTTCAGTGAGGAGTGCTTGGTCAGTCAAAGTGGGCACAGGCGTTGTCATTCTGGCTTGGTTCCCATCTTCCGCAAGTCCAGCCCGAGGTTCCTTCTTCATCGCCTTTTCTTACGTTTCGGTGATGCCACTTTCTGCGCCCCCTGTTGCTGGCAAAACAAGTTTACCGGCAAAGACCCCTAAGTCTGGACTATGCCTGAGTGGACTCAGCTTGGCGTTCTTCTGTTCGATTCCGCCCCATAAGTTCAAAGTTGGCATTTGGAACTGCAACAAGTTGCTTTTAATGACCATTAACTTCACTTTAATGGTCATTAACCGTCTCTCATGACACTTGGGGAGCAAGTTAATGGTCTTTGACTGCAACTTGTGACGCATTGAGAGCGGGTTAATGTGCCTTAAACTGGACTTAATGCGTCGTGAAGCCGATTTCATGACGCATGGGAGCAAGTTTTGGGGCCTGCGAGGGCTCTTTTGACGCGCCAGATTAGGGGGACAGAGTCCCCCTATCTGGACCAAAAACCACGTGACTCTGCGTCAGGGTTTCCAGGTTGGGTCAGCTTCAAGAAACGGATGATTATTGGTCAGCCTTACTTGGCTCGTACCGTCGGCATTCATGATGAATACCTCGTGGTTATCGCCGCTGTACGTCCTCGCGTAGATAAGTTTCGTGCCGTCTGGCGACCAGGCAGGCTCGAATTCCGCGGCCGCATTTTTGGTGAGCCTTTTCAGGTTGGCACCAAAAGTGGCGCTCATCGAGTAGATATCGCCGTTACCGGTGCGATAGCTTGTAAACGCAATTTTCGATCCATCTGGTGACCAGTTCGGCAACATGTCAACTGCCGCGTTGTTGGTCAATCGAGTGAGTCCCGTGCCGTTCACGTTCATGACGTAAATTTCTTCGTTGCCGTCCTTGGTGCTACGAAAGGCAACTTTCGACCCGTCTGGTGACCAAGCGGGTTGTCCTTCACTCCAATTTGGGCTGTTCGTGAGGTTTGTTGGATTGGACCCATCCTGGTTCATCACGTAGATATCAAACACTCCAGAACCCGGATTGTCCCGGTCCGATGCGAACGCAATTTTCAACCCGTCATTCGACCATGTTGCGCCAAAGTCGTAGGCGGCGTTCTGCGTCAGATTCTGCACATCCCCCCCCAGCGGAATCCATAGAATAGACTTCCCAGTTCCCGTCCCAGCCGGTTGTTGAATCACGGTTGGTGGTGAAAGCGATGCGAGTACCTGCCGGGTTCCACTGCGGTTCGTACTCGGATGACGTGTTCGTGGTGAGCCTTTGAACGTTCGTACCATCTGCGTTCATGGTGTAAATGTCGTTGCCATTGGGAGTGCCGTTGATGATGCCCCCTCGGTTGCTTACAAAAATGATCTGAGTGAGCGCAAGCGCCTTTGCACTCACGCTACTGGGGACCCCAACAAGTAGTCCAGGCACTACAAGTGCCGTCACTCCGATGCCTAACCCTATCAACCTCTTTTGAATTTTCATGACTCTGCCCTCTGCCGCGTAGACCTGACGATGTTGTCGCAGCAAGTCCATCTTTCTACGAACAATGGCGATTTGTGAGGATTTCGATAGCAAAATCGTCACGTTTTTGTTTTGGCTTAATAGAAGCGATGTTTGCTGGCTTAGCGCCTGCCACATTGAAGGTTGGCTCTGAGGTGGGAGCCTGTGACCAGCAAACAAACCGCGCATACTCGGTAAATGAAGATTGTCTTACCGGGCGGGTCGGGGCATGTGGGGCAGAGTTTGCGGCGGCACTTTGAATCACGGGGTCACGAGGTGGTGGTCATTTCTCGCTCGGGCGCGGTGCGCTGGGACGGGAAGACGTTGGGCGACTGGGCGAGGGCCTTCGAGGGGGCGGATGTCGTCATCAATTTGGCGGGTCGTTCCGTGGACTGTCGTTACAACGCGGCGAACCTCGCCGAAATGATGTCGAGTCGAGTGGATTCGACTAGGGTTGTGGGGGAGGCTATTCGCCGGTGCGCAGCCCCTCCCAAACTGTGGATTCAGTCTTCAACCGCGACGATTTATTCTCACCGGTTCGATGCTCCGAACGATGATGAGACGGGCATTTTGGGACAGGCCAGTGACCCGATGCCCGCAAAGTGGCTGAAGAGCGTGGAAATAGCGAGGGAGTGGGAGCGGGCGCTGAATGAAGCTGAGACACCACAGACTCGCAAAGTCGCCATACGGTCGGCGATGGTGATGGCACCGATTCGCGGCAGCGTATTTGATGTCCTGTCCAAGCTGGCCCGCCTGGGGCTGATGGGCCGACTCGGGGACGGGCGGCAGTTTATGTCTTGGATTCACGAGGCGGATTTTTGCCGGGCTATGGACTGGATCATCGCTCACGATTCCTTGGTTGGGCCAATTATTGTGTCGTCGCCTAATCCGCTGCCACAAGCCGAGTTTGCGCGGGCGCTGCGCCAAGCGCTGGGCGTCAAAATTGGTCTTCCAGCCACCGCATGGATGCTTGAAATCGGGACGCGGGTGATGCAGACCGAGACCGAGCTGGTGCTCAAGAGTCGACGGGTGGTGCCCAGCCGCCTCCTCTCGTCTGGCTTTACGTTCGAGTTTCCGGTGTGGGCATCTGCGGCGGAAGATTTAGTGCAGCAGAGCCAGGTCTCTACCGCCCACGCACGCTGAACCGATACTCGCCTGACCCGGCTGCCTGTCCGTTACCGGAGGGCAAGGTGCGTCCGGAGATTTCTCCGTCGAGTTGGGCGTTGTTGTTGACGGCACGGATGGAGTCCTTCACGCTCACCACATAGCCACCCGCGGGCAAGGCGCGTGAGAAGGTCAATGTGGCGGTGTTGGTCCCGGAACTGTAGGAGTAATTAAACGCGAGTCCAGTACGTGACGTGTTTTCGGCGCGCACTTTGAAGTCTGACGCGGCGGCAACCACGTTGTTGTGGAAGGTGATTTTCACTTGCGTCACGGGAGTGGCGGCAACCTGGCCGGGCGCGGGGCTTGCCTCGACGATGGTTGGGCCACCCGACACGAACGTGGTCGTCGCCGTATTGCTCTTCAAAATCCAGACATCTTCGTCGAAGGTGACCGCGCTCGCCGATCCGGTGAGCGGGATTACGTAATTTTCTACCAGCGCATCATTCCAAACCTTTCGATCCTGTTTCACCCCTCCCACGGTCGGGCGGATGTCAATCGGCATCGTGAAGGTGCCGAACGTGGCGCTCTGGTACTGCCGAACGTAGAGAAGCAGGTAGTTTTTCCCGTTCGAGGTGGTGTTTTGCCACGCCCATTGATAATTAGGGACCCCGCCGCCATAGACGGCCTTATCGAAAAACCAGTTCAGGTCTTTGCCGTAGACCCGCTCGCAAGAGGCGATGAAATCTTCGGTCGTGGCGGTTTTGTACTCGTGAGCTTCACGGTAGTCCGCGAGGATGTTGAAGAACGTTGTGTCTCCCACGATTCGCCGAAGCATATGCAGTGCCCAGGCGCTCTTACGATAAGAGTAGTTGCTGCTGAAGATTCGATTCGGATCAGAGATGTCGTAGCAGTAAACCGTGCCGCTCGTTTGCGTCGGTCGTTTGTCGGCCATGGTTTGCTTATAGGCGGCAAAGGATCCGCCGACTTTCCGCTCGGACCATAGGGCTTCCGAGTAGCTCGCAAATCCCTCGTTTAGCCAGATATCTTCCCACTTGGCGCAGGTCACCATGTCTCCCCACCACTGGTGGGCCAACTCGTGGGCGTTGACTCCTTCCCAAAATCCGCCCATGCCGGAGTTTGTTTGGTGTTCCATTCCACCGCCGAACGTGAATTGGTACATCCCGTACTTCTCGTCCACGAACGGGTACTCGCCATATATCGGTTTAAACACCTCCATCATCGGAAGGCACAGCTCCCACGCCGCACGATTTGTGGCGTTATCGCTTTCGGGCCAAATCCAAAATTGAACGGGCATCGTGCCCCCGGAGTGCGGGTAGGTCCTGCTCCAGGTGTTGTAATTCGTGACGCCGATCGCCGCCAAATACGGCGACATGGCGTAGTTGCTGCGCCAGCGGAATCGGCTGCGATTGCCGCTCAAGGCATCGGTGCCCAAGAGCACTCCGTTCGAAACTGCGGTCAGGGTGTTTGGAACCGTCACGTTGATGTCGAAGGTCGCCTTGTCGGTGTTGTCGTCCTTGTTGGCCCACCATGTGTAGGCGTACCAAGGCTCACTGAGGGTGAAACAATAGGGGGCTCCAGAAGTGCGGGTACCGAATACGATGGATCCAAAGAAAGAACTGTTCGCGGGACCACTGTAGGGCACATTCAGTACGAATTGCTGCCCGGTGTCGTAAGGGGCATCGAAGACCGCTCGGCAAGTGGTGGGGTCAAGCCGAGTCACGGTTATAGGGCGACCGTCGAGCGTGACCGTGCCGAGCGTGAAACTGTCGCTGAGTCGGAACGTGAATTCTCCCAGGTCTTCACGCAGGCTCTTCGCGGTGATGACGGTGGAAGCGGTAATGACGTTACTCGGCGGGGCCATCTCAAGGTTGAGAACGTTGTTCAGAACGTCCGTGTCCGCGACGCCCTCCAGAGCTTTGCGAGGGGTCAGATTCGGCTTCATGCCGTGAAGGAAGGCCCGGCGCAGGGAACTGGCGTGACTACACTCTGCCGAGTTCACCGCCCAAGGGACCGAGTGCCCCGCAGAAATTAACCCCAAGGAAACGATAGCTAAAGAAAAACGCATGCTGAAAATTCGCTCGCCCGTGACCGGGTGAATCATTGTACGACGAGAACTCCACTTTCGGTAGTTCATCAAGAGGTTTTTGACCGCTGCTTGAATGTCAGCCAGCCACAGTGCGGGCAGACTAGTGCATTTCCGTGTCGCCGTAGAGCGTCTGGACGTAGTTAGTCTGGCCGAAGTGGTACCAGAGGTTTCTCAGCGGGTAGTAGCAGACATCGCGAAGGGTGCTCTCCCAACCCGGGCGTAGGGCGATTTTCATGTCCAAATCGGCTTCGCTGAGAGAGAGTATCGCGGCATAGAGCGTTTCGTGAGCAGGGCCGATTTGCGCTTCAATATCCGCCATCGTTAACTCGTCGCGCTTCAGGCGCTCCGAGACAATGAATTCGCGGTCAAAGAAATCGGCCTTTTTGGTCTCGAAAATTCGCGTAAACCACCCGGCGACCTGGACGACTTCTGCAAGTTGGTTCAGCACACTCCGCCCTGAGTCCATGGGTTTCCAGGTGAGCCGCTCCTCTGGCGTAGCCCTCGCGGAGTTCATGAGGCTCTCCACAGCCCCCCGGCTCATCGCGACAATTGACTGCTGATATGTGGTCATGGATCCATCTTACCAACCAATTTGAGGTCGCAAATCGTTCGGAGGTTGAACGAAGTTTTCCACCCTTCGGATTAGGCACATTAACCCCTTTAACAAAAACAAACCGAAAATTAGGCTTAATTCCCGGACATTGTGCCTCGTGTTTCTGATTATGAGGGAGTTTTCCACATTGACACTTGAAATTGGGGAAATCTCAGAGGGTCAATCCACCGTCAACGGTGATTACCTGCCCAGTGATGTATCCCGATTCAGGTGATGCGAGGAAGAGGACGGCGTTCGCAATATCCTCGGGCGTACCGAGCCTCGCGATCGGGGACCTGCTAGTCACAGAATCGCGCAGTTCCTGTGAGAGTTCGGCGGTCATGTCGGTTTCGATGAAGCCAGGGGCTACCGCATTGCAGGTGATATTTCGGGAGCCGAATTCTTTGGCGATCGACAGGGTCATTCCGATCATGCCGGCCTTGCTGGCGGCATAGTTGACTTGTCCCGCGGCTCCGCTTTGCCCGACGATGCTGGAGATATTGATGATGCGGCCGTATCGGGCCTTCATCATGCCTCGGCAAACCGCCTTGGAGCATAGGTACGACCCTCGCAGATTGACGGCGATGACTCGGTCGAAATCTTCATCCTTCATGCGCATCACGAGCTGATCGCGAGTTATTCCGGCGTTGTTGACGAGCACGGTTGGCACGCCAAGATCCTTCTCGATTTGGCCGAATACGTCGTCTACTGAGGCGGAGTCACTGACGTCGAGGGCGTAGGCTTTGGCGGCTTCACCGATGAGGTCGGCGGTCGCTTGCGCGTTGGGGAGGGTTGTCGCCACACAGGCCACCTTCGCGCCGCCCGCGGCGAATCCCATCGCAATCGCGCGACCGATTCCTCGGCTCGCGCCCGTTACTACCACCACTTGATCTTGAAATTTCATAGTCCCTTTAACTCCGATTGTGCGCATTCGAGGCTTTCCACGTCCGTGACAGCAACGCCGCCGACCGATTTGTCAATTCGCTTGAGCAGTCCCGTCAACACTTCACCCGATCCGCACTCGACGAATGTGGTGATGCCGCTCTCGATCATCGCTTGGACTGATTCGGTCCATCGAACGCTACTCACGAGTTGTTGCTCAAGGAGTCCTGCCCATTGATCGCTATCCTTTACGGGACTGGCGGTTACGTTGGCGAAGACGGGTGTGGATTGGGTTGCCCAGGTTGCGGCGTTGAGGGCCTCTCCCATTTGTGCTGCGGCAGGTGCCATCAGAGGGCTATGGAACGCCCCGCTCACGTTGAGGGCCAGAACTCGCTTGGCGCCGGCTTCGGTGGCGCGGGCGGAGGCATCGGCAACCGCGGCGATTTCACCGCTGATCACGAGTTGGCCGGGGCAATTGTCGTTGGCGATAACGACCACGCCAACGGAGGCTTTGCAAACTTCTCTGAGCACCTCTGCTTCGAGGCCAAGCACGGCGGCCATGGTTCCCTCGGGAGCGTGCTTCATAAGTTCGCCCCGCCGCCAAACTAGCTTCGCCCCTTCTGCGACGCTCAGTGCGCCCGAAGCCACGACGGCCGCATACTCGCCGACGCTATGACCGGCATACGCGGTGGCTTCGAGCTCAAGAGCCTTCCAGGCGGCGAGGCCACACGTGAAAAGGGCGATTTGAGCGTTTTGGGTGGCGCGCAACTCGTCTTCGGTCGAAGAAAAGCAGAGGGCGGCGACATCGGTGCCGATTGCCTCACGGACCTGTTCGAAGATTTGGCGGGCAACCGGGTAGGCGTCGTGGAGGGCCTGCCCCATACCTGGCTTTTGAGACCCTTGACCGGGAAACACCACTGCAATCATGCCGGACAGTTTAGCTGATGGCGGCGGGGTACCCTTTTGCACAACAGCCAATGTCTATCGCGCTTGAGACTTTCCCCAATCCGGCACCCCACCGGAACTACACGATCACCCATCTTTTTCCAGAATTCACGAGTGTTTGCCCGAAGACGGGACAGCCCGACTTTGCCACGATCGAACTCGAGTACGTCCCGAACGAGACCTGTATCGAACTGAAGGCGCTGAAGTTTTACTACAACAGTTTCCGCGACAAAGGGATCTTTTATGAGGCGGTGACGAACCAGTTGCTGGACGAATTGAGCGAAGCTTGCAATCCACGCTGGATGCGCGTGACGGCGGAGTTTAATGTCCGCGGCGGGGTCGGCAGCATTATTGTTGCTGAGACGGGTCAGCGCCCCTAACGATCGTGACGGGCGTCGTTAACTCGAATTGACCTTCGGCGTCTTCGAAGGTCGCTTTTCGGAGAACGGCAAGATTTTTGTCTGTGTGTGGTGTACGAGGGCAAGGGCTCCAGACTTTGTCGTGGAAATGGAAGTCGTCACTCGCGGCGCACCAGATTTCGGCTTCGTTCGAGATCTCGGGCATGGGCTCGCCGATGGCGCAACGCCGCGCAAACGCACCTAGCGTCCGGTAGGCCGAGACACGATCTCCGAGGTTGTGACCGGCGTTTGGAATCGCGAGTAGGGATTTTTGTCCGGGGATGTGGTCCCAATAGCGGGTAGTGGCGTCCGCCGTCCAAAACTCATCGTTCGTCCCGTGGATGAAGAGCACTGGGCATCGTAGGTTTTTCAAGTATGTGAAGGGGTCAACCAATCGGGCTAAGCGTTCGCCCGCTTCCTCTTCCAACATCATTTGCAGTTGGCGGCGGGTGTAGTCGTCCAACTTCGGACTGAATATCCCCCATTGCTCCAACTGCGCCAACATTTGGGGGCGGACATTGAGGTTGTCGAACACCATCGGGGCCACCCCTACGATGCGCGAATCGCCGGTGAGCGCCGCGAGCCAGGCGGCCCATCCTCGCTTGCTGCCGCCGGTGATGACGAATTTCTTGTAACCATAGGCTTCTTGCAGGGCATCCATTGAACGCAGGAGAGCGCGCGCCATGGGGAAGATGACGGGCCACTCGAGGTCGCCAGTAGATAGGTACTGCTCGAAGCTGTGGGCGATGAGGTCGTCTTCGCGCATGCTCCAGGCGGGTTGATTAGGGATGCCGAAGAGCATCGCGACGGGCATCCGACAGGCAGAAATTAAGTGGTCGAAGTCGGGCCGGTCTGCTTCGGGCACCAAATCCCCGGTCGCGTACAGTAAGCAGGTATCCCCGGCTCCGGCTCCATGCCAGATAGGATGCGTCCATTCCATCCCTTGCCATCGCTGGCTGGCCAGTCGTAACCCGGATGAACGTGAATCGCCCAAAAACTGCCAACCAAATGAGGCATCTGGACCGTCTTGGAGGAAGCTCAAGTCGTTCTCCCGGTTCTTCAATTCGTGTAAACCCTACCCGCTCCGCGGTCGTGGGTGGCGCAAAGAGCGCAAAAGGGGATATGCTTTAAGAGATGTTGTCTCTGCTTGCAGAGACGGGAGATGTGTTGACCGATGGTGAGACATTGGATGAAATTAGGGGCTCTAGCCCTCGCAATCGTAGGCTTTGGCACCGCGCAAGCGGTGTTTAAGGTGCCCGATGTTGCAATCGAAAGGGCGTTGAATGGCCAGTCCATTAACGTTCGGTTCGAGCAAACTTCGGCGAGACTCGTTGAACTTCGCGTCAACGGAATGAGTGTGGGGACTCGGGCCGTAGACGGCTCGCTTACCAATACGACCACATTCCGTATTGATGCCAGCATGCTCAACGAAGGCGCGAACCGCGTGGAGGCACTGATTTTTGATGCCGACGGCAAGTTGCTGGATAAGCAATCGAGCTCAGTAGACGTCGAAGCGCCGGTGGATTCGCCCGTGATTATCTTGACCCCCAAGGCCGGTGAAACGGTTCAGGGCTTAGTCGAGATTCGGGTCGGAGTTAAGAACCAGATCCGACCTAAGATGGTTTCGTTTATCGTGAATGGCGACATGCGTTCCATGAGCAATGTGGCACCCTACACCTACGTGATTGACACCGAAATGCTCCCCAACGGCTGGCACGAAATTCAAGTGCTCGCGGTGGACGACCGGAATGTTTCAATCCGTAGCCGCAAGGTACGGGTTTTCGTCAACAATCCGGGTGGTCGCACCGAGCGCGTGATTCCAACCGTGGCAGTCGTCGCCGCTCCTCCGATCAACTTGACTTCGATGTCCGGCGCATACAGTGCGTTGGTCACCAAGCCAAGTCAGGCGAAGCCGATGAACGTTACTGCTCCCAAGGCAGTGACCAATGGCGCACGCAACTTGACTCCGACCGGAAAGCGAGTGGTTAAGCCAGTCGCTAAGCCGGTTGCTAAGCCCGTCGCCAAGCCCGTGGTTGCGCCAGTTGCTAAGCCGGTTGTCAAACCAGTCGCCAAGCCGGTCGTAGCCCCCGTGGCAAAACCGGTTCGAGTGCTTCCTGCGGTTGCGAAGCCTGCGCAAGTTGCGCCGATCAAGGCCGTGAACTCTGCGGCAAGCACGGTTCGCGTTACCCAAGGCACGCGACTGAACCTGAACGGAGTGCTCACGCTCTCCTACAATGCTCGCCCGCTGAACTTTGACGTTCAGCCCCGCGTGCAGTCCGGCATCGCGCTGAGCCCGTTCCGCCACCTTTACGAGGCGGCTGGTGGCAAGGTGATGTGGACAAACACCACGAAAACCGTGGATGCCAAGGGCGCCGCGAACACCGCGACGATCCGCATTGGCAGCACCCGGGCCATGTTGAACGGTCAGCGAACGACCCTCGAATACGCCGCGTTCCTCGATCGCGGTCGAACCGTGGTTCCGCTCAGCTTCATAAGCGACACGCTCAACGTAAACGTGGATGTTGATCAGAAGACTGGCCACGTGCTCATCACTTCACGAAAGTAAAGTCAACGGTGATGACAAAGTGCCCCGGCTCAAGCCGGGGCACTTTTTTGTTGCGAGCAGCCAGATCACTAAAGGAACCGGGTTACCCTGCCGATATGCTCTATGGGAACTCCTAACTTTAGGAGCCCCCACGGGACCGATCCATGATTGAGCAAAACGGAAGCGAGAGTCGGCGGTACAAGCGATGGGACATTTTTGAGTACGCCCTTGTGTATCAAGAAGGGCAGCAATCGGCTGATCCGGCGATCATCGTGGACCTGAGTTTGGGCGGCATCCAGGTGCGTAGCCGAACCCAGTTTCCCGCTGGTGAACTTTGCCTGATCTCCATCGCGGAGGACACCGAGAGCAACATCACCACCCACGCCGAGGTCCGCTATTCTTACGTACTGCCAGAGAGCGATCTCTTCGCAACTGGTTTTAGATTCACGCCCGGGTGCATTGAACAGCGAATCGCATTGGTCAACTACATCCACGCTCGTTTTCAACAGGGAATGGATTCTCTCGCGGGCTGAGAGTCAGCTACAAAGTCAAAGGCCGGACGATTGCTCGTCCGGCCTTTTGCATTTCAATCTGAGTGTTTAGCCGCGTGAGCTGCAACTGCCGCATCCGCCACCGCCGCCGGGGGCCGCTGCGCCATCTTCCGTCTTGAATGAGGAGCCGCAACCGCAGGAGCTAGTCGCGTTGGGATTCTCAATCTTGAATCCGCCGCCTAGGGTGTCTTCGACGTAGTCCACGGAAGAGCCTTCCATGTACTGGAGGCTTAGCTCGTCAACGAAAATCTTCATGCCCTCTTGCTCGAACACGGTGTCGCTCGGCTCGGCGGGTGCATCGTCAAGCGCCATGCCGTACTGGAGTCCAGAGCATCCGCCTCCGGAAACCCAAACGCGAAGGGCTGCGGAGCTCTTGCTCTCGGCCATCATCAAATCTTTCAGCTCACAAGCCGCACGTGGTGTTAGTGTAATTGGCATTTTCTGTTTCGGGTGCTCCCACAGGTGTATACGTTCAATGGTAGCACATGTATCCATACTGTCTTGTACAGCTCGGCGAATGCATTTGGGCTCGGAACGGTAGAATAGGCTGGATCGTTCAGCGATCGATAGGAATTCTCTCAGATGCCATACGTCGTCACAGAAGCTTGTATTGGGGTTAAAGATAAGTCTTGCATGAACGTCTGCCCGGTGGACTGCATTTATGAAGGTGACGACATGGTGTACATTCATCCCGACGAGTGCATTGACTGTGGCCTGTGCGAGCCCGAATGCCCGGTTACGGCGATCTTCGTGGACTCCGATGTGCCGCCAAATTGGAAGAGCTACATTGAGAAGAACAAGGAAATGGCCGAGAAGCTGCGAGGCTAAGCGGCTTCTAGGACCTTCTTGAAGAGGGTCATCCAGCGTGCGGTCGATAGTCGGTCGTCGTGGATCAACTGCACTCCCAAACGGCAGTGACGCACCCCGTCATTCATTTCCACGCAGTAGCGGACCGTGCCCCTGACCTCGTAAGTCTCAAATTTTCCTTTGATATCCAGGTCAATGATAGTGCCGGCAGGAACCGGCTCGTGCACTAACATGCAAACGCCGTCGCGCGAGATGTCGAGTAGCTTGCCCTTCCGGGTTTCTTCGCCCCAAGTCGCGCTTAGCGAGAATCCATCCACCGAGATGCGGGCGGGTTCAGAAACGGGCAGGTACTGGAGTCCTTGGCCCACGGAGAGGATGGAGTGCAGCCCTGAACGACTATCGAGGCGCCCCGGGAACACGAGCTTCACGATTGGGCCGTTAACCTCGACCATAAATATTTCGCCAGGTAAGCACGTCTCCACGCCAAAGATGTCGATCTCGGCCCGCTGAGTGGACATTTTGACCAGTCGCCCGGTCATGATTTTCCCGTCCCGAACACGGTTTAGCCGCACTCGAGTACGAGTGAGCTTTCTGAACGAGTCGTTTGCTCCGGTGGCCACACATGTATTCTCGGCGGTTACGTCTCAAAACTCCCGGTGAATTCGCGGGGTTTGCGCTGAAAAATGTGGACGCGCTCGGTATCCTTAGACCGTGAAAGCGTACGCCGAATTGTCGTCAGAAGAGCGGGCAATTTATGACGTGCAAGAGCAGTTCATCATGGAATGGGGGCGCATGAGCTCCAGCTGGGGAATCAACCGGACGATGGCCCAGATTCACGCCTTGCTGTTCATCACTGGGAAGCCGTGGAGCATGGATGAGATCATCGAGCGGCTCCACATCAGTCGTGGCAACGCGAGCATGAACCTGCGCGACCTCATTGAGTGGGGCATTATTCGCCGGTTCCGACGACCTGGTGACCGCAAGGACATCTACATCACGGAGTCTGAACCCTGGCAGATGGTGGCCCGGGTGGTGCGTGAGCGCAAGCGCCGCGAGCTAGACCCTACCAATAAAGTGATCTCCGAGTGCCTGGAAAACGTCCCAAAGGAGACGGGGCTTGAAGATGCCGAGCTGTTGCGCCGAAGATTATTGGGCTTGCTCGAAATTTTTGGGATGGTGGACGCGATCTATGAGCAGGTTTTCAAGAACGATGAGACGTTCCACGAAACGCTGAAGCTGTTCGGCCGAAAAGATTGAGTTGCAAGCAGGATTTAGGACCTTATGTCGAAATTGAAAGGGGATGGTGGAGCCGTGAAACTGGCATCAACGCGGCGCAAGCCAACCCGAAGCGAGGGGACGCCCCTCGTCGTGCCGCTTTTGCCGGTGCGAGATAACGTTCATTTCCCTCAGTTGGTCAGCACGTTGTTGGTTGGTCGCGAACTCTCGCTGCGCGCGTTGCAAAGCGCGATTCGGCGAGACCGACTGGTGTTGGTGGTGGGACAGCGAGACTTAGCCATTGACGAACCGCGAGCCGAAGACCTGTTTCGCGTCGGAACTCTTAGCGAGGTCGTGCAGATCATGCCCATGCCCGATGGAACGATGCGCGTGGTGCTCCGGGGGCTGAGCCGGGCAAGGGTAGAAAAGTTTAACTTTAGACGCGGTTTCTTTACTTCAGAATATGAGATTTTGCTAGAGAAGGAAGCCGGCGGTGCCTCAAGCGAAGCACTTCGAAGGGAGGCTTTGGAGGAGTTCCAGCTTGTGGCCTCGTTGGGCAAGCAAGTGCCGATCGAAGTGCTGGAAATCTTGCCCAGCATTGACGACACCGGGCACCTCGCCGACCTCTTGACTGACCATCTGAATCTTCGAGCGTCGGTCAAGCAAGAGTTACTGGAGGAAACCGACTGCGCTCTTCGAATGGAGAAGCTCGTGCACATGCTCACCTCTGAGCGGCAGGTACTGGAACTCCAAACGGACTTGCGACAACGGGTCGAGCAGGAGCTGGGTAACACTCAGCGTGAGTATTTCTTGCGCGAGCAGCTCAAGGTCATTCAGAGTGAGCTAAGCGGCGACGAGACTTCTTTCAGCCCAGAAAACGAGGAGCTTGCGCTAAAGGTTCGGACCTCCGGCATGCCGGATGAGACGCAGGAGAAGGCGATTTTGGAGATCAAGCGCCTAGAGCGCGCTCCTTCCAGCTCGCCAGAAGGGATGGTTATACGGAGCTACATAGACTGGCTCATCAGTCTGCCCTGGGACACTTTGAGCCAGGACCGGCTTGATGTGAAGTTAGCGGCGGACATCCTGGACCAGGGGCACTTTGGGCTTTCCAAAGTAAAGGATCGCATTCTTGATTTCTTGGCGGTGCGCCAACTTTCCGGCTCGTTGCGCGGCCCTATTCTCTGTTTCGTTGGCCCTCCCGGAGTGGGAAAGACGAGTCTTGGGCGTTCTATCGCGGAGGCGCTGGGGCGGAAGTTCTATCGGCTCTCCGTTGGCGGAGTTCGCGACGAAGCCGAAATTCGGGGCCATCGCCGGACCTATGTGGGTTCCATGCCGGGGCGGATCATTCAAGGCATTAAGCAGTGCGGCACCCGCAATCCAGTTTTCATGCTCGATGAGATCGACAAGATGAGCATGGACCTGCGGGGGGACCCGACGTCGGCCCTTCTGGAAGCGCTTGATCCGGAGCAAAACGACCACTTCAGCGATCACTACATCGAGTCGCCGTTCGATCTCAGTTCAGTTATGTTCATCATGACCGCGAACGTGATCGAGAACATCCCTGCTCCGCTTCGCGATCGGATGGAGATCATCAATTTCCGCAGCTACACCGAGATTGAGAAACTGGAGATCGCCAAGACCTTTTTGATCCCTAAGATGATCAAGGAGCACGGACTCGAGACGCGTCAACTCTCAATCCTGGACTCGGCCCTGCAAAAGCTTATCCGCGAATACACCCGCGAGAGCGGCGTTCGAAACTTGGAGCGCGAGATAGCGACGGTTTGCCGCAAGGCCGCTCGGCAAATCGCGGAAGGGAAGACTAAGAGCCTAAAGGTAACGGACGAGGTCTTGGTTGAGGTTCTCGGCCGGGCAAAGTACCGCTACGGCGAGCGCGGGACCTCCGATCAAGTGGGTGCGGCGACAGGGCTTGTTTACACAGAGGTCGGCGGCGACATTATCACGATCGAAGCCAGCTTGATGCCGTCACTGGGAACCGAACCCTTGGTGCAACTCACCGGGTCGCTGGGGAATGTGATGAAGGAGTCGGCTATGGCTGCCGTCACCTACGCTCGCGAGCATCAAAAAGAATTTGGCGATCAGGCCCCGTTCCACCACGATGTCCACGTCCACGTGCCAGAAGGCGCAGTGCCCAAAGACGGACCAAGTGCAGGCGTGACGATGGTCACGGCGCTCGTGAGTGCCCTCACAGGGCGCGCTGTGCGACGAGACCTCGCGATGACGGGAGAAATCACGCTGAGGGGCAAAGTTTTACCAGTGGGCGGAATTCGGGAGAAGGTCTTGGCCGCGCATCGGGCGGGGATTTTGGAGATCATCTTGCCGGCGGAGAATGTGGCCGACCTTGATGATCTGCCGCCGGGCGTCCGCGAGCAACTGAACGTCCATCCGGTGCAAGATGTTCGTCAGGTGCTAGAACTGGCCCTTCTTCCGACATGATAGTTGCCGCCCTTATTGCCGTACTCCAGCCCGACGCTGGTCTCACCCTCGAAGCCGTTTATGCTCGAAACATTCCGGGCCGAAGTCGCTCCTTGATTCGGGTTGACCCCGTGGAGAGGGAACTGATCGAAGGAACGCTGAAACCCACGGCACCCTGGGAGAAGCGAACCGCCAACGGCTGGAAATTTGCCCCCGCTGGATACGTGTGGGCTCAAATCGTAAGTCCGCGCAACCAAATCCTGCAACTCAACGCATCCGGTGTTTCGATGGCTTACGTCAACGGTGAGCCAAGGGTGGGTGATGTGTATGGCTACGGCACTTACTTTATCCCCGTGTCGCTCAAAAAGGGCAGAAACGACGTCCTGCTCTACGGTTTCCGCGGGGAAGCCACCCTAAACTGGCGCAAGCCGGGTGCCGAGGTTGAAGTGGACCCCAACGATGCCACCCTGCCCGACTTCAACACTGAAACGAACGAGGCTCAGGGGGAATGGGCGTCGGTTGTCGTGCTGAACAACAGTGCCAAGGCGCGAACGGTCAAAGTCTTCAACCCCGAAAATCCTCAACGGGCCGCCGAGGTTTGGATTCCCCCGCTGGGCGTTTCCAAGGTCCCGGTCCAAATTTTCAACAGGCAGAAATTCACCGCCGCGGTGGGTGAGGGGAAGAAACTGTGGTCAAAGCGCGAGTTCAACCTGGAGACGAGAAAGACCGGCGAGCCCTATCGACGTACATTCATGTCTCGGCATGACTCGAGCGTCCAGTACTACGCGGTCAATCCGTCCAGCAAGCCCGACCCTCGGGTGATGGTCCTTTCGCTCCACGGGGCGAGCGTTGAAGCGATTGGACAGGCCAGGGCGTACGGTCAAAAGGACTTCTGCGACATCGTTTGCCCGACCAACCGACGCCCATTTGGGTTCAACTGGGAGCACGTAGGCCGCCTCGATGCCCTCGAGGCCTTCGCCCATGCGATGGAGCTTGGGCAATACGACCCTCGCCGCGTTATGCTCACGGGGCACTCCATGGGAGGGCACGGCACCTGGCACTTGGGGGCTCACCACCCTTCGATGTTCGCGGCGATTTCCCCTTGCGCAGGCTGGATATCGTTCGATACTTATGGTGGTGGGGCCAACTACGATCGAAATGACCCCATGCAAGCTTTACTAGCTCGGACTAACGCCGCGAGCGACACCCTTCGACTTAAACAGAATTTCGCTGATTACCAGTCGGTATTCATCCATCACGGTGCCGCTGACGAGACGGTCTCGGTTAACGAAGCCCGCCGAATGCGAGACGAGTTAAAGGGCATTGCCAAGGTGGACTATCACGAAGAGCCGGGGGCAGGACATTGGTTCGATAACAATCCCGACCCAGGTGCTGACAGCGTGGACTGGAAGGCGACGTTCGAGATTTTCCGCACCGCGAAATCAACAAGGAGCGAGCGAATCGCCAGTTTAAGAACTCTTGACTTGAACATCGAGTCAAGCTTCCCGGCGGGGCGGGTGATTGCTTCACTCAAGCCATTCGAAGTGACCCGCGTGGAAGGTGAACTTCGGGACGGCGCGTGGCACCTGACCACTGAAAACGTCGCGTCATTGATGCTCACCCGAGACCACGATGTTTATCTCAACAGCAAACTGGTCAGCAAGAAAGGCGACCCGTATTCGTACACTGTCTATAAGTGGGTGAACGACACGTGGACGGTGGGTGAAGAGCGGCCCACCCAGCGGACCGGATTTAACGCGGTTTACACCAATCATTTGACTATGGTCCTGCCAGGGCGAGGATCAAACGAGGGGCGCGCCTGGGCTTGGCGCAAGGCGCGATACGACTCTGAGCAACTTTGGTACCGGGCAAACGCCACCCCTCCCATTGTCCTTGCATCAGAAACGGACGCCGAAAGCCTTGACGAAACGAACGTGCTGTATTACGGCGGTGCGCCCGAGCAGTTGGGGATCAAACCGAAGCTCGCACACGCGCAGTTGAACAGCCCTAGCACCGCGCACTTCGCGGTCATCCAGTCAGGTGCGTACATGGCGGTGCGCATCGGGGGATCGGACGCGAAGGGGCGTCGTCTGACCGAGCGATTCCCGCTGTTCAGTCCAGGAGTCGGCTATCCCGACGTATTCGCCGCCGATCTGAGCATGCTCAGCGATGGCTCAAAAGGAATCGTCGGGGCCGGATTTTTCGGCCCCGACGATTCAGTCGAGAAGGGCGAGTGGGTCTGGCGCGACTAGAGTGCGTCCCACATGTATTCTTCGCGGTTGTTCAGCGTGACTTGACTTACGGTTGAGTTCGTGGTCCAAGTCGTTCCCTTAGCCAAGAAGCTTGGGTGGTACGCCTTTACGGAACCGTCCGCCATCAACACGATGGCCTTGCCGTTCGCCCTGAGCGATGTGCCGCCAGTTTGTCGGCCCTCTCGTAAGTGGCCGGCGCGACGTTGGACGCCCAAGTGCCGTTCAAGCCCCATCGGTGAAGGGCGAAACAGTAACTCTCGTTGGGCGCGGGATTGGTGGTCAAACTGCCCGCGCTGCAAAACGGGGGCTGCGCCAGATTCGCCATCCACAATCCGCCCGTGGGCTGAATGTAGTCCAGTTTGCCGAGTCTTGCCCGCTTTGTGATGACCAGCACGGTGTTGGCCGGCTTGTCAATTTCGGTTTGGGTGAGCGGCTTTGCGATGAAATACGGGGATGCGGCCATCGAAGGGCTATGCACAGTGTACGCATAAGCGTACTGGGTGCAAACATACCGAGTTGCATCTAGGAGGTCTGGGCGGTTGACCAGGTCTGCCGAACAGGTTGCATTTGTTTCCGCCTGAGTCGTAGGATCCTGAAGCATCATCCCGGTCTTGTGATAGCTTCGAATGAGCCAGGACCAGGGTTCATAGGGAACACCGGAGTATGTCCAGAACGCACCCTGACGCCCTGTCGCCGCCACCAAAACCTGGCGGTCGTCGTGGTCCGAGGCGTACAGCATCAACGCTGTTCCGTTTTGCTTCAGGTTACTGATGCTCGCGGTCACCTTCGCGGCTTTTCTAGCCTGGGCGAAAGTGGGGAAGAGGATCGCCGCCAAGATGGCGATGATCGCGATCACGACCAGCAACTCAATTAATGTAAACGCTTTACGATAAGACATCATGATTGCAACCTGCCCTCCCATCTTACGACAATTTATGAAAAACTGCAAATTAGTCGATGGACGAGGTTTTGTGTTGGGTTTCGATGCGGCGAATTGTTCCGGTGTCGCTGGTCATCACGATGGACTCGGTGTAGGCCATTCCTCTTCGGTAGCGAACGCCCCGCAGCAAGTCTCCACTTGTAACGCCAGTTGCGGCAAACATCACGTCTCCGCTTGCCAGGTCTGTCGCCGCAAAAACTCGGTCGATGTCTCCAGAGACCATTTTTTCGGCGCGGGCGCGTTGTTCGTCGGTTGAGAACTTGAGGCGAGCTTGCATCTCACCACCGACGCATTGAACTGCTGCCGCCGTGATGACTCCTTCTGGCGCCCCGCCAATGCCCATCAGCGCATCAACGCCAGAATCCGGGTTGAGGGCGGCGATGGCGATCGAAAGGTCGCCGTCACCAATAAGATGAACGCGTGCGCCCACTTCACGGATATCCCGGATCAGTTCCTCATGGCGAGGTCGCTCTAGCACTCCGATCGTGATTTCGTCCAAATCTTTGCCAAGTGCTTTGGCCATTAGCCGCACATTGACCCTTACCGGGAGGGTGATATCCACGACACCCTTACACTCTGCACCCACTACGAGCTTGTCCATGTAGCAGTCGGGAGCGTGCATGAGAAATCCTCGCCCTTCAACTGCCGCCGCTAGCACGGCGATGGCATTTGGTGTTCCGTCGGCGCAAAGGTTTGTGCCTTCTAGCGGGTCAACTGCAATTTGCACGGTTGGCCCTGTTCCCGTACCGACCTTTTCCCCGATGTAGAGCATCGGTGCTTCGTCGCGCTCGCCCTCACCGATTACGATGGTGCCGTCAATATCCATCTCGCCCAACCGGTTGCGCATACCCTCGCAGGCCGCTTGGTCCGCGGAAGATCGGTCACCTTTGCCCACCCACTTAGCGCAAGCCAGGGCAGCCGATTCGGTCACTCGTAAAAAGTCAAGATGTAAGTTGTAGTCCATCAGATCACCTCGCCGTCGAAGCATAAGGAACTATACTCGCACAATCGAAGCGCGAGGCGAGGGCAAACGCAAGTAGGCACCGCGGTTTCGCGGTGCCTACTTTGTTTCAACGGCGATTTTTATCGGTCGCTAGATGGGGCTGGAGCAGTCTGGCCGGTACCTTGTCCGCTTCCTTGCTCGCCCTGTTGACCCTGCTGCTGGTAAAGACGATCCCGCTCTTGGGCCGCCCGATACTCTTCCAGCTTGCCTTCCTTTGCCAAGATTGCCTCCCGGTCGGCTTGGCTTTGGGTTGGAAACGCCTTGTTGGTCTCGTTTTTACCGATCTCGGTCGTCTGGCAACCGGACAACATCACAAGCATCACGACACCCAGCAGTGCGAACTTACCCATTAGTTGCCGAGGCCCCACATTGGATAGTCGATAGAAGTGTTGGGGGGCAGCATGCCGAGATTGCCGGCAGTTCCGCCACCGTTTGGCATCCCGTGGCAGTCGCTTTGAAAGGTGTAGCCGCTAGCCGCAGCGTTCGGGTTTGACCCGGGGACCATTTCAGACTTCGATGGTGATTTGGCAAGGAATTCGCCGGCTCGCATGAATTTGGCGTGTCCATCGACGAAGCCGACCGTGATGCCACCTGAGACGGCCTTTTTGGTGTCCACTTCGTTGGAAACCGTGTTGGCTAGGCAGTCAGTGACGCCGCGTGGCGTAAGGTTGAACTTGTTCTTCCAGTATTCTCGAAAGGCGATTGGGTAGCCAACGATGTCTTGGGTAGTTTGGTTCCACTGGGTGTCGTCGGTGGCGATGGGAATGACACCGATGTTGTACGACGCTTCCATGATGATCATGGCGTCTGCCGCTCGTGGCACGGAAGTTGTGCTCCCCCCGAGCCAACTATTGCGTCTGCCTCGGGAGCCGATGGCGCCCGTGGTGAAGTTGGAGACAAAGATTGATCCGGTGAGGCCGTTATTGAGCAGGAACTGGTTGAAGAGCTGCCCGTCGTTATCCCAAGCTGCTTGGTCCTTTTGGCGAAGCGGAGTCTGGAATATCTCTACATTTTTGATGTATGGCAAGATCCACTTCTGCCAGCTAAAATTGTTAACGCGGTTGTAGTACGGATCAAAGCAACCTGAAGTCGGGCCGGTATTAAAGCTGGCGGCCTTGAATTTTGAGTTTAGTGAGCTACCGAGCTGGCAGGCGTCGTTGCGAGGCCACATGTCGTCGGAGTCGGACGTGTAAAGCATCAGACCGATCGTCTGCTGTTTGCAGTTCGAGATCGACACGGTCTTCTTAGCCGCAACACGCGCTTGGGCGAAGACCGGGAATAGGATGGCGGCAAGGATTGCAATAATCGCAATCACGACGAGAAGTTCGATAAGAGTAAATGCACGCTTCATTGGGGGCCCTTTGGATGACGTCTGGATCGCAACACTGAACCTGAGACAAGGTCTCCAGACCATGACTCGGAACTGATATTATTCCCCCCTATTGTTAACGCTGGATGAAGAAAATTGCAAGGGTACCGGTCCATTTCGCCATGGAAAACAGCAAATATGGAGGGAGTGAGCCCACACCCTCCTGACCCGGGTTGCGCGAACCGATGATCCATAGGTATAACCCAAGTCCAAGTTGCCGCATAGCTCAGTTGGTAGAGCAGCTGACTGTTAATCAGCGGGTCACAGGTTCGAGTCCTGTTGCGGCAGCCATCATTTTAAGTTCAAAACCCCATCGTAATCGGTGGGGTTTTATTTTTAACTTGAGCAGTTGACAGTCGATTTGACAGTTTAGACGTTTCTAGTTGTGTCGGTGCGGCTACGGCAGCCTCGTCGCAAGAGACGAGGCTAATCTCGACATTGACTGGCTGGGAAGGCGCGTTTGGAAGCTGTGGCAAGCTGGTCTGAATCCCGTGATGCGGCGGCAGAGTTCATGGATTCCACAGGCGGCCCTGAACAAGCTCGCTCTGATTGCGAGTCGGACGGGAAATGGCGTAGCAAAACTCCTTCTGCAGAATCAACCGTCTTGCCCCGTTTGCTCTCGGTACATGCCAGATCGCTCATCAGCACGAAACTACATGCGTCATGGCTGAGCGATCGAGAGTTGCAGGGTGATCCTACACCGAACTAGTTTTCTTCCTTTCCCGATATTCAGCTTGCTTGCACTTCGGGTCTCCGCACGTCTTGGCATGGGTTCGTTTCGGCAAACCATCTGGTCGGATCATCTCTGCTGCGCACATTGGACAAATTGGTACCGCCAGAGGGTTGAAGATCAAATCTAAATGAAGCCCATAAATGGAACCAAGTAGGTGATTCGATGTAACGCGGACCCCACTGCGTTCCAAGAGGTACGACGGCTTAAACAAGCAGGACAGCGTTGATTGCAAGTAAGCCTCCAGCGCCCTTCTCCACGAACTTGGCGTGAACTGAATCGGCGTGGGGGACTCCCAGCGTGAGGTGACTCCGCGGACCATTGGCCAGTGTTCCAATATCGCCGGCGAAAAGTCGGGCTGGATGCTGTCGTACTCACGCCATTGATTCTCCATAGCGTTCCGTAGCCTGTGGTTAAAGCCCTCAGATTTTGCGTTCTCGCGCAGGAATTGCACGCCAGTCGCGAACTCATCAAACAGGTATGACTCTAGCCGCAAAAGTCGAACAGGAATTAGGAAGTTCCCCGGCCCGCCCATTATTGGCCCATAGTTGTTGGTGAAGGAGACGACTTCGCTTTCGGG
>JAYUVF010000045.1:0-22114 GCA_043754215.1 Chthonomonas sp. | reverse complement strand
CAAGTGTTTCCCGGAGGTTTGGCAATCTTGCGCCAGAACCGATCCAACACGGTCGCCAACGCCTTGGCTCGCGCTGAGATGGAGCGACTTAAGGAAGACGCGGCGCAAATGCCGGACGCTATCCTATCCGTGACGTATCCGATGGCGACTCCGACGGTACGTGAGGTGGAGTTTGATCTTCAGCGCACCCCCAATGACCTTAATCCGCCGCCGCAAGTAACGGCTTTGGATCAAACGGGCCTGCTTTCGGACGCTGATGGTGGCCTCGGTTCCTGGTGGCTCTTTAGTGGTGCGAACACCATGCGGCAGATTGTCGGTGAAGGCCGCCGAATTCCAGCGCCTCGATTTGTGGACGGTCCTGCGGGTGCCCGCTACGGCGGCGTGCTGGCCGTACAGTTTGGTCCACTGTTTCTGAACTTCTTAAACGCAAGTCCTGCTGACCCGACTCAGTTCGTGCCATTCGTGGTTTACGGAAACGACCTCGTGCGCCGAATTACCGACGCCGACCTGAGCTCCGATTTCCCCTTGCGCGAAGACTATGTGTGCTTCGTGGAAGACGACGGCGAGTACATGACGGTCCCCCAGGGGCCCTATCGTCCCGACCTTGCCGCTGGTGCGTTGACTCGAAGCTATCGGGTAAGTGCCCGAGTTCAGTTTTCCGATGGTTCGAGGCAGGATCTGGTGCGAGTCATCCGACTTCCGGCTGCGCTGCAGAATACGCCGCGCTTCAACTTGAATCAAGACCTTCGCGTGGTATTTGCGGGGGCTGGACCTGCTGTGACGCGAGTGGAGCCGGACACGGTCCAGGTCGCGCGACTCTTTGAAGAAGTCACCACCTTTTTGACCGAGGCTCAGATTGGAGCCAACACCGGGGTCTTGGATGACGCGGTGTATCAGTACCAGCGCCTGAATGACCAGCTTGGCGTGTTCCTGTTCCACCCTCAGGGCGCTCAGTACACGGAGCGACGAACTCGTGGGCGATTGCCACTGCGCGCGCGCGTGGACTACAACGTTCTTGACTGGCGTAATATCCGCGACGATTTCCGAGTGCCTCGCAGCGCGCCATACCAGCAGAAGCTTCTCTTGGAGTCCCTGAAGGTAACGGGGAACCGAGGGGCCGATGGTAACAACTACACGGGACTTGGTTTCACCGTTGCAACGGGCCCCGGGGCTCCCGTGGAGCGCGACTTCGTGGTCATGGACCGCGAAACGGGTGCCATCCTCATGCCGGACAGCTATCGAGTGGACATGAGTTCGGGCGTCCTGACGTTTGTAGACGTCGACAACAATTTGACCAACGGGTTAACTTCGAACCTGGTTTATGCCGGTTCGAGCGTGATTTCCAGCGTAGCGGACGTCCGCAACCGGGCGTTTCGGGCGATTTATCAGGCGAACGGAGAATATGCGGTTCAGCCCGTCAAGGCGTTTACTCGCTACCGAGCTACCTTCAGTTCGTCGCTGGGTGCGGGGCAGTGCTACATTGGCGGCACAGACATCGCGGCACCGGCATCGCTGCCAACCCGAGTCTATTTCCCGCTCAGTGACCTCGGCAAAAAGGTCGTGGTCAGCGAAATTTGGTACACCGATGGCGGCGGCACGCGAAGGAAGCTCACCGAGCAAGAATTTATTATCAATGCCCCTGGTCCCACGGACTGGAACCGCTACGGCTATTTGGATATCAGAGATAAGGATCCGAATGCGGTGCAGTTCGATTACAACTTCGGTTACGCGGTGCGTAACGTTCGCGGGGCCAGTGTTGGCGTACGCGTGCTTTGGAATCCGTCGAGCTTTAGCCTCACCGCCAGTTCGCCCGAGAATTTGACGCGAATGAACAACTGGCTGGGTCAGATGCGCCGTATCACCACCGAAACGTTTTTGATGAAGGATATTGAGGAATGATGGGACGAAACTTGCGCCGAACGATTGGGTTTACATTGGTCGAATTGCTGACCGTGATGGCCCTGACGGTGGTCCTGCTCGGGATCATCGTGATTCCTCTCGTTCAGAGCTTCAACATCACCCGGGCGGCGCAGGGGTTTGCCGACGCGCAGAACCGCGCTCGCGTGCTCATGGAGCAGGTGATCAAGGAAGTGGCTAATGCCGCGTTCGTGCGAGATAACTCCGGGGAAGCCGGTGCCGTCATCATCGACATCCCGCAATCGGCCGCCAACTCGAACCAGTTCGTGCGAGTTCGGCTCGAGAACGCACGGCTCGACATCATCTCTCCCGCACAAGGCGATCCGCTGCCAGCCACGACGCCGGGCGGTGGTTTGGTTGACCCGGACACCGGATTGGTTGACCCAACGCTTCGCACGCCCAAAGGAGACGTGAATTTGCCGGTGAGCGAAGGGTTTCGGCTCACTAGATATTTCATCGGCCTAAAGAACCCGATCGTCGGTGATTTCGCTAATCCGCTCCCGGCGCGATACAACAACCCTTACGACGGAGTGCTGACTCGACGTGAAGGATCGGCTGATAACCTGTATGTCCTTTGGCGTGCTGAAGTGGACTTGCGCCGCTTTAACAGCACGACCAATCGCTGGGAAATCAATACAGAGCTTTTTGACCTTAACGCAGACGGCACTGCGACCCCCCAAGAGCTGGAAACGGCCCTGGACGATCCCAATTTCTTCGGGTTCAACGTTCCACTAGGCCAAATCAACAATCCGGCTGGGGTAGCCCTCGCTTCGCGACAACGCGATTTCAACCGAATTCGATCCTGGCAGCGCCGGTCGCGCATCGTGACTGAGATCAGTCGCTACGACATGATCCAGGTCGTCATCGACCGCCGATCTCGTGCGATCCAGACTTTCGTCGACCCGATTGATGGCGTGACGAAGCCCCGAGTCGTGCCTTTGGTGCAGTTCACCCCCACCCGAGTGGGTGGCGACCCGATGACCGGTCTAACCGCAATTCGGTCCGGTGAGGAAGCTGACAACGCCGACAAGATTGGGCCGGACGTGTTTGCTGCCGACTTCGGAAACGTGAGCGCGCCGTTCATGCGCACTCGACCGAGTAGCTACCGGGACGCGGCGAGCGCCGTGGTTGCACCTTGGCTCACCTATCAGCCTTGGTTGAGCGGACGACCGTACCTCGTGGGACGGGACCGACTCAATGGCGGTTTGATCGTCGGATTCAGTCAGTACTACTTCACCACCGGTACGGACACAGTGGACGGCACGGAAGTGTTCGATGCCAGTGCATATCAGTTCGCCAAGGATTACGACCGAACTCAGCCGCTGCCTATTGACCCCGACACCGGAGTCGCAGTGGCGAGCAACCTTTTCCGTTACCCCTACAGTTGGGCGATCGATAAGGCCGCTCAGCGCGCAGGCGCGCCGAACCTTCTGACGGACCCGGCCATGCGCGAGGATTTCATCCCGATGGTGCTCAACCGAAAGGGTGGGCGCATCACGGCGAGCTTTGGCATTGATGAAGTTGGGTCGGCGAATGCGCTTCCCGCTGGGGTGGATGACAATCGCCCGGTTGCGGGCACGGGCTTGGCCCTTCCGCCAGCTCAAGATACTCTTGTAACGAGCGGCACTGCTTCCAACCAGCGTTGGGCGGGCGTGGACTATAACCCTGCATTGACCTCCAGTCGCGTCAATCAGCGATTCAATGTTCTGTGGAACGATTGGGACCTCTTGGCGCCGGCGTTCGAAAAATCGCAGGTATTGCGACGATTCGTTGATCTCCGCGTGACCCCCCAGATTGATGGCGAACCGAGTCCTCTCGATCCTCGCTCGGGCTTTGCTCGCGCCCGGATCGTTCCCGGTAGCGATGTGGTCATCGGCCCCGACCAGACGGCCGGCGCAAACTACGGTCGCCCGGTTCGGTACACCCGAGTCTCGACGGCAGGGAACGTCGGTCCGAATCAGTACTACATCAACTACGTGAACCAGTTGGAGCCGAATTGGAATCAGCTCGGGTTCGCGGTGAACGCTTCGATTTACGATCCGACCTACTACGACGACGCAAGCGCAGCTTGGCCGAATCGTCTGGTTTCGCAGATTCTCCAACCACGCTATAGGGCGGGGTACCTAGAATTCAATTCTTTGCCCGGAGAACCGCTTCCCGACGGAAACATTAGCGTGTTTTATCGCTTCCAATTTACAGAGCCTAACGATGTGGTCGAAATTGACTACGATTCGCGACAGCTCATGAACATCGCACTGACGATCCGGAACTTCCCTCAAACCACGGCGCCTAACCAGCAGAACGTGACGATTAAAGGGCAGGCCGCGGTTCGCAACCTGCTGAGATAGTGCAAGGCAAGATTTCCATGAGAATTCGAGGACAACGACAAAGCGGTCAGACCCTGATCATCGCCCTGCTTATCTTGGGGGTGCTGCTCATCTTGGGCTTCATCTTCACGGGACTGGTGAGTCGAGGCATCGCCCAGACCACGGGAGCCTTCCGCAGGACGCAATCCACGGACCTCGCGGAAGCTGGCGCGCGCTTTGCGCACTATCAGATGCGCAACTCCGAAATGGCCGCTGACTGGCGACCAACTCAGACACCTTTGACAATTGACGCCAACGATGCCACTCGCGATCCAGACGCCTGGTACCTGAGGCCAGCGCCAGTAGGCGCCAGCTATCTCACGGACCGAAATGGCGTGGTGGTTCCTGACCTCGGTGGCCCCGATGGCCTCGGCCCCTTTAGTCGCATCAACTACGACAAGGGTCGTGCACTGCTTCGAGTTCTGTACAACCCGACTCAGTTTGCAAATTTCAGCGGAAGCACCTTGCTCCGCGAGCCCGGTCGCGCTCGCGGCTTGGTGATGATCGAGAGCATCGGGCGTCCTGGAAAGTACATCCCGAACGACCCGACGACGCTGACGTCTGAGGCGGTGAAGGTTCGGAATTACGCCAATGCGGGCGAATTCAATGATCAGTTTGGGAAACTCAAACTCCAGACGACTCGAAACGCAGAAACGCGCAAGTTGGTCGCTTTCGTCTCGCTCACCAACATCGAATCCGGCTGGTCCATTCTCGACAAGTTCAACGTCAGCCGCCCGGCCGAGATCGGATCGCTTTCGGACGACACTTCTTTGCTCGCGACGGCTGGTCCTACTGACCCGCGCGGCGACCTGGGCATCACCTATGAAGGTCAGCGCGTGCGCGTGCCGACGATCCTTGGCGGTCAAATCATTACCGCGACTGGGGTCAACCTAGTCCGAGGCACTGGTTCCTTCTTCTCGAACGCTAGCGTCGTGATTCATGGTGACATGCGCGTTACGCTCGATCCGCGCAGCGGTGACAAGTTCGTGGTCGCGGGCACGGTCAAGCCAGCCAATGCGGCGGCTCGACTGGAGATCACGCGGGTCGACGGCACTGGTCCAAACGTGTTCAATCTTTCCGGTGCCACGCTCACCAGCACCAATCCTAACTTCTCCACCGTGGGCGGCGTTTTCCGCGACGGGATGCGGAACGTAGACGCAAGCGGCTACGCCCGAGCGATCAACCGCATCGAAGCGCCCAGTTTCCTCGAAACCGACCCGGCTACCGGCCTTAACCGATACAGCCAAATCACTCGCCAGAGTGGACGCCAACTCAGCGGCGGTGCCTTTATCGGCCGCAATTCCGGCCAGTGGGGCCACGGGCGCGGCATCTACGTGGACAGCCCTGAGCGCGGGAATTACGCCAACGAAACGGATCGAGAGCAAGGCGACCCCGCCAAAGCCCTCGTTCGAGACTGGTTGAACCCGAACAATCTTGATTCGGTCGCTTGGAAGGGACCGTTCTATATCCCGGTTGCGACTTACGTTGAACTGCGTCCCGACGGTTTCCGCATCATCCGCGACGCCCGAAGTCGATCTCGCGTTTGGCGACAGGAAGATGGCAACGCGACCGGCAATTCGGAGATTCGATACCGCGTTCTGTACCCGGGCCGATTCGGTGCGAAGTACATCATCAACAGCATTGCCCACCCGGACCTCATTGACCTCGATTACAACACGATTTCCGTGGCGGCTGTTCAACAGCGCGGTTGGGAATTCAATGGCGTTCTCCAATTTGAAGGCGACGTGCGAGTGCGAGGCGTCATCCCGACGTTTGAGCAGATCACACTGACGTCGCTCGGCAGCATTTATATCGAAGGCAGCATCACCAAGGGCGTGATCAGCCCGATCGATGG
This sequence comes from Chthonomonas sp., assembly GCA_043754215.1. Classification (GTDB taxonomy): domain Bacteria; phylum Armatimonadota; class Fimbriimonadia; order Fimbriimonadales; family Fimbriimonadaceae; genus JAFLBD01. The sequence continues at coordinate 15,976 of JAYUVF010000045.1, read as the reverse complement.
CAGCGTTCTCACAACTCCTAGCCCGGCGACGATCATGCTCGCGGCAAAGGATTACGTGGCGGTCAACACCACGATGTTCTTCGGGCCAGCGCCCGGAGAGTCGGTAAGCCCGAAGCGGACCGACCGACTTCCAAACACTCCGAACCCGATCGAACTGGACCTCAGCGAGCGTAACTCGCTCACGTTCCAGACTCAGTTCTTGCGCAATCCATTCGTGACGGCAACGGGCCTGCCGAATTCGAATCCGCAGACCTGGCAGCCGTTCGCCAGCGAATACGTTCAGGCGCGAAACAACTCGCCGATCACCTCCTCCCTGTTGCTTTCGCACAGTGCTGACAACGCCGGCCCTACCTTCATCACGCTGTCGAGCACGCCGTTTGCCTACCTGGCGACGGGCTTGGATCCCGTCAACCAGCAGTACATTTTTGGCACTGACCCTTCTCGGGACTTCAATACGGATGCGGGACAGTTGTTCTCAAACGCGAATTTGGTCTCGATCTATGGTCTGACCAATACAACGCAAACCGCTTTCCCGAGGTTTGAAACCGTGTCGCTGCCTCTCGTGGACAGCACCTTCTCGAGCGCTTCTCAGCGATTGAGCGGTCAGACTCCGGGCACGCTGAGCAACCAGGTGTACGCGGTCGACGACGAAACGCGATTCACGATCGGTACGACGGCACCTGCCGCCTACACGCCGCAGAACTACGTTCTCTCGCGCATCGCGGTGCAGCCGTCCGACATTCGAATCCAGGCAGCTATCTATGCGGAAGAGGGTTCGTTCTTCGTGATTCCAGGACCGGCGTTCAACTTGAATCCTGACGACAGTCGTCAGCGATTTGAGACGAGCATCGGCACATTGGGAACGATTGGCCTGGCGCAGCTGCAGCGCTACCGAGATTTCGGTACGCGCCCTGAGGTTCCGTTCTTCGGTGAGCCGCTGAACGTCCGCGTTTCCATTATCGGATCCATCAGCGAGAACATGCCGGTGCCGATGAGCGAGCGCTCGGAATGGCAGCGACGATGGGGCTGGATGCCTCGCTACATCGGTGGCAGCGGCGCTCCTGCAGGCACTGCCGTAACCAATGTGCAGACTTTGCCTTCGCAACACGTTCCGACTGGCTGGCCACTTGACTTGACCGCAGGTGCGCCCACTGCCACCGACGCTCGATTCGTTCCGAATTTGAACTTGACCTACGATCCAGTCTTCGCGATTGGATCGGCTGACGGGACAACCCCGTTGCGACGCAGCGACGACGGCCTGTGGACCTTGCCCCCAATGCCCCGGCTCCCCGTGAGCCGAACTCTCGCCTACTTCGGCGAGGTGAACCCATGACGAGCTTAAGAACCCTTGCTTCCTTCGGTGCCGCACTTGTTGCGGCCCAAGCCTTTTCCGCGCCCATCACCTTTGCCGGGCGACGGCAGGCGATTAACGTCGGGGTGCTCGTGGTGGAAAGCCAGCAAACCAACGGGGAGCCGACCAACTACGCGCCTCACGTTTGGACCCAGCTTGAAAAGGATCGAACCGTAAAGCCAGCGGCGTGGTCGTTCACCAACCCACGAGCGAACACGGTCATGACCAACTTCATGGAGGCGCGCTGGAACGCTCGCCTCGGTGCTGGTGCTCCTGCGCCCGGAACGCGGCTCACTAAAGATGATGCAGCGTATTGGGAAATTGACCTCGACGACACCGCCGACGCTCAACTTGCCGACTATGACGCGCTTCTGTTAGTCGTATCTGGGACTATTTCGCTCAGCCCACGCGAGCGCGAGAAGCTTCGCAAATTTGTAGACCAAGGCGGCTTGCTTTGGATTGATACGGCTGATGCCGGAGTGCCTGCGTTCGACGTGTCGAACCCGCTTCCGCTCCCGCTGACTTTCGGGAATAACCCGGCTTCGCTGCTGGTTGATCCTACCCATGCGCTGCTGAGCTATCCAAATGCGATCACAGCCCCTGAGATTGGGCAGCTTCTGAGCGCGGGATCCGGGGTGATCCAAGTGCCGGGTACTGCGCCTGGTGGTGCTTCGCAAGGTTGGGTGCTCGTGGATGGCCTCAAATTGGAGCCGGTTGTGGGTCCCTCGGCGGCTGACATGGCGATCTCGGTGGGTCGGATTGGTGACGGCTTTATGCTGGTCACGACTCGATTTGTGTCGGGAGCATTGAACCAGGGGCGAAATGCGGCGGGCAATGTGGTCCCCAACACTGGGTTCAAGAGTCTGGTGCCAGTTTTCTCATCCGGATACCAAACCGCGGCAAAGTTCGTCGTCAATGCTCTTAGTTTGCGAGCAAGTAGCTCCACGGCATTCGGCAATACGCGCCATACCAACTCGAACCCGGTCGACATTTCGGCTCCGCTGCTCAAGCGATTCGAAACTACAACGATTTTGCCTTTCCCGGGCACGACGCCGATTCTGTACAAGAACCGGATCATCATGGTGGACACCGCCGGGCGGCTCAACGTTCTCGATGCCACGGCTTCGAAGGATATTGACGGCAACGGCAATCCGGACGATGGGTTTACTGACGCGGCAGGATCACCGATCGACATTTTGTGGCGAAGCGACGTGATGGGCGCAGGTGTCTTCTCGACGCCTACTTGCACTGAGCTCGTCCGCCCGAACGACAACGCTGACTCCGAAGACGGCGTGCTCGTGCACGTGGTGGAAAATGGCGCGCCGAGCCGACTCCTGCAGTACAGCTTGCGCAATAGCGGCGATTTCATTACGCCTGCAGCCACCTACAATTCAGACGGAAACACGACGCCAACTCCGACCAATGCCGCTGCGGTGCCCCAAAAGTCCCCGGCTTCTCCTACCGTCCACGAGGGGATGGCCTACATGGCCGACATCACCGCCGCCAACAGCAGTTTGGGCCGCGTTTGGGTGGTTGACCTAATTGCGCGCCAGCGGATGGAGACCGCCGCCAGGGCTTGGCAAATTCAGCTTGCTCCCCGCATGCAGGCGGTTGATGGCCCTCCGACCATTGGCTACATTCCGATTCAAGATAACTCGGGCGGCGTGGACAAGGTCGTTTACGTTCCCACCCAGCCGGACGGTGCGCGTGCAGCAGGCTTCGTCAGCATCTGGGCCGGAACCAGAGGCGAGTCGCCCACCGCGATTCAGCGATCCGGAAACACCCTTCAAATTACAACCCGAGCATCGCTCCAGAACTTGCCGATTTACACATCCGGCGGCTCTGGGCAAGTGAGCCTTGACCTCAAGCTTTCGGTCATCAATCCGGCCACTGGTCGCCCGTATACGGCGGGCCAGATGGCGAACATGTTCTCCAACAACCCGGTGGTGAATGGAGCGCAGAACGGCTCGATTTCGGTGGATTTGGGCGGCTTTGGAGCCGGTCTTGACTTCACGGGTCCGAATCCAACCGCGGCTTTACGTGTTGACTACACCCTCGACTGGGGACGCGCGGGTGTTGGTCCTGGTCTTGCGGCCCCGGACAATTACATCCGTGGTGATGCGCAACTTCCCGACGAGGCTGGCAATGGTCGGCGAGTGTTGGGTGCGATTGCGCTTGGTCCAACGGGGAACATCTTCGTCGTTACGGCTCCGGCCGACGTCACTCGACCGGGTGGCTCCTTATTCTGCCTTCGCGAGAAGGGACGTGGAGACTTCGAGATGCTGTACCGATGGGAAGCCTTCGATCAGCTTAACATTCTTACCAGCGGTAGCAGCGGGCTCGCTCGGATTGCATATGACGGCGCGGTTATCGACTATGACGGGCTTCTGAATTTTCCGGGCATCGGCGGATTCTTGAACCGGGCAATGACGATTCAGCGCTTCGCGACCGGGCCGGTCGTGCGCGGGAACCGCGTTTACGCCGCCTTGGCAGCAGGTAAGCAATTGCCGTTCCCGACCGGGAACGAGCGGTTCACCACCACGTTGATCGCCTTTGAAGCTGATCCTAAGCCGCTGGAAATGCTCGTCGAGAATTTGGGCACCAACTTTGCCTTGCTACAGCCCGATCCGGGTCGCAGCATTCGACCTGCGGTTGGTCCGTTTGAGCCGAATGTGCTTAGCGTACTTCAGCCGGTTCAGTTCCAGTCCGAAGTCACCAACAACTTCACACGGGTCTCCATCAACTCGTCCGCGAGCGTGACTCGTGGTCGGTTCAGGGACGCCATAATCGCGAATCTCCCAATCATCGCTCGAAGAGGCGGTTCACCGGACATCATTATCCAGCCGGACTCCGGTGTGGTGGATGGCGTTTTGGTTCCGGGCAACGCAGACGGACGCTGGAATCCGCAGAAGTGGCAGATCGTGGTCAACGGCATGGAGGTCACGGGCAACCTGTTCCTCTCCGGCAACACGCTTTACTTCGGTGGCGGCAGCTTCTTGCCGTACTTCCTCAACAACGGTTTCGGAGGTCCGCCCAGCAAGACTGGATTCCTCTACGCGATGGACCTGAAGATCGGGGCCAACGACATTCGCGAGCCGGCGGCGAAACAGACTTGGATGGTCGGTCCGTTCAGGCCGTGGGAACGCTATCTCAGCCTCATCGACCTGAACACGAGCGGCAACGGAGTTACTCCAAGCCCGTACGTCATCTGGCCGAGCCCGTTTGGCATCCGGTCGTTCGATGACTTCCGTATCCGAGTTCGACAAGCCACCCTCGGCGATCAGAACGCTCCGGTGCCTCTTGCTGGTTTGATCGGCGGTAACGACGCGCTTCTCGCGTGGGACAACAGCCGCACGTACGCGTTCTCCAAGTCCGACTTGGTCGTGGCTGATGAGTCGCGCATCATCCGTATTGACCCGTCTGGCGCCCCACTTTGGTCGGTGGACGCCACTATCAAGGGCGGCAAGGAAGGCGAAATTGGGTCGAGCACTCGGCAAGTCAATCTGGCTCGCCCAACTCGCGCCTACTCGGTGGAAGGGAACAACCTTTTGGTCGCCGACCCGGGAAATAACCGCATCGTCAAGATTGACTCCGCCGGGCGCGAACTGCGCACGATCTCCGAGTTCTATCTCGATCCGGCGTACCTGCCGTCGGGCGTGCCTAGCAATGTGGGCACGAAGCTCTCCGGTCCGCGCGACGTTTACACCTTCACCACGTTCCCCTCGGCAGCTCAAGTGAGCCAGCTCAGCCCGGCGCTTAATCGGCGACTGGCAGGGACGGCGGAATACTGGATTCATCACTTCATCGCCGACACCGGCAATCAGCGAGTGATCGAGCTGATCGACCGCTACGAGTACGACGCGACTCGGCGGGTGATCGGGCCGATTGTACGCATTGACGATCCAACCTCTGACGCGACTCCGGTGATTATCGCGGGAGTGCCTCGAAGGCTGGTTCCCGCGATCGGGATGCTGTATTGGCAGATTCGAAGTGAGCTGACGCGCAAGCAGTACAGCTACAACTCAATCGACCGCCAGTTCATCACTGATGCATCGGGAACACGACCGGTCTACGCCTTTGGCTTTGGCAACGTCGAGCCGACGCGGTCCAGTTTCGGACTTGATGACACCCCTGGCCGAGCTGACAACCAGGCGGGTTCCGGCGGTGTCGTGTTGTACGATCCGGTCCGTGGCGCGGCGAATTTGGTCACCGATTTCACCATGCCCGCGATCCCGAACTCTGCGTTCTGGAACGACGGTACGGCTTCGTTCGGCATCCCCGGGGTGCAGAACAACTATGGCGCGGGTGGCGTGCGCAAGATTAGCGGTCTTCGCTCGGCCACGCTCAGCTACGCTGGCGGCGCGCTCGCAGTGATGATCGCCGACAGCAATGGGGTCTTTGAACTCGTCCAAAGTGGCAGCACCTGGCAAGCTCGCTGGGCACTGCCTAAGGAAGCTTACGTCGTGATGCGACGGGCTCGGGTTAATCCCGGTCCGACGATCCTGCCGACCACCAAAAACCCCATGGGCTTCATGCCGATGTTCGCCCGAAGATTGAACTCAGGTGAGGTTATGGTGGTGAATGGTTACGTGGGTCAGCACCGCGTGGCGAGCCTGCCCAATGTGGCGGCGTTCGGCATCAGCCCCGGCGATCCATTTGGCGGCGAAGTCGCCATCCTAGAGGGCTCCATCAACAGCGATCCCGCTCAACGCGGATTTGATTGGAACAAAGACAACCTAGGATTTGACTCTTACTATGTGAACTTTGAACTTCCTCCGGTAGCCGGAACACGCCCCCTCCAGGGCCCGGTCTTTGCCGAGAAGCGATAAGACGTCCCGAAGATTTAGGTTATCTAAGCATGAATATGTGGCGAACACTTCTGACGGGCCTCGTGGCAATGACATTGCTTAACGGTGCCCATGCCCAACGCTGGTGGAGCAACCAGGGCGGGCTGTATCACATCGGACAACACGATGCTGATAAGCGGATCTTTAATCCAGGTCGGCCATTTCTTCGCTGGTGGGATCCACTCTTCACGCTGAACACGACGATTGATAACGAGAGTGCAGGGGCCACTGCGACTCCTGGCGCCGCTTGGTCCGCTCCGACGGGCCAATCTGCCTCCTTCGCCTTCCAGTCGAACCTAACGACCCTTCCGGTTCCACCGCTTTACCGGTACGCGACGCCAGTCAACTCCATTTCAATTGACGAGCCATGGACGCCGGCAACAGGAACTGCTCCCGCCTTCACTTGGGCTTTCGCTGGCCTCGTGGTCGGAGAGCAATACGGTATCTCGGTTAATGTACCGATCGGCCCCACGGACGTTGATCCTAGCGCAGCGGTTGATTTGCGGTTCCAAGCCCGCTATCTAGTCTTTGAAATTACGGGGGTGACGAATCTGATCAACCCCGGTCAGCCCATTTATCAAGTGGTGGATTCGCTCGCTAATGCAGGCGGCTGGGTCCGCCTTGGAGCCAACGGCGCAAACACCAACGTGGTCTACACGGTTGCCGCGGGCAACACGATCAACGTGCGCCTGCTCGCCACCGTGCCGCGACTAGCGGACGGCTCTTTCGCAGATGATGCCGCGACCGTGGTGGTCATGGCCGACGCAGCTCGCATCGAAGGCGTGAGCGCGAGCGCTGGTCGAGTCACGACGCAAGCTGTTGTGGGCGTCAACACTGCCGGACCGTTCCCTTGGCGTACGGTTGTTCCGCGTAGCGAAGACACGACCATCCAAGATGGTTCGGAACTCAAGAGCTACGGATTTCCCTTTGTTACGAGCTACGCCTTTGACGGCGCGCTGGTGAACCTCGCTGACAATACGGGTCGAAGGAATTTGATCTGGTCTTGGCCTGTGCAGCGACCATTCAATGCGACTGCGACCGAACTCGCGCGTTACAACACTGAGAAGGCGGACTGGGCGCTCGGCTCTGGCCTCTTCGCTGGCGACCCCAAGCGCACCGACCAGACGGTGTTGGTGGACAACACGAACGGAAATGTTCGGGTTGGCATCGCCTGGACGGTCGACACCGCATTCCCCGCCTTTAAGGGCGTCGACTATCTCATCACTCCAGCCCAAGCGGCATCCGCAAGTAACGTCGTTTACGCACCGAAGCTGACTACGGGTAGCTACGCGATTGACGTTTACATTCCGAATGGAAGTGGCCTTGCTCCGGGCGCAACTTATGAAGTGCGGCGAGGGGCGACGGTGGTCGCCACCGATACCATTGACCAGCAAGCCAACGCGGGTCGCTGGGTTCGAATTCAGGTTGGACAAACTTTTAGGTGGGACAATGACGACCTTGCTCCTTTGAGCCTCGCGGTCACTGGCTCCAGCAACCCGGTTGCGGGCAACGTGGTCGCAGACCAAGTTCGCTTCGTACGAACCGCAGATTTAACCATCCGGTCAACTCCGGTATACACGCGAGCTTTTGTTCGAGTGGGCGCTACCAACATTGAGCGTGACGTCGTCATCGTGGCGATGGACAACGGTCGTATTTACTGCTTGGATGCTCAGGGTCTTGAAGCCGGAGGCGTGCCAACGGGCCGCACTCAGGTTTATTGGACCTACCCGAGCGAAACTGCCACTGACCCCAACTGGGTAGCCGGTGAAGATGGTCCTGACGGAATGGCCGAAGTGCCGACTGCGTTCAATACAAGTAGTGCAGTGATGGCTCGGACTGACGTGTCTCCTGGCGTCCGCCGAGATTTGCTATACATCGGTTCCCAGAACGGCCGTGTTTACTGCATCGATATGGAAGGCCGAGGCGATGGCACAACCACTCGCCGATGGTCATTCCCGAACGACTACCCTTCTGCCTCGGTTGAGAGCGCTCTAGGCCCGATTCAAGGTTCGGTCGTTTACGCTGAGCCAAACGGCAACACGAACGGCACCATTTATGTGCCCACGGTTCAAGGGCGACTGTACGCACTCGATGCGAACGGAGATCCGGTCACAAAAACAACCACCCAGCGATGGACCTACCCGGACATCGCCGCAGGACCGCTTGGGTCAATCACGATGACTCCGACTGTCGGTTGGCGCACCGGCAATGTCACGGACCGCGTGGTGTACTTCGGTACGAACAACCCGTCGCTCTTTGGCGGTGGCAACACGATGTACGCGGTGAACGCGTTTGACGGCAACTCCGATGGAATCGGCGACCTGCTGTGGTCACGCAATGCGGGCGCCAATCCGTACACCAACTTTAATAACATCACTCCCGCCTTCGCGGATCAGAGAGATGTGAACCCGAACTGGCCCGTTGCTCCACTGAACCCTTACGGCATTGACATGCCGAATACGTTGTTCGTGGGCAATACTAACCAAGAGGTTAATGCGCTGGACGCCGACACCGGCAACTTGCTTTGGGCAAGCCGCGAACTCGGTGCTTCCCCTTGTGGCCCTCTCAGCTTCTCCCATGGTCGCCTCCGAGACATCTCTGCCGCAGCGGCAGTTATGCCGAATTCGGAACCGATGGTCGTCGTACCGACGACCGACGGACGATACGTCTCATTCGGCGCTCCTGCCGGCCGCATTGACGCCTCTGGACGTCGAGTGAATTGGACGATCACAACGTCACTGAGCGGGAACATCCCGTCCATGTCGTTTGGCGGTCCAAATGCACCCACGCACAACTACATGTACGGCGCCGATCCGGCGGGGTACCTGTACGCTTGGAGCTGGGATCCTTCGCTCCCGGATGGCGGTCAAGCCATCACCCCGGGTGAAGCTCCGATCCCGACTGAACCAGACGAGACCCGCGACCCCACGTCCGAAATTCTTGGGCAGATCGTAAATCAGGCTCAAGTGGAGTTCATCCTCCCGCAAGACTTTGCTGACCTGCAGGCCCTCGCGGCGGCGGGCAACCTTACAGAGCCTGCGGTGAACGCGACTCTGAACAAGGTCACGCGGCGCAATTTCGAGTTTGGCGAGACTGCCTACCTCGTGATCCGCAACTTGCCTGATCCGGCATTCTTCAGCCCGACGTACCCGTACACGGTTGATATTTTCTTCAATGCTCCGGGTCAGAGTTCGCAGCGCGTCGCGTTCGGTCTCACGCCGGTCAATGGCGCAATTCCTTTCCGCAATCGTATCGTGCTTGCCAGCTTCTCGTTCCTCGGCATCGGCCAGAACGCGTTGGTGCCAGGCATATCCACGATTACCGTGCGAGCGCTTTCGGTCACGAGGCCGGGCGCCAACCGTACGATTCCTGCCGTCAACTTCCGCCCGGGTAACACCATCTTCCTTGCCAATCCATTGGCATTGGAGATGACCAATGTCACCCCGGGACCTGGAACTCAGGTGGGTACCAGTTTGTCCCCATCTGATCCGGACAACATCATCAACGGCACCCCCGCCGCGAAGTTGGCCACGTTGATTCAGCCGTTCCGACCTGAACTCTCGGGTCCGACGGACCTTATTGCGCACGGACAGACGGGCCTGACGAGAGTCAATGTCTTCGACCGCAGCTTGATGAGCTTGCTCTTTGGGCGACAGCGAGGACTATCGGGCGTTCGGATGCAACTAAGCAACCTGAACTTCCTGGGCAACCCATTGAAGCCGCTTGATCCAACGATTTACCCTGGCCTTGAGGATCTTCCTGGATCGCCTGGAACAAACGTAAGCCTCGACTACCCAGACATCCGCCGCGATCGAATGATCGTGACGAAGCAGCAGTTCGGCCAAGTTGAAAACCCGCTGTTCCAATCGGTTACGCTCAGCCCACCCAACATTGTTGATACGGATCTTACGGACTACCGCACCAACGAGGTGCAGTACAACCAGTTCCTGCAGCGTGCGCTGACCATAACGCCGTTCGACTTCGAAATGAACGTGCCGAAGTTCCAGCCGCCCACCACGGATCGCTACCTCGGTAGCCAGTTCGTCTTCGTGGACGCCGGAGCTCCAGGACGCCAAGTCAGTGGAAACCAAGCCAGCGAGCCGTTCCGCGAGTTCGGTCTCAGCGCCGGCCTCGCGATTGACGAGCGTCCGGTCTTGGGTACCCCAACCGTTGACCTTGGTTCGATCTCGGGTGGAGGCGGCTACTTGCCGAGCGCTCCTTGGGCCACGCCGGGCTACAACTTGCTCGACAGTCGGATTCACAACCAAGCTCGCTTCCCGTTCTTCCAGCGCTTCTCGGTCTTCAATGAAGGCAACGTGAACCTGCTGAACCTGCGGGTGGCCAAGGTCGTGCAGCGCGTGAATTCTGCGGTGCTCGACGTGTTCACCATGTTCGCTCCGACGCTGAATGCGGCAGCGACGATGGACTCTCGACTACATCTCCACACGGACCTCGACCCGTTCTTCGCGGCGATCAGCCTTTCGGGCCGACCCGTGATGGGCGATCACGTGATTCTCCAGAAGGCTAGACCGGACGACGGCGAACCGACTCGACTTCGCGTCAACCCGATTCGACGGGCCAATGCGAACCTTGAAGTCATTGACGGCAGTTTGTTGGGCGTCGCCGACTTCCCCAGCGCGGTGGATTACGACGAATCCTTGAAGGATCCGAAGATCGCGGTTTCCGTACCTATCGGTATGCCAGTGGGTCGCTATCAGAACAGCGTGTATGTGTTCGAAGATCGCTTCACGGGATTTGCGCCCTCCGTGCCCTACCCGGCCCTGAACATTGAGACCACAAGCACCGCGTTTGAGCCGTATACAGACTCGCCGCTATCGCTGATCTTCAACGTTCGCGAAACTCGTCTCACCACGAGCAACACGGGCAAGTCGGCGAAGATGGCGGATAACATTCCGCTTGACCCGGCGGGCCGCTTTGTCTGGGGGAATCAGCAACCCGCTGCTGCCCGAGCAGGCAACGGGGCCATGGTCGTGGCGATCACGAGCGACCGACTTCTGAACGGCGTGCCGGACATTAATCCGAGCATCCGTCAGGAGACGGAGGCCGGGCGATTCCCGCAGTGGCGCATCTATCTGTTCAGCCTTGGATTTGGTGGCACGACGCCGGTGGCGGCGATCAATCCGCTTGGTGACTTGGATCGCTGGACCGCAAGTTCGGCTTCCGGCAACCCGGCGGTGGACAAGTGGTTCAATGGCGCGAGCGGGGCCTACCCGACCGCGACGAACACCCCGTCCGCTCTGTTTGGCATTCCAAACACCGAACTGGACCTGACCACGCTACAGTTCACGAACCCTGCATTCCCGCACTCCGGATTCAGCGAACCGCTGTCCGGTTGGGGTGGAAGCACGGGTAAGGCGAGCGTTGGCGCAATGCGCATGGCCTTTGTCGGGGAAGTGACCCGACAGACGGCTTCCGGCGATCGCCGACGTGAGTCGCGACTCATGCTGACCGATATCACGCTCACCGCGGGTGGCGCTGTGACAGCCGCAACTCCGGTTGCGCTGAACTTCGCTTCAGCGGTTCCCGATCCTCAAGCGAAGATCGGCAAGCCATCGTTGGTTCAAAGTGGGCAGGTTTCGACCGTGTTCTATCCGATCACCTCGGCTGGCTCGACCGAAATCTACTTCAGCACGTACAACGGCACGCAGTGGGTCGCTCCCCCGGCCTCGCGCCGAGGCAACAACGGCCCGGTCAACCGCCTCAACTTGGGTAGCGGATTTGAGTCCGTGAACTCGCCATCGGCTAGCTTGCGAAACGACTCCGGTCCTGCACTTCAGGGCCCGGCGGTCATTGATCTCGTGTTCACCGGACGGTTAAGAGGACGGAATCAGCCTGAGGTCTACATGGCTCGCATTAGTTCGAACGGTGCCCAGCCACGCGCAGTGGACGGAACGCCATGGGCTCGAGCCGGTGGACCATTGTTTGACCAATTGGTTTACGATCCCGCCGCCGCGATCTACTGGTCGAACGGAGCTGACCTCGTGAGTGATTTCAGTGCCGCTAACGGACTTGACATCCAGCAACTGATCGTGACCGCAGGCGTCCAATCTTATCAGTCCATTCTGGTTCCTGGTTCGAACAAGCGAGCCGAAGGGTCGCCAGTGATCTCGTATGACACCACCATCGGTGGCAAGGCGTTCATTGATATCTCGAACGGTTCGGTGCGCTTCTCTGGCGCCTTGGTGCCGCGTGCGTCTCGTCTGTTCCTCCGCTACTCGCCACGACTGTTGCGAGTGAGCGCCGCGCCAGACGTGAATCATCGCGCCGCACAGATCGCCTTCGACGAGCGAGCCAGCAGTGACTTCAACTTCTGGTTCAATCCGGGCGGAATCGCCATCACGAGCGGCAGCGTGTTCCCGAATCGCTGGATCGTTTCGTACGGCAAGACCGCAGCTCGCGATAGCCAAGCCAGCCGGCCTTACATGATGACGATGCGAACGGGCGTTAGACTCTCGCGACCCATTCGTCTCAACACAGCGGGCGCGATTGCAAACCTTACGGTGACCTTCACTGACGGCTACTCGCCTGCTTACCAGGTAGACCCGGCCGCAGGAGCCATCTACTTCGATCCTGGGGCAGAAGGGCGACGGGTTAACGTGACCTATGATGCGATCGACCGTGACGGAACTAACCTGGGCACGAGAACACTTACGAACCTCCCGGTTGAAGTGATTGAGGAGACTCCGGAGGCCGCGATCCCGATTGAGCAAGTCTCGAACGAGTCCAGCGTGACTCTCTTCTTGGATGCTCAGTCGGGCAATGGTGGATCGTTCAACGCGAACGGCCGCCCAGGGCTCATCTGGATGTTCTGGTCGAGCACACGAGCTGGCGGAAGCGACATCTTCTTCCAGACTGTCGCGCCTCGATTCAGCGCCCAAGCGAACGGCAACTAAATCGCTTGATGAGAACCCACGGGGCAACCAAATGGTTGCCCCGTTTTTTTGCGGAAAAGCCTGAACCTTCTTCGTTCTGCACGGCGTCCATGAGGCGTTCTCGCTTTTTGATACCGTAGGTCGTTGACGCGGATAGAAAAGCGGTGCTAACATAGGCCCGCTGGGTAGTTTCAGCGTGGATCGCACGAATGGCGAAAAAGAAACTGAGTAGCGTGGTAGGCATTGACATCGGCAGTCAGTCCATTAAGGTGGCTGAAGTGCAGAGTCGTGGTCGTGAATACGTCATCAACGCGCTCGGAATAGGGCCCACTCCCGAGGGCATGGTCGATCAGAACGGCGTCTACGACACCGAAGTAATCGGCGCTGCGGTCAAAGAAATTTGCCAGAAGTCCGGCGTCACGGTCGGCAATGCGGTGGTTTCAATCGCCGGTCAGGCCGCAATCTTGGTTCGAACACTTGAAGTTCCCAAGATGAACCCGGCTGAACTCAAGCAGCACATGGAATGGGAGATTAGCCGAAACCAGCCTTTCGCCGAACTCACCGTACAGAGCGATTTCAAAGCCTTCGAGGTCACTGATCCGAATGCGCAGAACATGGACGTCGTGATGGCCATCGCCGCTCAGTCCGCGGTGGACACGATCATGGGGATTGCAAAGAAGGGCGGCAAATCCGTGCATGCAATTGACGTAGAGCCCCTCGCGGTGGCGCGTGCGCTCAAGGCGGACTACGCCGAGCTCGGGAATGACACTGTTTGCGTGATCGATATCGGTCACAAGTCCACCTCGATCAACGTTTACCAAGACGGTCAACTTCTCCTCCCGCGCCAAGTGCCGGTTGGCGGAGAGAGCCTAACTCAGGCCATTTCTGGCTCCATGGGAGTTTCGATGGAAGAGGCCGAGCGCATGAAGTGCGAGCAGGGTGAGATTCCAGAATCGGCTGGGCAAGACAGCTTTGCGCCCGCAGCCAATCCTTTCATGACGACTGAGACGCAGGAGTTTCAGGCCTACAATCCATTTTCCGACGACGCTGAAGCGTTCGTTCCGCCTGCCGCTTCTGAGCCTGCTTTCGCTGAGCCGCAATCTGCGCCGGAGAATCCGTACGCGCTTCCTGCCGAGCCTGCGGACTCCAACGATCCTTACGCTCAGGCGCCGACGTTCTCGCCATTTGACGAGCCTGCAACGGCCGCCTTCGATGCGAACGGGAATCCGATTGACCCCAACGAGGTCATCGAGCCAGTCGCTGTGCCCGCGATGGTTTCAGCCGATCCCGTTGGGTCGCCGGTATACAATGCGATGGCGCGAGAGATTGATGAGTTCGTCGCCGAAGTGCGGCGCTCCATCGACTATTTCCGAAGCAAGGGTGGTGACGTCAAGAGGGTTTATCTTGGCGGCGGTGGCGCGAAGCTGAAGGGGCTGGACTCCTTCATCGGTCGCGTGCTGAACGTTCCCTGCGAAATTTTTGATCCGATGAAGCAACTCCCGCTCGCCGGGAAGCGCCTCGATATGACGCTGGTGGAAGCCCACCGCCCCGATTTCTTGGTCGCCGTTGGAAACGGCCTTCATATCGCGTTTGACTAGGACGGTTGAATGAAGCTTAATCTCGTACCCGCAACCGTAAAGAAAGGCGCCGCCATGAAAACCATGGTGGCACTCTCCGTGCTCATGGTCCTTCTGGCCACGCTCGCCACTGCGTTCATGGCCTACACCTCCAGCCAGAATCTCGCCAAGGCGAAGCAAGAGGCTGAGGACGCTCGCCCCAGTGCCGTGGAAGCCGTCGCTACCGCTAAGTACGCTCAGGCGATCTTGGACAATGCGAAGGGTGTGACGACCAACTTGATGCTGGCCAACGACATGACCGCGCATAACACGAAGTACACCCGCTTCTACAGCAAGGTGATGCCGTATGTGCCCAGTTTCTATCGTCTCACCAGCATGAGCGTCGAGCCGATTGACGATAAATCTTGTCGACTCAACCTTAGTGGCGTGATACGGACCGCTCAGCAGTACGCGGATCTATCCCTTGCTCTTCTGCGAATCCCCGGTGCCAGACTCATCTCGCGCGCAGGCTTTGCTTCGGTTAACGACAACGTTCCTGCGCTGACGCCGGAAGATCAAGTTGGAAGGATCGTACGCGCCGGTGAAACCCCGTTGCCTACCGATCCAGTCGAGCGAATGGAAGCGGTCGTTGCGGCAGCTACGGAGCAAACCACCGGATTCGAGAATATCGGGAACTTCGGTTCCGCCACGGAATCCGCTCGCGGTGCCATGAATCGCTGGTCCCAGGTTGCGGTAAGCGTTCTTCTTGAAAACCCTGCCGGAGCGCAACTCCCCGAAGGCTGGAATTTTGACTTCTTGGCTCCCAATCCGACCGACACACTCAATGCGGCGGCTCAGTTTAATGCGGCGGGTGCGGCTCCAACTGGTGGCGCAGCGGGCGGTGGCGGAGTCATTCCACCTCCTCCTGGCGGCGGCGCGGTGCGAGATGGCCGGGTCTCAGAATAGGATAACACCATGAAGCTGACTCCCTTAACGATTTTAATCCTCGGTTTCTGCATCAGTGCGGTGATCCTCACGGTTGGCTATTTCAACTATTGGGCTCCAAAGACCGCCGAAGCACTCAACTACAATGGGCTCCGCGACAAGCTTCAGGCGGAAGGCAACAAACTTCCTCGCCAGAAGAAGAATGTCCAGGACGCCACGCAGATAACTCAGGCCGCCGCTCAGGAATGGCAAGGCATCGTGGTGCGCAAGACCCCTCCAAACAACGTTTCCGAAGGCGGTATCAATCTTGCCGTCAATCGATGGTATCTGGTGAATGATGCGGTGCGATTCCGCAACCAAATTCAGATGGACGTCAATCGTCAG
>JAYUVF010000044.1:0-32539 GCA_043754215.1 Chthonomonas sp. | reverse complement strand
CTCAATTAGCCTCGCATCCTGACCCAGCACAATTAGACCAATAGAAAGTCGGTTACCACGTTCAGGCTCCGAACTGAACCCAATGGACTGGATGCCCTCAGCCTCAAAGACAGGATAGTCTATGCGCCAGCCTGCCGGCACATTCACCTTTAGTGACCCAATTACAACGCTGCTTTCCATATTTTCCTCTTGTTTCAGAGTAGAACTAAATGCCGGTACGGCAATCAAAGCTACTTAGATTAATCATTTCGGTCTAAAGCTCTGCATAGAAGCTGAAATCACTCTCGGTGACTAATCATCAGTCATTACTGCGAAGTACGAATTGAATCGATTGGGGCAGTTCCTTCTCGATATGGCTTCGGTTATCGGGAGAATATGACAACAGGAACATGAAGCTTGAGTCGGAAATAGTGGCAAGTGCCGCGACCCGCTGCTCACTCCGAGTTTGAGTCTTCAATCCTACCAAGTGAAGTTCTGGAAAAATGCACGCGAGAATCGCATCAGGCTTGACGTTGCTCTCATCAAGAGTCAACTCGAACTCGGCAAAAACATTTTCCAGAATCTCGCTCTTCACGCTACGTCCGAGAGGTCCCTGCAAAACTGCCGAGAGAGCATCAACATCTTCAGGACTTAAGCCGAGCGGAGCCATCATAGCCGGATTAATGGAGAACTGGAAAATCAGCAAAGTTGCTCCTGTTTGATAGAAAAAGAGAGTCCTCCCCAAATTCGGAGCATCAGGCGCAGGCGCGGAAACAAACACGTCTTTCTGCGGTACGAGCAGATAAAACGAGTCGAATTCAACTGAGACGAGATCGAGATTTGCGTTATTCCCTGCCAACCGCTTGTCTCCTTTTGCGTACGAAACTTTCGTATCCCGCCTGTTACTTCACCATATCTTTCGCGGGCCGCGCGAATCGAGATCGTTTAGGACTCAGCCCAGTTGTACCCCGCGGTCGGCACTAATGCCATCTCTGCGGGGTACTGGAGGCGGTTCTTAACGTACCGGGCGGAGGGCGATTTGGAGCTTGGCAGTGCCGGCGGGCATGTTCACGGTTAGCATCTGGGTGCCCAGGTTCTGGTTCTCAATGGCGAGAGGAGGTCGGGTTGAGGAGATGGAGAACTGGGCGCCGGCGGGGGACAGAATCTCGGCGACGAGTTGCTTGCCGTCCTTCTCCAGGAGCGCTTGGTGGCCACCGAGCGTGATAGTGGCGGGGGATATCATCTGCCATCGCCATGCGCTCTTGGATTGGGTCACCTGGTCGGTGATCACGAGGTCAGTTCGATTGACGAACGTGAAGCCACGGGTGATGTTTCGAACGCCGGAGTAGGCGCGGGTCAGGTCGATCGTCGCCCATGGCTGAGCGGTGTTGAGGCCGGATCGGATGGAGGTGTTGGAGTTTTTGCCTTGATTCGCGCCGAAGTTAAGGGTGTTTTGGCCCGCGGTGCTGACTCGGTAGTACGAGCTTCGCTGGGCGCTGAAGTAGCCGGGGAGGGAATAGCTGTCTTTGCCGAGGTCCATCGCCCATCGCACGCCGAGGGCGTCGAAGACGAAGGAGCCAAGATCAAGCTGGCCGTGGGGCACACCGTTCTGACCGGCTTTGATGCCGACGAAGCTGGCGTTGGGATCTGTCCAGGAGCCTCGCATGGTCACGATGTCTTGCTTGCCGTCGAATCCGCGGTCGAGCGGGAGGTTGGTCGGGTTGAACGCGGTGGTCGTGTCGTTCCAAGCGAGGAACAAGGCGCTGAGGCGGTGCTCTTCGATCCAGTTCTGAGGATCGTCGAGGAGGTCCAGGATTCGCTCGTTAGTCCACGCCGCGATGCCGGGCTGATTGGTCTGTCGAGCCAGCTCTAGGGTGGCGGGAGTGGGAACGAACCAGTCGCTCGAATCGGCGAAGTTGAAGTTCTTGCCGCTGGTGCCCTGCACGTAGACCGGGTACCAGGCGGTGACCGGGAAGGCGCGGTCGCTGAGGATGCTCTGCTTCGCCCCGAAGTTGTTGACCAGGGTGCGGTTCAGCATCGTGTGGAACGCCATTCCGTAGCGCCAGTAGACCGGCCCTTCGCTGGGGATGCCGCCCTCTTTGTAATCTTTCGAAGCACGCTTAACGGCCGGAATAGCAAGGGCGAGTACGCGCTGAGCTAGCTTTGGCTCGCTGTCCTGAATTGCAATCGCTGCCATCGCAAGGCTCGCACCGCAGACCTGGCTCCAGTTGGTGCCGTTCTTGGTCCAGTCGGTGCGGCGATTGAACTCATTGAGCCCAGGATTCAAACCCTTAGTGACAATCGCGGTTCGGATTGTCGTTCGGTCAGTCTCTGACAGCGCTGAACCGAGCCAGTCGTACCCAATCGCCATGGCGAGAGTCATCTCGGAGGTACCGAGGAAGTGGCCGGGATACCAATCTGCGAACTGAGCAGCGGTCAGGAGCTGGGTTCGGGCGTACTCGCTATAGCGGGTGTCGCCGGTGATTCGGTAAGCCATGCTCACGTTCATCACGTTCGCAAGTACGTCTCGCGAAGTGGTGAGAAGGGAGTTCTGCACCAGGCTGTAGCCTTCAATTGGGGAGCGCAGTGTGCGTTCGGCTTCAAGAATGGTGCGAGCGCGGAGCTTTTCCGTCAATTCGTCGGGGGCAAAGATGGACGAGGCCATCGGCTTGGAGGCCGGATCGAGCAACAACTTGGGTTGCTGGGCGCTGACGATGCCAGCGGTGAGTGTCAGGGCGAAGAGACTGAAGAAGCGCGAGATTTGCATAAAGTTGGGTGGGCCGAGGCCACACCACAACGAATCACAAAATTCGTGCCGCAGTGATAGTAAGAACGCGGGGTTTCGTCAATCCAAAGAAACGTACCGGGCCAAATCGTCGTGGCCGAGGTAGAAATGCTGCGAGTACTCGCCTGGCTTGAGCCAAACCAGGGCGGGCGGAACCCCTCGGAACAAAAAGGCGGCGAGTTCGCGAGCTGACTCTACCGCGATGGGCTGTTCGTCAAGCCGCGTGATGATGACGTGGAGCAGGTCTTCCTCTCCTTCAAATTGGTAGCGCAGGTCGCCGACCGTGCCGCCGTACGGATTTGGCTCCAGTCCGACGGTCACGCTCGCCACTGAACGGCTGGGCTGACTGAGCTCCGGATCGAAGTCCGGAAGCTTGATGGTTTTGTTTTCGGCGGTGGCCTCCAAGATTGCCCGGAGCACCTCTACGCGCCTTGCGTCTTCCACGGGGCTAGCGAGCATTTCGCCACCCATCTGAGGTCATCCAGGCAGGATTTGGGACTGCCTGGGCCGGGCCGCTCTTGCTTGTGGCAACCGCGAAGGGAAGTAGGTCAGCTAGTTCGAGAGGGAAGTCGGTGGATTCCTGCCAACCTTCGAACGAGCGTCCCAAGAAGCCGGTGTCGAAGTCTCCCGCCGCAAATTCTCCGTGGCGCAGGACATCCAAGATGTACGAAATGTTCGTCCGCACCCCGAGGATATGGAAATCCTCCAGCGCGTTGATCATCTTCGAGATTGCCTCGGCGCGGCTGGGCGCTTCGACGATCACTTTCGCGATCAGGCTGTCGTAAAAACGCGAGATTTCGCTGCCTTGACCAAAGCCGGTGTCGATGCGTACGCCTGGAATCTTGGGCTCAGCCCAACCCACGATTGCGCCGATGCTGGGCATGAATCCTTGGGCCGGGTTTTCGGCGACGATGCGGACTTCCATGCAGTGCCCTCGGATTCGCTTTCGGTCGCCCGGTAGGAACTCGGGGATGAGATCCGCCAGTGCCGCGCCGTTGGCGACTTCAATTTGTAGCCGAACCAAGTCCAGCCCCGTGACGCCCTCGGTGACCGGGTGCTCGACTTGGAGTCGGGCGTTGACCTCGAGGAAGTAGAACTCGCCGGTGGCGGAATCCACAATGAACTCCACCGTCCCCGCGCCGTGGTATTTCGCCGCATGGGCCAAGCTCACGGCAGCCTCGCGCATCCTGTTCCAGATTTCTGGGCGGAGCTCGATGTAGGGCGAGGGGGCCTCTTCGATCAGCTTCTGGTGCCGCCGCTGGATACTGCACTCCCGCTCGAAAAGAGGTGCCACGTCGCCGTGTTGGTCGGCCATGATCTGGACTTCGATGTGGCGAGGTCGCTGCACGAGCTTCTCGACCATCATCGTGCCGTCGCCGAAGCCGGCCAGTGCCTCGTCTTGGGCGATTTTCAGGTTCTCATCAAAATCAGCGGCTGATTCAACCACCCGCATGCCGCGACCACCGCCACCCGCGCTTGCTTTCAGCATGACGGGGTAACCGATGGTGTCTGCCGCTGCTTTGAGCTGGCTGTCGGACGCGCCAGCCTCGAAAAAGCCCGGCGTAACCGGAACTCCCGCGCGCACGGCGAGTTGCTTGGCTTCGATTTTGCCGCCCAGCGCGCGCATCGCATCTGGGCTGGGGCCGAGAAACGTGATGTTCGCGGCGAGGCAAGCCTCGGCAAATTCGGCGCGTTCGGAGAGAAACCCGTAACCGGGATGGATGGCATCGGCGCCCGTGCGCCGGGCCGCATCGAGGACTTTCTCAATGACCAAATAGCTCTCGGCGGGCGAGTTGCCGCCCAGGGCAATGGCCTCGTCCGCGAGTTGGGTGTGCATCGAATTCGCATCGACGTCGGAGTAAATCGCGACGGTCTTGATGCCCATTTCGCGGGCGGTCTTGATCACTCGCACGGCGATCTCGCCCCGATTCGCAATGAGAAGCTTCTTGATCATGGGTCCACCACAAAGCTGGCTTTGCGCTTCTCTAGGAAGGCGGCGATTCCCTCTTGCGCTTCCGGTGTGGCGCGCCTTTCGGCGAGCATGCGAGCACCTCGTTCGGGATCAAGCGCGGGGTCTTGGGCGAGCAACTTGCTGGCGTGGGCCGACTCCGGCCCGGCGGCTAGAATCGCTTTCAGCTTAGCGGTGACCAATTCGTCGAGCGAGTCAAGCGCTCCAACCGCGTGGACCAGCCCAATGCGCAAAGCGTGCTCCGCTCCAAAAACTTCGCCGGTTGCGAACAACGCACGGGCGTGTCCTTGTCCGATCTTTGGCACTACGAAGCGGGAGATGGTTGCCGCCACCAAGCCAAGCTTCACTTCGCTGAAACTCATTAAAGCTGCATCGCTCGCGACGGCGACGTCGCAGGCCGCGATCAGGCCGGCTCCTCCCCCGAACGCGTGTCCGTTAACCTTGGCGACGACGATCGGTTTGCAGGTGGCGATGACTTCGAAGAGGGCGGCGAGCTTAAGCGCGTCTTGAAAATTTTGCTCGGTGGTGTAGTTGGAGGCTCGCTTCATCCACTCGAGGTCACCCCCGGCGCAGAATGCCGAGCCCGCGCCAGTGAGTACGACGGCCCTTGTCCCCTCGGGCAGATTCTGAAACGCCTCGCTCAGCGCGAGAATGAGATGGTCGCTGAGCGCATTCCGAACCTCGGGACGATCCAGAGTGACCGTGGCCACCGGGCCACCAGACTCGACTTTGAGCATGCCCAAAAGTATGGCGCACGACCGAGCCAAAATGGGCTGTGGATTCCATCGTCTTCCTCCCCACGCTTGATCTAGAGCGGACTCGACAGTTCTATACCGAGACGCTTGGGTTAGACCTTGTTCTCGACCAAGGAACCTGCCTGATTCTTAAAGCAGGGGGCGGCTTTTGGGGATTCTGTGCTTCGGAAAACGGGCACTCGGAACCGAGCAAGACCATCCTGACTTTGGTCACCGACGACGTCGACGCATGGCATGCTCGGCTTATTGCGGCAGGAGTCGTCTGCGACGGTGAACCGAGGCTCAACCAGCGGTTTCAAATTTATCACTTTTACGCCGAAGAGCCGAACGGGTACCGGCTCGAAGTCCAGCGATTTGAGGACCCTCGGTGGTCTAATTCTTCCCAGTAAGGGTGACCAACACGCCGGCGACGATCAGCACCGAACCCGCGATGGTGGGCCAAGAGATTTTTTCTCGGAGGATCACTACTCCGAGCACGATCGCCACAACAAAACTTAGCTTGTCGATAGGCGCGACCGCCGAAACGGGCCCTCCTTGCAGCGCCCGGAAATAGCAAAGCCATGAGGCACCGGTGGCAACGGCTGACAAGCCTAACAACACAAGTTGGCGGCTGGTCAATTCGGCAACTTTGGTCTCTTTGGCGAAGATGGCGATGGCCCAAGTGATGACCAAAATGAACGTCACCCGGACCGCCAAAGCGAGGTTCGCCGGGACTTCTTCAAGCCCCTTTTTGCTCAGGACGGCGGTCATGCCCGCGAAGAGCGCGGAGAGGAGAGCCCAAATGCGAAAGTCCACGAGGGTTTGGACGCCCGGCTGTTGCAAAAGGGAGTGGTGGGCAAGGAGAGACTTGAACTCTCACGTATCGCTACGCTGGAACCTAAATCCAGTGCGTCTACCAATTCCGCCACTCACCCACGAGAGACGACAGGGAAGATACCCGAGGATTAGCCTTCGAGACCTAATCTTGGGCCGGCGGCGTTTCCAGGCTCCAAGTCCCCTCTATCTCAAGAAACTCCGTGACCGAAACCTTTTCAAGAATGAGCGGGAAGGGGACGTCGGAAGCCTTGAATACAGGGTTTTGATTCTCAAGCTGCTTTTCCATGATCCCTCGGGCCACTCCCGGTCCTTCGAAATCCACAACTTGCAGGTGCAGTTCCTTTCCATCCACCACAGTCGGTTTCAATACTGCCGTTGCCGAGACTTCAACCACCACTTTCGCCGTGGCGGCTGCCCGCATCAGCCCATCTCGGAACTCAATGTCCAAATTCCGGATCATCGGGGGGAGTTGCGATGCGACGAATGCGGTAAGTGCGCTGGCGGAGATTCGGACGGTGACCCGCCCCGGTTCGGCGAGCTTCAGGTTCCCGTCCACAAACGTCGCCGCGCCCGTTTGAACTTCGACCTCGGTCAGGGTCAGGCCGATGGGGATCGTCAGCTCTTGGGCGAACGCGGCTAGGGAAGTCAACTTGATGTCATCGGCCATCGAAGCTGGATTCTGGCAGATCACGGGTGCGCGGAAGGACTATTGGAGCGTATAGTGAGGCATGCTTGCGATGACGCTCGCCATGACGGCTTTGACTCAGAGCCAACCTCCCGCCTTTCCCCGCGAATTCCGGGCCGCCTGGGTCGCCACCGTGGACAACATCGACTGGCCCTCGAAGCCCGGCCTCAGCTCCGATCAGCAAAAGACCGAGATGATCCGCATTCTCGACACGGCTGAAAAGCTGAACATGAACGCGATCATTTTTCAGATCCGGCCAAGTGCAGACTCGCTCTACAAGAGCAAGATCGAACCCTGGTCCTGGTTCCTGACCGCCAATTCCGGCGGCGGCCCAAGCCAAGATTACGATCCGCTCACCTTCACGGTAGCGGAAGCGCACAAGCGAGGCATTGAGCTCCACGTCTGGTTCAACCCGTACCGCGCTGGTCATCCGGCGCAGAAGGGTGAGATGGACAAGTCGCACATCTCCAAGACCCATCCGGACGTGGTGTACAAGTACGGCAACTTCATGTGGATGGATCCGGGCGCGAAGTCGGTTCAGGATCGCAGCTTTGCCGTGTTCATGGACGTCCTCCAACGTTACGACATTGACGGCATCCACATCGACGACTATTTCTATCCGTACCCGGTGCGAGAGAGCGGGAAAACTATTCCTTTTCCTGACGCGAAGACCTACGCGGCGTTCCAGCGACAGGGTGGGAAGCTCAGCCTCAGCGACTGGCGCCGCAAGAATGTGGATGACTATATCAAGCGTCTCTACTTGGGAATCAAGCAACGCAAGCCGTGGGTGAAGTTTGGGATTAGCCCGTTTGGCATTTATCGTCCGGGTGTGCCGAAAGGCATTACGGCGGGCATTGACCAGTACGAAGAGCTTTCAGCGGACGCCCTGAAGTGGTGGGAGGAAGGATGGTGCGACTATTTCTCGCCCCAACTTTACTGGCCGATCGAACAGACCCCGCAGAGCTTCCCCGTTCTTTTGGACTATTGGAAGTCCACCAACGGCAAAAAGCGCCATCTATGGCCAGGGCTGTTCACTAGCCGTCTGGGTGACAACGCTGTCAACTGGAACCCGGAGCAGGTGGTTCGCCAACTCAATTTGACCAACACTCCCGCCGTCAATGGCGCGGTTCACTTCAGCATGAAGTCGTTCTTGAACAACTGGCAGAACTTGAACCAGGCGCTCATCGAGGGTCCGTACAAGGAGCGAAAATTGGTACCGAGCACGCCTTGGCTCGATGCGTTCGCTCCGAAATCCCCGAATGCCAAGCTCGAGGGCAACCGTCTCACCTTGCCCAACCCGCTCACCAACGACGCTCGTTTCTATGCGATTCAAGCCAAGTTTGGGAACGCATGGAAGGTTGTCCGGGTGGTCGGAGCCTCGCAACAGACCTTGGATTTGACGGAGGAACTGGATGGCGCATCGAGCGTGAGCGTGGCGCTCATTGATCGAACCGGGAACGCTTCGCCCCATAAAGTCGTCCGGTGAACTAGTTTGGAATAACTTTTGTACAATGCATAGCGTGGTGAACCGGAGAGGAATGGCGTCCATCGGGGCGGGCTTGGCGATGTCGGCGATGGCGGCAGCGCAGGGTGCCGCGTTTATCAACTCGTCGTTGCTCCAAGTTCCGACCATTCCTAGGGAGATGCGCGCTGCTTGGGTGGCCACCGTTTACCAAATTGACTGGCCCACCACGCGGGGCAACACCAGCGCCAACGTGGCCAGCCAGCGCACCCAGATGAACACGATTCTGGATGCGATGGCTGACGCGAAGATGACGACGGTTTTCCTTCAAGTCCGCGCACAATCCGACGCCATTTACCCTTCGACCCTTGAGCCGTGGGCGTACTATCTGACGGGACGACAGGGTTTAGCACCGGCGGTCCCCTATGACCCGTTGCAGGAGTGGATCACGGGCGCAAAGCAACGTGGGCTCCAGCTCTACGCCTGGTTCAACCCCTATCGCGTGTTCGTCAACGTTCCCAGTTTTACGCCGCCTCCAGGCATTGGTTGGAACGATACGCAGACCACAGCGAGCAGCTCCTACGTGGCCCCCTCGAGTCCATACCGCTCCCTGAGCGGAGCGGTGCGCGAATATAACGGCGACTACTTCCTCGATCCAGGCGACCCGGCCGCTCGAACCCATTCCAAGAACGTGATCATGGATGTCGTTCGACGATACGACATCGACGGGGTCGTGTTTGACGACTACTTCTATCCGTACCCCTCCGGCACACTCGCCTTCCCAGACAGCAATACGTATGCCCTTTACGGCGGTGGCTTATCGCTCGCGAATTGGCGACGCAAGAACGTCAACGACTTCATTTTCGACATTTACGATTCGATCCGGCTCGAACCCGGGAAGGGTCATGTGCTCTTCGGGGTCGGCCCATTTGGCATTTGGAAGCCGGGCAATCCCGCTGGAGTGGTGGGGTTGAGCAGTTACGACGAGATTTACTGCGATTCCAAACTGTGGTTCAACAACGGCTGGGTGGACTTCATGTCGCCTCAGCTTTATTGGCGCATTTCCGCAACGGGGCAGCCGTACATTCCCCTCCTCGCTTGGTGGGCTTCCCAAAACACCCAGGGGCGCCACCTTTGGCCCTCCAATTACACCAGCCAAACTTTGAACTTGACTTGGCCCGTTCAGGAGATTCTCGACCAGATTTCTGCAACCCGAAACACGGCGGGCGCGACCGGGAACGTGCACTACAGTGTGAAGGGAATTCGGGATAATACGAACTCCCTGCGGACTTCTTTGAAGGCCTCGCTCTACTCGGTGCAGGCGTTGCCCCCGGCCAGCCCGTGGAAGGATGCGGTGCCGCCAATGCGGCCCACCGTGTCGCTCACCATGAGTTCCGGGAATCATGTGATCAGCTGGACGCCCGTGGGGTCGGAGGCCGCTCGTTGGTGGGCAGTGAGCACGTTGGTCGGCACCGTCTGGACCCACAAGGTTTTGCCTGCCACCACCACCTCCCTTTCCATCCCACGCAGTTCGGCGGGCGGCACCCTCCGCGCCTATGCTGTTGGAGCGGTGGACCGAGTCGGGAACATTAGCCCACTCGCCAATCGGGTCTTAGACGCCACAGTGTTCGGCCAAACGTTCCGGGCAGACTAGTCTGCCTCGGGGTCGATAGGAAGATGCACATGGAACGTCGTGCCTCGGTTCAAGGTGCTCTCTACGCTGACCGCTCCACCGTGGGCTTCGGCCATGTGCTTGACGATGCTGAGTCCCAAGCCGGTGCCGCCGCTCGCCCGGCTTCGGCTCTTGTCCACTCGGTAGAAGCGCTCAAAAATTCTCGGCAAGTCCTCGCTCGGAATTCCCATTCCAGTGTCCGACACGGCAAGGGACGCGAACTTATCATCGCGAGACAGAACCACCCTGACTGAGCCTTCAGCGGTGTAGTTGACCGCATTGCTGATCAGATTCAGCGCAATTTGGGCAACCTGCGTCGGGTTGGCGTAAAGCGGGAGCGACTCCGGAGCCTCCAGATGCAGTTCGAGCCCTTTCTCAACCGCTCGCGGCTGGAATTGGGCGACCAAACCCTCGACAATTTCCCGGAAATCGCAAGGTTCCTTCCGGAGAATATGTCCCTCCGCGACGCTCAATGTGAGCAAATCGTCCACGATCAGAGAAAGCCGGTCCACTTCAGCGAGAATCTGGCGCAGGTATCGCTCGCGCAACCCCACATCCTCCGTTTCGACTTCCGAAATCACCTCCGCCATCGCCCGAATCGTGGTGAGCGGGGTTTTGATCTCGTGGCTTACATTCGCGACAAAGTCTTGTCGAACCCGTTCCAATTTCCGGATCGCCGTGACATTTCGCAGAAGCACATAAGCCTGTCCACGGTTTGAGGGGTCTATCCATGCTCGGGCGATCACGACCAGGTCTTCGGTAGTCCGAATCCCAAACTCCTCCGCTTGAGGCAGTCCAGATTCAAAAGTGGCGCGCACCAGCCGCTCCATCGTGTGGCTGATCGTCATGGCGAGGATCGTGCGTCCTTCCATTTCTTTGAACCCGAAGGTGCGCTTCGCGGCTTCGTTGGCGAACACGATCGTTGCGTCCCGGCGGACCAAGAATAGGGGGTCTTCAAGGCCAGAGCTGAACCCTCGCAGGAGCTCAAAGCCATCGGAACCCGCCTTTTGACGCCGCCAGAGCTTCATGCTCAGAGTTTATCATTAGTAAACTAGCGGGCGATGAAGCGAATCGAAGCGCTGGTTCGGATCAATCGGCTCGAGGCCGTGAAAGAGGCGTTGGAGGCGTCCGGCATCTTTGGGCTCACCTGCGACCAAGTGCGCGGCTACGGCCGTCAGCAGGGGCAAACCGACCTCTATCGAGGAAGTACTTATGCGCTCAATCTGATCCCGAAGATGCGCATCGTGGTTGTTGTGAAAGACGAGGAGCTTGAGGCCACATTGGATGCGATTATCGAGGCCACCCGGTCGGGCGAAATCGGCGACGGGAAGATATTCGTGAGCGAAATTGAGGATGCCATCCGGATTCGCACCCGCGAACGGGGGGAAGCGGCGATTTCGTGAGCCGTTGGGAGAATTTTAAGATTTGGCGCGGGCGTCTGCCTCACTGGCGGGCGGACGACGTGACGTACTACGTCACCTTCCGGCATCGCAGAGAACTCAACGATCTCGAGCGACGGCTCTTGCTGAGGAACCTCATGAAGCCGGAGGGGCGCCGGTGGGATTTGATGATCCTGTGCGTTTTACCGGAAGTTACTGAACTCATGTTCAGCGTCCGCGAGGCGCCCACTGGGGAGCCGTACGAGCTTAGCGATATCCTGGAGAAGGCCAAGGTTAAAGCGGGGAAGCAGATCATCGCTAAATCTGGCGAGCGCTTCCCACCCTTTTACACCGAGAGCTACGATCGCATCGTGCGAGACGAAGGCGAGATCGAAGAGCGCTGGCAGGCGATCTTCGATTCGCCCGTAACCCTAGAGCTGGCGGAAGACCCGGAACAATACGACTACCTCTACGTGGCCGATGCGCCGGAATGAGCGGTTCTTCGCCTGATCAAAAGCCCCAAGCCAGTCGCTAGACCCAGCATCGTAAGTGGCTCTGGAACTGCCGCTACCGGGGTCGTCGGGGCAACCGCGTTGTATCCCGGATTGCTAAAGGCCCATCCATCTACCGCGCCGTTGGTCAAGACTCGATCGGACATGCCAGTGCTCGCAAAACCCCACGTGGAACTCTCGTTTACGCTGGTCCAATAGCTCCAATACACCTCGCCGGCCCCGAAGTCCTGAGCTCGCGAGTGTCGGTATCCGCCGCCCGTCAGCGGGAGATAGGACGCCGTGTTTAGCGAAGCTCCGAACGAGAAATTGTCGATCACCGCATCAAGTGCAACGTCAGCGTTGACGATCGCCCGCAAGGCGGTCTCGCCCGTGGCGGTCCCGTTCCACCTGAATCCCCACACGTAAGACCGGGGGGACTGGCCGTCGTTGAAGTCAATGACCACCGCCGCTTGGTTCGATCCGGTGCCGACCCAGTACTGGATGTCGGCGAAGCTGACGGCTGGCGTGATTGAGGCGAGGGCAAAAACTGACAGGGTGAGGATTGACTTCATGGGCGTTATTCTCTAATTGGGACTGGTGCTGGGCACCATCTCGATGGCGCGGGAGACTCGGGCGATGGCGTCTAGCTCGCCGCCGTTGCCGTCAACGCGGATAAAGCGGATCGAGCGGAAACCACTCGGACGCAAATCGAAGGCAGTGCCGCCTCCGGAGCCTTGAAAGAGCTGGATCGCGCTGGCGACGGTTTGACCGGTTAGTTGAGATCGGGTGAGCGCGGGCGGGACGGGACGGGTGAAATCGCTTCGCTCCCCCCAAGACTCGGTGTTGCCATCCCAAGTGAAAGCCTGAGTGGGCCAGAGACTGTCTGCTCCGCTCGTGGAGGTGGTCGGGTAGGTGTACCACTGCAGCCCGTCGGGGCTGACGCTGACCGCCATCGGCTCCACCCAATCCGGCCCCGCCAAGACGTTGGCGAGATTCAGATTGGTGTTCCAGGTCAGGGGTTCGGTACACATTATCACCGAATTGCCAAAGACAATGAAGTCTTGCCCGAAGAGGTTCGCCTCCGAATCTTGGATCGGAGGATGGAAGCGCAGGGTGATGAAACCCCCTGGTCGAATCGTGCAGAGTAAGGGTTGTCCGGCAGGGCTGACGTTCCAAGTCGCGTAGCCAATGCTCGGCGCGACTTGCTGATTCGGCCCGCCGTTCTGGGTGTCTCGTACCCATCGGCTAGGCGGTCCGAGGGTAGCGGTGGGATCACCGTAAATCCCAGCTCCGACATTGCTGTAGGCGACCACCGACCGGGCGTACCAGGAGCTGTCTTGGGCTTCACCCTTGGAGCAAAATGCCGCTAGCAAGAGGACAGAGCATCTATTCCAGGTCATACAGTTGATCCTGCGGAGAAAGGGAACCCAACTCAGGTTCGGATGAGATCGGGTTGAAACGAGATCCCACCGAGGTCAGGTGCTGATCCGCCCACAGCACATTGGCGCGACGGAGGTGCCGATAGTGGACCTTGCCCGCCACAAACAGCGGGTCACTCGGGGCGCGGAGGTAGTTCGCCCCAAAGACTGGGCTCGAGAACCCGGCGTCAGAAAACACCACGGTCGACGCAGGCTCAGAAATCTGGCCCGCTATTGCAGGCATTTTGCCGTCGTAATAATCGCCCCCGATGTACGTTGCGTTGTAGGCGTAGCCGGTGTGCAAACGACCCCAGCTGCGACCCTTGAAGCTCGGGCATTTTGCCAACCGGGGTTCTTTGGAGTACGGATGGAGCAGACCGGGCTGAACCCCTTGACGGAAGTCCCAGGCGAACTCGCCACCTTCCGAGGGATAGTACGAAGGGCACGCTCCACCCTCATTGTCGTCTGAGTAGAGCTGCCAGGCAAGACCCAATTGCTTTAAGTTGCTTGCGCATGCGGTCCGATGCGCCGCCGATTTGGCCTGGGCGAAGACGGGAAAAAGGATCGCCGCGAGCACCGAAATGATGGCGATCACCACCAGCAGCTCGATCAACGTAAACCCACATTTAGCCCTCGCCATACTCCACACCGCCTAAAGGGTTGGAGGTGAACAGTGAGGGTAGGGCAAAGCCGGCCGAGCCCGCTTTACGCATCCCGCTCATGCTCGTGAGCTCCGCGCCAAAGTTCTTAGGAGGGCATTCGGACTTTCCCACTCGCGTGGTTTACCGTTGCGGCACAGTGCCGGAATCTCACCGGACTTTCCCCATTTTTCAAAGATGCCACGACAGCATCGACCCAAGGACATCCAGAATTTACCCGCTGTTTACGCGCGCAATTTGGAAATTTAGCGATTTGCCGCTATCATGTAGCTATGAAATTTTATTTTCTCGCGGCATTAAGTCTCGCTGCTGGCGTAGCGTCGGCTCAAGTTGGCAATTTCCTTTCAGCTACTCAGATTGCCTGGGGCGTTGGCGACAACCTTCCGGCACCCTACACGCAAGTCGACATGAACGTAGCGATTGAGGTGCGCGTGGGCTTTTTCTGGATACCTTACGCCCAAAACGTGGGGGTCACCGAACTGCTTATTCCGAAGACGGCAGGTTCCGCGAACTTTAACGTCCCGCTGAATGCCATTAACCCAATCTTCAATTCCAATCAGCCGATCAACCTTGTCGGCACGACCGTGGGCAACCAAGTCACGTGGGCGATCTCGCAGACCTTCACTCAAGCGGGTGGATATCAGATCGTCACCCAATTCGACAACAACGGAACCCCGGTTGATGTCAATGTCAACGTGAACAACGTGCTGACAACTGGCACGTTGCGGTCTCTCTATGCGACTCTTCCTCCCGCCGTTATCGCCACTCTGCAGGACGCAGCCGATACGCGTGGAACCTACACGGGCGGCGATGCGGTGAACTTTATCGACATGACCGCTGGTACCGCGAGCGGTACCGTGGGAGGCGTAAGCATCAACGGCGTGCGTCTGCGCTTCCGAAATATCCAGCACATCAACCATCCTCCGATGGATTTGAAGGTCACGGGCACGATCACTCGGCAAGATATTGCCGCCCCTGCCGCCTTCACCGGGACAGCAGAACTGCGCACCTCCCCGGGTGGCGTCCTGGCTCACAGTGGTCCCATATCCGTAGCGGCGAGCGGAGCCTACACCTACAAGCCCGCTTCGGTCCTTCCCGGGAGTTACACGCTCTCAATTAAGTCCGGATCGTTCCTGAAGAAGTCGCAGACGGTGACCTTGAGTTCAAGCACTGTCGCCAACTTCACGTTGCAAAACGGCGACGTGGACGGCTCCGGTGAAGTTGATGCGGCGGATATCGACGGCGTTATTGCCGCGTTCGGTGGATCGACCAACGGCCCGACGATTTGGCCGGATGTGGACTTCAGCGGAGAAGTCGATGCTGCAGACATCGACATCGTGATCGCCAACTTCGGCGGCACGGACAACTAAGGAGCCAGAAGCTTCTTAAGCGAGAGGGCCCTTGTATCCTCTGGGTGCGATTCTAAGATCGAATTCAGAAGAGCGAGGGCCTCTTTTTCTCTTTTTGTCTGGATCAGAACCGAGGCTTGGTCCACCCGGAATCTCGGGTCGGCCGGGGCGAGTTCGTGCGCCAGGTCCGCCGCGTTGCCAGCGTCCTCAAACTGCCCACGCAGCACCATCATTCGCGATATCTCGCCGTAGGCTTCCGCGAGGAGTAGGGATTCCGGTATCGGACGCGGGTTCTTGGGGGCGAGGATTTGGATGACTTGATTGAAGTTGGCGAGCGCCTCTTCATCGTCATCCATTGCCCTGGCTATCTTAGCAAGGGCGAAATGAGCCTGCGGCAGTTCGGGATTGAAGTCGCGCATCCCGGTGTACAAAAGCCTTGATTTTCGTAGCGCGGTCTTGTCTTCTTCGGTCAAAGGTTCGCCGCGTTCGGCCCGGGTCAAGGGCTCTCGAGATGTCACCTCGGCCTCTTTCGCCATTTGATTGAACTGCTCACCCGAGCGGATCACCGGTGCGCTATCGCCACCACTGCATCCCCACAGCAGCAGGGCGGTCAGAACCAATAAAAGGCTAATTCGCGACAAAGCTCACCAACTTCCCGGGCACGACGATGACCTTTCGGATGGTCTTCCCATCGAGATGAAAAACAACCTTATCCGAGCCCATCGCCAGAGTCTCGATTTCTTCGTTGGAAGCCGAAGCCGGCACCGTGATGGTGTCTCGCAGCTTTCCATTGACCTGCACCGCGATCGTCACCTCGTCGGCCACCGCAAGTTCTGGGTTAGCCACTGGCCACTCTCGCTGATAAACAAACCCTTCACGTCCCAGCGAGGACCAGATCTCATCGGCACTGTGCGGCGCGATTGGGCTCACCAGCAAGATCAACGTCTCCAGCGCTTCGCTCATCGCGCTCGTTTGACTCGCATCCTGAGCGTCGAGCTTGCGTAAGGCGTCGTTCAAGTTGTTGACGTAGATCATCAGCGTCGAGACCGCCGTATTGAAGGCAAATCGCTCGATGTCTTCTGAGACCTTGCTGATCGTCTGGTGCGTCCAGCGTCGAATGTCCTTCGCCAAGCCGCTCGTCTCGCCCAAGGACTCGCGCCACGTTGGGTTGTAGATAGGTTGCAGCTCTGTGGCGAGCTTGAAGATTCGGCTCAAGAACCGCACCGCCCCCTGCATTCCCTCGTTGGACCATTGCACGTCCGCCTCGAAGGGCGCCACGAACAGTTCGTACACCCGCAACGCATCCGCACCGTACAGGCCCACCGCCTCCTCCGGAGTAACGACGTTCCCCTTCGACTTGCTCATTCGCGCCCACTTCCACGTGAGCTGATCGGCAGGCATCGTCTCCGCTTCGTCAAACCCGATCAAGATCGCGTCTTCGCCGACCTCCAAGGTTTCATCGGGCCGGGGTAGACGGTAGGGGGTCATCGCCAGGACTTGACCTTGATTTTGCAGGCGAGCGAACGGCTCCTTCGTTGGAACAAGACCCAAATCAAACAAGACCTTTGTCCAAAAGCGGGCGTACAGCAGATGCATTACCGCATGCTCCGCGCCGCCGACGTAGCAGTCCACCGGCATCCAATACTTCACCTTATCGAGGCTCCAAGCCTCTTCGAAATTGTGAGGATCGCAGAAGCGCAGGAAGTACCAACTGGAGCAGGCAAATCCACCCATCGTGTCGGTTTCTCTGCGCGCCAAGGTACCGTCGCTCGCAGTGGCGTTCACGAATTCGGTGATCGCCGCTAGCGGGGAAGCGCCGTCGTCACCCGGCTCGTACCGCTCTACGTCCGGGAGCTGAACGGGCAAACACTCGTCGATCACTGCCTCAACGTTCCCGTCGGCGTCATGCAAAATCGGAATCGGGCAACCCCAATAGCGCTGGCGGCTGATCAGCCAGTCGCGCAACTTGAAGTTCACCTTACGCTCGCCGATGCCCAGGCTCTCCATCCAAACCCCCAGGTTGAGTTGCGC
Source organism: Chthonomonas sp. (assembly GCA_043754215.1). Taxonomy (GTDB): domain Bacteria; phylum Armatimonadota; class Fimbriimonadia; order Fimbriimonadales; family Fimbriimonadaceae; genus JAFLBD01. The sequence continues at coordinate 15,089 of JAYUVF010000044.1, read as the reverse complement.
CTCGGCGACGGCCATGCCGGTGTACTCCCCCGAGTTGACCAGGACGCCATCTTTGCTCTCAAAAGCGTGACCCGCCTCGTGGGAGGCAATGACTTCATCAACGACCTCCACCGACGGGGCGATCACCGGAACAACCGGGACATCGTACTTCCTCGCGAATTCAAAATCCCGCTGATCGTGCCCCGGAACCGCCATGATCGCCCCCGTGCCGTAACCCATCAGCACGTAGTCAGCGACGAAAATCGGAACCGGTTTTCCGGTGGCCGGATTGACGGCGAAGCTACCGCTGTGCACGCCCGTCTTTTCGCGATCCGTGGCTTGCCGGGTGGTGTCGCCCAACGACTTTGCCGCCTGGACGTACGACTCAATCTCCGCGCGCGTCTCTGAGGCTGCCCGTTCAGATAAGGTTTTCACTAACGGATGCTCTGGCGCGAGAACGCAGAACGTCATCCCGAAGATCGTGTCAATCCGCGTCGTGAACACGCGGAACCGCAACGGCTCTCGCTTCTGCCCCGAATCGTCGTCGAGGTCGTAGCCAATCGCCTCCGCATCGGAGTCCGCTACCACCATTTCGAATTCGACCCCCTCGCTGCGCCCGATCCAGTTGCGCTGCTGATTCTTAATCCCCTCCGGCCAGTCGAGGTCGTCGAGGTCATCGAGTAGCCGCTGTGCGTACTCCGTGATTTTGAAAAACCACTGCGGGATAAAGCGCTTTTCGACGGCGGTTCCGCAGCGCTCGCACAGACCGCCTACGACTTCTTCATTCGCTAGGGCCGTTTTGTCTTTGGGGCACCAGTTGACCGCCGCGTTAGACCGATAAGCCAGCCCCTTATTGAAAAGCTGCTTGAAGATCCACTGCGTCCACTTGTAGTAGCTCGGATCCGAACTGTAGAATGATCGAGACCAATCGTATCCGTTGCCGATCAACTCCATCTGGCGGCGATACGTCGCGCCGTATTCGTGGACCATTGTGCTAGGATGTCGCTGCTTCTTGATCGCCTCGTTTTCCGCAGGCAGACCAAAAGCATCAAAGCCCATCGGATGCAACACGTTGAAGCCCTGCATATAGCGCATGCGGCAAAGCACGTCAGTGGGGATGTAATTTCGGCAATGCCCGACGCTTAGCCCAGCGCCACTGGGATACGGAAAGAAGTCCAGCGCGTAAAACTTGGGCCGATCAGCGTCCTCACGGGTGCGGAATAGGTCGGCCTCGCGCCATCGGTCTCGCCATTTCTGCTCAAACTCGCTTGGCTCGTATCGGTCGTGCATGCGACCGCTAGTTTATCAGAGCCGACCCACCATCGTCCCATCGGTTGCGGTATACGGTAGGCAACATGGATTTCATTGCGGATCGAGAGGAGCGGCTAGATAAGTTTCTCGCCAGAATGTTGCCGGAGTTTAGTCGCACCAAGCTGACGATCATGATCTCCGATGAGGAGGTTTGGGTGGACGGCCACACCAGAAAGCCGAGTTTCAAGCTCGAGCCCGGCATGGCTGTGAACCTGGGCGATGTCGAACCGACACCCATTCACGACCTCACGCCAATGGAAATGGACTTGGATGTGGTCTACGAAGACGACTCGCTCTTGGTCTTGAACAAGGCCCGTGGGGTCGCAACCCACCCCGCACCCGGCTTGCATGAAGCCACCTTGGTCAACGCCCTATTGGCGCGGAGCATGACGCTTAGCACGGGTACGGCAGAGTTCCGCCCTGGCATCGTCCACCGGCTGGACAAGGAAACCACGGGCCTGATGGTGATCGCCAAGAACGACACCTCTCATATGCGGCTCTCGGCTCAAATCGCGGAGAAGACCGCGGAGCGGCGCTACGTCGGCTTAGCCCAAGGACGACTAGAGCACACCCGGCTCAAAGTGGAGGCCCCCATTGGCCGAGATCCGAAAGATCGCCGCCGCATGACGGTGGATCAGCGTGGAAAGGATGCCGTCACCCACGTCAAGCTCTTGGCCGAAGTAGAGGGGAACACGCTCTTCGCAGCTCGCCTAGAGACGGGTCGCACGCACCAAATCCGCGTTCACCTCCTGGCAACTGGTCACGCATTGCGCGGCGATACCATCTACGCCAAGTTCCCGTGGGGCGATGGTCCGCTACAACTCCATGCCGCCTATCTCGCGTTCGCGCATCCGGAAAGAGATGAGGCGATGGCATTCTATATGCCACCGCCTCCGGATTTCCACCACGGCGATCTCGTCAAAGAGACGGATCTCACCGAATGGTGATTAGTCCTGCGTTTCGATTTCGATGAACTGAATCTTAGGTTGCAACGCAGGGTTGGAGTTCGCTTCTTGCCCGGTCATCAGGGCAACGTAAAGCCGTCCCGCCACAAGCGTAACGTCCTGCGAAGCGTACTGTACGAGGGCATCAGTATCCGCTCGTCGAACGATGAACCGTCTGGCTCCAGCATCCACTGTCAGTGTCCGAAGATCTGCGTAACCAATATCTCGGCTAACGTCCTGAGGGTTGTCAATCGAAGACGGATCGCCTGGAACAACTGACTGGAAAGTCACGTTCGGCGTCTCAAATCCGGCACCGCGCAAGAACCCGTTGATAAACAAAATTCGTGATCGCGAACCGGTTGGGGTGGTTCGCAAAATTTGGAAGAGCAAGATGCGCAACCGCTTCTGTGGTTCACTAAGCGGATCCTGGAGACCAAGCGTCACGATCAGGTGGCTTGTATCCCTCGCTAGGTTCGCTGCCAATCGGTCCAGATCGGTGGCTTGTCCGGCGCGACGCGCACCAATATCGTAGCCGTCATCTGAAGGCTCGATAAAGTCAATGAACTGGAACGCCGGGCTTGAGCCCAGGTACGGCACGTTGGCGGCGGTGATGGAATCGTTCAACAGAAAGTCGAGGCCAACGGCGTCCGGCGTTCCATTGATAAATCTCACCTGAGGATCGGGGAGATTGTTGGTGCTTCCACCACCGCCGCCACAACCCACCAGCCCGACGGCCATCAATCCAGCGACCATCACTAACTGCATCCAACGAATCTTCATGATCTTCACACTACGATACCAAATCTGTCTGTCCTAACTGACGACGGACCGTGTCCGCCAACGAGTCATAACAAGCAGGGCAACCTAACAATCCGGTTGCAACCAATTCATGGACGGAAAACCCGCACGCCGGGCACCGCTGAATTTCAACTCTCTCAAAACTGACGAGCTCCACGAGGAGCGTGCCTACGCCTGAGATGCCGGTTAGACTATCAACTTGTGCCGGTAGGTTCGCAATCACCGGCTCTTCAAATTCTTTTCTTACCTTGAAATGGGCCATTCGCCTCAGATGGCGACGGTGGCTTGTTCGTGAATTGGCGTGCCTTCCAAGGTGTGCGCACGGAACAACTCGGTAATCTTCCGAGTGATCGGGCCCGGCTTGCCATCGCCAATAGGCCGTTGATCTAGCGATACCATTCCAATGACCTCTGCGGCGGTTCCTGTGAGGAACGCTTCTTCGCAAGAGTGAATGTCGTAAATCGTCAGGAAGGTCTCTTCGACGGTGTAGCCGTTCTTGCGAGCGAGCATGATCACCGTGTCCCGAGTGATGCCTTGCAAGATGCCGCACGAAGTGTGAGGGGTCTTGATGACACCGTCTTTAATCAAGAATAGATTGTCTCCCGTACACTCGGCGATGTGTCCTTGGTGGTTAAGCATGAGGCCTTCGCCGGCCCCGGCGCGGTTGGCTTCTTGCTTTGCCATGATGTTGCTGGCATAGCGACCGATGCACTTGATGCGCGGGTCGAGAGCGTCGGCGGGGATAACCTTGAAAGACGTGGTAACAACTTCAAGTCCGGTGGTGTAAGCCTCTTCGGGATACAGCGCGAGGCTGTTCAGCATGACCATCAAGTTGGGCTTCTGGTCAATGTTCTTGGGGTCTAAGCCCAGACCGGTTCCTCGCGTCAAATTGACACGGATGTAGGCCTCGGAGAACTCAGATCGGCGGCACATGTCGAGAATGACTGAACGCACCATCGCCGGCTCGGGCATCTGTTGGAAGCCCATGTGCTTCGCGCCGTGGAAGAGGCGGGCCACGTGCTCATCCAGCTTGAAAACACGCTTTCCGTACATGCGGATTCCTTCAAACAAGCCATCGCCGTACAGGTGCGCGTGGTCCGAAACGTGGACCATTGCTTGTTCGAGGGGGAAGATCTCGCCGTTGAGCCAAACCAACTTGGGCATAGGTCAATTGTACCGCTTCGCCTCTTTTTTGCTATCCAATGGGACCAGTTGGTACAATGCTGTCGTCTAGCTTGTGGGTTTCGTGAAAAGATTAGGACTTATCTCGGGTGCGGTGGTTTTGTTGACGGGCGGAGCGCTCGGCATTGGGGCTTCTCGGCATGAGCCGCTCATCGCTCCTGGCACGATGATTGGCAAGGTGCCGGTTGGTGGACTCACCATTCCAGACGCTCAGAAGCGTCTTCGCATTTGGTGGGATGCCGAGCGGCTGAATACCGTCGCCATCACGGCTCCGAAGGTGGTCGGTTTGCCCGCGGAGGCGAAATGGGCCGAGCTTGGGCTCAAAATCAACGACCAACAGTCCGTGGCGCAGATTCCGCTGGAGAGCTTCTGGGGTGCCGCCAGCCGAACGGTCGGGGTGCAGCAAGAGCCAGCGAGGTTCGAGCTGGTGTTCGACGTAGACACCGCGCGTTTCGCCAAATTTGGCTCCGTCATCCGCGAGGCATCTTCTACTCGGAAGCCTGCGCGAGTTCAATGGAACGGCAAATCCGTCGTGAGAACGTACGAGGTTGCCCCGATGACCCTCGATGAAGAGGCCCTGGCCCCGATGGTCTTGGAAGTCTACAAATCAGCCGCGAGTTCGATTGAGCTTCCCACGATGGTCGATGAGAAAGCAATTCCTGACGAGGAACTTGATAAAATTCGCGAGGTCGTCAGCACCTTCACCACTAAATTTCCAGCCTCTAACGCGCCCCGAAGCGCGAACATCAAGCTCGCCTCCGAAACCATCGACGGGCACATCATGATGCCGGGCGAGACGTTCAGTTTTAACGGGTTCTTAGGACCTCGTACGACTAAGAAGGGTTATCGAGTGGCGGGAGTTTACGCCAATGGGCGGCACGATTTCGGAGTCGGCGGGGGCATCTGCCAGGTGAGCACCACCCTTTACAACGCCCTCGTTTTCTCCGGACTCAAGATCGACAAGCGTCAGAACCATTCGATGTCGGTGGCCTACGTACCGGTGGGTCGCGATGCCGCTGTGAGTTATCCGCAGCCGGATCTTGCGTTCACCAACACGTTCGATTTTCCGATCGCGATTGACGCGGTTTATTCAAAGGGTACGTTGACGTTCAACCTTCTCGGCATCAAAGATAAGTCGGTGGAGATCAGCGTCGAGCGAGGTCCGCTCCAGAGTTGGTCGCGGGGCGTCAAGTACGAACACGATCCAAGCTTGCCGTACGGCAAGACTCGTCTGATCGACCGTGGCGGAACGGCCCACAAGGTCACGACCTACCGAATCTTCAAGCAAGATGGGAAAGTGATCAAGCGGGAAGTGCTGGCGGTAAGTCAGTATCCGGGCTCGCCTCGCCTATACGGGCGAAACATGAAAGCCCGTCCTGCAGCCGCGCCCACCGCGCCGATCGGTCCAGTCCCGGCTGTGCCAACGTCACCGAACCCGGATTACTAAAAATTGATTGCCCGTAAAGGCGATTTCACCCAGATTGCTCAGGTCTGCATAAGGTGAATCCGGATAACTCTCTGGATTGATCGTGACGATGTAGTCGGCTTGAAGCTCATCAACCAATGCACGTCGTGCCGCTGGATCGGATGATGCAGCGAACAACTCCCGCAGAGTCCGGTTCCGTTTTTCCGCGTACTGAGGAGTTTCACTCCAATGGCCCGCGTATGTGTAAGCGCCTCCGAGGCCGCTGAGGATCGGATTCAGATCCGGGATGAGCGGGTAGCCAAATCTGTCAATGCCCGGTCCGGGGTTCGGCACGCCTGGTACCGCGAGTACCACCTTTCTTGGGTTTGGATCGTCGTTGAGAAGCTTTACGATGGCGTTGGCGTCCTTGGCGATTGTCGCAGGCTGCACGGTCGTCGTCGAAACGTTGTCCCGGATCAACTCAAACTCGCGACGGAACCAGAGCAGGCTGGTGCTGCACATGAGCACCACGAAAATCCCCGCGACCATGTTGCGCTGATTGCGCTCGAACCGGCGCATGAGTTCCGCGAGTCCCACCGCGGCCAGTATTGCAAAAGGGATCGCGATGCCGGCGGCGAGTTTCCGCTGGAACAACGTGGGAATGTACGGTGCGACGATCCCAACCGCGCACCACGCGATGAGCAGATTCCAAATCAGGTCTTTTCGGCTGGCGAGTACGCAAACCGCAATCGCCGAGCTAAAGGCGGCAATCCAAGTCACCCAATTCAACGAGTAAGCGTCTCTCGTGCCGTAGGCAATCAATCCGAGCACCAGCAACGACCCAAACCAGATCGCCACCGCGACGCGGGCATTCTTCGCCTTCTCCGGGTGGTTCCAAATGGCGATGCCGATCAAGACTAATGCAGGGGCCAACCCCCCGATGATCGTCGGAAACCCTGCCGTATAGGTCGGCGTAGCCGCACGAGCCTGAAAGACCGCGTCTTGACTAAGAATCCGGATGAACCAATACGCCGCGGGCAAAATTCCCGCCGTGATGGCCAAAACTCGCAAGAGCCAGGAGCCGCAAAACATCTTCTGGTATAGACACGCCGCCAGAAAACCGACCAGCACGAGCCCGATGAGCAGCACATCGTAGCTGTGAACATTCATCAGCACGCCAAACGCGGGCGCCCCCCACAGCACGGGCTTCCACGACTCTCGGGCATCGATCACCGCCAAGATGACCACTAGGATCAAGCAAAGGCTGACCATAAACAGCCCATTGGTGAGCATGGAAGGGAAGACGAACGCCTCCGGTTGCCACACGTCAATCGGCAGGTGGTGCCCGAAGAGCAACCCGAATGGCTGAGTCAAAGGTCGAACGAGTACACGGCCATAGTTGTGCCAGACCAAAAAGCCGAGGCCACCTGAGAAGCAGGTGAACACCAAAGCCAGCTTACAAGTGAAGACATTAAGGGGCGTTCGCTTAAGGAGCTGCCACGCCAAGAGAACGAAGGCAAATGAGAATCCCGCACGGCTCATCGTCGTAGCTTCCACGATCCCGGTGAACTTGCTGATCACCCCGAGCAGCCAGAAATACAAATGGACGGTCAGTGCTGGCTGACTGTCGAGCGTGAAGCGGTTGTCAAAGAAAAAGCGGCCCTCTTGAGCTTGTCGCATCCAAGCCGCGTAAACCATGTGGTCATCGGTGTTGAACGGGGTGCCTAAATAACGAGCGCCATCGGGGGCGATGCCGATGGCGAATAAGTAGGGAAGGAGAGCCACAAACGCGACGGCAAGTCCGAGCTTCAGCGCAAATTTCGCGAGAAGTTGGTCACGCTGAACGAGGTCCGACGCATGGAGCGGCTGGTGGAATCCCAAGATTTACTTAGGGATAGGACGGCCCATCTGGCGGTAAATATCCTCAATCATTTTCTTGTTTTCCAGCGCTTCTTTGTTCTTTGGATCGAGCTTTAGGGCTTCGCGGTACAGGTTAAGAGCGCGGGGATATTTTTGGCGCGGCGCGAGCGCACCGGAGTTCATGACGGCCGTGCCGAAGGTGACGGTAGCGGTGATATAGGCTCGCTTCTTGACCGCATCCTTCGGGGTCTTGACATATGCCGCCTTGGCCGCGACGTAGCTCTTTTCGAGCTTGGCCAGCTTTGCCTTCTCCGTCTTCATTTCGGCGGGATTTTGGGCAGCGGCCAAGCACGCCCCCATCAGGGCGAGGGCAACGACCAATCCGCGGGATGAGTTCAACATGATTTGATTGTACATGGGTCTTAGGTTTTTCGCCCCGGTCGAGCCGCACGAAATTCGTCGCGCAGCGATTGAAGCTCTCTTAAGGGCGCATCGGTCTTGGACGAGTACCGCACTGCCTCAAACCTCGCCCAGGCTTCCGGTGGTATGCGTTGCTTGAGCACCGACTCGGGTGCGTTCTGCGCTAAGCCAACACTGCGGCGCATGTCGCGCTCAATTGAGCTGATCAGAAAGCCCATTGCCAGCGGGCGATTCCTGGCTCGGCGCATCAACGCGCTAAACGCCTCCATCAGATCGCGGGTGCCGCTTTGCCGCCGCCGTTGAATCCAAGGCATGCCAAACGGAACAGCGAAAGTCCATGCGATGACCCCGAAAAGCAAGATCGCTTGCCACATAGAAGCCCGCGCCCATCCGCCTAGAGCCGAAAGGATGCCGTCGTCCGCGATGTTCCCAAAGCTCGCCTCGGTGAACACCACCTTCTTCGAAGGACCCGCGAGCGACGTGATCAGATCGGTAAAAAATGCCGCGTTCTCGTTGCGGTCGATGAACCGATTGGTGGCTGCGATGCCATCGTGAATGTGAATCACCATTCCAGCACCCCTCGTTTCAAAGCTCACCATCGGAATTTTCTGATCGATCATCCATACAGGCAGTAGATCTCCACGGAACGAAGAGTAGTCCAGTGAAGAAGACACCGCTCCGGTCGCTCGGCTGGTGTCGACCTTGCGCGGCTTTAGCTTCGGGTTAAGCTGGTTTTGGACCAGCCCGGGCTCCGGCAAGGCCACCGTCGCGCGGTTGAAGTTCTGGTCCAAGTAGATCAGAACAATTCGTCGCCCTTGTTCCGCCTGCAATCCGAGTCGCTTGCGAATGGTGCTTTCGGTGGGGAAGGGTTGCGGTGATTGCCCTGGCCAGGTCGGCACGCCATCTTCCACTTTCACGAACGCCAACGCCAACTCATCCGACTTAAGTTGCGGCATCTGATTGCGGTCTTGGCGAACGGAAAGTCCGTTTTGCTCCAGCAGCTCGCTCAAAATTCGCGTCCCGCTTGGTTTGCCAGAGGTGATCGTTGGATCGGCGGTGCTACTCGTCCGGCCCAAGATCACCAAGAGCGTCGTGAAGCTGAGGGCGATGCTCAACCAAATCGCGATCCGGCGTATCGTGGCTCCGTTCATGCCGCTCTCACGTGCTGCTTAAGGGTCGCGACAAGGCCGGAATAGATGGTCTTAAACTCATCTGCATCCACCCGCCCTCGAACCTGGTTGCCGTACCAAATGCGGTCAAACCGCTGGGTGGGGTGAAGCAGATCGAACGGCAACATCCCCGACTTGTCACGGTAGCGATTGTAATGCTCCCAATTCGTTTCGAACCGGCGGAATTCCAAATAACCCGCCTGATCCAGGCGCAAGAGGCAGGCGACGTAGAGGCACCGCACGGCCTCCCGGAACTCTCCCGCCGCACTCAGGGCTTCCGCTCGGCTAAGCCATTCATCAAGCGTAAGCGCCGCCTCCTCGTCCGAAACCAACGCGCTAGTAACCTTGGTCTTGGCCTTACGCCTGGCAATCAGCGAAGCCGCAAACGCCAGCGCCAAAGCGGAAATTCCGATGATCCCCGCCCAAACAAAGAATGTGAACAGGTCAGGGAGCGCAAAGCCGCTGGGGCCTCCAGTACTTTCGCGTCGTTCAGGCTGTCGGAACAAGTTGCGAATCCACTCGCCGAGCGATTCCATCGACTTCTGCAACCAGTTGGATTCCGCCTTCGCGCCCGGATCGTTGTAAAGCGGCGACTGCTTGAGGCGCTTAATCTTGGAGACGTCCACCGAGGCCCCCGCCGCCCCGCTCGCGACCGCCCGAAGTTTAACCCCATCCCGAATCGCCTTCACGTCCTCTGCAGTGGGAACAGGAACGTTTGACACCGCGCCCGCTTGAGTGGACAACGTCGCGTCGGCCTTCTCCGCAACCTTGAACTCCTTCAAGGTGCGCTGGACCTCCTGGTTAGATTTCGCCCGGTCCAGCGATCGGTCCAGCGCCACGTAATCAAGCGCAATACACGAGGCAACGGCGCCCAACAAAGTCAGACTAGCGGCGGTTTTTCGAAGCCAATTCATGATTCATCAACTCAATATCGTAACCTTCTAATCGTATCCGACGCTCGTAAAACACGACGGTTGTGCCCACACTCCAGATCGGAACGACGAGCCAAAACCCGAGCATGTACGGGATTCCCGACACAAGCGAAATCGCCACCTCGCCCCACCAATATCGCCCCACCACTGTGCTCAGCCACTGCACGACGCCCAATGTATTGTAAATGAAGGCAATGCCTCCCCATAAGAACAGCATCACCAGTAACAGCAAAAACCCAAGCGCCAAAACCGTGTCGTCGCCCGCGCCCGCCCCCCGATAGGAGCGGAGAAGGTTAATGCTTCGCTGGCATGCCTCCTTGGGCTTGGCCCCCTCAAGCAGCATTGCCGCGGGAGCAAGGGAATAGCGCACGAAGGTGTAAGCGAGAATTCCCACCGCGAAAATCCCGGCTAGGACCGCCACCGCCCCCGAAAACGCCGACAAATCCCTCGCCTCGCTCTGATTCAAAAGCGCGCTAATCAACAGCAAAGCGATCGTCCCGATCACCCCCGAGAAGGCAATCAGGCTCATCCGAATCATAAGTTTGATACTCTTCCCAAGATCCGCATCAGCCCGCTTCATCCGCTCGACTTGATGGGTCCGCCGATTCGCCATGAAGTCCGACACCGCGTGGACTGAATGCGTGACGATGACCGAAAAGCCAACTATGACGATCGGTAATGCCGCCAAGAGTCCCAGCACCACCGCCGTCACAACCTCCGCCACCTGGGCATAAATGTCGCCCGGATTCTTGGTGAAAAACAGCTGGGGCAACAGGAGCTGAGTCATCATCATGAACGCGATGTAGACCAGCACCGCCGCCCCAAAAGTGGGCTTGAGAATCTGCGACCCGACCTCGCGGAACGCTTTGGTGGAAAGATCAAGCATTTCGCCCGAGGTCATGGGGCGCAACGACTCGATGCGCTGGATGCGCTGCATCATCGGGGGCACCAAGTTGTCCGTCTCGGGGATCATCTTCTTAAGTTTGGCGAACCCCTTGGGCTCGTTTCGGCGTTAGTACTAGGGTAGCACTATGACCAGTTTGCACGGCCTCACCACCATCCTAGCCGTCCTCGCTCCGCAAAGCCAGGACATTCGAAGTTACGTGCAAAGCGCGTTCGACGATGCACAATTTACCGTTGTTACGGGGGCGCACAGCATCCCCGAACTCTCAAAGATCAACAAGGACTTCACCCAATCCTATCGCTTCAAATCGTCGCAGGTATGGCTGAAGGAACCCTTCAAGCTCAAAATGATCAGCGAAGTTGACGACAGTCAGATTATGTACATCGTCAACGGCGGCAAGCGGATGTACAAAATTCCTCGCAGCGGTCTTTCCCAAATCTCCGACGTGAGCAAGGCCCCGGGACGCCGCCAGACCTCCTTTGATTTCGGCATTCTCACTCCTAGCCTCTTCAACAATTTCTTCCAGGCGACCTTCGTCCGATCCGACCGTGCCACCGGAGATGTCGTCTTCGATCTCACCTACGTTCCCGCTCTGGCCGATACGAGCCGACAGCGCATCTGGATCGATCCCGCCACTAAGCAGCTCACCAAGCGCGAATGGTACGCCCAACGCCGCAACCAGGGCCGACTCATGGCGACGTTCTTTTATGAGAATCCCAAGAAGTTCGGCGACATCACGATGGCGACCCAAGTCATCGTCAACAACGCCGACAACAAGCGCGCCGGCGTGGTGAATTACACGGGCATTAAGATCAACACCGGACTCGCCGACAGTATCTTCGCCCTTAAGTAAGCCTACTTCGGCAGAATCTTTGACAGAGTCTGGCCAATCGCCTCTGCGGTAAATCGCAAAAGCGAAATGCCAGACTCATAGTCCTGCCGCGTCGTCCCGATAATCGCAATCGTTCCGGCCTCCTCGGGCCCAACAAAGAACGAGTGGCGCAGGATGCTCAGGCTCTGCAGCCCCGGCATCTGATTCTCACGCCCAATCGTAATCAGCATCGGCCCCTCAGAGTTATTCTGAATCGCCGCGGCGAGCACCTCTTCATCTTCCAGGTTCGACAGCACTTCTCGCAAAAGCGCCGAGTCCCGCTGCATTTCCGGCTGAGCGAGGATGTACTCCTCGCCTTCCACCACAAACTGCCCCTGAGCCAGGTCTTTGCCCACCGCTCGAATCGCCGAGCAAGTCGCCGCCATTAGCTTGTCCAAAGCGATTTTCCCTGTCGCCGCCGGGGCCTTTAACTTACTCAAGCTCTTTGCAGATAGATCATTTAAGAGCGCAGGCAAAACCTCGTTCAAGCGCCCGATGTCCTCCAAGCTCACATCCGTGGGCACGTCTACCATCCGGTTTTCGACGTTCCCATTGCTGAACACCAAAACCAGCATTGCCCGCTGAGGCCCGAGCGCCGTCAGCACCGCGTTGCGCACCCGCAGGTGGACGTTCCCCGAAGTCGTGGCCGCCGCTAGTTGGTGGGTCATGCGGCTCAGAGTCTTGGTGGTTTCGTGCAAGATGTTGCGCAGGACCTCGGAGCGGTGGGCGGCCTCGGTGACCCGCTGGCGCTGCGTGCCATCCGGCTCCTTCGTCTCGACCATGTTGTCGACGTAATAGCGGTAGCCGCCATCGCTGGGGATTCGCCCTGCCGAGGTGTGTGGCTGCTCCAGGTAACCCAGCTCGCTCATCTCGGCGAGCTCGTGGCGGACCGTTGCGCTTTTCACGCCGAGGTCGTATTTTTGAGAAATCAGCTCCGAGCCGACTGGCTCGCCGTCGGCGACGTACTCCAAGATCACCGCGCGGAGGATGATGCGTTTGCGTTGATCAAGCGGTTCCATGCTCATGGTTAGGACGGTAATTCTCGGCCCTGCGGCACGGTCGATTCGATAACTTCTGCCGTGGCGGCCCCAAAGGCCTCAGGCGTCCGACCTTCGGCGTACCGATACCCATTTTGCCCCCGCACAGCCCTCTCTTCAACCCCAGCCACGACCTCACCTAGAACAGAAGCAACCGCCGACGGTGAAGAAATGTCAACCGTCCAACCCAGGTTGTGCTTCTCGACCAAAAACCCAACTAGCCCCTCGTCCATCGCCAGCACCGGTTTGGCTAGCGCTCCTGCCTGCAGGAGCACGCCGCTCATGCCGAACCAGTGCCGGTACCCTACCCAAACCACGTCGCATGCCTGGAACATCAGGCTCTCCTCTTCGGCCGAGAGGAAACCGGCTCGCTCGATAAAGGAAATGCCAGCCGGCAGCCGAGCCAGCAAGCCGCGAACCTCGTCGTCCTGCTTTCCGGCGATGATAAGTTTCAGGTTCGGATTTGCCGCAGCCCGCACTCCCTCAATCGCCTCCTGAACCCCCTTTCGCATCGAAAGCGAGCCGTAGACCAACAGCGCGACGTCGGTCGGAGCCAGTTCCAGCTCGGCCCGCGCGTCGCCCTGGAAGGCGCCGGGGTTGATGTAGGTCGCATCGGGAACGTGGACGACTTTCTCCGCCTCGCCAAGATGCTCCTGCTGGGCGTATTGGACCAGCGTTTCGTCTACCGAGATCACCTTCTTAAGCGATGGGATCTTCAGCATGCGGTGGAAGACCGGCTCGGCGATCTTGTCGCGGCGTCGCAAGGCTTGGGTCTTCACCCCAACCTTCGGACTGTGGAACTGCCGCCCCATCAGGAATCCGGAGAATGGAATCTTGCCGAACGGCGAGCCGAGAAGGGCCAGCGGCAAATCCGCTCGGTCCAGGTTCAGCATGAAGCAGCAATCCAGCTTCACGGGGATCGCTTTAAACGCGGTGGCGTAGTCGGCTCGTCGTTTGAATTGGTCGCGGATGCGCCGGAGGTCGCTGGCGTTTGCGTCGGTTTCGGTGTCGGGCATCGACCACAGGCTAATCTGCTCCCGAAGCTCCGCCGGGATCGCCAAAAACGCCGGGTGCGCGCGCGCCCGGTCCGTCAGGGCGAGATGCACCTCGTGCCCGCGCGACAGCAGGGCGCGCACGATGTGCTCCACGTACACCATATGATGCCCCTCGGCCTCGGGTTCGAAAATGGCGATTTTCAGCGACATCGAGCCATATTATGGCGACCCCGGGCTTAGGCCGCGGTCTCTGCCGATGTCCGGCACATCTCTTCGCTGGCGCGGCAAGCGGTGGCGCACTTGGTCATCATCTCGTCATCCTCGTGCTTCTCACACTCCTTCGCGCACTTGGCGCAGGCCTCCGCACATTCGAGGCAGTGGTCGGTTGATCCGGAATTCATGGAAGAAGCCGCCTTCTCACAGGTATGCGCGCATTGCTCCAAAGTCGTAACGCTCCCCTTCATATGCCCCATCTCGCGACAATGGTCGGCGGTTTGGTGACAGGTTTTGGCGGTAGCGGTGCATGCTTCGATGCAGGATGAAAGATCGTGTTCCATGCGGCCCTATACGCGTCGCGGCAGATTTTCGGACGGGGGAAATGGTTCACGGATTTAAATGTGTCGTTTGTCACATGCAGAACGAAATGTGGATTTCGGGCGGAATTTGAACTTGGGAGCTGGCTGGATTTTCACATTCGCTGGATTCGTTGTTTTTACATTCTTCTTCTGAGTCCTCTTCTTGGGCCTTTTGGATGCCCGATATGAAGCGGAGTTTGGTGGTTTCGTAGGCTTCCATGGCTTCGGCGGTGGTGAGGTCGGTGGAGGCGTAGATTCGGGACTGTTTACCGGCGGAGACGAGCTGGACCTTGCCGAGGTTTCGGAGCTTGGTGATGCAGTTGCGCACTTGGTAGGGGGTGATGTTGAGGGCGGCGCATAGTTCGGGCAGGGTGGCGGGACCTTCCATGAGGAACTGCTCGACTTGCTCTGATTCGAAGCGGGGGATTGGGGGCTTGGCGGGGGTGATGAGGTTGAAGGAGTCGGCGAGGGCGTAGTCGCAAGGGCTCTTGCTGAGGAGGTGGATGGTGCGGTTGGCGAAGGAACCTCGACCCTGGCAGGCGAGGGAGATGAGCCGGGGGCGGAGCCCCGGGTCATGGGTTAGGGGGGATGGGGGATGGGAGAGTTCGGAGTTTGGAGTTCGTAGTTCGGAGGTTTCGGAACTGACAATTTCACACAGAGGCACAGAGGGGGAGAAGAAGGTTGGGCGGTCTGCGGATTCTCCCCCC
>JAYUVF010000043.1:0-2655 GCA_043754215.1 Chthonomonas sp. | reverse complement strand
GACGACGTGATTGCGGATTTTCTGGAGAACGCGCGGCATCGGCGCATCAAAGTGGAATTGAGAAAGACGAACGGCTCGGCGCGGAACATTGCTGCCATTAGCGTGACGACGAAAGGATAACTCTCATTGGAATCTCATAAAAAGCTGCTGTTGGCCAACAAAGCCTGGGTGCAGGACAAGCTGAGTGTCAACCCGGATTACTTCTCGCGCATGGAGAAGACGCAAACTCCGGAGTATCTTTGGATCGGGTGCTCCGACAGCCGCGTGCCGGCCGAGGAAGTGACGGGCCGAGAACCGGGGGAGCTTTTCGTTCATCGCAACGTCGCCAATCTGGTGGTTCACACCGACTTCAACATGCTGAGCGTTTTGCAATATGCCGTAGAAGTGCTGAAGGTGAAACACATAATCGTATGTGGCCACTATGGGTGCGGAGGCATCAAGGCGGCGCTCTCGCCCAAGCATTTGGGGCTGATTAACAAGTGGCTTCGTAATATCAAGGATGTCTACCGGGCGAATCACCGGGCGCTTGATTCCCTGCCCGAGGAAGAAAAGTGGCGGAAGTTGGTGGAACTGAATGTCATTGAGCAGGTAAATCACTTGGCCGAGACGTCGATTGTCCAGCATAGTTGGAAGCGCACCGGCGCGCCATTATTACATGGCTGGGTGTACGATCTGCAGACCGGTTTGCTGAAGGAATTGACGCTAATGAATGAGCAAAGTCCGATGGACCCGGTGTTTCGGTTCGAATTCGATGATTAGGCGCGGTCGGCTGGTAAACTAAGGCCTCATGGCAGAGCTTAAGGGATATCTCAAATCGGATGCCTCCTCGGGATTGGTTGTCTTTCTGGTGGCGTTGCCCCTGTGCCTGGGGATCGCGCTCGCGAGCGGCGCGCCGCTATTCGCCGGGATCCTGGCGGGCATTATCGGGGGCACCGTGGTGGCCCTGCTCTCCGGCTCCGAGGTGAGCGTCAGCGGACCCGCAGCCGGCCTCGCGGTGATCGTCGCCACGGCCATCCAGCATTTGGGAAGTTTTCCGGTCTTCCAGACCGCCATCGTGCTGGCGGGACTTCTCCAACTGGCCTTTGGCGTGCTCAAGTGGGGTTCGGTGGCCGATTACGTGCCCAGCCCGGTGCTGAAGGGCATGCTGGCCGGCATCGGGATCGTCATCATTCTCAAACAGATTCCGCACGCCGTTGGACGGGATACCGATTACGAAGGCGACCTCTCGTTTCTTGAGCAGGCCGGTGAAAATAGCTTTACCGACATCGTTAAGGCCCTCTACGCGAGCAATGGCGAAGCCATCATCATCTCCCTCTCCTGCATGTTACTCATCCTGGCTTGGGATTCGGCTTGGCTGAAGCGGTTTCACTTCACTAAGCTTCTGCCCGGCGCGTTGGCGGCCGTGATTCTCGGCACCGCAATCAACGAAGTCTTCCGCGCCTTTTTCGGAAACTTCTATTTACGAGCCGAGGACGGCCATCTGGTGGCCTTGCCCGTGGTGAGCAGCGCCGGCGCCTTCTTGAAACTATTTTCGTTCCCCGACTTTGGCGCCTTGCTGCGCCAGGATGTCTGGATGACCGCGCTCACCATCGCGGTGGTGGCCAGCATCGAAACGCTGCTATCGCTCGAAGCCGCCGACAAGCTTGACCCTTTCAAACGCGTCTCCTCGCCCAACCGCGAGCTTTTGGCGCAAGGCACCGGCAACCTCTGCAGTGGTTTCATCGGCGGCTTGCCGATTACGTCCGTGGTGGTGCGCACGTCGGCCAACGTTTACGCAGGCGCACGGACCCGCATGTCGGCCTTCATCCACGGTTGCCTGTTGCTGGTCGCCGTCCTGGCGATCCCGGGCTGGCTGAACCACGTGCCGCTCTCCTGCCTGGCCGCGATTCTCATCCTGATCGGCTATAAACTGGCCAAGGTGAAACTCTTCACCAGCATGTATCGGGCCGGTTGGGCGCAGTTTCTACCGTTCATGGCCACCGTGTTGGGCGTCGTGCTGCTGGACTTACTCAAAGGCGTCCTGTTCGGCCTGGCCGTAGGGCTGTTCTACGTTCTGCGGTCGAACCATCATCAGGCGGTGGTCGTGGAAAACGACGGCAACTTTTACTCGCTGCGCTTCAACAAAGACATGTCGTTCTTGAACAAGGCAGATTTGAAGCGGCAACTGGCCGCGATTCCCGATGGCGCGGAATTGGTGATCGACGGGCATCACGCCAAGTTCGTCGATACCGACATCGACGACGTGATTGCCGACTTCCTGGAGAACGCGCGCCATCGCCGGATCAAGGTGGAACTTCGCCATATCCAAGGTTCGGACCGCGTGGCCGTGGCTCACCACTAGAGGCCCCGAATGGGCCGGTATTCGTCATCTTTAGGCATCATAAAACAATAAGTTGAAGGCGTTTAAGCTTGAGGGATGGAATTGGAGGCGTTGATTGCGGCCCGGCACAAAGGAATGGCAGGGTTGGCAAGGTCAGCGACACGGAACTCGATGCTATCCAAATCACGCCCGACACCTTCCACGGCGAGTGGAACTATGTGATCTCGCCGACGCTGCCTTAGTGTGTTCGAATCAGCTTGGTCTTTAGCTCATTCCATGTTGCCGATTGCTTGTACTCAAGTCTTTGAGACTCGCGCCCTTCCTCGATCGCTTAC
>JAYUVF010000042.1:0-4317 GCA_043754215.1 Chthonomonas sp. | reverse complement strand
GTTTGACATTGGCCGGGATTGCATCAAAGAAGCCGTACAGAGCCGGCACTACCAGAAGCGTGAGGGCAGTGGAGGTGATGAGGCCGCCGATTACTACGATCGCAAGAGGCCGCTGGACCTCTGAGCCGGGCCCGGTTGCGAAGAGAAAAGGCACCAGGCCAAGAGCGGCAACACTGGCCGTCATCATTACGGGGCGGAACCGGAGAGCGGCACCTTCACGCACCGCCTGCTCGCGCGACATGCCGCCTTCACGAAGACTGCGGATGTAGGAAACCAGTACCACGCCATTGAGTACGGCTATGCCCCAGAGAGCGATGAATCCCACCGAGGCAGGCACCGAGAGGTATTCGCCGGTGAAAAAGAGTGCGGCGATGCCACCGATGGAGGCAAAGGGCAGCACGAGGATGATCAGCGAAGACAGCCTTACAGAACCAAAGAGCAGGAAGAGCAGGAAGAAGATGGCCCCGATGGTGATCGGCACGATGAAGGTGAGGTGCTTGAGGGCGCGTTCCATGTTCTGGAACTGGCCGCCCCATTCGAGGTAATAACCGGGTGGGAAGGTAACCTGGCCTTTGACCTTTTGCTGAAGTTCGGCGACGAAGCCGCCGAGATCGCGATCTTTGACATTGATACCCACGACGATGCGGCGCTTGCTCATTTCGCGCTTGATTTGTGAGGCACCTTCGAGGAGTTCAATGCGGGCCAGGCTGCCCAGTGGAACTTCAACCCCGTCTGGGGATTTCAGCAGGATTGCGCGGATGCTGGCGATGCTGCTGCGTAGCGCTTCCGGATAGCGGACGACAGCCTGGAAGCGGCGCTCCCCTTCGTAGATTTCGGTGGCGGCGCGTCCGCCGACGGCGGCCTCGATCGCATCATTGACGTCGCTTGCGTTCAATCCATGACGGGCGATGGCCTGGCGGTCAATGGTGATTGTGAGATTTTGCTGGCCGAGAATGCGGTCGATCTTGACGTCGCCAATGCCTCGAACGCCGGCTGCGGCTTTGGCGATTTCGTTTGCCTTGGCGCTAAGTGTTGCCAGATCATCTCCAAAAATTTTAACCGCGACATCGGCCCGGACTCCGGTGACCATTTCGTCCACACGGTCTGAGATGGGTTGGGCAATAACGACATTGAGACCAGGCAGGCTGGAGATGCGTTTACGAATCTCTTCGGCGATGGTGTCCTGAGTGAGGCCCTTTCGTTCTTTGATGGGGGTGAGTTGAGCCATCATATCGTTTTCGTTGTAGCCGGCTGGGTCTACCGGTGATTCTCCTCGGCCTAGACGAGTGACAACCGACTTAACGCCCGGGATGGTCTTGACCATGTTTTGGGAGGCGAATTCCATTTTGATCGACTCATCGAGTGAGATGTTGGGAGCGCGATCCGCGTTGGGTGAAACGATGCCTTCTTTCATCTCGGGGATGAAGGAAGTGCCCAGATAGGGGAACAAGCAAAGGGTGGCAGCGAAGACGGCCAGCGAGGCCGCAATGGTTTTCTTTTGGTTGCCCGTAGTCCAGTGGAGCAGCACAAGATAGGGACGCTTGAGCCAGCGCACCAGGAAGGTATCGTGTTCGTCGCCACCCTTGAGCAAAAGAAGCGAGAGGACTGGCGTGAGCGTGAGTGAAAGCACTAGTGAGATCGCGAGAGCGATGGCGATGGTGATGGCGAGGGGGCCGAACATCTTGCCCTCCATATCCTGCATGGTCATCAAGGGCAAAAAGACCAGGATGATGATGCAGATGCCGAAGACTACAGGAGTTGCGACCTCAAGCACAGCTTCGCTGATGACCTTCAACCGGGAGGCGCGAGGGTTGTGGCCAAGCTGAGCGTAAGCGTTTTCCACTACCACCACGGAGCCATCGATCATCAGGCCAACGGCAATGGCCAGACCGCCGAGCGACATCAGGTTGGCTGACAGCCCGTAATAGTTCATGACGACGAACGTGAGTACGGGCGTAAGGATGAGCGTTGAGATGACGATGATGCTGGAGCGGAGGTCGCCCAGGAAGAGGAAGAGGATAACAACTACCAGGACGATGCCTTCGAGCAGCACGTTGCTCACGGTATTGAGTGCGGCATCGACCAGTTCTGAACGGTCGTAATAGGGGACGAGTTTGAGGCCGTTCGGGAGCATGTTGTTGTTGTTGATTTCGTCGACGCGCGTTTTGACGCGAGTGACGATGTCTTTGGCATTGCCCGATGCAATCATCATGACGATGCCACCGACGGATTCGGTGTAGCCGCCCTTAACCATGGCCCCGTAGCGGACTTCTTCTCCGATTCTGACTTCGGCAACATCGCGAATGCAGACCGGCGTGGAACGGACCTCTTTGAGGACAACGGCGCGGATGTCATCGAGGTCACTGATCAAACCGACGCCACGGACGAGCAGAATCTCCGGTCCGCGATTGAGAATGCCACCGCTGGAGTTGGCGTTGTTGCGTGCCAGCGCTTGCTGGACATCATGGATTGTGATGCCGAAATAGCGCAAGCGAATGGGGTCGACGATAACTTGATATTGCTTGACGAAGCCGCCGGTGGAGTTGATTTCTGCAATGCCGGGGATGGAGCGTAGCAAGGGACGGGCGACCCAGTCCTGAACGATGCGGCGTTCGATCAGTTCCTGGCGGGTGAGGGCGCGCTGCCCATCGGAGGGGCTTTCGATGGTGTACTGATAGACCTCGCTCAAGGCCGAGGAGACTGGGCCAAGGACGGGAAGGATGCCCTCCGGCAGACGGCTGCGGACATCGCTGAGGCGCTCGGATACAAGCTGCCGGGCGAAGTAAATCGGAGTCTTGTCGTTGAAGACAAGAGTGATGATCGAGAGCCCAGGCTTGTTGAGGGATCGTAGTTCCACCAGGCCCGGCAGGCCGGTCATGCCGATTTCGACCGGTACAGTCACGATGCGCTCTACTTCATCGGGGGAGCGGCCGGGGACTTCGGTGGCTACCTGAACCTGAATATTGGTTACATCGGGGAAGGCGTCAACTGAAAGCTTGCGGGTTGCATCGACGCCAAACGCGAGTGCAATGAAGGCCAGGACGATGACGATAATGCGGTGCTCGAGCGAAGCCCGAACCAGAGCGTTTAGCATTGGCTATGCTCCTTCGCTGCTGCCTACGGCGAGGCGGCGGCGTTCGTTGTTGAGATGGAATGCACCGTCGAGAACAATTTTCTGTCCGGGCTTGATACCGTCGAGGAGTATTCTCATGCCTTCGAGCTCTTCGCCCAGCAGTACGGGGACGAGGCGGAAGTTGCCGGGAGAGGTTTCGACGAATAGACTCTCGGTGTTGCCCTCGCGCACCACGGCTGAGAGCGGGACGACCATTCGCTTGTTGGCTTTGTCTTTAAAGATCATGGAGGCGAGCATGGCGGGCTTGAAGCGCCCGTTGGGATTAGGGAGGTCCATTCGCGCGCGCACCGTTCTTGTTTCAGGGTTTAGCGTCGCACCTATGAAAGAGAGCCTGCCAAAAAGTTTCCGCTCTGGATAAGCGGCAAGATGAGCCTCGACCGGCAATCCGTTGGCTAAAAGACTGGAGTTGGATTCAGGCACGTCAGCGACCAGCCAGACGTGGGAGAGCTCTGCGATATCGAAGACGGTGTCGGAGGGCTGAATCATTTGGCCGAGCGTTACTTTGCGATCGAGCACGGTGCCGTCCATTGGGGCAATTACGCGAGCTACAGAGTTTATGGTGCGCGTTCTGCGGAGGTCTTCGACGGATTCTGCGGTCATGCCCAGGAGCACGAGTTGATCGCGGGCCGCATCGAGCTCGGCTGTGGCTTCGGCGAGTTCGGCTTCCCGGCGTTGTAATTCTGCCGAGCCAATGACGTCGGCCTTGAGGAGTTGCTGAGCACGATCCACAGCGCGCTGGGCCAACTGTTTGGATGAGATTGCCTTGAGGAAACCGAGCTGGGCGTCGGACAAGCCGGTGCTGTTGAGCAGCGCGAGGAGTTGGCCCTTCTGGACTTGCTGGCCTTCGGTTACCATGATCGAACTGATGCGGCCGAGAACGGGCGAGCCCACGCGGGTGACGCGGGTTTCATCCACTTCTACACGGGCCGCTACCGTGTGGCTGGTACCGATATCGGAGGTGGCGGGTTCTCCCACCTTGAGCTCCTTAAGCAGCGTAGGATTGGGGGTGATGGCCATGGGGTCCGACGGAGCCTTGGCTGCGGGTTGTGTTTTGGCAGATGCCGTATCGTTGGTTTTGGAGCAACTGGAAGCGAATAGACAAGCCAAAAGGGCCAGGCCTAAAGAGGGATGTATGGTCATGGAATATTTCTCCGGATATCGCTTGCCCTTAGCTCGTCGAGATC
>JAYUVF010000041.1:0-39960 GCA_043754215.1 Chthonomonas sp. | reverse complement strand
CTGCGTGCCGGGCGAGGCTTGGTGCTTTGGGTGCTGACGGATGACGAGGAGCAGTTTCTTGGGTCGCGCTCCGAAGTACATGGAGTGGTACGGCGCGTTCGGCATCACCGTCACGCTGACCCGGCTCCAAAGCAAGGTGCACAATCCACCCTCGCGAAACCTCCGGCAAAGCGCACCCCCGCGCGAACCCAAGAAACTGCTCCTCGTCATCCGTCAGCACCCAAAGCTCCAAGCCTCGCCCGGCACGCAGATCCTCCCAAAACGTCGCCATGGACTCCCGTTCCCACTCCGGAAAGGTGTCCTCCAGCAACTGCGCGGCGGCTTGCACGTGCGGATGCCCACTATCGGTCACTTGGTCAATGCGAAGTGTCACAAGACCATTTTGGCTAAACCCTTTTCACGAAAGCCGCGATTCCTCAGCTGATTGACAACCTGCGCCCCGCCGTACGAATCCATGTGCAGTGCGCCATTCACAACCAAGCCTCAACGAGTCCTGCGCAGAAGACGCAGGAAATCCAGGAATTCTAGGAATCAGGATTCTGAAAAGCGACCCCCAGCAAAATCCCGCCACACCCCGCCACCCCCAAGCCGAGTATTCAAAGTCGCCTACCGCGTAGAATAAGAGAACATGGCAGGTGCACCTCGGAAAGTCGTGGTCGTTGGCGGGGGGCTCGCGGGCCTCATGACGACCCTCAAGCTCGCGGAGTCGGGAGTGAAGGTCCAACTCTTCAGCATCGTCCCGGTCAAACGATCCCATAGCGTGTGCGCCCAGGGCGGCATCAACGGTGCTGTGAATTTGCGCGGCGAGGGCGACTCGCCGTATCTTCACTTCGAAGACACCATCACCGGCGGCGACTTCTTGAACCACCAGCCCCCGGTCATGTACATGGCCGAGCGCGCGCCGGCGATGATCTTCTTGATGGACCGAATGGGCGTGCCGTTCAACCGGACCAACGAAGGGTTGCTCTCCTTCCGCCGCTTCGGTGGCACGCTGAAGCACCGCACCGCGCACGCCGGGGCGACCACGGGACAGCAACTCCTGTACGCCTTAGATGAGCAGGTTCGACGCTACGAAGCTAGCCAAGTGGTGGAGAAGTACGAAGGCTACGAATTCTTGGGGATCATCAAAGACGCCGAGGGCCGATGCCGCGGCGTGACGGTCCAAAACCTGAACACGATGGCGATCGAGTCGTTCCCGGCCGACGCGGTGGTCATCGCCACCGGCGGCAACGGCGTGATTTTCGGTCGCACTACAAATTCGGTCATCAACTCCGGGGCGCCAGTGAGCATCTGCTATCAGCAAGGAGCCACCTACGGCAATCCCGAGATGGTGCAAATCCACCCGACGGCGATCCCCGGCGAAGACAAGTGCCGCCTGATGTCGGAATCCGTTCGGGGCGAAGGGGGCCGACTCTGGACCCCGCGCGACCCGATGGACAAGCGCAATCCGGTCGACATCCCCGACCGCGACCGATGGTATTTCTGCGAAGAGATGGACCCGGTCTATGGCAACCTCCTCAGCCGCGACTTGGTCAGCTTTATCGTCTACTGCATCTGCCGCATCGGCAAGGGCATCGAGGGACGCCAGCAGGTCTATCTCGACATCACCCAACTCCACACTTCGCGAGGCGGGGCCTGGAGCCGTGACCAGATCAACGACAAGCTCGAGGGCGTGCTGGAAATTTATGAGAAGTTCATGCGGGTCGACCCGATTGAGCAGCCGATGAAGATCTACCCAGCCCAGCATTATACGATGGGCGGTCTTTGGGTGGATTACGAGAAGGGTACTGAGTCAACGCTAAACCTGGACAGCCATCGAAACCAGATGACCAACATCCCCGGGCTCTACGCCGCGGGAGAATGCGAATATCAGTATCACGGCGCAAACCGGCTGGGCGCGAACGCCCTCCTGAGCTGTCTGACCGGCGGCGAATTGACTGCGCATGGCGTCTCGGCTTACTTAAAGGACATGGAAGTCAGCTATGCTGACGCCGACGCCGGCATGGTCGAAGAAAGCCGAGGCGCGGAACAGGCCCGATACGACCAGCTCAACCGGTCCAACGGCACCGAGAACCCGTACGGCCTCCACGCCGAACTGGCCGATGTGGTTTGGAACAACTGCGGCATCTGGCGAACTCAAAAGGACCTCATGCACGCCCGCGAGCAACTCGCCGAGCTGAAGGTTCGCGCCACCCAATGCAACCTCATCGACGAGAGCGGCTGGAGCAATCAAGCCGTGCCGTTCACCCGAACCTTGCAGCACATGATCGTGCAGTCGGAGGCCATCGTCGGCGGAGCCATCGAGCGCCAAGAATCACGCGGCGCGCACTTCAAGATGGACACGCCCGAGCGCGATGACGAGAAGTGGCTGTGCACGACCAAGTGCTCCTACACCGCCCAAGGTCCGACGTACGATTTCAGCGAGAAGATCGAATGCTCCTATCTCGCCCCGCGAGCCCGAAAGTACAAGATCAACCAAATCAAGGTCGTGAACCTGGTGATGGGTGAGAAGTACTTGGAGACGGGAGTCGCGGAGTCGAAAGTAGGGATGCCGCTGACTCCGGCGTAGGAGAACCTCTTGCCTGACAACAATTTCATCCCAGCCTACGATGCTCGCCCCATGACGGGTTCGGAGCGCGTTCACGGGTGTGGGGTGACGGACGGGCCGCAGATTGTCGATTTTTGGCGATGGTGCTGCTCCGATTTGGTGAGCAATGCAACTCGCGGCATCTTCGCTGAGTTTTTGGTTGCCTCGGCCCTCGGACTAGCAACCGGAGTGCGCGATGAATGGGGCGCATACGACCTAAAAACCGAAGACGGAATCACCGTTGAGGTTAAGTCAGCCGCGTATCTTCAAACTTGGGAACAACTAAAGCTATCAACGATTCGATTCGGAGTTCGGTCGACGTTTGAGCTTGGGACGGCCGCCAACCCCCAGATGGGAGAGAAAAGGCGTCAGGCGAAAGTGTATGTTTTCTGCTTGCTCAAACACACCGAGATGGAAACCGTTGATCCGCTGAACCTGAATCAATGGGAGTTTTACGTAGTCCCGACCAGCGAACTAGAAAAGCTTTGCCCGAATCACATGGGACTTTCACTGTCACGCATTAAAGAGATTCAGTGTTCGCCGGTTAACCACGGCGGACTCAGGGAAGCAGTGCGTATGGCGGGTGCCTGAAACATCCGATCTTGACCAGCGAGTGGTCGCGTCGCGGCGAAGTATCGATTTTGGGAGTGGTAGAGGACACGGTCCTGCGACTCCGGAAAATGAGAAACCAACGGGCTTGCGTCCGTTGGTCTCTTTTTTTTAGGCTGCCTTTTCTTGAGCGGCTGTCCACTCATCAATTGCCGACTTATGGAAGCGCCACGAGTCGTCGAGGCGGAAGCCGGGGAGCTTGCCTTCATCGGCCAAACGCTCCACGTTGTGCGAAGTGGTGCGCAGGAGTTGGGCGACTTCGCGCACCGTCATGATGGACCGATGGGAGCCCACGGTTTCTTTCAACAGGCCCTGAATTTGTTCAGGGCTGAGGAAGAGTTCGATTCTGACGAAGTTTGAGTTCATGCTATTCGGGGGAGGGGCGGGCTCGATGTTCAGCTCAGATGTGAAATCGGGCGGATCAGGATGGGCGACTGCGGCGGTCGCGCTCGGTTCCCGGGCGGTGAGGCGGATCGCATCAACCAAGTTCATGCGGCTTCTCCCAGATGTTGTCGGCAAGCGTCGTGCATCAAGAACCCATCGATGCGTGCCACTTCTTCGGCCATGCCCATGATCAAGGCCTGGTCGGCAAGGGTGCTGATGATGCGCGGATAAC
Source organism: Chthonomonas sp. (assembly GCA_043754215.1). Lineage (GTDB taxonomy): Bacteria > Armatimonadota > Fimbriimonadia > Fimbriimonadales > Fimbriimonadaceae > JAFLBD01. Next base: position 36,148 of record JAYUVF010000041.1, on the reverse strand, counting down.
CGCCGCTGGCCTTGTGCAACTGGAAGATCGCGTCTGGAGTGAATGGACTGAGCTCCTCGTCATAACCCGCGACCCGGAGGCGATGCAGGATCAGATTGCCGGTATCCACCACGTTGAGCGGATGGAGCGCGCACTTGATGGCAAGTCGCGATTCGAGAGCCGGGGCCTTTGCGATCTTCGGCTGAAGCTCTTTTTGACCCATGAGCACGAGGCTAATCAGGAACTCGTCGTTCATTTGGCAGTTCAACAAAAGCCGGAGCTCTTCCAAAGTGGCGGTAGAGCGGATGAGGTGAGCCTCGTCAATCATGAGCACGACCCGCCGACCCTGGGTGTGATACTCCATCAAGGTGGCGTGCAGGAGTTGGATCAATGTCTGGCGGTTCTTGGTCGTGGCTTCGACGTCTAACTGGCTCAGGATCTCCTGAATCATCTGGGTAGGCGTCAAGATCGGGTTAACGATCAGAACCACCTTGTAGATGGATGCCGGAAGCATCTGGATCAGCGTGCGGCTGATCGTGGTTTTGCCCAGACCGATGTCACCCCAAAGCACCGCGGCGCCCTTGTTTCGGGTGATCGCGTGGTTCAGCATGGTTAAAACATCGTCGTGGCCCTTGCTCCGATAAAGGAAGCGCGGGTCGGGCGTCAATCCAAATGCGGGCTCGTTCAATCCCCAATACTCTTCGTACATCCTCTTGTTTGTCTCCGTAGTCCCGGGCGACTCTCATCCCCCGTCCGATAGGGTTTTCCCCGATGGGGTCGGGGCGGGAACGGGGGTTAATACGGGTTCGGCCGAAGGCTGGGCGGAATGCGGGGGAGTTCGAAATTCAAACTCCCCACTCCGAACTCCGAACTCAGCGCTGCTTCTTCCTCCAGATGAACCAACCGGCGAGACCAGCGAGCCAGACCGGCGAGAGGTAAACCAAATAGATCCCGACCCTCCCGGCGATTCGACCGATCGCGCCCAGCACGTTTGCTGCGCCGGTGTTGCTGTCGTTCCACCAGTTGTCGCTGGTCTCATCGGGTCGCACGAGCTCGCTTTGGGTGAAACTAACCGAAAGGTTAGACATCGCCGCGAGGTCCTTGAGACGGGACGTTTCGGACTTGATGCCTTCGCGTTCGGCTCGGACTTCGTCGAGTCGACGGCGGATTTCGAGCCTGGCGGTGGTGTTTCGGGTGTTGTTAAGCATCCGAATGTACTCTTGCTCCGCGACCGCTAAGGCTCGCGCTCGGCCCTCGCCACGGGCGATGTCGCCGGTGACGTCTTGGCCCGTCGCGTTTTGGCTCAGCACCTTGCCGTACTTCGCCAGCGCCTTGTTGGCGGTGTCGAACTTGGCTGCCGGAACTCGGATCTCGAGCTGGGCCGAGGCTTCGCTGTTCGGATTCAGGCTAGTCTGCGACGAAACAATAAACCCGCCGAGCCCTTGGATCAGGCTCGTGGCTTCGAGCACCGACTTTTGAACGTCATTGACTTCCACCGAGAGATTGCCGTTGTAGATGATGTCGCGGCCGTATTGGGACGGTACGACCGGAACAGTTGGGCGGGGAACCGGGGCTTGAGTTTCAGGCATTGGTGAAGACGCCACTCGCCTGCGTGGGACCGCAGAATCACTAGTCTTCTCATAGGCTGGCGATGCGGCGTCTTCGTTCAAATACTCCTCGCTCGGCGAAGTCGTCCCTGAGACCGTGGATTCAGACCACTCAGCCGGAGCTTTAGCTGCCTCTTCGGCGCTAGAGCCCGACATCTGCTTGCCGAACTCTGGCGCGATCGCAATCACAATTAGCGCAGTGGCGATGCCCGCGACCAGACGCCCCCAAATCGGGGTCGGCCGCGGCACGACTCGCTGCGATTTCAGGGCGGCGAGGGTCGCGTTTTTCCCGCTCGGTTCCGGCGTAGCGGTCAGAGGCTGAAACTCAGCTTTGAGCGCTTGCAGCGCTTCGATCTCTTGCCGGATTTCCGGCGATGTAGCGGCGGCGCGTTCGATTTCGCCGCGCTGGTCGGGGGATAGTTGCCCATCCACGTAGGCTTTCAGTTCTTCTTTCAAGTTCATGAGACATCCTCGTTTGGCGATAGATGCGTGCGCAAGGCGTGCATGGCGTGGTGCATTCGGCTCTTGATCGTTCCTTCGGGAACCCCGACGATGTGACCAATTTCGGCATAGGTAAGGCCATCGAGTTCGTGCAAGATCACCGCTTCGCGGTGCTCCGGCGTGAGCTTTTTTAGGGCGTCCGCGAGGCGGATGGAGTTCAGACTCGGCTGGCCGTCTCTCGATTGAAGCTCAACGATTTCGTCGAGCGGCAAATCGTGTTTGACCTTGCGGGCCGAAGATCGGCAGACATTGAGGGCGATGCCGAACAGCCAAGTTTTGGCATCGGAATCTCCTCGGAACGACGAAGCGCGCTTGAGCGCGGTTAGGAATGTTTCTTGGGTGGCATCGGCAGCCAGGGATTGGCCGACTCGACGGAAGCAAAATCGCCAGATCGCATCGTAGTGCGCTTCGGCGAGTTGCTCGATATCGAGCCGGACAGTCTGGGTGCGTTTCAGCATTTGCGTTAGCATCATTGGAGGCGCCTCCTTCCAATGAGTGCGCCCAGCATACGCCAGCGTTCAACGCATTTTTTAGGAAGTTCGGAGTTCGGAGTTCGGAGAGAGCCGCATGCTCATCCGAACTCCGAACTCCGAACTCGTACGGAGGAGAAGGCGCTGGCGGCCGGATGAGGGTGAACGCGAGGCACCTCTTCTAGTTCGCCGATGGCGCGAGAACTACGAGTTGAGCGGCTCGATACTGCCGAACCGTCAGGGCGTAAAGCGCGGTGACCACCATGCCAATGCCCATGATGAAGAACATGGTCTTCGCGCCGATCTGGCCCAGGGTTACCCCGGCGATCCAAGTGCTGAAAGGCACGACAACCATCGCCGACATCGCCAGAACGCTTTGGACGCGCCCCATCATTGCGTCGGGGACCACGGTTTGGATGTAGGTGGTCATCGGGATTTGGATGAACGGCAGGGCAAGCCCACAGAGAATGTTGTAGATCAGGAACGGCCAGAAGTAAGGGCTAACGCCCATAAGTCCGATGAAAATTCCAATGAGGAGAGTTCCCCAGACGGATGCCATGCCGATCTTGCGGATGCGAATTCGGGTCATGGCGATGCTCATCACTACCATCGCCCCGACAAAGCTGGCCTCAAACGTGGCCACGGTCCAGTAGGCTCCGCCAAACCATTGGCGGTTGATGGCGAGATAGACCAGCATGAAGGGGGAGACAAAGAAGCTGAGGAGCATCTGGACCACCAGCGTGGTTCGCAAAACCGGCTCGCTTTGGATGAACCTGAGCCCGTCGAGAGCGTCCCGGAGCGGGTGCTGCTCGGACGCTTCGTCGCGATTCGGAATGAGCGAGGGCAGCTTTAGGATGAAGAACCCTGACACCAGGAAACTGAGCCCGTTCAGCATCACCGCGATTTGGAAGAAAAGAGTCGGCGCCACTTGCTCGAGGGCACCCAGGGCGGAGGCACCCACCCCAAGCCCGATCAGGGGCATGAAGTTTTGTGTGGTGGCACTTAGGGCGTTTGCCTCCATCAACTGTTCTTGGGGGACCAGGCGCGGAATGGCGGCTCCCTTGGCGGGAGCGAAGAAAACGTTCACGGTCGAGAGTAAGCCCGCTACGGTGAAAATCGCCCATATGGGCGGCGTCTGCCAGTAAAACAGACCCACCGTAAAGACGACCAGCAGCCCCGCGCTGGCGAAATCCGCCATCACCATGAGGCGCTTGCGGTCCATGCGGTCAGCAAGAGCTCCGGCCCATGGGCCGAGAATTAGGAATGGCAACGCCTGAATCGCGGCGACGGTCCCGACCATCGCCGGGTTCTTGGTGATCCGATCCACCATGAAAAGGAAAATCAAGAAGTACAAGGAGTCCCCCAGTTGGGAGGCGGCTTGGCCCAACCAGAGGCGTCGAAAATCTAGATTCTTGAGTACACCGAACGTCATGCGGAACCGGTGAGCATACACTTCTAACAGGCCGGTTCCGGGTAGCTCAAGCCCAAAGGCCCAGCCTCGGTACACTGCAGAGCATGAGTAAGCGACCCATTCGAGCCGACGATTTGAAGCGATTTAAGCACGTGAGCGAGCCCCGCCTCAGCCCGGATGGATCACGAGTGCTTTTCTCCATGCGCGAGCTCGGCGAGAAGAACAAGAACCGTACGCACCTGTTCACCGTGGAGCATTTTGACCAAACGGTGAAACAATGGACATTCGGTGAAGCGACGAACACTAGCGGACGCTGGTCGCCGGACGGAAAGCAAGTGGCGTTTTTGGCCAAGCGAGGCGGTGAAGTGACGCAGATTCACCTGCTGCCGACCGATGGCGGAGAGGCGATGCCGTTAACTTCACTGCCCGAAGGGAGCATTAGCGACCTGCGATGGTCGCCGGACGGAAGCCAAATTGCTTTTCTCTTCCGCCCCAACCACGAGGATTTCACTAAGGCCGCCGAGGAGGCGCGCAAGGCGGATGGGCTCAGCACGCCCCCGCTGATTGCGAATTCTTTGCATTACCGAATGGACGGGGACGGCTACTTTGGGGACCAGCGTTATGCGCTCTGGGTGGTAGACATCGCCACTCAAGAGGCCCGCGCCATTTACTCCGAAGCGAAGGTGGACTACTATAGCTTTGACTGGCTCGCTGATGGAAGGGGCTTTGCAGTGAGCCACCCGATTTTCGAGTCCAATCCCGCGACCGACGTGTCGAACGACATCCTGGTTCTGGTGCAGATGGACGGCACTTTCGCGCCGATCTCTGGGCAGGTTATCGGGGAAAAGAGTTCAATCCGAGTTTCACCAAACGGTGAGTGGATCGCCTATTTGGGTTACGCCAGCGAGCAGGACGAACGGGGCGAGTTTAATCGCCGATTGTTCGTGATTCCCTCGGGCGGTGGCGACACTCGGTGTCTCACGGAGTCCGACGACCTCTGCCTTTCGACTGGCGTGAACAGCGATACGAAGTCGGATGACGGGACCCAACTCCAATGGTCGCCCGATAGCCAAGCCCTCTACGTGCAAATTGCCGAGCACGGGGCGATGGATTTGGGTTATGTGAGCGTGTCCTCGGGTGGAGTCCAACGGCTGACCAGTGGCGAGCACTTGGTTTTCATGGGGAACGTGAGTACGGACGGGGAGAAGATAGCTTGCACTTACGGCACCGCGACGCGGTTGCAAGAGATCGCTATCTATCCTCTGGCCTCTCACCTCAACGAGCCCAAGGTCGTGACCGGGTTCAACGATGAGTTTTTCAACGAAGTTGAAGTTCAGTCGCCCCAGACCATTTGGTTAGATTCGACGGACGGCGTCAAAGTTCAAGCGTGGTCTATGGCCCCGCTGAGTGCTTCCGCAGGCGAGATCTCACCCGCCATTCTGGAGGTCCACGGCGGCCCGCACATGATGTACGGGTACTCGTTCATGCACGAGTTTCAGCTGTTCTGCGCCCAAGGGTATTGGGTGGTCTTCAGCAATCCGCGCGGCAGCAAGGGGTATGGCGAGGCGCACACGGCCGCCATCCGAAACAGCTGGGGCGTGAAGGACTGGGAGGACATCCAGACGGTGACTAGGTGGATGCAGGCCCATCCCGAGATGGACTCCAATAGGCTAGGAATCATGGGCGGGAGCTACGGCGGCTACATGACGAACTGGGCGATCGGACATTGCACCGACTTTTGCGCCGCGATCACCGACCGCTGCGTGAGCAATCTGGTGAGCAAGGCGGGGAACAGCGACTACCTTTGGCGGCCCGGCGGCTACTGGGACGGCTACGCCTACGGCGGATGGGAGAAGATCTCGGTCCTGTGGTCCCAATCTCCGATCGCCTATTTTGAGAACGCGGTCACCCCGACGTTGGTCATCCACAGCGAAGGTGACCTTCGCTGCAACATCGAGCAGGGTGAGCAAGTATTCGCGGCGCTCCAGCAACGCGGGGTGGAGTCCCGGTTTGTGCGCTATCCGCGAAACACCAGCCACGGCATGAGCCGGGGCGGACCGGTGGATCTTCGGATCCACCGCCTAGGCGAGTTCTCCGCTTGGTGGGCCAACTACTTGGCCAGATAGTAAGACGGGCAAGGCATCATGCCTTGCCCGTTACAAACTAACCCGGTGGTTAGTTTTGGGTCGGAGCTTCTGTCACGGGTCGAAGGGGGATCGTGATGGACTTCGGCTTGACTTCAGCGAGGTACGGGAAGGTCACGGTGACAATGCCGTGCTCGTGGGTCGCTTCCGCCGCTTCGGTGTTCACGGTGTCCGGGAGTCTTAGCGAACGGGTGAACGCGCCATATCGCAGCTCCTGGCGATAGACCTTGGCGTCCTCGCCGTGGGTGATCGCGCGATGCTCGCCGCGCAAGGTAAGAACATTCTCTTCGACCGAAATCTGAAGCTCATCTGGGCGAATGCCGGGAATGCTCGCGCGGACGACGAGTGCGCCCTCGGTTTCCACGACGTCGAGCGGCAACAACGCCGGGGCCTCGGTCGCGCGCTGGCCTTCAAGCAAGCTGCTTAGCCGGCGAAAATCGGAGAATGGATCTAAACGAACGATAGTTTTCATTGTGTTACCTCTATTTTCTGCTCTCCCTCCAATTAGAGGGGGCTTGATAGATATAACGCACACTTAAGCGCTAACGTTCCTTTAGTGTAAGGGACTCATGTACATTTTCATAAAAAGAAAAGAGGCTCGGAACACCGAGCCTCTTCGCCTACTTCGTTCGCTTGAGCAGTTCGCGCACCGCGACTTCGAGCTGGTTGTCACGGTTCGCATTCCACGCATTAGGGTCGTACCGGACGTCAAAGTCCACCCGTCGGCCGATGCGTTCCAGCGGTTCGCCGCTCACGGTCTTGATGCCAATGAACGGTATCTGAACGCCGCCTCCGTCCCACAGGCCGTAGAGACCGGACACGGTAAGCACGTTTCCACCCGTGGCCTCGCCGATGATGGGTCCGAGCTTCATCCGTCGGAATCCTTCGCTGAAGATTTCCGCGTTTGAGGCGCTGTACTGGTTAGTCATCAGAGCCACCGGCATTTCGATCGCTTCGCCTCGGAACATCTCTTCGGTGATCCGCAGATTCGGATTTGAGCGGAACTGGCGGAATAGCCAAGGCTCGACGCGGAGGGCGGCGAGAATCCGATTGGCGGTATTGCCACCTCCGTTCCAGCGGACGTCGATGATCGCCCCCTGCTTGCCCTCGGCGTACATGCGCATCTCGCGGAAAAGCCGATCGGTACTCGGCGCATTCATCCCCTGAATGTGGAAGTACGCGAGCTTGCCGTTGCTTAGTCGGTCGACTTCTGCTCGGCGGGCGGCGACGAACTCTTCGTAGCGCATCGCGGTGCTTGCCGCTGGGCTGGTCGGTCGAACTGCGACCGTCATTTCCTTGCCCGCGCGAGAAATTTTGAGGCGCACCCTTGTTCCGGCCGTGCCCTTCATGAGATTCGCGAAGCTCTTCGAAGCCGAAAGAGTTTCACCTTCCACGGCGAGCACTAGGTCACCCGGTAGGAGCTGAGTTCCTGGGAAGTCGGCTGGGCTGAGCGGCAAAACGCTGGCGACCACGTACTGTCCGGTGGACATGAGCTTGTTCCAATCCCATTCGACACCAATAAATCCAGTTGTCTCATTGGCTTGGGGCGGAGCGGCAGGAGGGGCACTGACGACCAGGTGGCTCGAGTCGAGCTCCTCGATCATCTCGTTCATTAGGGCATAGAAGTCTTGGCGATCGAAGACGTACGGCACAAGCGCGCGGTACTCGGCTTGGATTGCGTCCCAATTCTTCCCGTGGTGTTGCGGATCGTAGTAGATACGATCCATCGCCCACCAAATCTCATTGAAGAGCGCAATCTCCTCGGCCTTGCGGTCTACGGTGAATTGGGCATTGAAGCCAATGGGGGCGACCGCCCCATTTGCGAGGGACAAGGCTACTGGACGGCCCGAGGCGACGGTGTACGCCTTCTGACCCACAACTTGGATGCTTCGCACGCCGCCGGTGACTCCAGCCACGGGTGTGGCGGCTCCGCCACTGACCGGGATGGCGCTGAGCTGTCCATCCACCATGGCCCAGATTGCTCGGCTGTCGGGAGAGGCCGAGACGGCCGTTGCGTTGCCGTTTGTGATTCTGCGCACGCGGTACTCGATGCCCCGAGGCTCGATCCTGACTTCAACGGGGCCGGGCTTGGGCTTTTCAACATCGATGCCGTCGAGGTCATCCTCGGCGAACGTAATGTCGGGCGGGACTAAGTCAACCACGACGATGTCGGACTCACCGAACTCGGCGCTTGAGTAGTAAACGGCCTTGCCGTTGGGCAAGAATCTTGGGAGGTCGGCTCCCTTGGCGACTCGGGAAATGGGAACCTTCTTACCAGTGGCGAGTTCGACCGCTGCGATGGAGGTCGCACGCTCGGTTTGATCTGCGTAGACAATCCATTTGCTGTCGGGGGACCAACTGAACGTGGCGCTGCCTTGGTGCGCATCTGGGAAACCGCCCCCCGTCACCTTGCGCGCAACTCCGCCAGCGACCGAAATCACCCGAATTTCATTATCGTCAGCGTGGAAGGCGAGGGACTTGCCGTCGGGTGAAAGGGCAGGCATCGACGCGTCGCCTGAGAATGAATAGAACGAGGACTCATTGCCTTCGAGGTCAACGGTCATCAACTCGCGGCGATTGTTACGACCCGTAACGAAGAGAATGCGCTTGTTGTCCAGCCAGATCGGCGAGAAATCCACGCCCAAGCTCTTGGTGAGCCTTCGGGTTGTTCCGCCGCGCTCCGGAAGCAGGAACAAATCACCCCTAACTGCGACCACAGCTCGCTTGGCATCGGGTGACACCGCAAAGTCGGATGCGCCGGTGCTGATAGCCACATCGAGAATTGGGTTCAGGACGTTGTCGTCGGGTACTTCAAGGGCTAGCTTTCGGGACTGGTTGGCTTTGGTGTCGAAAACGTAGATTTCGCTATCGTGCTCGTAGGCCACCGCGCTACCGTCGGCGGACATGTTGGGCCAACGCAGAGTTCCTGCGGCGTGCTTCGTAAGCATCTTCGCGCCGGAACCGTTGGCGGACATTCGCCAAAGATTTGGTGCGCCGGAGCGATTGCTTGACCAGACGATGGTGCCGTCCGGGGCGAACATCGGGAAGAGGTCGTTGAACTCGTCTTTGGTCAGATTTCGATTGTTGGTGATCGGCGCGCCAAGATCGCCGATCCAGATTTCGGCAGTGTCGGTTCCCGATTTGCTCGGGTTGCGCCAGTTGCCCGCGCTGCCACCGAGGCAATACGCCACCTTCGTGCCGTCCTTTGAGACCGTAGGATAGAATTGCATTTCGAGCGGGTGACCAGTATGTCGGACGATGTCACCACCGGAAGACGCGAGGCTGAAAATGTTGGCTCGTCCCCAAGCTCCCGTATGTCCGACCAGTCGCTTGCCATCAGGGGTGAAGCCGTAGAGGGCTTCCGTGGAACTGTCGAAGCTGAGGCGACGAATGTCGGTACCGTCGGGCCGCATGGAGAACATGTCGTTACTCCCAAATCGGTTCGAGACGAACGCGATGCGCGAGCCATCCGGCGACCATCGGGGCATCATGTCCGCCGCGGGGTTAACGGTAAGGCGCTTTGCTTCACCGCCCTTAGCGGAGGCCATCCAAAGGTCGTTTTGCCAGCTGAACACCAGTTGTTCACCATTTGGTGAGAGGGCAGGTTGAGACGCACGCTTGATGGGCTCAGCATGAGCGCCCGCAGCGATGAGTGCACACGCAATCAAAAAGACTCGCTTCATGGCGAGAATCTACTTGATTTGAGCCCGAAAATGTTACGGGTTAAAACTTGACGCTGAGCTGGCTAGAAATGACGTGGCTCCGATTCGGTTGACCGGCGCCGCCCCAGCCTCGGCCTTCGCGATCGCCATACTGGTACATGAACTTCAGCATGCTGGTGCCGTCGAGGTTGTAGCCGACGCCAAAGGTGGCCCATCGTTGGCGGGCGGCCTGGCCAGCGCCGAAGTCGAAGTCGATGTTCTCGTAGCCCAGAATGCCAAAGGCGTTCTTCGAAAAATTGTACTGGAGCCGGGTTGACCAACTCGTGAAATCAAAAGCCGATCCGACAAGCGCCTCGCCGTAGGACGCTTCGCCGCTCACCTGAACTCGATCCGTAAGGACGAACCAGCCGCCGATTTGAACATCCTGAACGTTGTTGACCGAGAGATCGCGGCCCATTCGGTCCCAATCGCTGCTGGCGATATAGTTTTGCTCGACACGGCGTACTCCGCCCTGGAATCCCCAGCGGGTCGCGTTGTAGCCAAGGTCAAAATTGTAGGCTGCATTGTCGCTGGCGGTGAGATTGGTACGACCAAAGAGTAAGTTGGACTGTCCAAATCCCGCGCCCAGCGAGAGGCGATTGTCGAGTCTAAACTTCAGCCCGGCTCCCACAACCTCGAGCCTGTTCTCGGATCTCAGAGACTGGCCGCTTGAGGATAATGCCTGGCGAAGGTAAGCCAGGGAAATTTCACTCTTTGATCCGAGTTCAATCTTGGCATCAGTACGCGCCTCTTGAGCCCACGCCACCGATGCGGTGGAGAGCATGAGCGAACAAGTGAACCAAGAGAGAGTGCGGGAATGATGTGTCATCGAGGCGGCACGAGATTAGAACGGCAAATGGAGGGCCTAAGTTCTCAAATTCTGATACAAACTCTACCTTTCGTCAGCTGCCTTAATTTTCGGCTAATTTGGCGACGGGCAAAAGAGTGATTTAGGAGCGAATAAGCGCAAGAATCTCCCCGGTCTTTTGCTCCATGAGGGCATGGTCGGCGCGGGTTTCCACGTTGAGCCGGATTACGGGTTCGGTGTTTGATCCGCGCAGATTAAATCTCCACTCATCGAACTCAATGCTTAAACCATCAGTGCGGTCTATTTCACCATTTGGATAAGCGTCCTCGATCTTCTTCAGGGTTGCGGGTACATCAGCGACGGTGGAATTGATTTCGCCGCTACAGGGGAATTTCGCCACCATATCTCCAACGAGCTCGCCGAGCGACTTTCCGGAAGTGCTGACGAGGTGGGCAATCATCATCAACGGGATCATGCCGCTGTCGCAATACCAATGCCCCTTGAAGTAGTGATGCGCGCTCATTTCACCGCCATAGGTGGCATCTTCAGCGCGCATTTTCTCCTTGATAAACGCATGCCCGCTCTTGCAAAGCACGGCGCGACCACCGTACTGCTGCACGATATCGAGCGTGTTCCAGATGAGTCTGGGGTCATAGATGATGGTGTGGCTGGGGTCCTTCCGCAAGAGCGCTTGGGCCAACACGCCGACGATGTAATAGCCCTCAATAAACTGACCGTTCTCGTCAAGGAAGAAGCAGCGGTCGTAATCGCCATCCCATGCCACCGCGAAGTCGTAGTGCCCCGGATTGGCGCGCATCTTCTGTTCGACTCGGGCGCGAGATTCGGGGAGGATCGGGTTGGGGACGCCATGCGGAAAATGACCGTCAGGTTCGTAGAGCATCGGCTCAATATTCAGCGGGAGGTGAGGGGAGAGAGCCCTCATGGCAATGCCCGCCGCCCCGTTTCCGGCGTCAGCTAATATATTAAGCGGCTTGAGTTCGCTCAGGTCTGCGAACGTGAGCAGGTGAGTTATGAAGTCGTCGTATACGTCCTTCTTGGTCATTTCGGGGAGGAATTCGGTCGGGATGTCGCCAACCTCGAGCAACGCGTGCGCAAGTTTTTCGATCTCGTTTAAGCCCGTGTCCCCGGAAATCGGACGACTATCGGCGCGAACCATCTTCATCCCGTTGTACTCAGCTGGGTTGTGGCTGGCGGTCAGCATGATGCCGCCGTCAAATTTGTAGAAAGCGGTGGCGAAATAGACCATTTCGGTACCGATCATTCCGAGATCAATCACTTCGACGCCACCCGCGTTCAGGCCCGCGGCAAGAGCGAGTTGGAGTTCTGGGCCAGAGAGCCTGATGTCGTAGCCTATACACACCGTCTTGGGCTGGATGCACTCGGCGTACGCCCTGCCTATCGCGTAAGCGATGGTAGGGTTGAGCTCGGACGGCACTTTGCCTCGAACGTCATACGCCTTAAAACTCGGAAGAAATTGGCCCATTTCGACCCTGCTTTTACCCGTTTTCCAGTTCGGGTAGCCTCCCCCTATGTCGGCGAAATGGGTCGGGGCACACATGCCTTCTAGGGGCGGGATCGGAAACGCGATTCGAGATGGGAAGGCGATCGGGTGCACGGCGGTGCAAGTTTTCACGTCAAGTCCCCAACAGTGGAAGTCGAAGCCGGTCACCGCTGAGATGGTGAGCGATTTCAAAGTCGCATTAGAAACCACCGGAATTAACCATGTGGTGAGTCACGACAGTTATCTTGTGAACCTTTGTGCGCCGGATGATGAACAGCGCGAGAAGAGCATTTCTGGACTCAGCGGCGAACTGGACCGATGTGCCGTCTATGGGATCAAGTTCGCGGTGAGTCACATCGGGGCCCACATGGGGCAGGGCGAAGAAGCTGGGCTGGCGAGGGCGGCCGAGGGTGTCTTGGAGGTCTTGGCGAGGACGGACCACTCCGTGACAGTTCTGGCAGAAACTACGGCCGGACAAGGGAGTTCGCTCGACCACACCTTTGAGCAACTGCAGCGACTCTTCGAGCTCACTAAAAACCCGAGTAGGTTAGCGGTTTGTGTGGACACTTGCCACATCTTTGCCGCTGGCTACGACATCAGGACCGAAGATGTCTATGAAGCGACGTGGACCAAGTTCGCCCAGACGGTTGGCCTTGAAAAAATCAAGGCGATTCATTGCAACGACAGCAAGAAGCCTCTTGGCTCACGGGTAGACCGTCACGCGCCTATCGGGGAAGGTGAAATCGGCGAAACTGCGTTCCAACTGTTGATGAACGATCCCCGCTTCACCGAGGTACCGATCCTGCTCGAAACTCCGGACGCCGAGACCATGCATGCGGTAAATCTGGGCCGATTGTTGAGTTATAGAAAGAGTTGAACGTGGCTTGGAAACTAGGGTCAGTTCGAGCATTGGAAAGCTAAAGATGCATGAACGATTGCGGCCTCGTGCCTGAAGCTGAGATTGCACCGATTTGTACGCGCCAATCGCAGGTTAACCAATTGGTTCACTGCAGGATACTCACGGCGGACCGGATACAATAGCGGTCGCGCATGTTTGAAGCCATCATCGGACCACTTAAAGAATGGGCATTGAACGTGGTGCACACTTTGGGATATCAGGGGGTCTTCCTCTTGATGTTGCTGGACTCGCTCAACCTCCCCATCCCCAGCGAAGTCATCATGCCCACTGCAGGGATTCTTGCTGCGCAAGGCAAGCTGTCATTCGTGGGGGTCGGATTTGCGGGGGGCTTCGGAACGATTCTGGGCAGCATGATAAACTATTGGCTGGGCTTTAAGCTCGGCAAAGCGGGGTTGATCAAGTACGGGCGGTTTCTTTTCATCCGGGAAAAGGAAGTAAATCAAGGCGAGCAGTGGTTCGAAAAGCACGGGCCGATCGTGACGCTCTGGGGGCGGTTCATCCCGTTGGTCCGGACATTCATCTCCCTCCCCGCCGGAATCTACCGGATGAACTTTCCACTTTTCGTACTGTACGCCACGATCGGTGCCATTCCTTGGTGCTTTGCTTGGGCTTGGGTGGGGTTTCAGCTCGAGGAAAATATGGACGAGATCGAGAAGTATTGGAAGTACGTCGACATCATCGTCGTCGTCGCGATCCTGTATTTCCTCGGGCGCTGGATTCGAAGCCGGATCAAAGAGAAGCACGAAGCGTCGGCTACTTGACGTCGCGAAGTGCTTCCATGAGTTTCTCCGTAGGCAGCCCAACCACGTTGTTCAGCGAACCTTCGAGTCGCTCGACAAGGGTTTTTGCCATGCCCTGTATCCCATAGGCTCCCGCCTTATCCATCGATTCCCCCGTCGCGACGTACGCGCGGATGGCCTCTGGAGACAGCTTCTTGAACGTAACTCGGGTTTCGTCAGTGAAGGAGATCAGCCCTCCGGCCCAGCGCAGGGCGACTCCCGTGATGACGAGGTGAGTCTTTCCGCTGAGTTGCGCCAGCATGCGAACCGCATCTTCCTCACCATTTGGTTTACTAAGCTGGACATAGCCTTCGCCCCCAGCGAGGGCGACCACGGTATCCCCGGCAATCACTAAAGCATCCGGATGGCGCTCGAACACTACCATCGCTTTTTCCCTGGCCAATTTCTGCGCGGTTTGCCATGGATCGGCGACGGTCAGGGCGTCTTCGTCCACATGGGCCGGATCAACGACAAACTCACCGACAATCGGACGAAGAAGCTCTTGGCGACGGGGTGAGGCGCTAGCTAGCACCACGGGAAATTTCAGCTTCATTGCTCTTCGTCGCCCTGCGTGAGTTTGCGCATCTGATCGTCTTGAATGAGCGCGTCAATCATGGGCTGAAGATCACCGTCCATAAACGCAATCAAGTTGTGCAGGTCCTTGCCGATTCGGTGGTCGGTGATTCGACTTTGGTTGAAATTGTAAGTTCGAATTTTCTCGCTGCGATCACCCGAGCCAATTTGGCCCCGCCGCAATTCGCCACGCTCCTTGGCTAAGCGATCTCGCTCAATTTCGTAAAGCTTCGCTCGTAGAACTGACATCGCTTGCAACTTGTTTTGTTGCTGGCTACGCTCGTCTTGACAGGTGACTGCAATGCCCGAGGGCTTGTGCACGATTCGAATCGCCGTCTCGTTCTTCTGCATGTGTTGACCGCCGGCGCTACTGGACCGGAAGGTTGAAATTTCGAGATCGTCGGCTTTAATTACTAGGTCCACTTCCTCGACTTCGGGCAAGACTGCGACGGTGACGGTGGAGGTGTGGGTGCGGCCGCTGCTTTCCGTCGCAGGCACGCGCTGGACGCGATGGACGCCACTTTCGAACTTGAGTTGAGAATAGGCGCCGGTCCCGTCGATGCTAAATGTCACGCGACTCAGTGCACCCATACCGTCCTCTTCCATGTCAATCACCTCGGTTTTCCAGCGCCGACGCTCGGCGTAGCGGAGATACATTCGAAGCAGTTCGCTCGCGAATAGCCCAGCCTCGTTGCCCCCGGCGGCAGGGCGGATTTCGACAATCACCGATTTTTGGTCGTCGGGGTCTTTCGGAATGAGGAGCAGGCGGAGCTCTTCGGCAAGGGTCTCAATTTTGGTTTTAAGCTGCGGAATCTCTTCCTGCGCCATCTCCTTCATCTCGGGATCGCCCAGGAGGGTCTCAGCTTCGCGAAGATCTTGCTCCGCCTTTTGGTGCTGGCGAATGGTACTGACCATGCCCTCAATCTCGGCGCGGGCTTTGCCGAGGCGTTGAAGTTCTGCCGGCTGACTGGAGGTCGCCGGGTCCATGAGTTGCTGCTCGATAGATTCAAATTTCGCCAGAATCTCCACGAGTTTCTCACGCATCTTCCCAGTTTACCGTTCAATTATTGGGCATTCCGGTTGGGCCTACCGTTCATAATGAACCGAATGTCTGCCTCGTCCCTCCCCAAAATCACGGTTGTAACCCCTAGTTACAGTCAGGGGGAGTTTTTGGAGGAGATGATTCTGTCCGTCCAAAACCAGCGCTACCCCAACCTTGAGCACATATTGGTTGACGGGGGATCAACGGATTCCACCCTTTCGGTCCTGGAAAAGTATCAATCGCACTTCGCCTACTGCGTGAGCGAGAAGGATAGCGGACAGACCAATGCGATCAACAAGGGCTTGGCGCGTGCCACAGGGGATTTGATCGGAGTCTTAAATTCAGACGACGTTTATCTGCCGGGAGCGCTGGATTTCGTTGCCGAGCAGTTCGCCGAGCGGCCGAGTTTACGCTGGATGACGGCCCCCAGTCTTTATTTCGGTCCAGGATTGCCCCGCGATCACGCCGAGGTTATGGTCACCGAGGTACCGAAAAGCAAGGCCGGATGGCTGGTCCATCAGACCATCCCGCATCCCTCGACGTTTATCCGTCGCGAGGTCATGGAGAAGCACGGCGTCTATGACGAGAGCTTCTTCTTCGGCATGGATTACGAATACTGGTGTCGCCTAGCCTTTGGCGGGGAAATTTGCCAACCGTTTACTCGACCCCTTTCGGCGTTTCGACTCCACGAACTCAGCAAATCCGTGAGCGAACAGCCTCGCCGTACCGCGGATGGAGAGCGCATTTTGCAAATGTACTTGCCGCAGTTGCCCTCCGGCGAGCGAGAGAGAACACGGAAAATGAGGGAGAAGAGCCTCGGCAATATGGAGCTGTACCGGTCGATTTGGCCACTCAGTCGAGGTGATCGAGAAGAGGCGAAGCGGATGTGGGCGGAGGCGCTCAATAAGAATCCACAAAGCCGCTTTTCGCGCGCTTATTTCTCCACTTGGTTAAAAATCGCATTGAATCGCCCATAAGGGACAACCCACTCATGTCTGAAAAAATTCGAATCATTACTCTGGGTTGCGCCAAAAACGAGGTGGACAGCGAAGAGATCGCGGGCGTGCTTCGAGGCGCGGGTCATCAGATCGACGGAGCCACCAAGGCGCCCGACGTGACGATCATCAACACCTGCGGCTTCCTCCAATCCGCGCAAGAAGAGTCGATCGAGGCGATCAAAAAGGCGGTGCGTAGCAAGGGCAACGGCAAAGTAATTGTTGCGGGCTGCCTTGCCCAACGACTGGGCGAAGAACTCTCGCGCCTTGCGCCGGGGGCGGATGCGTACATTGGCGTGGGGCAGATGGGCCGCTTCGATGACATCGTCAAGACCACCCTGACTAGTCGCGAGCAAGTTTTTGATGTCAAACCACCGCATCACCGTTGGGCTGAAGTGCCAAGCCGCGCCCGAAGCGGTCGGCCGTGGTCCGCGTACCTGAAAATCAGCGAAGGGTGCGACCATCAGTGCACGTTTTGCACCATCCCTAGCTTCCGCGGACGACACCAAAGCAAGCCTATTGAGCGAGTACTCGAAGAAGCCAACCACTTGGTTAGAACCGGGGCGTTAGAGCTGAATCTCATCGCGCAAGATGTCACGCAGTACGGTTTCGATCTCTACAAGGAGTTCACTCTTCCGCGATTGCTCAGGGACCTAAACGGGATCGAAGGCGCCGCATGGATTCGGATGCTGTACTTCTATCCCAACAAGCTCACCGATGAGGTGATCGAGGCGATGGCGAGCCTGGACAAAGTGGTGAAGTACATCGATATCCCCTTGCAACACGTCCATCCCGAAACCTTGCGGCGCATGAAGCGCCCATGGGAGGGCGAGCGGTACTTGAAACTCTTCGAAAAGCTGCGTGCGGCCATGCCTCATGCCGCAATTCGGACAACGTTCATCGTCGGGTTCCCCGGTGAGACGGACGCCGAATTCAAGTCCCTCGTCGATTTCACTCAGCAGGCCGAACTGGACCGGGTGGGAGCGTTCTTGTTCAGCCGCGAGCCCGGCACCCCGAGTCACGACTTCCCCGACCAAGTCCCCCACCGAGTGAAGCGTCAAAGATTTGACCACTTGATGAAGGTTCAGCAGGGCATAAGTTTGCGCAAGAACAAGGCTTGGATCGGAAAGTCCATGCCCGTCCTAATTGACGAAATCAAGGACGGTTGGAGCGCGGGGCGATCCTTCCGCGACGCTCCCGAGATCGACGGCTGGGTTTTCGTGCGCGGCGCACACGCACCGGGAACTTTGGTCGATACCGAAATCACCGACGCCAGCGAGTACGATCTCTACGGGCAAGCCGCTGGCGAGGTCCGATCCTCTGGACGAACCCTCACTCCATTGCGCATGGCAACCCCCCGCGCCCCCCAGTAGAATTTTGGGGAATCCCCGAGTAAGCACAATCCGTTCTCCACATTGAGAGTTCAAACCTTTGTCAAGGAATCTAACCTTGGCACGGCGAACTTTACTTTTGTTTGGAGTGGCGATAGACGATGGATTGGCGACAAGGGCACCAGTACGGCCATCAACTCATGATCGAGTTGATGAAGACGCTCAACGTGGACCAGAAATGGTGCGAATTTGATGCGGAGGGATTCACGTGGTGGGGGGCTGACCACGCTCAGCGAGTTTGGTGCGAAGAGGGCGTGTTCCAACACGTCACGACCACTTACCGGCTCCATTGCGAGACCGACCTGATTCGCGGTCGGGGGCACGCGGCAGACTTTGAACTCGCGCTTGAGCGAGAAATGGACCACACGACGCTCAATAGCCTGGTTTACGACAAGCCATCGGACACCTACAAACTTCACTCGAGCTGCTTCGCAACCGAAGAGAACATGGTGTTTTTGAAGCGGGTGTGCTTCGCCGCCGTGGTGCTGCAAGTTACGGAAGCACAGGTCGTGTCGCGCAAGCTCCAAGGCGCGGTCGGGGCCCAACCCGCCACCAGTGCGCATCCAACCATGGGAATTCGCACGCAACACGATCCCATGATGTCATGCGTCCAACAGTTCTTCCTTCCACACGGTCAGCAACCAAGCCGTTGGATCGGCGTCCCCGAATGGCTTGAGACGGAAAAGGCAATGGAGCGAGAGGCGGAAAAATTCACCAGCGACCACCATCATCATTTACAGGCCGAGTTCCTGTG
Source organism: Chthonomonas sp. (assembly GCA_043754215.1). Classification (GTDB taxonomy): domain Bacteria; phylum Armatimonadota; class Fimbriimonadia; order Fimbriimonadales; family Fimbriimonadaceae; genus JAFLBD01. Next base: position 17,552 of record JAYUVF010000041.1, on the reverse strand, counting down.
GAGCGCGAGCCAGACCCCGCGCGGGATTATCCTCGACGTCAACTCCCGCGAGCCGCATCCGGTTCTCGGAAATGGATTGCACTTCACGTTGACCGTCCCTCTCGTCATGTCGCCGGAGCGAGTTTCTCACATGGCGTTGGAGCTGAATCAGTACGAAAGGGACAACTGGAAGAAGTCGCACATGCTCGGCTCCTGGTCCTGCCACGATGGTTTCTTGGCGTACCGTTCCTTCGTACCCAACACTGTTTTTAGAGCCGACCTATTGCCCCAACTGTCGTTGAACATGGCAAGCCGCGCCGAATGGGTGAACGAGTTTTTCCTCGAGAAGCGTCGTCAAGCTGAGGCTATGCGAGCAACCTCGGGCTAGCCTCAGGTGGAGCAAACGCAATGAAAAACACGTCCTGGGTGTCGGCCATGTTGTCGTCGGTTTTACTGGTGGGTGGCATGTTGCCGGCGTTTGCCCAACTCAATACGCCGCGGGCAGCCTTAGTGGGCGAATACGCTTACATACTTGGAGATCCAAGGCCGATCGCGGCTGGGCGAGGCTACGTTCAGTACTCCGAATGGACTAGGTTCGGAAATGCCATCGCCATCGTCAAGTTTGACGTCTCGCTAACTGCCGATGTGGCGACGATGGTCCTCACCGGCAAAATCGTGCCGGCAATGACCGAGTCGGCCTATCTGTGGAACCGTAAGACGAATCAGACTCAGCTCCTAGAGCGGGTGAACCGACCGAACCAAGTACTCGAATACATTGAGGTGCTCCCGAATGAGCGGACTGCCGTGGTCACTACCCGAATCACGAATCCGGACCAATCGAAAACAAGTCAAGTGCGGATAGTGAATGGTCCCCTCTCGGAGGTGATCGCCGCTCCCGTTGGCGGAAGCGTCGAGTACGTTGCATCGGAGGAAGGCTCCAGCGTTTTGGTGTATATGACCGACGGAAAAATGGCCTCTGGCTCCGTGAGTACCGTGGCCCGCATCTATGATGCCGACCGAGGGCGTTGGACCCCTGTTTCCCTTGGGCTCGATTCCAACCAGCTCATCGAATATGGCGGCTACTCCAATCGCATGGATGCCTTTATCATCCGGGTGGTCGGATTCGGCGGAGGCAAAGAGGGATTCATAGCTTACTTCCCGGCCAATGGGAACATCGTTAATCTGACCGCCGAGCAATTTAAACAGCAGTTCCGATTTAACGTGACCGATATGAGGGCCGCGATGGGACCTTCCTTGTTGGAGATCGGAGAGCAAGAGGTGAAATACCCGGACAACACCAAATACTCGATCTTCACGCTTGGCGCGGTCTCAGGACCGTCGACTCCAGAAACGAGAAACCGGCCAGGCACCGACGGCACACCAGCCAGAGCTGACAAACTGCTCTACTTTGGAGCGGGCGCGGACTCCGTGGAGCTTTCGCCAAAAGAGGATTCGGTGACGGTGTTGCGTGATGGGGCGCTGTCGGTTCAAGACGTGCTCAGAGTTGACCGATCACTGATGGAGCGAAAGACTGGGCCAGAGACGAGAGAAGAAATCATGTTGCGAGCGAAGCACGTCACGATGGGATTGATCATGTACGCAAGCGATAATGACGAGGAACTCCCGCCCGCCGATGGATTAACCGAGCGAGTCATGCCTTACGTGAAGAACGAGGAGATGTTCGATGGGTTCATTTACACCTATAAGGGGCCTCTCAACATGTCGCTGATCAAGGATCCGTCAAACACCGAACTGGGGTTTATCCGAGGCATTGGCGGAAGCGCGGTGGCCTACGCTGACGGAACGGTTCGTTGGAAACCAGATGCCTAGAGTCCGAGCTTGTCCCAGATCGAATCCACCCTCGATTTCACGTCGTCCGTCATGCGGATGAGCTTGGGATAGTGGCGGCTAAAGCCATTCTCGCCCGGCCATTTGTGGGTGCAATCGAAGCCGATCTTGCCCCCGAATCCCTCGGCGACTGATGCGTGGTCGAGCTGGTCCACGGGACCTCGTGAGTGCAGCACGTCGCGGCTTGGATCGCAGTTCGCTCCGAGCCGGAACAGCACCTCACCCACGTCTTGGACGTTCGTGTCTTCATCGAAAATGAACACCATCTTGGTGAATGCTAAGCCACCCAGGCCCCAGATCGCGTTCATGATTTTGTAGGCGTGGCCGGGATACTTCTTTTTGATCGCCACGAACGCCACGTTGTGGAAGGTCGCGTCCACGGGGAGATTCATGTCCACGATTTCAGGAACGGTGAGCTGAATGAGCGGGAGGAAAATGCGCTCGACCGCCTTGCCCATCCAACCATCTTCCATCGGCGGGACGCCGACGATGGTCGCGGGCCAAACCGGCTTCTTTCGCATCGTGACCGCAGTCACGTGGAGAACCGGGAAGTCACCGGCTAGGCTGTAGTAGCCGGTGTGATCCCCAAACGGGCCTTCAAGTCGCCTCTCGCTTGGGTCCACGTAGCCTTCGATGACGATTTCGGCTTCGGCGGGGACTTGGACGTCCACCGTCTTGCCCTTGACGGTTCGTACGTTTTCACGGCGCAAGAAGCCCGAGAAGAGCATTTCATCAATGCCGGGCGGGAGGGGCGAGATCGCCGAAAAAGCGTGGACCGGATCGCCGCCGAGAACGATGGCGACCTCGAGATTCTTGCCCTTTGCTCCGGCATCTTCCATTTGGCGCATGCCGGTTTTGTGCATTTGCCAGTGCATGCCGCAGGTTCGCTTGTCGTAAAGTTGCACCCGATACATGCCCACGTTGCGCTTTCCAGTGTTGGGGTCGTGGGTGAAGACGAGAGGCAGGGTGACGTAGGGGCCGCCGTCTTCGGGCCAGCAGGTGAGGATCGGAAACTGGGTGAGGTCAATCTCATCGCCTTGCCAGACAATCTCCTGGCATGGCGCGTGGCTTGTTTCCTTCGGACCGACGGACTTGATCTCTCCCCCCAGCTCCAGGGCCATTTTGATCTTATCTGGGAGGGATTTGGGCATGTTGCCAGGGGCCATCAGGAGTTTGCGGAGGCGGTCGGCATGCTCCTCAAAGTCATCGCAGCTCAGGGCGAGGCTCATGCGCTTGCGCGAGCCCATCGTGTTGATCGCCACCGGAAAGTCGTACTTCTTCGATCCGGTCGGGGCGTTCGCGGGGTGGATCGATGGGCGATTGAGGACGGCGCTCATCGGGTCTGGCGTCCCGAGGCGGTGCGCAGGTCCGACCACGTTGTTGAACAGCAGCCCCGGGCCGTCCTTTTTCATCACGCGATCGGCGATTTCGGTGATCTCAAGGTACGGGCTAACCGGCTCCGAAATGGTTTTGAGCTCACCCTTTTGTGCGAGAACCTCAAGGAAGTGCTGAAAATCGCGGTACGCCATTCTTTCTTAGTCTACGAGGTTGGAGCCGGCTCAGGCTCAATAGAGAGTTGAGCTGCGATTCATAGGCTCGTTACAGTTTACGATGAAGTAGCACGAAGGCTTGAGCTTCCGCCTCTCCGGCGGTCTCAAGTGATGAAGGTGATGAACATGATGAAGGGTTTTGGGTGGCGACTAGCATTTTCGAGTTCGGTTAATTTCGACGCATTCGAAAACAGAGTGTTACGGATGCGAACATGCGATTGGAGTCCTGGGACCGGTTTTGAACTTAAAATGGGGCGTTAAGTTTAACGCATTCACGGATACGACGGATTTGCATGATTTCTTTTTTTGAGGGAAATAGTGGGAGGTGGAGGGACCTGGAGGGAGATGGACGAGGCACACTGATACGGTGCCGGGGCTAGGGTTCGTCAACTTTTGGAGCCGGTTGGTTGGTGAGTCGGTGAGTCTGTGGGTGGACTCACACAGAGGGCACAGAGGGGACGAGTTTCCCCACTCCTTCGAACAGAGGAAACTAGAGAAGGCAAGCCCCGAGGGGCGGGGCTCGCGGTTAGGAGTTGCGGCGTTGGCGGGATTTTCGGCGAATTAGCATGCCGCCGATTGCGCCGCTGAGTGTCAGCATGGTCGCGGGTTCGGGCACGGGGTTGAGGAGCATATACTGCACCTGGGTAGATCCCGGAGCGTTTCCGTAGGCCACGATCTGTCCCCTGTTGTTGATTTTGGTGCCTCCATGAATGTTCCACCCGGCATTTGAGGTCGTTGTACTTGAGGACAATTCGTGTGCCGTCCGCACGAATCAGTGTTGAGCCAAAGCCCTCGAAGAACACCGCATTGCCCTCGTTGTCACAGGCGGCAGCGTTCAGGCTGCCGCTGATGGAGATTGGATTTTGACCCACCTGCCACCAGCCGGCCAGCAAAGGTTCGCTAAACCCATCTGCTCCCTTGCAAAGGACTCTATTTCCTGTCGTAATACCGACTGCTTCAGATCGGAATGGGCCCGACGGCATGACTTGCCACCCGTTCTCGACAGACCAAGCAGCCGCGCGGCGCTCGGCTCCAGCAGAGTTAGTGAGTCCGAAGCAAACTCCGTTGTCTCCGATACCTGTAGCGAAGCCAGTCGGGAACGCACTGTTGCCGGTTGGATACGAAAAGTCATGTGAAATCCCCCCCCTAACCAATGTGTACCCCCCGGATCGACTGAAAACGTAATCTCCGGCGTTGTTAAGGCCATAGATCGTGCCGTCCGGGATCGTAGCGAAGGCAATTTCGTACATTGGAAAAATCGACCAAGCTATCGATGGCAGCATGACGACCACCAACCCAAGAAACGCGAACCAGTGTCTAGTCATTTGGGTTTCATCACGCTCACTTTCGCCCGTTTCTCAATGGGCATACTTATCGATCCGGTCGCCATCCGTTGACATCGTACACCAGTTAGGGGCCAAATCGAGCATCTGGGGCACAAACTAGTAGTGGAGTGTGGGGGGAGCGACGGGTGACAGGGGTGAAAAACTTCTCAAGAAGGGTGCCGCGGACAGTGGAGCCCGCATTCCACTTCACTTCGCCAGATCCAACACAAGCCCCGATGATCCGTGTTTTCCACATACGTCAAACCCCCTCCCTTCCAATACACCAACTGTCGGTCAAAACGGGTAGTGGTAGCACAAAACACGGTCATCGAGGCTGGAGTTGGGGAGAGAGCAAATCCGCGGCTCGCGCGCCTCGCTGGCCGTGGCACCCTTCGTGAGAAGTTATTTACCCGGGCCACCCGCCCGTTAAGTTTGACGCATTCACGCATTCGTCGGATTTGCATGTTTTTGTTCTTCGGAAACCGGGTCTTTTTGGAGGCGGTGGGCCGGGCGTTGGGGACTCGCATACATATCCGGCTCCGCGGGTTCGCGTTGTCAACATGGGAGTGGTGCAACATTTACAGAACGGGTGCCTTTGCAAAACCACCATTAAAGTTGCTCGATGTTCGAGAATTTGAAGGTTCTCTTAAACTCTGTATCTTTGAGTAATGAGCGTTGCATGTCAAATGATTGATCCTGATGTGACTGGTTTCCGGCGTCCCATGCGCTGTACAACACTAGGACCTCTTTCAAATGAGTTTTTGCAATACACATCACACCCCAAACCCGGCCCTCCGAAGACTTGGTCGTGGCGATCAATGCAACCGCATTTGAAGCACTCTGACCAACCGCGCCTCGCATGCTTAAGCTGTCGTTGAGTAACTTGGACTTGAAGAATTCAGTTGTTACCTTTTGCAATTGCGATTCAGAAAGGTCTCTTGGTTCACGCCACATGTATACGACTGTCTCGTCAATCTCGGTCTCTCGACCCCAGCATCGCTGTTCGGTTCCGGTAGCCGAAAACAACTTCGCCTTGAAAGGCGGTAGGAAATACGGGGCATCGAATCTGCACCACTCCTTGCCGCAGTCAAAGTTAGGAACTACACGAATCGCTCGCAAAGCAAACGTGCCACCAATAACGGCAATCACCGTACCTATCGCAAGCCAGTACCTCACGTTCTTCCCCACCCAAAGTGCATAGTCCACAGTTCGCACGGGATACCCGTCAAGGGTGGCACGGACAGTGGGGCTCGCATTACACTTGGCTTCGCCAGATCCAATCCAAGCCCCGATGTCCGTATTTCCCACATAAGCCAAACCCCCTCCCTTCCAATATCCTACACCAACCGTCGGCCAAAACGAGTGGTGAAAGCACAAAACACGGTCATCGAGGCTGGAGTTGGGGAGAGAGCAAATCCGCGGCTCGCGCGCCTCGCTGGCCGTGGCACCCTTCTTGAGAAGCTTTCACCCGGGCCACCGGCACGACGCTACTGTGCTTCGCTTTGGCCGACGTTGTGCCCCGAGGGGCCGACTAGACAACTCACATCCGTGCAGTGGTTATGGCACCACCACGAGTCATGATCTTCCCCTGAACTCGCAAAGCTCTCAATGACGAGATTCTCTGAGAGGCGGATTGTGACATCGGTAAAGGCACCAATCTCTACTGATTGAGCCACATATCTTCCTGTCTTGACGTCTCTCATGAATTCGAGCGCCAGGCTCCTGGCATCTTTATCATAAGGCTGGCTCTGTGGCTCTTGCGAATTGTAAAAATACTCGTCGCCACTTTGGTCTGTAGACCCCAGGATAATTCTTCCGCGCTTGATGATGCGCCAGTCAGCTGAGATAAATTTAAGACTGAAATCCCCTCTCGTGATTGCCTCACCTTTCCGGTTTGCTGTGGGCTTCTGAACTCCAAATTCGAACACTTGACCTACTAACCGGTACATATCGGTGAGCGGCTGACCGCAAATAGGTTGCAGGATCATCCTCAAGGACTCAACATCAAACTGCTCGACCTCGCGCGGCATCACCGGAGGTTACCGCGCTTCACCGTCAGCTATCACACTCGCAAAGGCTGAAAATGACGCTAGCGTTAATGTGCGGGGACATGGGCTCGGACTGAGTTTCATCACTCACCGGCGGACGGGCTGCGTGCCCGCTTCCTGGGTTCCCTCGTTCGAAGGAATGACGTCGGTAGCGTCATTGCCTCCGACCTGAGTTTACGCCTCACCCGGTTAAGTACTTCGATACATTTGGCACATCTAGCCCGCACGTATGCAAAAGAACGAATGCGAATTGCCGCAACGTCTTCACGTGGATGCCGGAGTTTGTGGACTTTGGGGAGCGCAAGCCGCGGGTGGCGAGTCGTTGGGCGGGGCCGACCAATGTCGTGTTTACGTTGTTGGTGCTTGCACTGTCGGCTATCTACCTCCTCGAGCCCGACTGGGCCTACGCCCTGACGCTGTGGCCCGCGTGGATGGGGCTCGGGCTGATCTTCATCTTCAATCTGTTCCGACGAGGAAAAGGGCGATTCAATGCCCCCATGACGTTGGCGGCCGTCTCGGCGGCACTAGCGGTCGGACTGTCGGATACGCCAATGCAGTTCCTTCGCTGGGGCGAGCCTAGAGGCGACATTTGCGTGGTTTCACTCAACTGCGCTGCGGGCTCTGCGCAGGCGATGTGGGAGGTGGCGGCGCAAAAGCCGGATATCGTGTTGCTACAAGAACGACCTTCGGTGGAAGACATTGAGGCACTGGCGCAATCTCTTTATGGCCGCGAAGCGGTCATCGCCTACGGTCCCGATGCCGCGATCATCACCCGCGGCAAGTTGCTGAGCATGGGCGAGAAGACAGGCATGGTCTCTTCAAATCGAGCGTGGGCGGTGGTGGATACGAAGTTGGGGCGCATCGGAATCTGTAGCCTGCGGCTGAGCCCGCCGATTCTTCGGTTCAATTTGCTGGACGGCAATTCTTGGAAGGATTGCGACATCCATAAGAAGCGCCTGACCCAAGAGTTGGACGAACTGGTCGAGAACCTCCCCGCCGAACGGCGCAATTCCGACATGCCGATCATCCTGGGCGGAGACATGAACACGCCGCCAGATCGAGTGATTCAGGGCGTGCTGACAGAGAAGCTGAACTTGCGAGACTCCTTCTGGTTCGCCGGGCGAGCGTGGGGCGGGACGGCGGTGAACGAGTACCCCTTCATCCGCATCGATCAGATTTGGTCTCACGGGGTCGTGCCAATCTCCACCGTCGCGAAAACCACCCAACACTCCGACCATCGCATGGTGGTGACTCACCTGGACTTCCTAAAGTGAGGCAGGCACTTGTAGGGAGGGTTCGCTAGACGCGAAATCTCTCGCCAGGCGATCACCCTCATCCGGCCGTTGGCCACCTTCTCCCTTCGAGGGAGAAGGCGCTGGCGGGAAGCGCGGGCTGTCCGCTAGTCTCCTCTCCCTCGAAGGGAGAGGAACTAGGGTAATCGCAAGTAGCGATATCTCTCGCGTGGGTTTAACACGTAGCCGAGCCCAGGCGATCACCCTCATCCGGCCGTTGGCCACCTTCTCCCTTCGAGGGAGAAGGCTCAAGCGGGAAGCGCGTGCTCTCGTAGTCTCCTCTCCCTCTAAGGGAGAGGAAGTTCGAGGAGTCCCGAGAGGGAAGCTCGAACAGGTGAGGGTGATCGCTAGCCTCCGACCTTGTATTTCCTCGAGCGACCAAGTTCATGCATGCGCGCCTCGACCGTCAAGCAGATGTGGTTCATGAGATCGTCCCACCGTTCTTGCGCCTCCAGATTTGAAACTCGAATCACCATCAGCCCCTGAGATTCAAAAAACGCATCCCGACGCGCGTCATATGCTGCTTTTCCCGCGTGCGATTCGCCATCTAACTCGACAACTAGCTTTGCCATGGCGCAGAAGAAGTCGGCAATGTATGGCTCGATAATATGCTCGCGCCGCCACTTGACCCCGACCGTTCGCCGGCTCCGCAAATGCGCCCAGAGTCGCTTTGCGGTCGGATTATCAAATTGTCGATTCGCCCTCGCAAAGGCAATCAACTGCGGATCCTTTTGGCTTGGCACATACGAATTGTAAAAGGTTTAACTTTCCGGAAGCAAGTGTCAGGCGTTCACCCTCATCCGGCCGTTGGCCACCTTCTCCCTTAGAGGGAGAAGGCTCAAGCGGGAGGCGCGGGCTGTCTAGCCAGTCTCCTCTCCCTCGAAGGGAGAGGAAGTTCGCGGAGTCCCGAAGGGAAGCTCGAACAGGTGAGAGTTAGTGTGGGTCTAAACGTTATCTTTCGTTCACTCTCATCCGGCCGTTGGCCGCCTTCTCCTTTCGAGGGAGAAGGCGCAGGTAAAAGCGCGGGCGGACCCCCCAGTATCAATTCTAGCCGTACGATTTCTAGCCGGTGAAAAGGCGGCAAGTAGGGTCACCGGAGTTCACTGGTAACCCTACAGGAACTCAACCGGATGACAGTGAATCTGACCAACCGAGATGGAAACAACCCCCCAGTTATGACGAACATGGGGAAGTTCAAACGAGTTACAATCGCCGCTGGAATGCTGGGGCTACTGGGGGTCCACGCTCAAGCAGGTACGGTGGCCGTCGCCGATTACACCGGTAACCGCATCGTGATGGTGGATGATGTGACCGGGGCTTTGCGAGGCACGATTGCCAGCGGTGGCGGACTCAACCGGCCGTTCGGATTTGCCTACGGTCCCGATGGACTTCTGTACGTCAGCAGCTTCGCGACGAACCAGATCAAGCGATTCAATTCGTTCGGGCAGTTCGTGGACAACTACGCCGCGACGCCAAGGCCCCACGGTCTTAGCTTCTATGATCGCGACTTGGTCGTGGCAAACCAATCTGCCAATACGGTGACTCGTTTTGGCATGGTGCCGTGGACCAGCCCAGTTCGGGCGGGCCGAAATTATCAAGCCGTGGTGATTCGAGAGGGGCGCTTGTTCGTCAGTTTCAACTCGACGGCCGGTGGCGGCATCGAAGAATTTGATCCTAATAGCGGTTCCCCGATGGGCGATCTCATCAGCACGGGCCGTGGTCTGTGGGATACGCAAGGTTTCGGGTGGGGGCCAGATGGCATTTTGTACGTGACCAGCTCGAACAACTCGCGCATATTCCGGTTCAACTCGGGAGGGCAGTCGCTCGGATTCTTTACGACCCCCGGTCAGCCGTTGGGTTTGCGCTTCAATTCGAACGGCGAGCTCTTGAGCACCGTTTGGGCATCGGCTCAGGTTGCGAGGATGAGCGTGCCGAGCTTCACCCATTTGGGCGGCTTGTTGCCTTCCACGGTGACGACGGTTCAGCCTTGGTACATCGAGTTGGTGAACCCGAGCATCGAGTGCCAGCTCACATTCACGGGTCGGATCAATAACTCCAGCCCTTCGACCACCATCACGGTCGAGTTCGGATTCCCGGGCACCGGCACGACCCTGCAGAGTCGCACGGTCACCGTGCAGTCGGGTGGTCGGATCAGCGTCCTCGCGCCATCGTTTCTCGCGGAATATGACATGCGCATCAAGGTGGGCACCTTCTTGACTCAGACTCGCCGCGTTGATACCCGCGACGCCAGCCGCTCCACGGCAACGTTTGTCCTTGTGAACGGCGATGTTGATGGTTCGGACACGGTGGACTCGGCAGATTTTCGCCTTCTGAGCCGCGCGCTTGGGACCACTCCCGGCCAATCGGGCTACGACGCGAGGGCGGATTTGAACGGAGATGGGTTCATTACTACCGATGATTTCGGAATTTTTGGCTCAACCTTTGGAAAGACCGGTCGCGGGCAGTAAACTCTGCCCCGTATGACTAGCAAAATTTGGATGCTCGGCGTTACCTTGGCCCTTGGGGTCGTGGGTTGCTCCGAGCAGACTTCCACCACCTCCGGCACAACTGACGCTCAGCCAGAAGTCGCCGCCGAAACAACTCCGGCCACCACCGAAGCTCCGGTCGAAACCACTCCGGCGGGACCAACCGCACCAGAAGGAACGGCTCCGGGCGATGTCTCCTGGCGCAAGCCCGCTGACGGTGAAGAGGTCGGAATTCTTGACACCGCTCAGGGTCGCATCATTGTGATGTTCTTCCCCGACAAGGCGCCCAAGATGGTGGCTCGCTTCAAAGAGTGCATCACCAACGGCACGTACGAAGGAACCTATTTCCACCGCGTCATTCCGGGCTTCATGATTCAGGGCGGCGACCCGAACACCAAGAACGCCGACAAGGGCGATGACGGTTCTGGCGGCTACGGTGCTAATGTTCAGGCTGAGTTCAACGATGTCAAGCACGTTCGAGGCATTCTCTCGACCGCGCGATCTGGCGATCCGAACTCTGCTCAGAGCCAGTTCTTCATCATGCACAACACGTATCCGAGCTTGGACAACCAGTACACGGTGTTTGGCAAGGTGGTGAGCGGCATGGAGGCGGTGGACAAGATCGTCAATCAGCCGAAGGGCGCGAATGACAATCCGAACGACAGCAAGGCGGTCACGATCAAGAAAGCTAGCCTCGCCAAGTGGCCGGTGAAGAGTTAATGTCGGAAAACGTGTTGTCTTCTGATATTGATCAGCCGATGGACGGCGACGAAGTCGCGGTTTTGGAGACGGCTCAGGGCCGTATCGTGGTGATGTTCTTCCCGGACAAGGCTCCGAACCACGTCGCTCGATTCAAAGAGTGCTGCAACGAGGGCATCTACACCGGAACGTATTTCCACCGCTTGATTCCTGGATTCATGATCCAGGGCGGCGATCCGAATACGAAACCGGACGGCAAGGGCCATCCGGGCACCGGCGGCTACGGCGGTTACGTGAAGGCGGAGTTTAATGACACGAAGCATGTGCCGGGAATTCTCTCGGCGGCTCGTACTAGCGATCCGAACTCGTCGCAAAGTCAATTCTTCTTGATGCACGGCGTCTCGCCGCACCTGGACCGGCAGTATTCGGTCTACGGGAAGATCATCGAGGGACTTGAGGTCGTGGACAAGATCGTGAAATTGCCTAAGGATCACTCTGATCACCCACGAGATAAGGAAGGCGCTCGAATCAATCGAGCCTACGTAGCGACTTGGCCGCTGGCCGAATAGGTAGCACACCCCAGGAGAACGCAGATTGAAAATCGGTATCTGCGTTCTCCTGTCAATCCTTCTGCTGATGGGAGCCCACGGGCTCCTTTTTCAGCTTCCCACGACGCCGCTCGAGGTCTGGATATTCCTCACTGGTGCGGCAACTGTTTGGCTCGCCGTCAAGGAGCACGTGTGGAACTGGCCTGTTGGACTGGTCAATGTTGCGCTCTGGACGGTGATGTTCATGCAGCAGCGTCTTTATGCCAACGTTGGGCTGCAAGCCGTCTACGTCATTTCCGGGCTTCTCGGCTGGTGGTGGTGGACTCAGAAAAGCAATGGCGAGGCCAAGCTTAAGATCGCGGATGCATCTCGGCCTTTCCACATCGGTCTATGGGCACTATGCTTTGCACTGTCCTATCTGGCGCAGCTGTTATTGATTAGGATGGGTGGTGCAGCCACTTATTGGGATGGCCTGACTACCTTGCTGAGCCTAGCCGGGCAGTACATGCTGATGAAGAAACTTCGTCAGACTTGGTATTTCTGGATTGTCGCGGACGTGGTTTACGTGGCCCTGTTCATCAGTCAAAAGCTCTATCTGAGCGCCGGACTATATTCCATTTTGCTGGTGATGTGTATCGTTGGGATTCAAGATTGGAGGAAGCAAGATGCAGTTTGAACACGGCCTCGTGATCGGTAAATTCTATCCTCCCCACGCGGGTCACCAACACCTGATTGACCAAGCATACAGCCTGTGCGATCACGTGACCATATTGGTCTGCGACGGCGTGACCGACCTCATTCCTCCAAGCCTGCGCGCCCAGTGGCTACGGTCGATGTACCCAGCGGCCCGTGTCGAAGTGATCCGTGATGGCGGATTGGGGGACGGCGACTCACCTGGTTGGGCAAGTCACGTCCGGAATTTTCTTGGCCGTGCGCCGGATGCTGTTTTCAGCTCGGAAGCATACGGCGTTCCCTTTTCGGAGGCACTTGGCTGCCAGCATGTCATGGTCGACTGCTTGCGGGCGACTGTCCCCATTTCAGGCACCGAAATCCGTCACCGCCCTTACGACCATTGGGAATTTCTGTCCCCCGTCGTACGGGCTTACTTCACGCAGCGCATCGCGTTTGTAGGTGCTGAATCCACGGGCAAATCCACACTTGCCGAGCATCTGGCAACGCTACACCAAACCCTCTGGGCCCCCGAGTATGGGCGAGAGTACACCCATTTGAAGATGGCTGGTCATAGCTCAATGGATGAGATTGAGTGGGGTACGGCTGACTTTGTCGCGATCGCCAAGGAACAACGGGAGTTGGAAGACCGCGCGGCGGAGGCCGCGAATCGGGTGCTTTTCTGCGATACAGATGCGTTTGCCACCGCCATTTGGCATGAACGGTATATGGGTTTTTCTGACCCGGAAACAGTCGCGGTGGACCGGCCCAGCCGAATCGCGCTCTACTTTCTAACCGATGTAAACACACCGTTTGTGCAAGATGGCATTCGGGATGGGGAAGCGGTTCGCGAATGGATGGACCAGCGCTTTGAGGAGGCGATGCGAGAACAGGGGCGGAGATTTGTCCGGCTAGGCGGATCATTGGAGCAGCGCGCCACGATCGTGCGGGACTACGTTTCGGCGCTCCTCTCGCAGCCCTTTGACTACGCACGAGCGAATGCGAGATTTGAGTGACATGACATAAGTACGCCGCACCCTTGATCTCGAGCGCGGCGTATTTTGAAGACTCAGAAGTCCATTGCGGTGTCGCCGTGGATCATCTGGATGTAAGCCAGTTGGCCCACGTGGTACATCGGGTTCCAGTAGGCGTACGACATGAAGTCGCGCCACGTGAAAACTCCCCAAGGGGTTGCGATTGTTTCGGTTAGCTTGTCCTCGGGAAAATTACGGATGGCGTCATACAGTTCGCCTTTTACGGACTCGAAGTGGGCTTTGCAAGCTTCGACGGTTTCGAATCCGGAGTTGTCGTGAGGCTCTTCCATGTCAGAAGGCATCGCTTGATCCCGAAGGACTTTAGCGAGAAACGGGGGCACGGTGGAGCATTCGACGAGCATTTCAAGCGGCGTTCGAGTGCTCTCGCTGGCTTTGTAGCCAAGCTTATCGCCGAGGCGGTCGGCGTTCTTGAAAAGGTCTTCGTAGGCACTTTCAATCAGGTCAGGTAGCGCATTCACATAGGTCATGACACCCGGAGAATACCGCTGGGATTAGCCGATTACCGCGCGGACTTCTTCTTTCCCTTTCTTGTTGACTCGCCAAATGTACGCGTCGAGGACGTAGTGGGTGAGTTGCGGCATCGTGAGTAGCGGGACCAGAATGGTCAGGACCAGCAAGGGGACGGGCGAGTGAAACGGGCCGAAGACCTGGGGTTGCTCACGCCAAACGAACCAGTCCCACATTCCTTCTTCGAGATAGGCAAAAACCAAGAGAACGCCAACATAGATCGGCAGGTACTTGAGCTGAAAAAAGTTGAGTATCCGGTTCGAGCCTGGAGCGGCTTTCGAGCGTTTTCGGTACTGATATATCCAGATCAGCGCCATGTACGGGATGCCGTGCGAAACGATGTTGATGAGTGTGAATGTGAGGTCGCCATTGAACACGATGATGCCGGTCGCCCAAGAGGCCGCGGTGGCGAGGAGAAGCAAGATTTTGCCTCCGTTGAGCTCTTTCGATTTGATCCACCGGTGGAGTTCTTTGGCGAGAAAAGCGAGTAGTGTGATCGCGTAGACGCCGCGCAATAGTTGTTCGGGCCAGATCACCGGGAGGCGCAGCATTTCGAAGCCGCTGAACCATTGGAATTTGCGCGGGTAGGTGTGCCAGTAGACCAAGGGGTAAATGGTGGCGAGGTAGATCGCGAGTTGGTCCACGCGGTAGCCCCAGTCTCCGAGGGGCTCACCGCGCCGGTAAAGCATCATAAATCCGTACTGCTGGCGAACGAAGTGGTAGATCGCGAAGTAGGCCACCAGGGACCAGAACACCCCTTGGCCGAACGTGGCGAACACGGTGACGCCGCCTAGCCAGCAGAGAATCGGCGCGGCGATGTAAAGCGTTCGCCGCCGCTCGAACTCTTCGCGGTCGAAGTAGGTGCGGAACAGCGAACTGTACACGTGGGCCACGTCGATCCCCAATACCAAAACGATCCAGAGCCAAACGGGGACTTCGGAAACCCGCGAGAGCTGGTTTCCAAACGCGAGAACGATCGCGGTGACCGCGACCGGCGGACCGATGATCGCCGCGAGATCAAACTTGGGCGAGTAGATCCAGGGGGTTGCGACGCGCATCACTTGACCGGCATGTAAAGTTCGGTAATCAGGTCGGCGGGGGCGGTGTCTTCGGGGTCGTTCACGTACACCTCAAATGCGGGTTCGTCGGAAATGATCGTCCGCTTGAGGGTTTGCTCGATGTGCCGACCGAACTTCGCCCAGGCTGGCTCCATTTCCTCGTAGGGGCCGACGTAGGTGGTGGTGGCGTAGTCGCCGCCATCGAGGTGATGCATGACGACTGGGAAGTTGCCGGTGGGGGCAAGGTTGAAGCCGATGGCGACTTCGACCGCGGCGCCCGACCGGAGCTGGGAAGCCTCCACCTCGTCGGGATTGTCCCAGTAGACCCCGATCCACCGTTTGATCGGTGTTCCGGTTTGCTCGACCCATTGAAAGAGCTGCTCGAATTTCGCAGGTAGCTCCTCATAGGGGCCTACGTGGGAGATCATGACCAGCGGGATGGGGGTGAGGGAAACAACTTGGATTTTCATAGTCGTTTGGCTGAGAATACAACTTCAAGGGGTGAAAAAGTGCGGCACGAATCGGGCGAGGTCCTCGGTAATCGGGCCGTCGCTTTCGCGAATTCCGATCCCGCGCGCGACGCCGTCGATTACCCAAGAGCCGATGAGGACGTGGTTTTCTTCGAAGACGGGCAGGGGCACGTACTGTTGATAAACCCATGGCCCTTGATCGTAGGGGCCGCCGATTTCGGTCACTTCGTCTCTATTGTAGATACTCACATTTGAGCCCTCTCGGCCCAAGATAGGCTTTTTCACGTATTCGGTCATCGAATGAGGTCCGTCGGTGTACGCCGGGACGAGGTTGGGATGGTCGGGGAACATCTCCCAGAGTACGGCGAGGATTGCCTTGTTGGAGAGGATCATCTTCCAGATTGGTTCGATCCACTCGGTTTTGCCCCGAGGCTGGAGCGCGTGGGTGCCGAACTCTTCGGCGATCATCCACTCCCAGGGGTAGAGCTTGAAGAGGGTTTGGATGGGCAGCCCCTCGTCATCGCAGAACTGCGTGTTCGCGCTGTCCCATTCGATTTGGGCCATGGTGAGGAGTTTGGTTTTGAGGCCCGCTTCCTCGGCCGTGTCCATGAGCACTGCGGTGGTCATTACGTCTTCCATCACATCCATTGAGGCGAAATGAACGACGGGGTGAGCGAGGTAGCCCTCTCGCTTGAGGTCGGACCATTTCTCTACCAGGCCTTCATAGATGGAGTTGAATTGGTCGTCTGATGGGCGGATATCTTGGAGCCAATGCCACTGGACGACCGCCGCTTCAAGTAGGGAAGTCGGGGTGTCGGCGTTGTATTCGAGCATCTTGGGGGGCGACTGACCGTCATAGACCAGATCGAAGCGCCCGTAGATGGCAGGCGGGTCTTCGTCCCAGGCTTCTTGGATCGCCTTTTGCGCTGGCCACGGAATGGCAAAGGGCTCGTAGAGGTTCTCAGTGATGACCCGCTCTACGGCCGCTAGGCACATCGCGTGCAACTCGTTGGTGGCGCTTTCGAGCTCATCCACTTCGGTCCGAGTGAAGCAGTAAGCCGCAGATTCGTTCCAATAAGGGTGCTCCTCAATAGTGTGGAATGTGAACCCGAGATGCTCTAGGCGTGGGATGAGATCGGGGCGTGGGGTACTTGGCTCGCGACGCATCTAGCCGCCTGTATAGCCGCCAGTTGATCCGGTAGTTCCAAATCCACCGCTTGATCGTGGGGTGACCCAATGCGCGCCGCCCACTGGGCGGGAGCCCGTGCATGAGGAACTCGGCAAAAGGTTGCCTTGGGCGTCTCGGCACTCTCGCCTTCCGGCTGAGCAGCCGGTCGCCACAACACCCGCGGCTATCGCGATGATCAATGTGGCGGGCACTTGGCGGGATTTTTTCATGCCGATAAAACTCTACCAGAAAGTTTACGTGAGGGCAACAATTGGAAGGGGACCTCTGACCTAAAACGAAAAACCCGGCACCCTCGCGAGGGGACCAGGTTTTCTTGGTCTTACTCCTTAGAGTCCGGCGGCCTTCTGAGCGGCGGCGGGATCCATCGGGATACCGGGGCCCATCGTGCTGCTGAGCGTCATGCTGAGCAAGTACTTGCCCTTTGCGCTTTGCGGCTTGGCCTTGACCACGGCGGAGAGCGCGGCGGTGTAGTTCTCCAATAGTTGTTCGTTGGAGAGGCTTACTCGGCCGATTGGCATGTTGACCACGCCACCCTTGTCGGCGCGATACTCGACGCGGGTTGCGCCCTTGATTTCTTTGACAGCAGCCCCGATCGCGTTAGTAACGGTGCCATTTCGCTTGTTGGGGGTCTTGGCGCCAAGGGCCTTACCGACCTTACCAATCTGAGGGGCCATTTCTTCAGTGGCGAGCACCACATCAAACGCCTTGAATCCTTCCTGGATCTTCTTGATCAAGTCTTCGTCTCCCACGAAGTCCGCGCCGGCGGCCTCGGCTTCTTTAGCGTGATCGCCCTTTGCTAGGACCGCGACGATTTTGATTTTGCCGGTGC
>JAYUVF010000040.1:0-22234 GCA_043754215.1 Chthonomonas sp. | reverse complement strand
CAGAGACCTCCATTTACGACTCGGAAGGACCATTACGCACTCAGAGACCTCCATTTACGACTCGGAAGGACCATTACGCACTCAGAGACCTCCATTTACGACTCGGAAAGACCATTTGGGGCAAATGGGCTCGCAGGAGAGCAGGCGATCCTTCGTCGATTCTTGGGAGTACGCAAACGTAATGTGGTAGGACGGCTAGAAGGCGCCGATGGGGCGCTAGTCCTGCTTCCGCGCGAATGAGTCTCCATATTCGTTCATGCCTTCTTGGTCTGCCCGTGTCACCATAAGGAATGATCTCAAATCCCCCCATCTCCGGCCTGAAACGACTTTGGCAATACGCCCGGCCGCACCGGAGGCGGGTGGTTTGGGCCACCTTCACCACCACCGTCGGCAAGGTGATGGACGTCGCCCCCGAGATTCTCATCGGCGTCGTCATTGACGTCATCGTCCGCGGCAAGGGGTCGTTCGTCGCCACCACCCTCGGCGTCACCGACCTGTGGCACCAGCTCCTGATCCTCGCCGGCCTGAACGCCATCGTGTGGATTCTGGAGTCCACGTTCGGCTACCTGAGCAATATCGCCTGGCGGAACCTGGCCCAAAGCATCCAGCACGATCTGCGCCTTGACCTGTACCACCACGTCCAGCACCTCGAGGTCGCGTACTTTGAAGACACCACCAGCGGCGGGCTGCTCTCGGTCCTCAACGACGACGTGAACCAACTCGAGCGCTTCCTCGATGGCGGAGCCGCAAGCATCATCGAGCTGTTCTGGAACATCGTCCTCGTGGGCGCGGTGTTCGCCGCCAATTCGCTCCTGCTCACGCTCTTCGCCTTCCTCCCGATCCCGCTCATCGTGGCTGGCTCGCTGGTCTACCAAAAGCGCCTCGAACCGCTCTACAGCAAGGTGCGCGAAGCCGTCTCCGAGCTCAGCAGCACACTCAGCACCAGCCTCGGCGGCATCACCACGATCAAGGCATTTACCAGCGAAGAACGCGAGACCGAGCGCATGCGCCGCGTCAGTCTCGACTACCTTGAGGCCAACCGCGACGCCATCCGCTTCAGCTCCGCTTTCGTGCCGCTGATTCGCATGCTGATCCTCGCCGGTTTCACCTGCACCCTCACGATTGGCGGCTGGATGGTCCTCAACAAGCAGCTCGAAGTCGGCTTCTATTCGGTGCTCGTGTTCATGACCCAGCGCCTGCTATGGCCGATGACCCGCCTCGGCGAGACATTCGACCAGTACCAGCGAGCCATGGCCTCCACCCGCCGCATCTTCGGGCTCATGGACGTTCAGCCCACCATGCTCCCCGGCACCAGCGCCCTCGCCGAGCCAATTAAGGGCGGCATCGAACTCGACGACGTGCGGTTCTCCTACGGCGAAGGCACGGAGATCATCCGGGGCATTACCTTTGCCGTCCCGAGTGGCGAAACTCACGCCATCGTCGGCGCCACCGGAGCGGGGAAGTCCACCATCCTTCGGCTCCTCCTGCGCTTCTATGACGCCAGCTCCGGAAGCGTGAAGATCGACGGTCAAGATGTGCGCCAACTCAGCTATTCGAGCTTGCGCAACGCGATAGGCTACGTGAGCCAAGACGTGTTCCTGTTCCACGGCAGCGTCCGCGAGAACATCGCCTACGGCAACCCTGACGCCTCTCAAGAGATGATCGAAGACGCCGCCCGCTCCGCCGAAGCCCACGAGTTCATCCTCGAACTCCCCCACGGCTACGACACGGTGGTCGGCGAACGCGGACAGAAGCTCAGCGGAGGCCAGCGCCAACGCCTCTCCCTCGCCCGAGCGATCCTGCGCAACCCCGCCATTCTGATCCTCGACGAAGCCACCAGCGCGGTGGATAACGAGACCGAAGCCGCCATCCAGCGCTCCCTCGCCCGCGTGACCAAAAACCGGACGAGCGTGGTCATCGCCCACCGCCTCTCCACCGTTCGCGACGCCCACCGCATCTGGGTTCTCGAAGCCGGCCAACTCGCCGAATCCGGCACCCACGATGAACTGGTCCAAAACAACGGCCTCTACGCCGCCCTCTGGCGCGTGCAAACGGGGGAAAGCACCCATCTCACGAAGAGCGACTAAGAGCCAGTTCGCCTCCGATCCCCCCCTCATTCACGAAGCCACGCGCCAGCGGAGCGCAGTGCATGAGGGGGGCCAGGGGGAGAAACTCCCCAATCGACCGCCCACGATCCTCCCCTGCCCACAGCAGGGGAGGTGGCCGAAAGGCCGGAGGGGTCCGCCCACCACCCAACCCCCCAAACACAAAATCGGGAGAAGAGCCGAAACCCGCCCCCCGATCCCCGATACCCGAGCGGCCTAAGCCGCCTTCTTGCCCTTCGACTCGCCGCCGTCAGAAACCGCGTAGGTCACGCCGCCGACCGTGCCGAGCAGCACCGGAGCCGACTCTTGACCCGTGGCCGTGTTCACGAAGCTATAACCCGCCGCATAGAAGCCAGCCGGCAAAGTCACAACCTTATCTAGCGTGCCCGCCGCGAAGGTGAAGTACAACTTCTCCCGGTATTGCGAAGCGTTCGCCTGGCGATTCTTGCCGCCTAGCGCCGCGATGAGCAGAGCCGTGGTGGTGCCGCTTCGATTCGCCGCGCTGGCCGTAAACTTGACGCCGCCGACCTGAGCCGTCGCCGTGATGGTGATCGGGTCGCCATCAAAGGTGCTGAGCGGAGGATTCACCGGAGCCGTGCCGGTCGAGTTCACCGCGTACCACTTGGCCGCCAACTTCACAAAGGCGTTGAAACCCTCGGAATTGTAGGTCTTTTCGGTGGTCTCTTCCACGTTGGTGTAGCTCTTGGCATAGGCATACCATGCGCTGAGCTGCCCGGTGGTCAGAGTCGCCCACTGCTTGGTGGCCTTGGTGAAGGCGGCACGAACGGCGACCTGGGCCGGAGTGCTCGGGTTCCTCGGCGTAACCCGCTCCCGCATGATGGTGCCTTCTTTGGTGTTGCTGAATGAGAGGTTGCCCAGCTTGCCGCTCAACGCGGTGCTAAAGGCACTTAATTTTACTTTGGCCATGATCTTGATCCTTTGAGTTGATATGCGACCGGGCAATACCCTTCCCGGTAAGAGTCGGCAGGGTGGCGGGAGATCTTTAGGGGGAGCATAAACGCGGAGTAACGCCCTTGCCATAATGAGGGTCGCGGGGGTAGCACGCAAGTCATGAAGAAATCGGAGCTCGTGAGGCATCTCATCAAGTGCGGCTGTTCGCTCCTGCGAGAAGGCTCGCGGCATGAAATTTGGCTAAGTGCCAACGGCGAGGACACGGCACCCGTCCCTCGGCACAACGAAATTGACCGATTCACTGCTCGGCAAGTTTGTGATCAGCTCAAGATTAAGCGAGCCAAGGGTCTTTAAGCAGAGAGCATGTGCGGCTCGACAATGGTGCCCGCGCTTTGCTTTCGCAGAGCCAGTTCGCGTCGGGCAAGGGAGAGCTCGTTCAGCGCGTCCAGCACCATTTCTCTGGCTTCCTCAACCGTAGCTCCCTCGCTGAACGCTCCCGGAACTTCGGGAATAAACGCTACGTAGCCGCCGTCTTCACCCGGCTGAATGATTACCGTCAGTTGCGTTTCCATGATCACATTGTAGTCCAGATCATTCCAATCTGTAGCCCTCGATGCCAAATGCCGGATGCCTTACCGGCTCGCACGCGGATGTGAACTGCGGTAGGCTGCGCAACGATGAGCGTCAGGGAGAACGCGGAAGCAAACGTGTGGGCGAGGCGCTACTACGCCCGGACGACGGTGGCTGATCTCCTCACCCACGATTCCGCCCAGCTGTTCAGCCAGCTCTTCCAACACGCCGACTTCGACATCGAACTCCCTCAGCGAGATGCCTGGATAGTCCAGCTCGAAGTCCTCCAGAATTCACTAGCGGCTGTTGACCCTGCCGCGGTGATGTTCTTCGAGTTCAATGTGCCTAGGGTGGGGAAGCGCATTGACGCAGTCCTGATCGTCCGTGAATTGGTCATTATCATCGAGTTCAAAGTGGGTTCGGATAAATTCCCGGCTCATGCGGTTGAGCAAGTCTGGGACTATGCGCTCGACCTCAAGAACTTCCACAGCGAGAGTCACGACAAAACGATCGTCCCGATTCTCGTCGCAACCGAGGCGCCCGAAACGGCGGCCAAGCTCGACCTCATCGAGGGCCGACAAGGGGTTTATCAGCCGCTCAAGGCGAGCGCAGGCCTGCTAGCCGCAGCCATCCAAAGGGCGCTAGGCGAGTGCCGAGGGGTCGAGGTCGACCCGGCCGTTTGGTCGGGCGGTCATTACTCCCCAACCCCGACGATCATTGACGCTGCAATTGCCCTCTATGGGGGTCACTCGGTCACCGAAATCTCCCGCAGTGACGCCAGCGCAGTCAACCTTTCAACTACTTCCGACACCGTCGCAAGGATCATTGAAACCTCCAGCGCGAAGGGGCAGAAGTCGATCTGCTTTGTCACTGGCGTGCCCGGTGCTGGCAAGACGCTCGTTGGCTTAAACGCGGCCACCCAACACACCAATAAAGAGGACGCCCTCTACAGCGTCTTCCTCTCCGGCAATGGGCCGCTCGTCAAGATTCTTCAAGAAGCACTTGCTCGCGACAAAGTGGCTCGCGAGAAAGAGCGCGGCGAGCGCATGACTCTTTCCAGTGCGCGAAGCGAGGTCAAGGCGTTCATTCAGAACGTCCACCATTTCCGAGATGAAGGGCTTGTCGATATGGACCGGGCACCCCACGAGCATGTCGCCCTATTCGACGAAGCGCAGCGCGCGTGGGATCTCCCCCAAACCGCGTCATTCATGAAGCGCAAGAAGAACCGGCCAGGATTTGACAAGTCGGAACCTGAGTTCCTCATCTCATGCATGGACCGTCACGAGGATTGGGCGGTGGTGGTTTGCCTAGTTGGCGGCGGTCAAGAGATCAACACAGGCGAGGCGGGAATCGGTGAATGGGTCGAGGCGATCATGCGGTCGTATCCCGATTGGCACGTGTACGTCTCTCCAAACCTGCGGGATTCCGAGTTCGCGGCTGGCCACGCTCTGGATCGCCTGAAATCCCATCCTCACACTCAGTTCGAGCCAAGCCTCCATCTCGGCGTTTCCATGCGATCTTTCCGTGCCGAGAATGTCTCAGGCCTCGTGAAGAGCATCCTTGATCTGGAAATGGAGGAAGCGGCCCGAACGCTGGCTGAGCTCAAAGACCGCTACCCTATCGTCCTCTGCCGAGACCTAAACCAAGCTAAGCAATGGGTGCGCGAACGAGCGCAAGGGAGTGAACGCTACGGCATGGTCGTCTCATCCCAAGCCCAGCGCCTCCGGCCGCACGCCATCGACGTGCGGGTCAACATCGACCCCGTCCACTGGTTTCTCGACCCGAAGGATGACGTCCGCTCCTCGTGGTTCCTCGAAGAAGCCGCCTCCGAGTTCGACGTCCAGGGCCTCGAACTTGACTGGACCGTGGTCGTCTGGGACGCCGACTTCCGCCACAACGGCAAGCAATGGGAGAATTACAGCTTCACCGGCGGCAAGTGGCAACACATCAACGCCCCCCAACGCAAGCTCTACCAAAAGAACGCCTATCGTGTCCTCCTAACCCGCGCCCGGCAGGGAATGGTCGTAGTTGTTCCGGAGGGCAACCCAGCGGACTACTCGCGACAACCCAGTTATTACGATGGGACCTGGCACTATTTGACCTCGACGGGAGCGGATTTACTTTGAGCACGTACTTCATTCGCCACACCTGGAAACTAAACATTGACGCTGCCACCAGGTCAAAGCTCATCGATGATAACCTCGTGGCAATCCACTATCCGGACGGACCGGCGGGGTTGGGGCCAGACGATGTCCCAACCTCTAATCCCGAGGATCACGACCGTAAGGGGGCAAATATCCTTCGCAGGTTCTTGGCTCTGGGCAGAGAAGGGGGATATGTTTGCGCCGAGTATTTCGCCTATCCCGGCTGGACGCTTGGCTATGTAGAACCTGGAACTGAAGTTCAGTTACTTCATGGTCACTGGCACGAGCCAGGTGATCGAATCGCAGTGCTAAAGACTCTGAAGCTCACGCGGGTGCGCCATGTTCAAGAAGGTGCGGCAGCAGCGATGCTCGTGGCAAGGCCCCGTCAGGGAACCTTTATGCGCTGGCCGAGGGCCGGACGAAACATCGAACGGTTAGTAGATCGCTGGACAGCACGCCCAACATTTGACGATTTGTCTCCCGATCAGCAGGAGGTGCTCTGCGCGGAATTCCTTAGAACGCCCCTTGCCCTGGAAATGGGACTTCCCATGCTCGCACACCTCACCGTTCCGACAGGCCGCACGATGCGGGATATTGACATCATAGGTGTTGCCGCCGATGGTGGGTCAGTCGTTGCCCAGGTCACCTACACCCGGCCCGATCTCGCTCGCCACAAGGTGGGAGCCTTGGCGAGCTATCTTCCAACTGCCCCTTGTTTACTTTTCTGCGACTGTTCAGCGGTCGAATCTCAGGACGGCGTGTTGCTCGTTCCGATCCGGCAAGTGTTTGACCAATTCGTCGCGTCGCCTCTAGGGAGGCTATGGTTAAAGCGATCCTTTTCCATTTGAATCGCTTACCTGAGAATCCCAGAATTCCCGGTAGTTCTGGCGAGTGTTCAGCACGTAAGGAAGGCGCTGTTGAACCAGTTCTTCGGCGGTTCTTCCTTCAAAAATCAGCCCTCGAGACTCGGCGTTGATAAAGTACCAATTGTCTGCGCAGTTGCAGAAATTGCAAGCGCAGACAATATATTCTGGATTGTCCCGGTCGGGGTGCCCCTTCGGAAACAGATGATCCCAAGACAATGTCAGCCAATTGGCGAATGACTCCGTGCCATCCAACCCGCAGTACCGGCATCTAAAGCCGTCCCGTTTCATAATTTCGAACGCGTATCCGCGCAACGCATCGCCAAATTTCGGCATAAGCCCATTCTACAGCGAGTGTTCACCCCTCACCTAACCTCCCCCCATCTGCCCCCTATCCGCCCCCTTTTCCCAATGCCCCCCTAAAAATCCCGTCCGGCTCTGCCGAAAATGGCAGGTATGGCTACGGTTAGGACGCCGGGGGTTTTTGAGGGGTATTCGGGGAAGTTGGGGTCGTTGGTGTTTCGGCGCTCGGCCTATGGTACTCAGATGCTCGAGCGGCAGAGGCCGAAGCAGCCGAACACGCCGGCCCAGGTCGCCGCGAGGGAGCGGCTGAGCCGAGCGGGGAAGGCTTGGAAGGCCCTCAGCCTGGACGAGGTCGCCGAGTGGCGCCTCTATGCCCGGACTCTCGGCCGCGATCCGAAGGGGTTTCGGATGGACCCCAACAACGTTTTTTCGCGCCTCGCTTTGAAGGTGCTTCAGGTGAACCCGGAGGCGGAGATTCCCACGCTTCCCCCCGCCACGCCGTTCAGTGGCGACGGCATTGCGGCGTCGGTGGTGGCGGCTCCGGGGGCGGTGGTTTTGAATATTCAGGTGGGCAACGCGCCGGGCGTGGTGACCGAGGTCCTGGTTCAGCGCGTTTCGAGTCTGCACTGCGCGGCCTATCCAGAAAAATTCCGGTCGCGCGGGTTTTCGGCGTGGACGGCGGGCGGTTCGGTGAGCGTGCCGGTTTCGGCGGGGGTTTGGGCTGTCGCGGTGCGGGCGGTCCGGTCGGCGACGGGGCAGAGCGGGGAATTGATGGAGATAGGTCGGGTCGCTATTGGGTGATGGGGGATGGGGGGTTCGGAGTTTTGAATGATTTCAGATTTCAGATCTTAGATTTCAGATTTGGGGGGAAGGGTTTCACGCAAAGGCGCAAAGGCGCAAAGGGCGAGTGAAGAGAGTTCCGAGACTAGTTCCGGTTAAATCCGAACTGCCCGCGTGAGAGGAGCGCCTCCTTCCAGTGGCTTTCCCGATTGAGGACAACCTGATCGTCCGTTCGGTGCGAATAGTATTCGAGCAGGGTTAGCTGGAAATTCTGCCGAGCGTAATCAAGACCGACCTCTTGAATCAACCGGTACAGCTCATCGTTGAAGCCGTGGCCGGTGTGAATGTAGCAACTCCATCGTGCCCAGATACCGGTCCCTCCGTGTGCCGACCCGACGTACTTGCGGCCTGTCAGCTTATCGAAGATCGCATAGACGCCCTTCATGTTTTCGAGTGCTGCCTTCCAATCCGGGCGTTGGGTTTGGATGATGAGTTCGAGCTGGTGGAAGTCGAGCCGCACCCAATCAAAGCCGGGGAACCGTTGGCCGGAGTAGCGCTCCCGAAGCACCTCGTGAACGTGCATCTTGTCAAGGGCAGTTTCAAGATTAAAGGCCTTGATGCGTCCCGGTCGCTTAAGTCTGATCTTTAACCTCCCGATGAGTGGCTCCGTGGTGGAGTCGAGTTCAAGTTGGTATGAGTTAGGGCCAGGAATCCCCGTTCGCCCAACCACATTGAAGCACCCGCCGAAGAGCCACATGTGCGTCTCCGGGTAGAAGTCAGCAAGGGCAAGAATCTTCGGACGCCCGAACTCATTCGTCGACCCTCGATACCGACTCCATCCAACCCATTCTTCCCAATCCCGTACGAAAGCGTCCAGCGGATGAACCTGCCCATTCCAGGTCGCCAAGTGCAATTTGTACTCGCTTGGATTGGCGAGGCTAAGAACACTTTGCACCGGGATGAGCATATTTGGGAGTATACACCACGCTCTAGTGTCAGGGCGGAGCCAGCAAAGCGAAGGAAGTTCTTTCAGGGCGGTCTCACGCAGAGCGCACAGAGGGGCTAATTAGGGATGAGGGTTTGGAGTTTGGAGTTGGGAGATGGGATTGATTTCAGATTTTGGGGGCGGGCTGGGGGAAAATGCGAACTGCCGCCTCCTATAGAAGGAGACGGCAGTTTCATTTTCTATCTAAAGCCTTATCGGCGGCGTTTGCGCATCAACGAGGCCACGCCAATAGCGAGAGCAGCCATCGTCGCGGGTTCGGGGACGGGTTGGGCGTACACGATGTTGCTGAAGCCACTGGTTTCGGTGCCTTGGACCACAACCCGGTGGATGTTTGAACCGCTGATGGAGAACATTGTTCCGATGTTCTGCTGCCCGTTGTGTTCCGTCCCGGACGTCTGAGCCACCACGTTCCCGTTGACGTCAAATCCCGTGACGGTTATCAGTGACCCGTTGCCGAACCAATCAGTGTAGAGCGAAAATGAATCCGTGAAAAGCGGAGTCGTACCATCCGCCGGATCTACAAACCGGAAGGTGAGAGCGCTGCCGTAGCTAAGAAGTCCGCCGGTAGTTGAACCGCCGAGGCCCGACCTAACCGTAGGATCATTCCGCTTCCAGCCTGTTCCCGTGTTACCGTTCTCGGCCACAACAGAACCGAAACCACCAAGACTGGACACCAAGACGAACTGGTTGAGCCGCTGATTGGACAGTTGGTTCGCTGTCGGTACTGCCGATCCCGGCGAGTTGGTCATTCCGGGCAATGAGTCGATGTCGAGCACGACGGCATAGGCTCCGGCACACCCCACGGACGCCGCGAGAAGAACTGCAAAAGAACGGGTTACCATATTGCTGTATCTTACGCTGTTCCTGGTGCTGAATGAAAGAGCTTCCCGTGAATTCCGCATTTTTGCTAGCCAATCACGATGGCGTCGACGATGTTGGAGACTGGGCGGGTTATGGTGCGTTTGGAGTTCGGAGCTCGGAGGTGAGGTGCAAACGAGCCGGTTTTCGGATGGAGGAACAATTTTGACGGCGTTTTGCGCAAACTCGTGATAAGCTATTGGCATGACCTTGCAACGCAGTATCCTTTTTGCTCTGGCGGTTTCAGCGGCGGCGGCTTCTCAGGCGAGCTTCGAGCTTCTGCTCGCGGTGGACAATGCGGAAGGCAAGGTTCACCGCTTTGATCCGGTGACCGGGATCTCGCTCGGGAGCTTTGGGCAGGGCATGATGCTCGGCCCAGCGAAAATCGCAATTAACGAATCAAGTGGGGTTGCCTATGTGTCCAACTATGGCCTCAATTCTGTGCAAATGTGGAATTACAACACGGGGGCGTACTTGGGAGACCTGACGAATTCGGTCACTGGGCCGTGGGGAATCGTACGACTGGACAACGGCAACATTGCCATCGCAAACGGCGCGCTTGTGCGAACCTTTAACTCTACGGGAAGTCTTTTGAGCTCCTTCAGTACGTCCGGCTTTGGCCTGGGTACCGATGGGGTAAACCTGTTTGCAGGTGAGTCCGGCCAGATCCGAAAATTTAGCGCTTCGGGGACTCTACTCGGCACGCTCTTGACTCCGGGACGAGTCAACTACGACATCCAGATTCGAGGCACTACCGCTTACTCTTCGGGGGCGAACTACACAAACAAGTTTGGCCGGTTCAACCCCGTGACCATGACGGGCTATACAGAGACCACCGTTTCGAGCCTAAGTGCCGCTGCAGATGTGTACTCCACGGCGCTGAGCCATGGTGCGATCCTGTATGTTCCAGGATCGTCTACTGCGGCGGGCAATCCAACTGTTTTTTCCCGATATCACACGACCGCTGGGACGACCATATCGAATTTTGGCAATCTGCCTACTACATCCCTAATCACGGGAACGGCCATTGTCTTGGCTCCGGAGCCAGGGACGATGGCGGCGCTCGGACTCGGTGCGGCGGCGCTGCTACGCCGTCGCCGTCGCTAGGCCATCTCTCCGCTTGTACGGGATTAGGCGCGCTTGCGCCTTTTCAGCATAGCAGCCAGTCCGCAACCGAGCGCAAGCATGGTGGCGGGTTCGGGCACCGGGGAGGTGACTTTCATGCGGCTCGCGTAGACGGCTTGCCCGGAGGGCGGGTTCGTGGTTTGGAGCGTCATGGTTTGCACTCCCGACCCGGGCGCGTAGGCAACGTTGTAGGTCTGCGAAACGCTGGTGGCGAACGACAAAATGGTGACGTCGAGCGCGGTGGCGCTGACGATGCCGAACGTGACTCGGTAACCGCCGTCGCTGTACGGAACGCTGGTGACAATCGTCGTATTCGTTGTGTTGATCAGCAGGTTGCTGGAGGGCGATCCAATCGCCTGCACTTGGCAGACGTCGCCGCTCCCAAAAATGGCCACCCCTTGGCCTGGCGTCCCGGCGGCACCGAAATCAACGTCCACTTCCAGACTATCGCCGACGGCAAAGCTGCCCAGCGTGCGTCCACTCACCGCTCCAGACCAGCCCGGATTGAGCTCAGCTTGCCATGCCCGCCCGCCGACATTAATCCCGGGCCCCCCCAACGCACCATTTGCATTGGAATCACCCATGACCTGGGTGCCAACCGGGGAGTGGCTCCATGCACCGAAGCCGTAGCCTCCGTTTGATCCGTTCGCCCACCCTGAGTTGTAGGCAGCGTCGGCGGCATCATC
This sequence comes from Chthonomonas sp., assembly GCA_043754215.1. GTDB lineage: Bacteria > Armatimonadota > Fimbriimonadia > Fimbriimonadales > Fimbriimonadaceae > JAFLBD01. Next base: position 10,882 of record JAYUVF010000040.1, on the reverse strand, counting down.
GTAGGCGATGATGAACGACGCGGATGCGACGCCCGGCAGGGCCACAAGGGCGCAGGCAAAGTAAACGGAGGCGAGCTTCATCTCGCTGAGTATATGGCACTTTGGCGCAAATCGTACTGGTGTTTCTCTCGGGGTGACTACCGAATGACCTGCCCGAACGTGATGTCGTGCTCGTCGAGATCCTGGATGCCGAACTCGCGGGTGCCCCAGGGCGTGTCGTATAGCGTGTAGTCGATGTGCGTGCCGTTGGCGCATAGCTCGTCGTAGAGCGTCTTGGCGTCACTCACCCAGATGTAGGCGTCGTTGGTGCTGGGGGCGACGCGCCAGTTGGGGATCAGTGCCTTTTCTGCGTCGAGCTTGACGAACATGAGCTTTACTGCACCTCGGGAAACAATGGCGAAGTCGGGCGGCTCGTGGTAGAGGCTCGATTCGAAGCCGAGCTTCTCCTCAAAGTAGTTCGCGGATGCGATCACATCTCGAACGAACAGGACGGGCGCGATTGCCTCGAATTCAACTGCCATAGTGACCGGAGGCTACCTAAATTTCTAGGGCTTCTTTAGCAATGATTCGATCCGGTGACCTGCATCAAGGAGTTGCCAGTTCTGCCACCAACGAATGAAGGCGGTCTGCTGGGCGAGTAGTCGTTCTTCGTGAAACGCCAGTAGGGCGTCGCATCCCGGCTGCGCTTTGCGCCACTTCACGCCGCCCGCCTTCTGCAGTTGGCGGCAAGCCGCCCCAAGGCGATCGAGGGCGACGTGGCTGTCGTTGGCTTGCCCCAGGATCTCTTGCATTTCCTCAATCACGGGATAGAGGTCTTTCTTGAACGGCGGCTTGAAGCAGTCCACGAACAGTTCCATGGCGTAGCGCAGCCGCTTACCTTGGATGCGCACTTGGTGCAGATGTTCGTAGTCGCTAAGATCGCCCGAGGCGAGTTCGTGCAGCAGTTGGAAGTGCTCAGGGATTCGGATACTGGCGAGGTCGCGGAGGGTACGCAGCTTTGAGTTCTTGCGCGGCTGTTTCGCGAAGGATTCTGCCTCGTTCCACAGATCATTCAGTTCCGCAATGCTCACCTTACGTGAGACCTGCTCCAGGTTGCGCTGAGCCGTCTCTCGTTCCCCTTGGGCGTAGGCGAGCAAGTAGTCAATCCCGGGCCATTCGGTCTCACTCACCGATCCTCGGCGCTCTTGAAGCGCTTCTTTCATTACGTCCCAATCTCGGGCGGCGCCAGCCGCACGGCGAAGGCGCTTGAGGCTCTTTTCCAGTCGCAGGTGAAGCTTCTCCGGCCAATACTCTTTGAACTCGCTGACGACGGCCCCGGCACGACGGGTTCCTACCCGGAGTTGGTGGATGTATTCGACGTTGTCGCTGGAATGTTCTAGAGCGAGAGGAAGAAACTTACGGATCGCCTTGGAACGGGCGGCAAATGCGGTTTCCGCCGCCTCGTTAAGGGGCAGATCTGCCTTGAGATTGGAAATCCACGTACCGTCTGCCATCTTAGTGTGCCCGACCCTTCTCAGAGTACCGGGTTTGGCCCCGAGGCTCGCGTCGCGCAGAGAGAAATGAGATTGGGCCATCTCGAATCTCGAGACGGCCCAATCGCTGCGCTAACAGGAGTTGAATTTACTTACGTCGTCGCTTCAGGGCTGCTGCAATACCGAGAGCGAGAACCGTCATGGTGGCTGGCTCTGGAACTGGAGTAAGAGAAACGTTGTCGTAGAAAACGCCCGAACGTTGATTGTTGGAGGCGTTGCTGAGGAACCCGAACTGAAGTAGCTTGCCAGTCCAGCTATTGTCAACGGTAATCGACAACAAGTTGCCTTCAGACCAGACCGAAGTGGAAGCAGCGGTGGTATTCAGAGTTGGGTTGACCAACGTGGCATAGCCATTGCTGGGGTCCAAAATCTTCATGAACGCGGCCGTCGTTGTCGCCCCGTTGGGCCCGAGTTGCGAGGACGCTTTGTAATCAAACCGGAAGTTGAATGTCAAGCCAAGGTCGGCGGCCGAGATGACTCGCTCTTGAAATACCAATGCTTCGACTCTATCACCTGCGTTGTGCGCACCTTGGTTGTTGTAGTCGCTGTAGATGTTGATGTACTGCGCGCCTTGGTTCACTCCGCCTTCGCCACCGGCGACAGAGGAGAATCCTGGAGTGCCGTTCGGGGCGCCGCCAGGTCCGTAACCGTAGAGGTAGCCTCCTCCAGAGCTGAATACGTTTGCGAAATACAGCCACCCGTCACTAGAAAGGGCGGTCGGACTGGCCGCATTCATAGCTTCAAAGTTCTGGGTGTACGGCGAGATGGCCAGTGCAGCGGTGGTCATTGATGCGCCGACTAGAAGGGCGGCGAGTTTTGCGATGTTGTTCTTCATTGAATTCCCCTCTCAGAAAAGATCTGAGCAACGCATGGAAACGGTTCAGCCGAAACGTTTCTCTATCGTTCTTAAAGTATACACCTGAGTTGCAAGAATCCGAGCATTAACTGGTACAAATGCAGGGCGAAGCGGGGAATGAAACGAGGAGCGCGTTTCGATGTGCGGCGCCACAAACAAAAAGGGGCCCACACTGCCGAAGCAATGCGGGCCCCTTCCAACTCGAGATTAGTTGTCTACTGAGCCGAAGTTGGCAATCACGATGTCTATATCTGCGGCATCCACTTCTGCGCTGCCATCAACGTCCACGCTCACAGAGTAGTTTCCGTTGCCAACCACCGCGCCGAACGCGGCGATTACCAGATCAATATCTGCTGCGTCGACTTCGCCGGAGTTGTCGCTGTCGCCATTCACGAGACTAGCGTTCACCGCGGATGCTCCGCTGGCGGTCCACGTCAGTGATCTCTTCTTCTTCAGGAACGGTGTTCCGTCAAAATAGAGATCGTACGAACCGGCGGCGAGGCCTGGAACGCTGATCGAGTAAGTGCCCGAGGCTCCCAGAGTGGTGGAGCCAGAGAACAGCGGGGTTGTTGAGCCCACGGCGGTTACAACGACGCTGACGGTTCTACCGGCTTGGCTGCCCACGAAGTCGTTGAACGAGATCGTGCCCGAAAGGGCAGAGGCGGAGGGCGGAGCAAACACGATGTTATCGTAGAACACGCCCGAGGGTTGGTTGTTGCTGGCGTTGCTGAGGAATCCGAACTGGAGCAACTTGCCGGTCCAGCTATTGTCGATCGTGACGGACAAGGTGTTACCCTCTGACCAAACCGAGTTGGAAGCAGCGGTGGTATTCAGAGTTGGGTTGACCAACGTGGCGTAGCCATTGCTGGGGTCCAAAATCTTCATGAACGCTGCGGTTGTCGTTGCGCCGGAGGGGCCGAACGGCGAGGAGGCTGCTTTGTAGTCAAACCTGAAGTTGAATGTCACACCAAGGTCGGCGGCGGTGATGACTCGCTCTTGGAACACGAGCGCTTCGACCCGATATCCTGAGGTGTGGGCGCCTTGATTACCGTAGTCGCTGTAGATGTTAACATACCGCGCGCCCTGGTTGACTCCGCCTTCGCCACCGGCGACCGAAGAAAACGCTGGGGTTCCGTTTGGAGCTGGGCCAGTTCCGTACCCATAAAGATAGGTTGCCCCGTTAAACACGTTGGCATAGTAGAGCCAACCATCATCCGAGAGTGCCGTCGGGCTGGCGGGATTCATGCCCTCAAAGTTCTGGCTGAACGGCGAGATGGCCATGGCGGCCGTGGTGAACGATGCGCCGACTACAAGGGCGGCAAGTTTTGCGATGTTTTTCTTCATTGAATTTCCTCCCTCAGAATGATCTGAGCGGGCGCGTGAAATCGGTTCTTGCGAAACGTTTCTCATTATAGTGTGAGGCCTGGAAATATCCAAGGGTTTCCCCCTAGATCAAGTATAAATACGGGGTTCTGCCGCTACGAAACGCCGCGAATTGCTGGCCTTTCCTCAAGCACTTCTTCCCGCTGCTGGGGCAGAGGCTTTAAGCCGTTGCGTTCAATCACGTCGCGGTACCAGTAGCCCGAGTCCTTGATCGTGCGCTGCTGGGTTTCAAAGTCGACGTGGATCAACCCGAAGCGGTGGCGATATCCTTCCGCCCACTCAAAGTTGTCCATGAGCGACCAGTGGAAGTACCCCTCAACGGGATAGCCCTCGGCGTCGGCTCGATGGAGCGACCGGAGATAGCGGGACGTGAAGTCAATGCGTTGCGGATCATGGACCGCGCCGTCCTCCGAAACCCAGTCCAACGAACTGAGGCCGTTCTCGGCGATCATGATGGGCAACTTGTATCGTTCGTGGTGGAACCGCACCGACCAGTAAAGACCTTCTGGCGAGACCGACCAATCAAATCCCGTTCTCGACGCCCCAACCTTGGCATCGACCAATTTGGCTTTGCCGTTTTCACCTGCGGTGATATAAGGGGCCGAGTAGAAATTGAGGCCCAAGCGGTCAATCGGCTGCGACATCAGTGCTAAATCTTGATCGCTGACCTTTGGCCCGTGTGGCGTTAGCGCGCGTATGCACTCTTCTGGCCATTCGCCCAAAACCACCGGGTCTAGGAACAGCCGTGCAAACCAGAATTTGCGGCTGGGGTCAGGGATGCCAAACGTGAAGTCTCTTGCCGCCTCAATGTTCTCTGGCGATTCGTCTTGGGGAATTCCAATATGACTGATCGGCACGTACCCAATCTTCGGTGCTAGCTCTGCCGAGGCCCGGAGAGCTTGAACCGCCCGCCCGTGCGACATCATGGCGTGCTTGGTGGCGACCAATAGTTCTGGCCACCCACATTTAAGCCCTGGGGCATGCGTCCCGTCCATGTGGCCCAGGCCCAAGAAGCACGGGGGCTCGTTGAGGGTCCACCAGTTCTGAATGCGGTCCGAGAATTTGCGTGCAACGACATCCGCATATTCGCCAAACCACTCCACCGAATCACGGTTGAGCCATCCGCCTTTCAAGAAGAGTTCGTAAGGGTAGTCCCAATGAAAGAGCGTGGCGTACGGCGTGATCCCAAACTCTAATAAGCGGTCAATCAGCCGATCGTAGAAGTCAACGCCCTCAGGGTTTATGTGACCGACGCCGTCTGGCAAAATGCGTGACCAAGAGAAGGAGAAGCGATACGCCTGGATCCCAATCTCGTCCATCAATTGAACGTCACTCGACATCGCGTGGTAGTGGTCGCAAGCGACTTCGCCGCTTTGCCCGTTCAGCACGGCGCCGGGAGTCCGGCAGAACATGTCCCAGACTGAAGGACCGCGACCGCCTTCGTTAGCGGCACCTTCAATCTGATAGGCGGCAGTCGCCGCGCCCCACACAAAATCGTTGTTAAATTTCATTATTTGTTGTTCCGTAGGGACCTCATTTCAGTCCGGTCATCGAGATTCCCTTCACGAAGTAGCGTTGCCCGACGAAGAAAATCACAATAAGCGGGATCATGACCATGATACTGCCCGCCATCAGGAGATGCCACTGTTCAGCCCGGAGTGAGTTGTACGTGGCTAGACCCAGTTCTAGAGTTTGGGTGTTGGGATCGTTGAGGTAAATCAGTGGTCCCATAAAGTCGCGCCAGTGATAGATGAAGCAGAAGACGCAAACCGTGGCGATTGCCGAACCCGAGAGCGGCATGACCACCCTTGAATAAATCGTCCAGTGCCCGGCCCCTTCGATCTTGGCCGCTTCATCGAGTTCCTTGGGGATGCCCATAAAGAACTGACGGAGGAGAAAGATGTTGAACGCCCCGCCCCCAAAGAAAGCCGGTACGGTCAACGGAAGAATGGTGTTCACCCATCGAAGTTCTTTAAAGAGCACGTAGGTGGGGATCATGGTCACGATCGCCGGCAGCATCATTGAACTCAGCATCACGATGAAGAGGCGGTCCCGACCAGTGAAGTTTACCTTTGCAAATGCGTAGGCCACTAGGCTAGAACTGATCGCCGTACCGAGCGTTGCGAGCGTGGAAATGAGGGCGGTGTTTCCGAAGAGCCTTATGAAGCTAACGTTGGGGTTCGAGAGCACTTCGGAGTAGTTGGCGAAGGATGGCTGTTTGGGCCAACTCCATGCCGCGGTTGTTGCCAGTTCGGCCGGCGTTTTTAACGACATCATCAGCGACGTGTAGACCGGCAACACAAAGGCCAAGCACCCCAAGGCGAGCAACAAGGTGATCGCAGCGCGGCCAATGTTGTGGAGAACGGCATTTCTTTTGTTCATGACGCTCCCTCGTAGTACACGTGCTTATTGAGGCTCCACTGGAACTTGGTAACGGCAAATATCACCGCGAAAAGCAACCATGCCAGCGCCGAGGCGTACCCCATCCGTAGACTCCCAAAGGACTGATCATAAAGGTGGAGCATGTAGAATCGTGTGCTGTCATTGGGTCCGCCTTGAGTCATCACGAACGCTTGTGTGAAGACCTGAAAACTCCCGATAACTCCGGTAATCAAGGTGAAGAAGAGCGATGGCGACACCAACGGCAGAGTCACGGCGCGGAACTTGTGCCAAGGGCCCGCCCCGTCTAGCGTAGCCGCCTCGTAATAAAACTCGGGGATGGCTTGAAGCCCGGCGAGTAGGATTACCATGCCGCCGCCGACGCCCCATAGGCTCATGATAATGAGCGAGGGCAGGGCGAGCGTTTCGCTCCCGATCCAGTTCGGGGGAGCCCCGTTGAGCCCGAGGAACGCCTTAAGGCCGAAGAAGTCTTGGCTCGAGTCAGATCCAAAGAGCACCGTGTTCAGCAACCCACCCTCCGGCTGAAAGATCTTGCGCCAGATAAGCGATGAGGCAACCGCACTGGCAAGCGCAGGCAGGTAGAAGAAGGTGCGATAGACGGGCATCCCCTTGACCTTGGTATTCAAAAGCAGGGCGAGTGCCAAAGCGAAGATCATGCCCAGCGGAACGGAAACGACGGTGTAGACAAAGGTGACCTTTACGCTGTTCCAAAACCGAGGATCCTGAAAGACGGCTTCTTGGTAGTTGCCAAATCCGCGAAACTCAGCGGGCTGGATGATGTCCCACTTAGAGAAACTCATCAGGAACGAATAGACCATTGGGCCAACGGTAAACAGAAGGGTTCCGATGATCCACGGGGCAAGGAAGCCGATGCTGGCCCGGTTCTCTTGACGCTGAACTGCAGTTCGCCTGGTCCGTAGGTCAGGATAATAAACCCATCCCACCGTCGCCAACAATATGAGAATCCCGCTTACGGCTCCGATTCGCCAGTCAAACGGCGGCAATTTGTCTTCCTTCAGGATAGTCTTGAGTCGCGCGGTGGCAATTCGCTGCCCTTCACTTAGGGCGGCGCTTGCGGTGGACGTGCCCAGGTAAATCGGCTCTGTCTTGGAGAACGCCAATCCGCTGACTTCGGTCCAGTACTCTGCTGTAGGTGGGAAGACCACATACTCAGTCGCTCGGTCGGTCGCGATCGCGTTGGCGGGATAGCGTTGCTCGATAGGGGTGTTCGGACCTGGAATCCAGTCCTCCCCCTGCGCGAGGCGCCGTATGGCCGGTTGTGCGATCCCCGCCTTCGCCATGGCGCGCATGCCGGGTTCGCCAGCCATCCACTGGGTTAGTAGCCAAGCCTCCTTTGGATATCGAGTAGAGGCAAGAATTCCGTAACCAGAACCTCCGGTCGGGGCCGCGCGGGTGACCACGCCCGTCTTCGGGTCTTTATAACCCGGCGCAATCGTGATGTCCCAGTCGAAAAATTCAGGGCTGCCAGGCTTCAGAGATTTGCGGACACGGGGTACATCCCATATCCCGCACTGGTACATCGCCACCTTTTGGGAGATGAACAGGTCCACCGCAGTCGCTTGGACAACCGAACTGAGTTCGGTTTGGCTGGGCATCCAATGGCGCTTGTTGGCAAGGTCAGCCACGAATTCGAATGACTTGACCACCCGCGGATCGGTGAAGTTCAGCCTGTCGAAGTGTGCGGGATCGTCAACGTATCGGGCCCCTTGCGAGAAGGCAACCGTATCCGTAAACGCTCCGGTCCAGGAAGGGGCAAACCCCCATCTCTCGACCTTTCCGTTCGCTCCTACTTTGGTAAGAGCTTTCATGGAGTAGGTGAAACACTGTACTCCGAGTTCGGGACGCGGCTCAAAATCCCAGGTCCAGTTACCGTCCGGTAGCGGTAGCCCCGCTTCTTTGAACAGACGCTTATTGTAATAGATGAGCCCGATCGGAGCGATATCCCGGGGAAGAACGTAGAGCGATCCATCCAGCCGGAAGACCTCTACCATGGGTTGGTAGTAGTCGTCCAAGTTGAGATTAGGCGTCTCACCGACGAGTGGATCCAACGGCAACAGCGTCTTCCGCTTCGCGAACATTTGCATGTTCTGCGGATCAAGCATCGTCACGTCGGGCGCAGAGTTTCCTGCGATCTGGGAGAGAAGGCGCTGGAAAAAGTAACGATAGTCGACGTTTTCGAGCCGGACGTTTATCCCAGGATGGGCTGCCTCAAACTCGTCTACGACCTGAGACAGGACGCGAAGACTTTCGTCCCCATCCCAGACTGCAAGTCGAAGCTCAGTTTCTGCCCGCACTTGGGCAGGCAGAAACAGCAGGCAGGCGAAGACCGAAGCCAGAAGACGTGACAACAATGAGCGATCTGACAAAATACCCTCCAGAGGCGACGAACTCGACTAACGAGGTGTGGACGAGTCAGCCGGTAGTCCCGGCGCATTTGGGTCGATTTCGCCGTACTTCTCAGTCTGTTCTTTGATTTGGGCTTCCATCTCCGGGGACATCTTGCCCTTCAGATGTTCAGGAATCGCTTCCTTGACCCGGATCTTCGGAGCTGGAAGATCCCCAGGACCGGAAGCCGCTCGGATGGCAAAGAACCCTCCGATGAACACCACTAAGGCAACACTGGCTACGACAACCCAAGTTGGCAATTTCTGTTTCATGGCTGGGGTGCTTACTCCGTTGGCAGCGGGCAATCGTTGCCAGGGCCATTTCCGCCAAAGTCATCGGCATCAACGCAAACGCCTTTGAGCGTGGTGTCAACCGGGGTGTTGTAGGCTCTAGCTTGGCGATAGCCTTGGAAGATGTAGCCCTTGGGGAAGGACTTGACATGACCGTCGGCAAAGCCAAAGTTCGAAGAGCCGCCAGTCTTGTAGTCAATTCCTGAATAGATTTGGGCCGGATTGACATCCTCGTAGGCCAAAGTGTTTTGAGAACCGGTGCCCCATACCCATTCTTCCCAAAAGGCCGACCAGATCCAATAGTCTCCGGTGTAGAACTGGGCAATGTTCGCCTGGGAGGTCAGCAAAATTGAGCTCGAAGGAGCTGGAATGGCGCTTGTCGAATAGACGACGACTGCGTTCTCCACTTGGCCTCCCCACGTGTTGACGCCACCCACGCCGCGGATGAGGTTGCTGGCCACGCGGTAGGAGCGCTTAATTTCTCCCAGGTTGGAAGGTTTGCGCGGGGAGCGATCAAGACCCGACTCCAGGATTTGATAGTTCTTGGTGTAGGTCTGGATAACCTTATCCCAAGAAGGGCAACCCATGGTCGTGTCTGAACAGCTGCCGGTGATCCATGAACGACCGTTTCCGTTCATGGTTCCTCGCTTCATGTAGGTGTCGTCGTTGTCGCCGACATAGAGGGTGACCCCCAGCAGAAGTTGCTTCATGTTGGACGACGCAACGATTTTTTTCGCAGCCGTTCGCGCTTGGGCGAAGACCGGGAATAGGATGGACGCTAGAATCGCGATAATCGCGATGACCACTAGCAGTTCGATTAAAGTAAACGCATTTCTCTTTTTCAACTTACGTGCTCCATTGGACTTGATGTTGAAGCTCGAACGATGAGCTCCGCGGGGAAAATTGATCGGTCCTCGGGCTCGCGCCCTTCAATGAGCGCATGGAGCGCTCGTACCGCAGCAGCACCGAGTTCGCTGATCGGCTGCTTGACCGTAGTGATGGTAGGGAAGACGTGTTCGCTGTCGGGAGAACCGTCAAATCCGACAATACTGATGTCTTCGGGGACCTTCTTGCCGAGGGCGTACGCTTCCATGAGCGCTCCAATCGCCATTTCATCATTGGCGCAAAAGACTGCGGTGGGAGGATCGGGAAGGGACAAGAGGGTGTTCATAGCTCGCTTGCCGCCCTCGATCGTGAACTGCCCCATCGTCACCCACTCCTCTTGATAGGTGATTCGCTTGCCTCGCAAAAATGCTTGATAGGATTGAAGGCGGTCGAGGGCATCGTGCATGTCCAATCGACCGGCGATATGAGCGATCTTCCGGTGTCCAAGATCATAGAGGTGTTGCAAGGCGAGGCGCACCCCCGCCTCATTTTCGACACTAAAGGTGTGGACCCCGTCTAAGGGAAAGCCCGAGACGCTGACGCACGGTGAGTGCAGGCTTGTCGCGAGTTCGATGGTCCTCTCGCTGAAGTGAGGCGCAATGAAGATGACGCCGTCCACGCGTCCGTCCACGATCATGGAGGCCATCTCATCTCGCTCGCTCTCGGAGTAGCGCGTGAACAACAGAACATCCTGGTGAAGTCGCCCCGCTTCATTGAACACGCCGTTCAACGCCATGTGGAGATAGGGGCTTAGAAAGATGTTGTCGATGACATCGGGGGGAACGATACCGATGGTATCGCTGCGACCTGTTACCATGGAACGCGCCACTCGACTCGGCCGGTAATTTAGCTCTTTCGCGACCGCCAGAACCTTGGCTTTAACCTCTTCGGGCACCTTTCGAGGCCCGTCGTTCAGCGCGTAGCTGACCGTACTGATGGAGATATTCAGTCGCTTTGCGATGTCTTTGATCGTGGATGCCATGAGTTTTCGAAACGTTTCTCACTCGTCTCGAAAGAATTATACATGAGCTTTTCAAAAAAGCAAGTGGTTCGCGAAAATTTGTGAAAATTGGCCTCTGGAAAAAAGGGCCTCGTGGAGGACATTCTATCCGGCAATCTAAAATGTCTTG
>JAYUVF010000039.1:0-11593 GCA_043754215.1 Chthonomonas sp. | reverse complement strand
TTGTCTGCGCTTTTTTTTTAGCGCTGGCGTACTCCCGGAGTGAACGACCAACGGGAGTGAACGACGCGGCTACTCCTTCTCTTCGTCCTCGAGCTCGTCCAAGACGTAGCCCGGGGTGATTTTGTTGAGCCGCACTGGCTCGGCAGGCGCCTCCACCGCGAGGGGTCGCACTGGACGCTGATCGAAGCCGCCGGTGACCGCCTTTTCCTTGACGTGCGCCTGCTCCGCGCGCTCCTCCGCGCCCGGCATGACCGGCCAAAGCGACGACCCCGCGTGGTGGCTCTCCACAAACTCGTTCCAAACCTGGAAATACACGTCCCGCGTCTGCTCGGCGATGCCCGTCCAGTTGAAATCCAGATACAAGCGAGCGCGCGCCATCTTCTTCATGCGCTGCGCCTTCTTGGGGTCGTGCAAAACGTTTAGCACCGCCCACGCCAATGACTGCCCGTCGCCGGTGAAGAAGTTCGTGCCGGTGACATTGTGGACGCACACCTCCTTGAGGCCGCCCGCGTCGCTCGTGACCACCGCCGCGCCCGCCGCCATTCCCTCCAACGCAACGATTCCAAATGGCTCGTAGAGGCTCGGGAACACCGCCACATCGGCGCATCGGAAAAGCTGGTGCAGCGACCGATTCGCCATGAAGCCGGTGAAAAGCACCTTGTCCTGAAGCCCATACCAGCGTACAAATTTCTCAAACCGCTCCCGGTTCCCGCCGCCGACGATGACAAATTTGGTGTTCGGCTCGACCGCGAGGATCGTGCTTGCGCTGTTCAAGAGAAGCTGAATCCCCTTTTCGCGCACGAACCGCCCCACGTACATGACGATCTTCTCTTTTGGCAACGCCAACTTGTTGCGCCAAGCCATGCGGTCGGCTTCCGACCACTCGAATTCGAACTTCGGCGCCTCGACGCCGTTGAAAATGACATCAATCTTGTCGCCCGGAACCGAGAACGACCGCTCCACCTGACCCTTCATGAAATCGGAGCAAACGATCACGCGCCACGCTTCATAGGTCAGCCAATATTCCATCTCGTGGATGTACTTTTGCATCGGCGTGAAGATGCCGCCGTTGCGCCCTTCCTCGGTTGCGTGGACCGTGGCGACTACGGGCAGTTGGTATTCGTACTTCAGTTCGCGCGCCGATTCAAGCGAGAGCCAGTCGTGGGCATGAAAAATGGTCGGCTGCCCACCCGGCCGCCAGTCTTCCAGCAATCGCCGCACGCGCAGGTCGGTGGCTTTGTTCAGCAGCTGAATTTCGTGGACAAAATTGTCCGGTTCCCTCTCGAGGTGGACGCGGTGAACGTGGACGCCGCTCGGTTCGATCTCCTCATCGGGCGCCAGTGGCGTGTTTTTGGTCACCACATGGACCTCGATGCCCAGCTTTACAAGTTCCTTTGAGAGATCGTAAACGTGGGGGCTGATTCCGCCAACAATTCTCGGCGGGTATTCCCAAGACAGCATCACCACGCGTAGCACGGCTCATTTTAGCCAACTGCCGCGCCCATAATCTGGGACATGGACGAAGCCTCGGCGAGAGTGGTGGAAACCGCGAAGCGCAAATTGGGACTGGGAGACGGCGATGGGGCGGTTGCCCTCCTCCGCGGTGCCGTTTCCCGCGCTCCTGGTGATCCAGCTCTGAGGCTCGTGCTCGGACAGATTTTAATAGAGCTGGGAAAACCCGCCGAGGCGATCATCGAGCTCACAACTGCACTTGATGCTGACAACACATCGGTCGCGACGGCGTCGGCGCTCGCGCTGGCGCTGCACCAAACCGGCGAGACATCTGCCGCTTACGCGGTATTGCTTCCGTTTGTCACGGCTCAAGATGTCTCCTACGACGCCTGCCTGAATTTTTCGCAAATTTGCCTCGCCCTGGACCTTGGGGACCAAGGAGCGGAGGCCGCGCGAAGTGCGCTCGCTCTCGAACCCAACTCATCGGCGGCAGCAGTTAATTTGTTTCTGTGCGATCGGACAAAAGATGACCTAAAAGCGTGGCGCGAGTTGCATGAAACCGCTTTGGCACAGCCCGGATTGGCAACTGTGAGGGCGGCAGCCGCGGAATCGCTTTACCTATCGAGCCTCAGCGAAGCCGAGATAACCGCCGTTCATCAGGAGGTCGGAGAACGCCTCGCGAAGAACATTGCTCCAACTCGACGCTACTCCGGCTCGCGCGATCCAGAGCGAACTTTGAAGGTCGGTTTCCTGTCACCCGACTTCCGCAGCCACCCCGTTGCGTCGTTTTCGGTGAGCTTCTTAAAGCACTGGGACGGTGAACAATTCCCTCTGACGTTCTACTCCCTGAACCATCTGGAGGACGAGGTCACGGAGCGTTTCAAAACGATGGGTCGTTGGCGTCCCTCGGCGGGTCAAAAAGCGACCGCGCTCGCATCACAAATCATGGCGGACGGAATCGACGTCCTTATTGACCTCGCGGGATACACCGTTGGCGGCAGACCCGAAATTCTGGCCATGCGACCATCTCCGGTAGTCCTGTCTGCGATTGGCTACCCAGCTTCATTGCATCTGGCACGGGTGGATGGGGAATTCACCGATGAGATTGCCGCTCCAATGGGCGCCACCGTTTGGGCAAATCCTATCCGGCTCCCTAATCCATTTCTCTGCTACGCCCCAGTGGAGACCATTCCGAACATCACCGCAAAGACTACGCCGACAGCGGGTTTCCGGTGGGGAGTTGCGTGTAACGCAAAGAAGATCAACGTTGCCAGTGTCGAACTTTGGGCATCGGTTCTTCGCGCCACCCCTGGTTCGACCTTGCATTGTGGCTGCCCCGAGTTTAGTCGCACGTCCGAACTCGAGCGAGTGAGGAGTCTTTTCGTCGCGGCTGGGGTTTCGGACCGCTGCGTCCTCTTTACGGGCGTTCGAAACTACTCTCAGTACATGGCTGCGTACAACTCTATTGACGCCGTGCTTGACACCTTCCCCTTCAATGGCGCGACCACGACGATGGACGCCCTTTTGATGGGCGTTCCCGTACTCAGCCTCTCCGGCCCATCACATCGCTCGCGGGTGGGGGTGTCCTTACTATCCGCGCTGAGCAAACCAAATTGGCACGCGAATACCCCTGAGTCGTTCCTAACGAACGCCGTGAAGGTGCACCACGCCGACAGTCCCGACCTAATTGCCCGAGAAGCTCTTCGGGAACAGGTACAAAGTTCCGGTCTCACGAACGGCGTCGAGTACGCGAAGAACTTTGCCCAAGAAGTTCGAAATGCCTGGCACCGCTACTGTATTTCCTAGCCAGCCATAACGCCCACCGACGATTGGGCCAAAATAGCTGTGTGATTACCCTTGCAGACCAAGCCATCGAGCACGCGCTTCAGCTCTTTGCGAACGACCATCGCGAAAAAGCTCATGAGATGCTGGTGAAACTGGTCGAGGAAAATCCCAACAAGGCGAAGGCGGTTCATAGCCTGGCGATGATCCTGATGAACATGGATCGGGCCAACGAAGCGCTTCCCCACCTTCTTAAATCTATCGAGCTCGAACCCAATAACTCAGTGTTCTATTGCAACCTGGGCGCTTATTACACAAGGGTCAACGAGCACGAGCAGTCCCTAGTTGAGCTCTTCAGGGCCGTAGAAATTAACCCGAATTACACCGATGCGATGCTGAACATCGGGCACGTGATGAGCATGCTGGGGCGGTTCGATGAGGCCATCGAGTGGGCCTCGAAGGCGCACGCGATCGTGCCTCACGACGAGCAGCTTACGATGAATTTGTACACGTACCTGCGCGACCAAGACTTCGAACGCGGTTTCAAATTCCTCCGCGAAGCACTGGCAAAGTACGACCGCCCCCACTTCTGGCGAGTGGTATGCAGCGACTCCCTTTACTCTGATCAGATCAGCGAGGAGGACGTCGACGCGGTGCACTTTGAACTAGGCCAGAAGATCGCTTCGGGACTACCAGCGACCCGCCGCTACATCAACAAAGCCGACCCCGAACGAAAGATCCGTATTGGGTTTATGTCTAGCGACTTGCGCCGACACTCCGTGTCGTTCTTCGTTAAAGAGTGGCTCAGCAAACTCGACAAAGATCGGTTCGAGATTTATTGCTACCTCGCCATGGGTGCGCGCGATGACATCAGCGACATGTACGAGGAGTTCTCTACGTTCAAGGTTGTGCACGCCTCAAAGATCCAGTCGCTGGTGAACGTGATCTACAACGACGGAATCGACATTCTGTTCGATCTTAACGGCCTGACCATCGGCGGGCGACCGGACGTGCTTGCCGTCAAGCCTGCGCCGATTATCGTCTCGGCCATCGGCTATGCTCACTCCATCGGTCTCGATCGTATTGATTACCGGATTTCAGATGGAATCACTGACCCCGAGGGCAGTCAAGTGCACTATGCTGAAAAACTGGTCACTCTCGACGGTTGCTTCCTCTGCTACGGAGTGCTAGACCCGCTTCCGGACGTCGCCGAGATCGAGGACCGTCCCGTCACATTCGGCTCGTTCAATAATCACCTGAAGATTAACCCCAGCACGGTCAAGCTCTGGTCCGACGTCGTAAAGGCGAATCCGGGGTCCGTCCTGGTTCTGAAGGCGCTAGGCCTTCGTCACCCCCCAATTCGAAAGGCGGTTCTGGGCTGGTTCGACAACGAAGGCATCGCCGACCGAGTTCGAATCTTGGAGCCCCAAGATGAAGTCGTGGCCCACCAAGCGATGTACAAGGAGATTGACATCACCCTCGACACCTTCCCGTACAACGGGACGACCACCACGATGGAATCGCTACTCATGGGCGTGCCAGTGATGACCCTTCAGGGTGATGTGCACCGAAAGCGGGTCAGCAGTTCCCTCCTCATCAACGCTGGATTCCCGGAATGGGTAGCCATGACTCAAGAAGAGTTCGTTGCGCTGTCCCAAAAGATGGCCGCTGATATCAAATCCATCCGAGCCGGACGAAAAGCCCTCCGCGAGAAAATCTTCGCCTCCCCGGTCATGGACTCTGACGCTTACTCGAAGAAGATGGCGGCGTTCATGGACAAAGCGTGGCGGGACTACTGCGCGAGCAAGGCGTAATCCAGAATGGCGCAGCTCTCTTCGGTGGATTCCTCGGCGATGCAGAAAGTGCAGCGGCTGGTGCTTTCAGGAGACTATGCTGGGGCTATAAGCCTGTGCGATAAGCTCGTTGAGGTCAATCCAGACGACGTTGTTCTTTTGCTCTTTCGGGCTAGGCTTGCCGATCAGGCTCAGCACACGGCTGATGCGGAACTCTTCTTTCGACGTGCAGCGACCACAAGCACTCTTTCCCCGCTCGGGCACCGGCATTTGGCTGCGTGGTTGCAGTCTCAAGGCCGGACAAATGATGTCCTCGCCGCAGTTGCCGATGGGCTAAAACTCTTTCCCGAAGACCTTCCATTGCTGTCCATAGGGTTCCGAGCCGGCGCAAACGATGACAATATAGCCCTCGCAATTCAGGTTCTGGAGGAGCTCATCCTCACTGAAGACGATGCGCAGGTGCTCTCGGATACGCTAAACCTGCTCAGCCCACTTTTCCAATCATTCGGCGAATCTGCATTTGTTGAGCGGTTGATCGGGCGCCTTGTTGAAATCGAACCTGCAAGTATCGACAACCGTCGGTGCCAAGCCTTCACGTCGCTTTACAACGATGCGCTGGACCCGTTAGATTTGGCGAAACTTCACTTTGAGTTTGGACAAATGGTTGAGACCAGCATCGCGCCAAAATGGCCCCAGTTCTCCAACAATCGAAATGCGGATCGCAAACTGCGGATCGGCTACCTCTCACCAGATTTTAAAGCCCATGTCGTCGCAAATTTCAATCTGGGCTGGATAGAGATGCACGATCCGGATGAGGTTGAAGTAACGCTGTACATAGGAAACTCCCCCGACAGTGTGACTGAACGATTTATTGCGGCTTCAGAAAAACACCGTTTCATAAGAGACCTCTCCCCGGTCGCAGTTGCGGAGAAAATCAAATCCGATAAGATCGACATCCTCGTTGACTTTGCGGGGCACACAACCGGTAGCTTGACTGCAATGCTGGCCTTACGACCCGCTCCGGTCCAGGTGTCCTATGTTGGCTATGCCGCGACTACGGGTCTATCACGAATCAACTATCGCATTGTTGATGGCATCACCGATCCTGAGGGAGCAGAGGAGTTGGCTAGTGAACGTCTGTACCGCCTCGACCGGTGTTTCCTCGGGTACGAGCGGATCACGGAGTTGCCAGCGCTGAGTAGCGTGTTACCGGACGTGCCTACCGCCGGGACGTTCAACAACCTCATAAAGGTATCCGATAGCACGCTTCGAGCTTGGGCAAAGATTCACCAGTTGCAACCCGAAGTGCGCCTCATCACCAAATGCCACCTCCCCACCTCTGAACCCCTGAGGCTGTTCAAATTGGCAAAGATGCGCGAAGTCTTGGAGAGGGCTGGGGGGGATCCTGACCGATTCGATTTGCTACCTTTCATCTTGAGTTATGAGGAGAGCCAACTTGCGTATGGTCAGTTAGACATCGCGTTGGATCCATTTCCATACAACGGCACGACGACCACCTTTGAAGCGCTATCCATGGGCGTCCCCGTTGTAACACTGCTGGGGACAGACCACCGCTCGAGGGTGAGTGCCAGTATCTTAAAGCATGTCGGTCTAGACCAATGGATTGCAACTACGGTCGAAGAATACGCCGAAATCGCGGTGGACTTGCTGAACGCCCGCAAAGAAAATCTTGCGAACCGCCCCGCGCTACGAGACTTGCTCCTACGATCCGATCCTTGCAACCTTTCTGCGCATGTGACTGCTATCGAGGACGCATACCGGACGATGTGGCGGGCTTGGTGCGAAAATCCGGTCTAGTCCAAGTAATCCAGTTCTTTCAGCATTCGCGGGTTTTGTCGCCACTCCGTCCGGACCTTCACGAAGAGTTCGAGAAAGACGGGTTTGCCCACGATCGCTTCAATCTCGGCCCTCGCCTCCGTGCCGATTCGCTTGAGCATCTCCCCTCGTTTGCCGATGAGAATTGCTTTCTGACCATCCTTTTCGACCACCAGGGAAACTAGAATCCGCACCACTTTCGGCTCGTCGGTCCAGTCGTCGACGATCGCGGCCAAGGCGTGAGGCACCTCTTCCCGAGTTAGGCGTAATGCCTTCTCCCGGACCAATTCCGAGGCTAGACGACGCATCGGTTGGTCTGTCACTTCATCTTCGGGATAAAGCATCGGGCCATCCGGCAAGTGCTCCAAGATCATTTCGACAAGCTTGTCCACATTGCGAGTCTTGGTCAGACTCGTCATCATGATTCGGTCGGTACCGAAGAGCTTCCCGAACCGCTCGTAATGGTCCTGAACGTCCACCGCCCGCAACAAGTCCATCTTGTTCAGACATAGAATCACGTTTGGCTTTGCTCTGCCATCCGCTTCTATCCAATTCTGCTGACGCAGCATCTCGGCGAGCGCTTCCTCATCTTTGTCCGGCTTGCGCGAGGCATCCACCATCACGATGAGAGCATCGGCTCCATCCATGCTCCCCTGCGCCGTCTCGTTCAAGAGCTTGCCAAGGTGAGTGTGGGCTTTGTGGACACCGGGTGTGTCGATCAGGATGAGTTGATAGTCGGCCTCCGTGACGATGCCTAAGACACGGTGACGGGTGGTCTGCGCTTTATCGCTGACAATGCTCACTTTCTGACCCACCAGGAGGTTGGTCAAAGTGCTCTTGCCAGTGTTCGGCTTCCCCACGAGCGCGACCATTCCGCTTCGGAACGGCTTAGTCTCGTTTTCTAAAGACAACATTCATCTCCGAGATATCAAAATCGCTGGTCGGGGCTGGCTTGCGGTCACTCGATCCATCCAGTCGTCGCCCACGTCGACGGCGGCCGCGATGCCTCTCCCGACGCTCTTCAGCGCTGGCGTCAGTAGATTCTTCCGCCTCAGTGGCCTGCTCTTCCATCACCGAGGGACGGAACACAAGGTCAGTTGCCATCTCTTCGGTCCAGCCTTCTTCCACCCAATCGTCCACCTTCATGATCGCCACGTCAAAGTGGATATCGTCTGGGTGAACTGTATTCTCGGGCCGCTCTGGGAGCTCGTCGACCTTCAACAGGTCTTCGGTCGGGGCCTTAAGAATCGCCTCAATCTCGCTCTTCAAACCGATCAAGAACGATTGAGTCTGGCCGTCAATTGCGGAGAACCTAAACTGGGCACCCTCAATCGTGGCCCACTCTTCACGCTGAAGATTGTAAGCCGCCGCCTTATCCGGAAGAGCCAAGGTACGTGATCCGCTTCCGTTGCAATGCAACGTGACGAACGGCGCCCTGGCGTGGACCAAATCTTCGTGGTAATTCCAGACGTGGGCTCCTGCCATTTGGCCGAGCGCACGGAAGAACCCTGGCGTGACCACCGGCTCGCCTAGGAAAACACTCTTCCAAGACTGACCGGGGGTTTCGCCCTTAAATTCGCGCATGACGAAGCTCGGCAATCCGGTCGCGGAGTACTCGCCAAGCACCATGCCGTCTTCGGGAATGGCGAAATAGCTGGGCTCGAGTTCGCCACCGCTGCTGAGCATCTTCTCGGGAAGAGGCTCGCAAAGCGGGTGCTTTTTGTGGACGATATGGGTTCCGCTGCGGCTCGCGAATGGCTGCCGCTTCAGAGCGATGCCCGTGACTTCGCGTACCCGCTCTAATGCATCTCGACCGGCGTCAAACAGGCCCGCCGCATACATCCAGAACAACACCTTGTTGTCACGCTGGAGGCGCGTCTTGATCGCACTTCGCACTTCGGGTCGAATGTCCCAAGCGTTCAGGAAAACATAAACCTTCGCCTCAGGGAACTGCTCTCGGTGGGCGAGGTCGCTCAGGAGATAAAACCCTGCGCTCAGACCCGATCTGAGGATGGACTCGCGAACATTTTGTACCAGCAATGCGAATGCCTTTTGGTCAACCAAGTACGCCAACGAACGCTCGTCAATGAACACCGCCACGTCGGGATCGCCGAGTGGAACCGCCATGCGATTGATGAGAGCCTTGCGAATCTGCGCCGCGCGATCCCAAATTCCGGTTGATTTGAGCCAGCCATTGCCCCAGAGGTCCATCCAGCAGATGCCTCCAGCGTGCGCCGCCGCCGCCCCGTAACCACGCCAGTGCACGGTTTCCAAAGACTGGGGCGTTTTCATCACCGGGTTAAAATCATCCGGCTCGTGCTTCGCGGTGATCGGAGTCTTGAAGTCCTCTTCGCTGATGTACAGCTTGCCATTCAGGGCAAAGCTATCGATTGGTCCCGGGAACGGGCAGGTCCCGCCCGGCTCGCGATTCTTGTAGCTCGGCGGCCCCGCGATGAAGTCGACCTCAGGATTGCGCAAGAGCTTGCCGAGAGAGAGGTGACCACTAGCTGGGTGGCTCCACTCGAACGTGTAACCGTAGCTGACACCGACAAGGAAGTAGCCATCGCTTGCCTTCTTGGCGACATGGGCGAGCTTGCCGATGCGCTCCACCGTGATGTCGCTTAGGAAAAGGTGATAATCCACCCACCGGCGAGCTTTCCGTCCCGTTCGAACGAACTCTTCCCCGCTGCGGGTCTCCCCTCGGTATTCGGGCACGCTCAGCGTCTCGAACTGGGCTTGTCCATCGAACCAACTGGCGCAGAGAGCGACGTTGTCGTTGCGGTAGCGCATTCGAACCCACTCGCGGAATTCCAATTGGGCAGCCGGGGATGTATCGTAGCCCCATCCGGCGGCGAAGAACCACTCTCCGCGCTCCAGATGAACGCCCATCACGTGCTCGCGGTTCGGCAACAGCCGCATCTTCGCTACGAAGTCCTCAAGGCAGTGCTCAGCATCCCCCCAGAAAATATCATCGCAGACGCTCGGGTCTCCAAGTCCGCCGCTCTCTGCCACGTACTTCGCCTTCGGATAAGTTGTTTCCCAACCTTGCGCAGCGGTAAACACCAAGCGGAATAAGACTTGAGCGTCGGGAGCGACCTCCAAGGTCTTGTTCAACAAGAAAGCCGCGAACTGCACGGAAGCATCAGCGTCCCCATCCCGGTTGACCTCCAAGTCAACGTAATGAACGATGACCCCGATGCCCGACTCGCTCGCGTACTTGATTTCCTCAAGCACGGTCTCTAGTCGCTTTTCGTCAGAAGCATTGCCGAAGAAGAAGATCGGCGGGAAAACCTTGCCGTCTCGAACTAACGTCGGATTGCCGTCGCGCAAGAACACTTGAGGCGCATCGGCGGGGATCTTGACGTACTCACGCGGTGCGACGACCGGAGGTTCTGGCTTGACCGGAGCCGGCTTGGCTCTGGGCTCGCGAACTTGAACCGCCGGGGCATCATTTTCGCTAGTCAGCAGGTCCTTTCGACCCCGATTTCGGTTGCGATCTCGATCTCGGCCTCGGGCCGGTCGATCCGTGACGACCGCAGACTCTTCGGAGTCTTGCGCAACTTCCACTTGGGCGACGGGTACGGCACCCCGCACTCGGAACATCGGGACGGGAACAGACTCACCCGCTTCAAGTTCCATCGTCATGAGGTCGGGAACGGCTCGCTCGGTGCGATCAACCGCAGGCTGCGCCTCATTACGACGCGGACGCGCTGGGCGATATTCCGGTGTTGGAGTGGACTGCTGTTCAGAATCCTCTTTACGCGGTCGACCTCGACCACGGGTAGGCTGCGCTTCTACCGGCGCAGGCTCTTTTCGAGGTCGCCCGCGTCCGCGCTTCGGCTCATTTGCGGCCGCCTCGTCCACGGGTTTACGTGGCCGTCCCGGTCCTCGCTTGGGGGCTTCAGGGTCCGCGGCCACGACGGGGTGCTTACGCGGACGACCCGGCCCACGCCGAGTTGCCTCTGCAGACTCTGCTCTCGCCTCCTGGGCCGGAGCCTGAACTGGAGCGGGAGTTGGGGGTGCCGTCTCAGCAGGCTTTGCTGCTTTCGGAGCTACGGGCTTGATACGCTTGGAATTGTCGAATAACATGGTTCTTTCTTTAAAATTGTCTGTTCGACCCAGATTTCTAGGTCGGATGGAGTGAGTAATAATTCGTTAGGATTGGACTGGGCGAGAGCCGACTCGGACATTGCGCCGTAAGCAACTGCCGCGGAATAGGATCCGGCAGCATGCGCACTTTCTACATCGTGAATGGCGTCGCCAATAAAGCAAACATCGTTGGGTTCGACCCCGAGGAGTTGGCAGGCGCGGGTGACCGGCTCTGCATGCGGCTTGGGGTGAGTGACTTCTGACGCAGATACCGTGACCTGAGCACCTTGAAACTGAGGAAATTCACCTAAAATCCAGGTGAGTTCGTCACGGTTTCGACTGGTAACCAGGCCGCACGGAATTCCCGCATCTACCACCGCTCGAAATGCCCGCTCGGCAGGCTCCAGCGAAATGATTTTGCCAGCATGGGCAACGTAACGATCCATCGTGAAACGGACTCTGGATTCCAAAGTTGTGCTCGAGGACCTATCCATTCCAAACATCATCATCTGAGCGGTGAGGGGGGTGCCGATCAAAGATTTGATGAATGCATCATCAGGGCGATCGCCGGTGAAATGCTCGAAAGCATCGCCAAGACCAGCAACGATCATTGGAATCGTATTGACGAGCGTGCCATCTAC
>JAYUVF010000038.1:0-5965 GCA_043754215.1 Chthonomonas sp. | reverse complement strand
AAGCTCAACCTTAAGTTGCGCCTTGATCGCATCAGCGATGTCTTGCGAGGTGACGGCACCAAAGAGCTTTCCGTGATCGCGGCCCACTTTGCCTTCGATCTTGACGGTCATGCCGTTAATCTTCTCTTGCATCGCGTCAGCTGCATTCCGGGTTTCAGAAAGCTTGGCGGCCATGCGCTCGGCTCGTCGCTCGAGAGCCTGAACCTGTCCGCGCTCGGCGAGCGTGGCAAGTCCCTTGGGGAACAAGTAATTGCGAGCGTAGCCGTCCTTCACGGTCACCACTTGACCGGATTTTCCGAGTTTCGGCACTGTCTGCTTCAAAATGATCTTCATTGCGGCAAATCCTCTTTAGCGTCTGATGCCGATCCCGATAGCAGGGGCCGGATCATCAAAAATCCGCTCGATTCCAAGCCACCCGCTAATGTTTCGGTTGAAGTCAAACTTCGCTCGAAAATCCAGCCGGGGCTGATTGACGTCGAACAGATCGCCTCGAAGCGAGACTCCGGGCGCGACTAGATATTCTACCCCGACCCCCGGCTTGCTTGCATAGATTCCGTAGCGGAATTCCCCGCGGGTGCCCAAAGGTCGACCAATTTGGGCAATCAACTTGTTGCTCTCAAAGGCGTCGTACAGCCCCAAGTGATACCGCTCAGCCCCCATCGCCATCGAAGCACTGAAGTCACTCCGGAAACGACCAGGCGACGACTCACGCGTCACCGTAACATCCGTATCGATCTTTCCAACCCCCTTTCCACCAGAGGCAATACCCGCCACGCCGCCAAGCGCCTTATCAAATTTCTTGAGGACTTCGCTCAGCTCGTCGGCCAACTTGCTGGCCTTCTCCATCACATCCACCGCTTTCGCGCTGACCTCAATGCCGTTCTTCGACATCACCTCAGCATTCGCCGCGATCTTCGTACCGGAAGCCGACATGGTCTGCGTATTCGCCAAAATCTCCTTCATCGGCCCTTGCAATTCAGGATCATTCACCGTCTTGCGCAAGTCCGCCACTAGCCCATTGCTCTGCTGAAGAGTCTTGTTCATCTCCTCAATCAGCCCCGACATCTGGCCTTCCAACTTTCCATCCCCCGCAATCCGCGCGATAGCCTTAGTCGCAACTTGCAAATCTTCCATCATCGCAACCGCTTTGACCAGCGCCACCTGCACCTGCCCTTGATTGGTCAGAACAACCTTATTGATCTGCCCCGCCAGCAGCCCAAATTCCGTGATCGTCTTGTTGCTTGAATCCAGCAGCTCTCCGAGCCGATTTCGCATCTGCTGATCCTCCAGCAGGCCCTGTGTCGCCTTCAAAGTCGCATTCAGCGCCTTCAAAGTTTCTTCACTCTCGGGCGCAAAAGAAGCCAAGGCACTCTGGCTCGATCCCAGCAATGTATCGCCGGGCTTAGCCATCTCGCCCACCACTTCAGGCGGTACCAATTCGATGGGCCGATCACCGATCCCGATCAGTGAGCCGGCAATCGTCGCCTTCGTCCCGATCGGAATCCCTGTCCCCTCCTTCACTTCCAGCTCAAGCACCGCCTGCCCCGGAGCCGCGAGCGAAACCGAAGAAACCCGCCCCACGCGAACCCCCGAAAGATTCACCGGCGCGCCCACCGTCACCCCACCCGCATCCTTAAAGGTTGCCTTGTAGAGGTCCACAGGCTCGGCAAACATGCTCTTTCCAAGCACGGCGAAGGCGGCGACAAAGCACCCCACAAACCCCACGATCAACAGCCCTACCTTCCACGCGCTTTGCATTCTATTCGTTAATACGGTTCAACCAGCCCCAAAGAAACAAACCCGCAATAATAAGGGCTGAAGCGATCCAACGAACGTGCCGATATCCCGATTACGGCATCAAGAACCGCTAGGTAGACTTACTGGTAAACGTGACGGGACCGGAGTTCCGGCTTCAAACGGGTCTTGGTACCCATACGTAGAACCGCTTACGAACTCCAGGTGGTCTATACAGGTAGGAACCGAATAGGTCAGCAGGAGGCTGAAAAACAAAATGTGGCAACGTTTTACTGAAAGAGCTCGAAAGGTCGTCTTCTATGCGCAGGAAGAAGCGCAGAAATTTGGAGAGGGCTACGTATCGACGGAGCATCTGCTCCTCGGCCTAGTCCGCGAGTCGGATAGCGTCGCCGCACGGGTCCTCGAACGACTCGGCGTCTCGCTCAGCCGCATCCGGGCTGAAGTCGAAAAGCAGCTTCCCCGCGGAGATGCCCGCCCGTCGCAGGACATGACCTTGACGCCCCGCGCCAAGCGAGTCATTGACCTTGCCTACGACGAGGCGCGCAACCTCAACAACAACTACATCGGCACGGAGCACCTGCTCCTCGGCCTCATCCGCGAAGGCGACGGCCTTGCCGGCCGCGTCCTCGCCAAGCTCGGCGTTGACCTCGAGCGCGCCCGTCGCGAAGTCGGAGCCCTCCAGGACAACGAATCCAGCAGCAAAAGTACCGGCTCCAGCAGCACCCGAAGCAACACCAACGCAAACCAAGTCAAGACCGCCACGCTCGATGAGTTCGGCCGCGATCTGACCGAACTTGCTCGTGAAGGCAAGCTCGACCCAGTCGTTGGACGCACTCAAGAAATTGAGCGCGTGATGCAAATCCTTTCCCGCCGAACCAAGAACAACCCGTGTCTGATCGGCGACCCCGGCGTAGGTAAGACGGCAATCGCCGAAGGCCTCGCCCTGCGCATCGTCCAAGGCGACGTGCCTAACCTTCTTAAAGACAAGCGCCTCATCTCCCTTGATCTCGCTGGCCTCGTCGCCGGCACCAAGTACCGAGGCGAATTCGAAGAGCGCATGAAGAAGGTCATGGAGGAAGTCCGACGTAGCGAGGGCCAAGTGATCCTGTTCGTGGACGAACTTCACACCCTCGTCGGAGCCGGAGCCGCTGAAGGCGCCATCGACGCGAGCAACATCATGAAGCCCGCGCTGGCCCGTGGCGAACTCCAGTGCATTGGCGCAACCACCCAGGACGAGTTCCGCAAGTACATTGAGAAGGACGCCGCCCTCGAGCGACGCTTCCAATCCGTCAAGGTTCGAGAACCGAACCAAGACGAAGCGGTCGACATCCTCAAGGGTCTGCGAGAGCGATACGAAGCCCATCACAACGTCGAAATCACCGACGCTGCGCTGGTCGCCGCCGTCTCCCTCTCCTCCCGGTACATCACCGATCGAACTCTCCCCGACAAGGCAATTGACTTGATCGACGAGGCCGCCAGCCGCGTTCGTCTTCAGCTCAGCATGCCGCCTGCCGACGTGCGAGCCGATAAGGTCCGCCTCAGCAAGCTCAAGTCCGAGATGGAGCACCTCTCCCGACGCAACAAGTCCGAGGACGAAACCAAGGTCGCTGAACTTCAGAAGACCATGGACGAGCTCGACGACAGCATTGCGACTCGCGAAGAAGCTTGGGAAGCCGAGCTAAAGCCCGATCCAACCGTCGGCGAAGAAGAAATCGCTCTCATTGTCCAGAGCTGGACCGGCATCCCGGTGATGCGACTCGTCGCCACCGAATCCGAAAAGCTCCTCAAGATGGAAGACGACCTCCACAAGCGAATCGTTGGCCAGCACTCCGCCGTCAGCGCGGTCAGCCGTGCCATCCGCCGAAGCCGAAGCGGCCTCAAGGATCCGAAGCGACCCATGGGCAGCTTCATCTTCCTCGGCCCCACCGGCGTTGGAAAAACCGAGCTCGCCAAGGCCCTCGCGGGATACCTTTACGAGAAGGACTCCAACATCGTCCGAATCGACATGTCGGAATACATGGAGCGATTCGCGGTCAGCCGTTTGGTCGGAGCCCCTCCGGGCTATGTCGGTTACGATGAGGGCGGGCAGCTCACGGAGCAAGTCCGAAGGAACCCCTATTGCGTGGTTCTCCTCGACGAAATCGAAAAGGCGCATCCGGAAGTGTTCAACATCCTTCTGCAAGTCTTGGAAGACGGTCACTTGACCGACAGCCAGGGCCGACAGGTGGACTTCCGCAACACGCTCATCATCATGACTTCCAACGTCGGCGTTCGACCCATCGAACTCGACAAGGGCCTCGGGTTCAAGGATAAGAAAGACGATCCGAACGATCCAAAGGTCTACGAGGCGATGAAGAGCCGAATGCTGGACGAGATGAAGAAGCTATTCCGTCCCGAGTTCTTGAACCGCGTTGATGAAGTCATCGTGTTCGAGCACCTGCGACGCGAAGAGATTCTCCAGGTCGCCGAACTCTATCTGCGCCGCGTGAACGAGCAAGCCAAGGAGCTTGGTATCGTCATCGAACTCAGCGAAGCGGTCAAGGACCTGCTCGTGTCCTCGGGCTACGACCCGAACATGGGCGCCCGCCCACTCCGACGCGCCGTCCAACGGTTCATCGAAGACCCGCTCAGCGAAGACTTCCTACTCGGGAAGTTCAGCGAAGGCGACCACATCCTCGCCGAGATCGATCCCGAAGACGCCACCAAGGTGGTCTTCCGCAAGCGCTCCCCCGGCGACGACGAGAAGAAAAAGAAGAAAGAGCTCGTCAAGAACTGACCAAGCCCTTCCCTCCTCAAGTGGCCCCGTGCAAAAGCGCGGGGCCGCTTTGCTTTCCGATTCCCCCCTCATTCACAGTTGTCGCCGTCAGGCGTCAACGTGCATGAGGGGGGCCAGGGGGGAGAAACCGCCCAAAGCCAGCTCACAGCAAGTGCGCCTCCGACAAATCTGAAATCTGAAATCTAAAATCTTAAATCAGTCAAGAACTCCGAATCCCTTCCGTCCCTTCGCTACTGAAGTATCCTTTCCCTCAAGAGTGCACACCTTTCAAGCCGAAGCCGCCATCAGGCGTCAACACCCCGACCGATTAGAGGCGGACGTCGCCGTGATCGAAGCCAACGGCGATGTATACGAAATCTGGGCCGTCCTGCAAAAGAGCGGCGAGATCGAGATTGTCGGCAAGGACGAAGTGATGCACTACCTCAACCAACGCTACTCCCCGGCCGACTTCTCCCGCAAAGTCCGCGAAGCCATCCTGAGCGGTTACCCCTGGGAATGGTGACAAGCGGCAGGGCCTCATTCGGCCTCTTTCTGGGAGCGGAGAGGTTGGTTACTCTCAGGAACCGGAGTTTCGACCCTACAGTCAATAATACCCACAGAGCAAATGGGCGCTAGAATCTCAGAGCCGAAGCCTCAGCCCAAACCAGCTGCCAGGCACGGCGCTCCTCACGCCACAAGGAAGTGCCGCAGGCGTACCAACCGACACCTTCAATGTTTTTCACCGTCCGTGCATATTGATCAGCCATCGCCGTCGGCTCGTATGAGCTTACAACCGCCTCCAGTTCCTCTCGGTCTTCATACATGTTGGCAAGCAGACCCGCTGATTGCTGGACGTATCCGATTTTGTCCGCAATGTTCTGCAGCAAGTACGGGGCAGCCAGATGGCGATCAAGCAGAGGTCGGAGCATCCAGGCTACGCGATGGAACCACAATCTCAATGCCGAGTCGTGGAAATCCAACAGGACGTACAGCCTATCCATGCGCCCATCCCGCGCCGGGGAGTCTGTGACAATTGCTTCCAAAATCGCCCAGATGGAGTAGTCGAACCATTGTTCGCCCCCCGATTCCATTCCTTTGCAAGCTTCCGCAAATGCCGCCTGAGTCTGAGCGTCAAACAATTCAGTGCTAGAAGCGACGATCAGGCAGCAGGCTAGAAGTAGTAGGTCACGCTCGGATGTATCACGTAGGTTCTCTTTCCGCCACCGATAGATGAGCCCAAGCAACACCCTCGACTCAACCGAATCCCCCGGTTCGAGACCTGGGAGCCATTCCTGGCTCAAATCTCCAACCCCATCTGCGTGTCCTCCACCTTTTTGCCAACACCCTCATAAGCGCTCAGGCGCTCGGGAACCTCGGCGCGAACCCCCTTCTCCAGCAGCTGCTCCACCGAATATATCTGATAGCGCGGATACTTCCGCTCGCCGTGCCAGTTGG
>JAYUVF010000037.1:0-21645 GCA_043754215.1 Chthonomonas sp. | reverse complement strand
GATCGCGTTACCGAGAATGGTGGTTGATGCCCCCACGCCCAAGTTGTTGCTCGCCGAGAACAGCGCGTTAGTGATTAAAATTTGTGCGTTAGCTACGCCAGCCAAAACAACGCCAGCGAGAACGAGACTAGATCTAAAACGATTCATATTTGCTCTACCTGAACTGTGGAGACTCATCACCCCCGACTCTTTCAGTATGCGACTGAATTTCAGATTCTGCTAGGTTTTGCGGGGTCCTGCACTGGGAAAACGCCGACTTCTAGCCGAACTACCAGGGGTTAAAATGAAAATCAGCTCACCTTCAAAAGATGAGCTGATTTAGCGAGGCTGAGCCGGAAAACCGGATTAGGCCTTGCGGCGACGTCGCAGAAGAGCTGCTGCGCCAAGGCCCAAAGCAGTCATGGTTGCTGGCTCTGGAACGACCTGAGGAGCCTGGTTGACGAAGCCAACCGAAGCGAGATCAAGCGTTCCGGAATCTGGAGCGGTGAGGTCGAAGTACTTCTTGGCTCGGATTCGCTGCACGGGATCTCCTGTAAAGGTGATGAGCGTGTTCCATGTGACAACTGGGCCAGCACTGAAAATGCGCTCAGCCGATCCTAGAAGTCGAATTTCGTTGCCGATGGCGTCAATTTCAAAAACGTCTTCTCGGAAGTGGATCTGTCCCGTACCGAAGATCACACCAGCGAGGTTAACCGCGACCTGGTTGGCGTAAATCAAGTTGCTAGTTGCTGCCGCATCGTACTGGATGGAGAGCGAGCCGGATCGAAGAGGGAGGTTGTCGCCAACCTTCGCATTCGGCGTATTGAACGTGATGGCATTGGCCAATGCACCCGAAGTGACGCTGGCGGTCAGGCCAGCGGCTAGGGGGCCGCTCGAGAAAATGTAGTTGTAGAACTGGATGTTCTGTGCAAACGCAACGGATGCCCCAACGCTGAGGGCGGCAATTAAAACGACTTTCTTCATGGCTCTTTCCTCATCATGTCCCTGCTATTGCAGGAATATGTCAAACAGACGCAGCGCCTCGCTCGCCTGAACAGTAATAGTTTAGCACAGGTTGTGCCAATCTCCAAGAAGTTTTTTGCGAATCATCCTGGTATTAACACCAAAAAAAGCCCCCGTTTGTTGAAACGAGGGCTTTTGCGGCGAGTAGAGGGTCGCCTCTTACCGAGCGCGTCGGCGTCGGATCAGGGCAGCAGCACCGAGTCCAAGCGCAATCATGCTGGCTGGCTCCGGAACAGTCTGGATGCTCTGATTGATTCGACCAACTGAAGCGTATTGCGTGCCTTGACCTGTCGTCGTGATGAGGGTGAACAGCTTCTTGACGCGGAGCTTGGTATAAGCGTTCGCAGGAAGGGCGATTGAGCCATTGAGCCCAAAACCGTTGCCTGGGGTGTTGGTAGTATTGATCACGCCACTGGCGGAATTCAAGAAGATTTCGTTGTTCAGGTTATCGATGCCGAACACTTGCTCCTGCCAAATCACCTGCCCGCTCCCGTAAACCGTACCGGCCACCGAGTAGGTGACGGCATTGGCAGGAGCGCCGAGATTGGAGACTTCGTACTCCCAATTGATATTGTCGCTGAGGTTGTTGCCGAGAATGTTTCCGTTCGGG
Source organism: Chthonomonas sp. (assembly GCA_043754215.1). GTDB lineage: Bacteria > Armatimonadota > Fimbriimonadia > Fimbriimonadales > Fimbriimonadaceae > JAFLBD01. The sequence goes on along the minus strand of JAYUVF010000037.1, from coordinate 20,033 downwards.
GTCAACAAGGTCACCGAGTTGCTACCAACGGCTGGATTGCCTAGGGTGAGGGGGACGACCGTCATGCCGAGGGTCGTGTACGCGGTAGCGTTAACGCCCATCGCGCCGAGGGGGAAAGTTAAAATGTTCCAAGTCACCGCTTGGCTAAAAGCGACGACGGACATACTGGCGGTAATTAAAGCAAGCTTTTTCATGGCTCTATCCTCTACTGTCAACCACTGCCGGGGACTCCCACCGGCCAAATAGCTACGCCGTAGGCATTCCTTCGGCTGTTTTCAGTATAGCATGAGGTGCGCCAAATCCAAAGTACTTTCCGAAAATTTTATCTATCTGAGCCAAATCAGCGACATATCCTAGTAATTCGATCAGTGTGAACATCACAGCAAGGGCCGGTTGCCAGCATAATGGAGGAGGTTATACGAGGAACATATTCCCATGAAAGCGGTAGTAATGGCGGGCGGAGAAGGGTCACGGCTGAGGCCGATCACGGCTAACCGACCCAAGCCACTCGTGCCGGTCGGCAACCGACCGATCATGGCCCACATTATCGAGCTCCTGAAGGCTCACGGCATCAACGAAGTCGTTTCTACGCTTTACTATCTCGCTGACGAGATCACGAGCTACTTCGACGACGGCTCTGACTTCGATGTGAAGATGACCTACAGCATCGAGGACACGCCCCTTGGCACCGCAGGAAGCGTCAAGAAAGCCGAGTCGGAGTTGCGCGATGGCACCTTTGTGATCGTTAGCGGAGACGCGATGACCGATTGCGACCTGACGAAGGCGATCGAGTTCCACCGCGCCAAGGGCAGCATGGCGACCCTCATTCTGTATAGGGTGCCCAGCCCTCTGGAGTTCGGCGTGGTTATCACGGATGCCGACGGTCGGGTCATTCGCTTCCTTGAAAAGCCGAGCTGGTCGGAGGTGTTTAGCGACACGGTCAACACCGGCATGTACATCCTGGAGCCCGAGATTTTTGATCTCATGGAGCAGGGGAAGCAGTACGATTGGTCCCAAGACATCTTCCCGCAACTCCTTCGCGAAGGCAAGCCGATCTACGGCTACATCATGGAGGAGTACTGGTGCGATGTCGGCAACCTGGGTCAATATCGTGAGGCCCAAGAGCATCTGCTGAGTGGCAGGACAACTCTCACCGTGCCGGGGGTTGAGGAGCAGCCCGGCGTCTGGCTCGGCCCCAACACCGTCATCGAAGAGGGCGTAACGGTTATCCCGCCCATCTGCATCGGGCGCAATTGCAAGATTAAAAAGGGTGCCCGGATCGGCCCCTACACGGTCATCGGAGACCATTCGCTGGTCGAAGAAGGCGCGGTCGTGGAGCGGAGCGTCGTCTGGGATAGCAACTACATCGGCCCGAACGTCGGCATCCACTCCGCCATCCTTGGGTCCCGCGTGACTGTAAAGCGCGACTCCGTGGTCAGCGAAGACGCAGTTATTGGCGACCGGTGTCTGATCGACGTCGGTTGCACCATTCGACCCCGAATTAAGCTCTGGCCCGACAAGGTGATCGAGCGTGGTTCAACGGTCACCATGTCTTTGGTTTGGGGAAACAAGTGGCGCGGAGCGCTCTTCCGAGATCTCGGCGTCGCGGGCCTTTCCAACATCGAAATTACGCCCGACTTCGCTACTCGCCTGGGTTCAGCTTATGGCACGACTTTGCCCCGGGGGTCCACAGTGGTCACCGGTCGCGACAGCAGCCGAAGCAGCCGCATGATCAAGCGGGCTTTGATGTCGTCGCTCTTGAGCGTCGGCTGCGAAGTGCTGGATATGCGTTCCACCGCCGTTCCAATCATGCGCCACTTCGTGCGCTCTAGCGGTGCTGCGGGCGCGGTCAATATCCGCAAGCTCCCCGGTAACAACCGCGTGTCGCTCATCGAGTTCTTCGACTCGCGCGGTATGTACATGGGTCGGAATCAGGAGCGCAAAGTCGAGTCCGCGTTCTTTCGGGAAGACTTCCTTCGCGTGGACCCCGAGGATCTGGGTTCGATCGAGTTTGCTAGCCGTGCAATTGAGGAGTATCAAGCCGACTTCTTCCGCCTGCTCAAGCAAAAGGAATCGGGTAAGCGGCTGAAAGTCGTCTGCGATTTTGGCTACAGCTCCATCAGCTCGATCTTCCCCCAAATGATGGCGCGCAGCGGCATCGAGTCCATCAATACGAACAGCTTCAACGATGCCCGTCTGGCCCCCCGGTCTGACGAGGATGTCGAGCGCCACGTGGAGAACGTGAAGCAGATCGTTGGCACCTTGGGTTACGACATGGGCGTGCTCTTCCTCAATGAAGGGGAGCGCATGGCTCTGGTGGATAACCGCGGTCGCGTTATTGACGGCAACATATTGTTTGCGGCCATGTGCGCCCTCGTCGCGAAGACCTCGCCCGGCGCTTCCATCGCGCTGAGTATCACGGCTCCCCTTCGCCTCGAGCGTTACCTTGAAGAGCAACAAGTGCGAGTGGTTCGAACCAAGGCGGATGTCCGATCGCTTCTGCAAACCAGCGACGACGAGAAGGTGTATTTCGCCGGCGATGACCATGGCGGCTTCCTGTTCCCCGCGTTCCACGCTGGCTTCGATGCGATGTTCAGCTTCTCGCAGATCGTCTCGATGCTGCAAGAATCCGAGCTGTCGCTGAGCGATGTCATCGACCAACTCCCTGAGTTCCATATGGGCTACGAGCGCGTTCGCTGCCCGTGGGAAGTGAAGGGTTCGGTCATGCGCCGACTAGCCGAGGAATTTCAAAGTGTCGAGAATGTCGAGCTACTTGACGGCATAAAAGTGTACGATGGCAACGCCTGGGTCCTCGTCATCCCAGATTCTGTTGAGCCGGTCTTCCACGTCCACGCGGAGTCGGAGTCGGACTCCGAGAGCGAGCGGATTGTTAAGAAATTTGCCGGGAAGATTCTAGAGTTGCAGGAAGGGAATTAGTGCGCCTCGGCGACGGAATTGCCTTCCTGATTCGTTGAGGTAAAATCTGCGATCTACCCAACGTGCGCGGGTGGCGAAATTGGTAGACGCACTACCTTGAGGTGGTAGCGCCCACAAAGCGTGCTGGTTCGAGTCCAGTCCCGCGCACCAAATGACTCGCTTTTTGTAGGTAAGACGGTGAGTCGGTGTAGAATGCGCGTATGAACCGGGACGTCGAGGCCCTAATTCGATCTCATCAGGCGGACATCGTACGGCTTTGCCAAACCTTTGCCGTCCGGCGGCTCCGTATTTTCGGTTCAGCCTTGCGAAACGACTGGGATCCAGCTCTGAGCGACCTCGATTTCGTCGTAGATTACGGTCCAGACCGATCCAAGCTCGATCCCTTAGATTCACTCGTTGGATTGCAGTTGGCCTTAGCTCAAATCTTTAATCGATCTGTAGATGTTGTCGACTGGGGAGCCGCGCAAAACCCCTACTTCCGGAAAGCCGTGGAAGATCAGGCCCTTGAGCTGTATGCGAACTGAATCTCGTAGCGCCCTTGACGACATCTTGCGAGCGGCCGATACGGTGACCGAGGGCTTGAGTGAACTGTCACTTGATGCATTTCTCGCTGATCCAATGGTGCAGGCTGCGGTGGAGCGGTACTTCATGATCATTGGTGAAGCGCTGGTTAGAATACGATCTTTCGAGCCCGAACTCCTGACCCGCATTTCTGATTCGTTCAAGATAATTGGTTTCCGCAATTTGCTGGTGCACGGCTACGACCGGGTCGATGCATCGGAGGTGTGGCGAGTGGCCCACCAAAATCTGGTCGTTTTGGTTAGCGAAATCCATCAGATTCTCGGCGACCAACCATGAAAACGAACCAAGCCCCAGGTCGAAACCTGAGGCTTGTGAACAGAACAGTGGCGCGCGCTTAGCGCTTGACGAACTGGAAGCCGCGTCGGGCTTTCTTTCGACCGTACTTCTTGCTTTCCTTGATCCGCGCATCGCGGGTGAGGAAGCCTTCGCCACGGAGGGGGCTTCGCAGCTCTTCGTCCATTTCGACGAGAGCGCGGCTGATGCCGAGTCGGATCGCACCGGCTTGGCCGCTGATGCCGCCGCCCTTGGTGCTGGCTTTCACGTCGTACTTGCCTTCGAGGCCGAGAGCGACCATCGGGCTATTCACGAGAATGTCGAGCACTGGGCGACCCAGGTACTCCGAGGCGTCTCGACCGTTGATCGTGATCTTGCCTTCACCGGGGGCTACCCAAACGCGTGCGATTGCGCACTTGCGTCGGCCCGTTCCATAGTTTGCGTTTTGCATGCTGAGGTTCTCTTACTTCTTGGTGATATCCAGAGCGGTTGGCATCTGGGCTTCGTGCGGGTGCTCGGACCCGGCGTAAACTTTGAGTTTGCTGAAGATCTGTCGTCCCAGCTTGGTCTTGGGAACCATGCCCCAAACGGTCTTCTCGACCAGTTTGGTGGGATTCTCATCCTGCATCTTGCCGCGGGAGATGTTGCGGATACCACCTGGCCATCCGGTGTGCCAGTAGATCAGCTCATCCGACTTGTTTCCGGTCATGACCGCGCGCTCGGCGTTGATCACGATCACGAAATCGCCGCAATCTTGGTTATAGGTAAACGTCGGCTTATGCTTGCCGCGCAACACCTGAGCGACCTGGCTCGCGAGGCGGCCAAGCGGAATTCCGGTGGCATCAACGATATGCCACTTTCGCTCAATACTTTCTTTTGACGCACTGTATGTTCTGTTCATGTTCCAGTCTCCTGGGAAATTGTTTCTTGCTGATATCGTTCTCGAAGGTCTTTGGGATGCCGTCCGTATCGGATGCGCATCAGACAAAGCCCTTTCGCGGGGAGGACCACCGGCCACTGCAGGTCATCGCGCTGGCGGGGGTCGAGGAGCATCTCGAATTCTTCGGCGGATCGCTTTCCGCGCCCAACCTCGTAGAGTCCACCGCTAATGCGTCTCATCATGCCGCGCATGAATGCGTTTCCGACCACGTCGATCCAAATTTCTCGACCGCTCTTGCGAACGGAGATTGAGAAAATCTCTCGCACCGGGTTGGCGTTCGGATCAACTTCCTCGCTAAACCCGCGAAAGTCGTGCGATCCCACCAAGACCTGCGCAGTCTTTTGCATCAGCTCGGCGTCCAGTGTTCGCCACGTGTCGTGGACGAACCGGGTTTCTCTCGGATCGCGCGGCGTTCGCCGGATGCGATAGCGATAGAACCGATCTTGCGCACTGAATCGAGCGTGAAACGTCTCCGGAACCTCCACCGCGCTCACCACACTTATGTCGTGCGGAAGCAGGTTATTGATGATTCTCGGAATCTTCTCGGTCGGGGCCGTCCAATGCGTGTCGAAGTGAACCACTTGATGAATCGCGTGGGCTCCAGCATCGGTGCGGCTTGCTCCAATGATCTCATGTTCCTCGCCTGAGACCTGGCGAACGATATCTGTCAAGGTGCCCTGGACGGTTGCCTGTCCAGATTGTGCGGCCCAGCCGCTATAGTCGGTGCCGTCGTACGAGACGACGAGCTTCAAACGTCGAGTTTTCTTAGTCGACAAGTTCAATAACCGCCATCACCGCTGCGTCGCCGCGTCGGAGGGAGGTCTTGGTGGTGCGGGTGTAGCCGCCTTGTCGATCTCGGAATCGGGGAGCCACGACGTCGAAGAGGTGCTTGACCAAGTCTTCGCCGTTGATGAGGCTTCGCTCTTGCAGGATGACCATCTTTTCGAGTTCGGTCTTTCCGGCGAGAAGCTTTTCTGGCCTCGGGCTACTGGAACTGTGTCCCACGAGGATCTTTCGAGCCTCGCGTCGGGCTTCCAATGTGTCTGTCTTCGCCAGCGTGATGAGGGGCTCGACGATACGTCGGAGTTCCTTGCAGCGATGCAAGGTGGTGTTAATATAGCCATGACGAATGAACTGCCGCGTCAAGTTCTGCAGCAGGGCTCGTCGTTGGTCACTCGGCAATCCGAGTTTGCGTCGATCAATTCTATGGTTCATGGCTTATCGTCCTTAATCAAAGTCTTCGTCGTCATCATCGAGCAGATCAACGGCTCGGTAGCCTGCCTTGGGTGGCTTGATGGCTAATCCGTGCTCGCCGAGCTTATCGCGGACTTCATTCAGAGACTTCTTGCCGAAGCCTCGGATGCTGGTGAGGTCCGATTCGGTGACGGCTGCGAGGTGGCGCAGAGTCAAAAGACCGGCGCGGCGCAAGCAGTTGTAGGTGCGTTGGGAGAAATCAAGTTCTTCAATCTTGATTTCAGGCACGTTGGCGAGTTCGGGGAGATCAATCTCCTCGTCGCCAAATTCGATGTCGTGGGCTCCCTTGCCCAGGTCAAAGAACATCTGGAGCGACTTGACGAGAATCTGGCTGGCTTGGGTCACGGCGTCGTTCGGGGGAACGGCTCCGTTGGTCCAAACATCAATGACCAGTCGCTCGAAGTCGGTTCGCGAGCCCACTCGGGTCGGTTCGACCACGTAGTTGACTTTGCGTACGGGAGTGAATTGGCTACCCGTGGTGATGATTCCGATGATGCCTTTGTAGCGCTCTTGCTTTTCCGGCAAGGTGTAGCCGCTACCCCAGTTCACGAACAACTCAGCGTCGAGGCTGGAGTTCGTATCGCTCATGGTGGCGATATAGACTTCGGGGTTCATGATCGTAACGCCCTCGGGGCATTCGATGTCGGCGCCAGTGACTCGTCCCGGGCCCTTGACGTTGATCTTCAGGATCGTTTCGTCGGGCGGCATGGCTTCAAAGTCCATGGAGATCGCGAGATTCTTGAGGTTGAGCAGCAGCTCCGTCGTGTCTTCCTTCACGCCCGGGATGGGAGCGAATTCGTGGAAGACTTTGCCCACTTTGATAGCAGCGACGGCGGCCCCTTGGATGCTGCTGAGCAGCACGCGTCGGAGGGCATTGCCGATAGTTTGGCCATAGCCGCGCTCTAGCGGCTCAAACACAAACTTGCCGTGTTCTTGGGTGAGTTCCTGGGTAGTGATATGGGGCATGGGTCGTTCTCAAACGCGGCGCTTTTTGGGTGGCCGGCAACCGTTGTGCGGAAGCGGGGTGACGTCGGTAATGCTGGTAATTTCAAGGCCGTTAGCAGCGAGGCTGCGCATGGCGGTTTCTCGTCCGCCACCCGGGCCCGTAATCTTGACTTCGATCTTGCGCATGCCGTGCTCAAGTGCTTTCTTGGCGGCGGTTTCTGCGGCCATCGTGGCGGCGTAAGGAGTGCCCTTTCGGCTGCCCTTAAAGCCAACGTTGCCCGCACTGCCCCAGCAAAGCACCGCACCCGCAGGATCGGTGATCGTGACAATCGTGTTGTTGAAGGTGGACTGAATGTAAGCGAAGCCGTTGGCGACCTGCCGCTTCTCTTTTGTTTTGCCTTTTTGTTGTTTTCGTGCCATGGCTTAAACCTTACTTCTTCGCCTTCTTCTTACCGGCAACCGTCTTCGCCTTACCCTTTCGAGTTCGAGCATTGCTGCGGGTGCGTTGGCCGCGGGTAGGTACGCCGCGTCGGTGTCGGAGGCCTCGGTAGCTACCGATTTCGATCAGGCGGCGGATGTTTGCGTAGACTTCTCGACGCAGGTCTCCTTCCACCTGGAATTCGGCATCGATGATCTCACGAAGCTTGGCGATCTCAGTTTCGTTGAGTTCGCGAACCTTCTTGCGAGGGTCGAGCCCGGCTTTCTCAATGAGATCTGCCGAAGTCTTGGGTCCCAAACCATAAATGAGCGGCAAGGCATATAGCAATGCCTTGTCGCGCGGTAAATCTACACCAGCAATACGAGCCACTCTTTCGTTGTTCTCCTAATCTCGAATCTTAACCCTGTCGCTGCTTATGCTTAGGGTTGATGCAGATCACGCGCACCACACCGGAACGCTTGATGATCTTGCACTTGTCACAAATCTTTTTTACGCTTGCACGAACTTTCATCGCTTGAGCCATCCAATGGAGACACACCGCAACTTTCTTTCGGCGCGAGCCGTCTTAAAAAGCGTGTGGTCCTGTCGCGTCAGGCGATACAGCCTGGGCGCGAAGGTGAAGTATACCGACTGCCACGCGCGGTGCGCTAGTGGTGCGCGGGCTTTTTGGAGGGAAATGGAGGGAAGGGGCTGGACATGGAGGGACATCGTCTCCGCAACGTCCCTCTAAGTCCCTCTCTCTCCATCAACATCCCTCGCCGCTTCTACTTAGCCCGATACGTAATCCGGCCCTTCGTCAAATCGTACGGCGACATCTCGACTTTCACCTTGTCGCCAGGAAGAATTCGGATGTAGTGCATCCTCATCTTTCCGCTCACGTGAGCGAGAATCTCTAGATCGCTATCGTCCAGCTTCACGCGGAACCGCGCGTTCGGAAGGTTCTCCAGAACGGTGCCTTCCACCTCAATCCCGTTTTCTTTGTTCGGGTCGTCCTTGCGTCGTCGCGGCTGAAAATTTCCTCTTCTCAAATGTGCATTGGCCTCTTACCCATCATTGTAGCGCACCCTGTCAAGGGGGCCGGGCCGTAGGCTTCTAGTCCTACCCGCGTCCGCTCGCGAAACTGAGACTGTCTTCAACGGCGCATAAGTTTGTCCTGTAGCCCTTTGCGACTTTGCGACTTTGCGAGAAACACTTTACGCCATCCGCGCGAGACCAATATCTGAACTCAACTCGGGGAATCCCAATCAGCCGAGGTGTAACAAGGACGCGAGCCCATCAGCTAAGTTCCTAGCGCCTTTGCGTCCCGCCTTTGCGCCTTCGCGTGGAAAACCTCTGTGCCCTTTGTGTGACCCTAAGCTCCGAACCTCGGGCTCAATTTCACTCGACCGTCAAGATTTCAGGTCCGTTCTTCCCGATGGCGACCGTGTGCTCGAAGTGCGCCGAATACCGACCATCGGCGCTAACCAGCGACCAGCCGTCGGCGAGGGTTTTGACCTTCCAGGTCCCCGCGTTCACCATCGGCTCGATGCAGAACGTCATGCCCTCTTTGATCTTTGGGCCCATCCCTGCGCGGCCGAAGTTCGGCACGCTCGGCTCTTCGTGAAGGTCTTGCCCGATCCCGTGACCCACCAGTTCGCGAACGACCCCGAAGCCGTGCGACTCCACGTGCCGCTGAACCGCCGCACTAATGTCGCCGATTCGATTTCCCACTCGCGCCTTGTCAATGCCTCGCTCCAACGCCTCGCGCGAAACCTTTAGGAGCTTCTTCGTCTCCTCGCTCACCTCGCCAACCGGGAAGGTCCAAGCCGAGTCGGCGTGGTAGCCGTCTTTGTAGACCCCGATATCGATCCCGATGATATCGCCCTCGTTCAACACGCGAGAGCCGGGGATACCGTGGACCACTTCCTCGTTAACGCTGAGGCAGCTCGATTTGGGAAAAGGGGAGGGCCCGGAGCCTTGGTAGTTCAGAAAGCTTGGCTCAGCCCCCGCCTCGGTGATGACTTGATGGATGAGAATGTCGAGCTGATCGGTGGTGACGCCGGGCCGAACGTGCTCGCTGGCCACCCGCCGCGCCCGGGCCAAGACCCGCCCTGCTTCTCGCATAAGCTCAATTTCGGCGCGGGTTTTGAGGACGATCATAGACCGAGAACTCCCAGAGCGCGCTTGAACACCGATTCGGGGTCTCCCTCGCCGTCGACTAGAAGCAGGGTGCCCCGTTTAGCGAAAAATTGCAGTACTGGCACAGTTGTCTCCTCGTAATTGTCCAATCGCTTTTCTATCGTCTCTCGTGTTTCCCCGGGTCGCATTCGGGCTATGAGACGCTCACGCGCAACGTCACGCGACACTGCAAGTTCAACCACGCGATCCAAATCTAAACCCAACTCTTTAAGTAGCGGCTCCATCGCTTGAGCCTGAAAGAGGTTTCTTGGAAAGCCGTCCAAAATGAACCCAGCCTCACTGCGAACCGTTGCGAGCCCCCTCCGAACCAGTTCGATGGTCTGCTTGTCCGGCGCCAGCTTCCCATCACCCACAAACTTGTTCAGTTCTTGCCCCAGTTCACTCCCGGACTCAATCTCCGTACGCATCAATTCGCCTGAAGAAATGGCTATGGCTCCGGTATGGACCTGAAGTTGGGCTGCCAAAGTACCTTTGCCGCATCCGGGCCGTCCTGCGAGTGCAATTCTCACTCAATCACCTTCTGTGGGCACTTGGCTTTTCGCGTCTTCGCCATAACTTGTCCATGCGATTATGTCGCTTTCAAGTTGGCTGAGTTAGAGTCCAAGCGTGATTGCGATATCTGCGAACACCAGTTCTGGGTTGCGGTTGCCGTCAATATGCTTGACCAATCCAAGTTTGTCGTAATGTTCGATCACCGGCGCAGTGTTCTCGGCGAACACTCTCAGCCGCTCTCGAATGGTTTCAGGCTGATCGTCGCGCCGGACAAGAAGGGTTGAGTTGCAGTTATCGCAAATCCAGTCGCGCTTAGGCGGCTTAGCCTGGTTATGATAGATCGCTCCGCATCGAGTGCAGCCGATCCGCCCACTTAGTCGAGTGACCACCACTTCCGGGTCGACTTCGATGCTAATTACGCCATCCAGCGGCTGCTCGATTGTCTCGAGCATCTGGTCAAGGGCAAGCGCCTGCTCCACCGTTCGAGGGAATCCGTCGAGGATAAAGCCGTGCTTGAGGACTTCGGTTGCCCTCATGCGCTTGGCCATCATTTGGATGGTCACACCATTCGGAACCAGTCGGCCTTGGTCAATGTAACGTTTCGCCATCTCCCCAAGGTCGGTGTTGGCGTCAATTTCGCTCCGGAAAATCGCCCCAGAAGAGAGCGCAACGGGCTTGAATCGCTCCGTGAGCATCTCGCTCTGGGTACCTTTTCCGACGCCTGGGGGACCAATTAGTACAATTCGCACGGGAGAACTCCTTTGTTCAAACTGCGTGCCAAACCTAACATTACTGGCCGTACTGCTTCATCAGGAGGTTCGCCTCGATCTGTCGCATCGTTTCCAGCGCGACGCTAACCATGATCAGCAGCGAAGTGCCGAACAGAATCTGCACGTTTGGAACGTTGATAAACAGAGGCAACAGGTATGGGCTGAGCGCCACCACGGCGAGGAAGAACGCCCCGACGATGGTGATGCGCGAGATGACTCCATCAAGGAAGTCTCGCGTTTGCTTACCCGGCCGAATGCCCGGAATGAACGATCCCGCCCGCTTCAGATTGTTGGCGATGTCTTCGACGTTGAACTGAATCGCCGTGTAGAAGTAGCTGAAGAAGAAGATGAGGCCGGAGTAAACCAGCACGCCCACGTAACCGCGCCAATCCACGAAGTTCGGGTTCAGGAACCGGGCCATCTCGAGCAATGCGAGATGGACTGGGTGGGTGGCCGGGAACATGTTCGCCAGCTGCAGAGGGATCTGTACCAACGAGATCGCGAAGATGATGGGGATCACGCCAACCATCACGACGCTGAACGGCAGGTAGCTCGTAGAGCCGCCCATCGCCTTTGTGCCGAACTGTCGGCGGATGTGCTGGACGGGAATCCGTCGCTGCGAAATCGTGAAGAAAGTGATAAACCAGGTGCTCGCGAGGAATAGGATCGCGACAATGATGCCGCTCCACCACGGGGTGTCGCCATTCTTGATCGAGCTTGCGACCAACTCAATCGTGCCGGGGAATGCGATGACGATACCGGCGAAAATCATTAGAGACACGCCGTTGCCGATGCCTCGCTCGCTGAGCTGTTCGCCCAGCCAAAGCATGAGCATTGCGCCTGCGGTCCAGAAAAGGATCGTAGTGAACGGAATCCAAGGGCTGGAGGCCATGGCGGTTGCCATGGACGGAACCGCGCCGCGAAGCGTTTGAACCAGACCCCATCCTTGAGCGAAGCACAGGAGAAGAGCGAGGTATCGAGTTCGCTTGCCTTGATTGCGACGAGCGAATTCGCCACCTTCCTGCAGCTCCTTTTTCCATGCCGGGTTAGCGGCGGTGAGGATCTGCAGGATGATGGAGGCGGTGATGTAGGGGCCGAGACCGAGGGCCAGGATCGAGATCTTTTGGATCGCGCGTCCCCCCATCATCGAAAGAAAACTGAGGAAGCCATTTCCAGAAACGGCTTCCGCGATTTCCTCGGAGCGAACACCAGGCACCGGAACGGGCACATGAATGCAGAACGCGAATATCGCGAACACACTCAGCACGAACAGGATGCGCTGCTTGAGATCGGGGTCCGCCCACGCCATCCGGAACGTATCCGCGAGGCTGAACTTTAGACTCTTATCTCCGGGACCCATTGGATCCATGCTGCCACCGAGGATAGCGCTCACAGGAGGGTGACCTCTCCGCCAGCTTTCTCGATCTTAGCCTGAGCTTGGGCACTAAATCGGTGCGCCGAGACCTTCAGCTTCTTATCGAGCTCGCCAAAGGCGAGGATCTTCACGCCGTCTTTGGCTTCATGAATGAGGCCGGTGGCGAGGAGAGTTTCAGGGGTGACGACATCGCCGTTCTTAAAGAACTTGGAGAGGTCATCCATGTTGATAATGGCGAACACCTTATGGTTGATGTTGCGGAAGCCTTTCTTTACCGGAAGTCGGCGATGGATCGGCGTTTGACCGCCTTCGAACCATGCCGGAATCTGGCGTCGGGCTTTTTGGCCTTTGGTGCCTCGTCCGCCCGTTTTGCCGAGTCCGCTGCCGATTCCTCGGCAGACACGGCGACGGGTTTTCGTGGAACCTTCGACGGGTTGTAGCTTATGTAGGCTCATTTCTTCTTCGGAGTCTCCTCAACCGTCTCCACGGTGATCATGTGCTTGACCTTGTGAATCATGCCGCGGATGCACTCGTTGTCCGGGAGGACGACCGAGCGGCCCAAGCGGCGCAGACCCATGGAGTAAAGCGTGTTCTTGTTCGTTGGCTTTTGGCCGATGAAGCTCTTGACGACCTTAATGCGTAGCATTCTCTTCCTCCTCCTTGCGAGCCTTGGCAAGCCAGGGCACGAGTTCGTTGTGATCCATGCCACGAGCCGCCGCTCGATCCTCGATGCTTTGCAGCGCGAGGAACGCGTTGAACGTGGCGTAAGCCATGTTCACCGGGTTTCGGCTACCTAGCGCCTTGGCGAGGACGTCATGAATGCCGCAAGCTTCAAGGCAAGCGCGGACAGCCGAACCAGCCTTCACACCAGTACCGGCGGAGGCGGGCTTCAGCATGACTTTGCTGGTGCCGCAGATCGCGTTCACTTCGTGCGGAATGGTTCCGCCGATCATGTTGACCTTGATCATGGACTTGCGAGCAGTCTCTTCAGCCTTTCGGATGGCGTCGGGGATACCGCGCGCCTTTCCGAGGCCGACACCGACCTTGCCCTTGTTGTCGCCGACCACGACGAGGACGGACCAACTGGCGGTCTTACCACCCTTGTGGGTCTTGAACACCTTGTTTGATCGGATGACGCGGACGTCGTACTGGGGCCCGTCTTGAAGGGGGCCGCCTCGGCTGTCTCGTCGTCCGGTTTGTCGCTGTTGCATTCTCATATTAGAATTCCAACCCTCCGTCTCGGGCGCCGGCCGCTAGTTCGGCAACTCGCCCGTGGTACTTGAACCCGCCGCGATCAAAGATGACGGCACTGATGCCGGCTTCCTTTGCGCGCTTGGCGAGCTGTTCGCCCACAGTCTTGGCCCCGCCGGCGTTGCCCTTGACGTTCAGTGCCTTTTCAACACTGCTCGCCGAGGCCAGGGTGGTTCCGGTGGCGTCGTCAATAATTTGTGCACTGATGTGCTTCAGGCTGCGATAGACCGCCAGTCGGGGTCGCTCTGCAGTACCTGCGATCTTCTTACGTACCCGCACGTGGCGGACGACGCGAAGATCAGATCGTGATGGATTTGCCATTAATTTTTAAATCTCCTTACTTCTTCGCGGACGCTCGCTTACCGGCCTTAAGTCGGATGACTTCGCCTACGTAGCGGATGCCCTTGCCCTTATAGGCGTCGGGCTTGCGGATCTTTCGGATGTCCGCGGCCACCTGACCTACGAGTGCTTTATCAATGCCGTCCACCGTGATGCGCTGGACGCGGGTCTTTTCGTCGGCCGTCAACGTAAAGTTGATGCCGTCGATTGGGCTGACCTTGACGGGGTGCGAATAGCCCATGTTGAAGTTGAGGCCCTTGCCTTCGGCTGCCACACGATAACCAACACCGACGATGTCGAGTTGCTTCGAGTGACCCTTGGTCACGCCGACCACCATGTTGTTCACCAACGTTCGGGCGAGGCCGTGCTGGCCACGCAAACGGTAGCTGTTGTTGGGTCGGTCAACCGTCAGAACGCCCGCATCCATCTTGAGATCAAGCTCACGTGCGATCGGCATCTTGAGGGTGCCCTTAGGACCCTTGACGGTGACCAGGTTATCGGCCTCGACGTTAATTTCAACGCCTGCCGGAATTTCGATAGGTAACTTTCCGATACGTGACATGGATTACCACACCTCACAGAGCACTTCGCCGCCGATGCGTCGCTTTCTAGCTTCGCGGTCGGTCATGACGCCCTGGCTCGTGGTGAGAATGCGCGTGGCGAGTCCGCTTCGAATGGGTCGAAGGTCATCGTTGGCGCGGTAGACGCGAAGGCCTGGCTTCGAAACTCGAGTGAGCCGTTGCAGCACCGGCTTGCGGCGTGCATCGTACTTCAAGTGAATTTTGAGGCTAGGAAATTTTGATTCGGTCGTGATTTCATGCCCGGTGAGGTAGCCCTCTTGCTCAAGAATCTTGACGATTTCGAGCTTGATGGTGCTCATGGGAATTTCGACCGTTTGCTTCCTGGCGTGCACTCCGTTTCGGATGCGCGTCAGCAGGTCAGCGATAGGATCACTATGCAATTTATTCTCCTTAGGAAAAGTCGTGGAGCCTTACCAGCTCGACTTCGTGACTCCCGGCAAGAACCCGTTGTGGGCCATCTCGCGGAACACTTGGCGGCAAACGCCAAAGTAGCCAACGTAACCACCGGATCGCCCCGTCATGGAACATCGGTTGTACCGTCGGGTCTTGAATTGGCGATTCTTCACGCGGCGAGCGGTGAACTCTGCCAGTGCTTGTTCGCGCTTTTCCTTCGGAAGAGCGAGGATTTCTTGCTCCTCTTTATGTAGCCGCTCCCATTGCTGGGCCAGCTTCTTTTGTTTTTCAATGAGACACTGTTTTGCCATTGGTTTTTAACTATCCCGCCGTTCCCCGACCGGTCTGCGGAGTGTCCCGCACACAATCGGTGGCCTGATTTTTCTTCGGGCACAAGATGCCCGAACCCGGGAGGATACCCCAAGCCAGCAAGAAATTCAAGACAGGGCGCATCGAATTGCGCAGGCGAAACGTCACGCCGGGCTATCGCAACAGCTGAAACAGCACCTGCGCCAAGATGATCTTCCCCACGCTCGCAATCGGGAAAACCGTCGCGTAGCCCGCATTCGGTAAATCGCTCTTGGTCTGATCCACCGCAAACCCGAGTCCTGCAGGCTGAGTGTGCACAGCAGCGACCATTCCCATCAACGTCGCGCCGGAAACCTTGAACACCCGCGAACTGATCAGCAAGAACAGGGTAGCGGTGACCATCGTTGCCAGGGCACCGGTTCCAAGCACGATCAACCCTTCCGTCGACATCATCGCCTCCCGAAATCCGTAACCCGACCGAACCCCAACCCCCGCCAAAAACAAAATCAGGCCGATCTGCCTCAGCGTCAGGTTCGCGCTGAAGCTAAGCCCCCAGTAGATCGGTCCCGTGTGCTGCACCGCACCCAGCACCAAGGACACCACCAGCGGCCCCCCGGCGAGACCAAGTTTGAACATCAACCCACCGGGTAGCGGCACCTCGATCATCCCCAGCATGAGCCCGATACAAATTCCCAGCCCAAATCCTAGAATGTCGATCTCGCTAAGCGCCTTAAAGGAGTCTCCAAGCGCGCGCTTGATCACTGGGAAGTTGTCGCGATGAGTCAGCACACGCACCCGATCGCCCGGCTCCAGAATCGTCGTGCCTTCAGGCAAGAACTCAACATCCCCCCGGCTGATCCGAGTGACCACCGCATCAAACTTCTGGGGTAACTGGAGCTCGGCGAGCGACTTGCCAAACACATCCGGGTTTGAGATGAAGTAGCGGCGATAGTCGAACTGCGACCGGTCCATATCCAGCCGTTCATCGGCTAGCCCGCCCAACAACGGGGCGACGGTCTCTATCGCATCCGGGCTCCCCACTGCGCTCAACAAATCGCCTTGCTGAAGCACGAGAGTACTTTCAGCAATCAGAAGCTGATCGCCCCGCCGCAGACGACCAAACACCACGCGTGTGGAGTGCTCGGCCATCAGCTCGTGAATGGATTTTCCAATCACCTCGGAGTTCGAGATGATAAATGTAGCGTTCGTGAGACCCGGGGCCTTGGGAGGCACCAGTTTGCCTTTGCGGCGCAATAGCGCGCCGAAAGCCCCCATCACGATCATCAGCCCAATCACGCCCATCGGGTAGGTGATGGAATACCCCACGGCCGGATCAAGGTTTCCCGAGAGCTCGATGACCGCAGCAAGCGCCGCGGTATTGGTCACGCTCCCGGTAAATCCTCCCGCCGTCATCCCTGGGCTCAGTCCGAAAAAGCGTGAGGCGAAGAACCAGATTGCGACCGTGGTGATGAGCGCGACGAACGTGATAAGACTCGCCTCAACGCCTCGCTTCTTAAACGCTGCCACAAAACCCGGGCCGCTGCTGAGCCCTAGCGTGTACACGAACATGACTAAGCCAAGTTGCTGGAGTACCTCTGGCAGCTTGATTTGAGGGTTCATGGCTCCGAAGCCAAGCCCCACGAACAGCACCGCCGCCACCCCCAAACTCGCCCCGCCCAGCTTCAGCCGCCCGAGCGGATAACCCAGTCCCGCGACCAAAAAGAGGGTCAACAACGGGTTCTCGACCAGGAGCTTTGCCAGTTCGTCCATCTGCCCCTAGTCTACAGGTTGATGGCATCCGGGCCATACTAAAGGCATATGAAGCTAGCCGGAAAGATTGACGCCACCGGAAAGCAGTTCGCTGTTGTGGTTGGCCGTTGGAATGAATTGGTCACCAAGCAACTGCTTGAGGGTGCGCTCGAGACGCTGGAAAGCGCCGGAGCGGTGGACGTGATCGTCGTCAGCGTGCCGGGCGCATGGGAAATTCCTGTGGCCTGCCAAGCGCTCATCGAAAACCACGCTCCCGCCGGCGTCGTCGCCTTGGGTTGCATCATGCAAGGCCAAACCACCCATGCCCAACTGCTTGCGGGCGATGTTTCGGGTGCGTTGATGAGCCTTCAGGCGAATACCGGCGTTCCCATCGCCTGGGGAATTCTGACTCCCGACGACCAAGATCAAGCCCTGGATCGCGCTGGACTGAAGCTCGGCAACAAGGGCCGCGAAGCGGCGATGAGCGCGGTGGAGATGTCTTCGCTGCTCGATCAACTTCGCGTTGAAGATTGACCATTTGGTGAGATTATGAGTTGGGGAATCGCCGTGGTCGCGGGAGGGCTTTGCCCTGACGAACTCGCGGTACGCATTGGAACCCCCCGTAAAGCCCTCGCCAAATTCGGAGATCGAACCGCCCTCGAAATCGTTCTCGCTGCCGCCGAGCGTTCCGAGATCGGCCCCATCGTCACCGTAAGCGGCCCCGACATTTCTCCCTTTGTGAAAGTGGGCGGTTTATTGGAAGAAACCACTTCCGCCGTGGACAACGCGATCGCTGCTTCCGCCGCTCTGAACACCCCAAAGCTTCTCATCATTCCCGCTGACATGCCGTTCCTGACCGCATCGAGTCTCCGCGAATTCACCAAACGGTTGGATGCAAGAGTCAGTTCGGAAAGGTGGTACGCCGCCGGACTTTGTCCGCTTCGTGACTACCGGCATGAGTACCCCGATTGGGAATGCACCCCCATCCACCTAAGGACGGGGCGGATGCTGTCGGGCGGCTTATTCGCCACGACGCCGGAAGGGTTAACGGCCGGCCGAGACCTGTTCAATTCCATCCGCCGTTCTCGCAAAAACCAACTCGCCATGGCGAAGAAGTTTGGGTTCGGGGCGATGGTGCGCTACCTGCTTAGGCAGATTACGGTCGAAGAGGCGGAGGCTCGACTAGGGCGCGTGCTGGGCGGGGAAGTTGTTCTCGACCTTCAGGCCGATCCGGTCACGATCCTCGACTACGACACCGCCGCCGAGTACGAAATGGCCCTGCGGCTCTACCAAGCTTCACCAAATGGTTAACGCTTCCGGGCGACCATCATCACCTCAATCTCGTCCATTTTGAGCGGGCGCTCGCCCCAATCCCCGGCCGTCCCGCCCCAAACGTGCTCCACAGTGAGCCCGGCGAAGTGCATCATCGCGGCGATCTCCGGCGGGATGAACAGACGTTCCCGCAGGTACATCGTCGTCGGCCCTTCCGGAAGCTGCCATTCGTCGGCGTAGAACATCTCCATCGTTGCCGGGTTAAACGAGCCATTCTCCACATTCTCCTCCGTCGCGCGGCGGATGATCGCGTAGGCGTTCAGCGCCGTTAGGACAAACGGGCTACCGGGCTTCAAGCTCTCGGCGGCGCATTTCAAAATGCCGAGGTCGTGAGCAACCGCGTCTTCCTCGTGGTTGATGAGCCCAAAACCGCCTTCGCAAAGGCAGACCGCGGCATCAAACGCCCCGGATCTTGACCATTTGGTTGCATCGTCGTGAATCCACTCGATTTCAACCTGGGCGGCCCGCGCTTTCTTCTGCGCTTCGTGGAGCATGCCGCTCGAGATATCAAGGCCCGTGACCTTAATGCCCCTTGCGGCCAGCTCAATTGCGTGCCGCCCGGTGCCGCAACCGATGTCGAGGAGCGCCATTCCGGGCTGCAATTTTATCGCGTCCCACAGAAACTGCACCTCGACCTTGGTGTTTCGAGTAAACGGGTTTTGGTCGTAATGGGGGGCGTGGCTATCAAAAAACTCTCGCCACTCGCGAGGTTGCACCGGATCGTTCGCCCTTTCCATCGCCATCCAAGGTACCCGAACTCAAATTGGGCCTATTTTTGCGGCTAGGACGGAATCATTCTTTACTAAATCGTGTTTAATAGAGTTTGAGAGGGGACTCCCGTACAGATGAATAGAAACGAAAACCGAAATCCATTCCGAACTTCTAACCCAGCGATGCGAGAAAGCACGTTCTTGGATGCCCAAGCGGGTACGTCTGGCGAGCCGATGACCCTGACCGGCACGCTCACCAAGACCGGGGTATTGCTCGGGCTTTTGATGATCACGGCGACGCTCGGGTTCATCTACTCGACCTCGATTGGCATGATAGTCAGCGTGGTCGGCTCGCTCATCTTGGGTCTCATCATTGGGTTTAAGCCCACCACCGCCCCGGTCCTGGCACCGGCCTATGCGTTGGTGAATGGGTACTTCGTTGGCGCGTTCTCGATGTTCGTCTCGGTGGCTTTGGCCAAGACGCAATACGCAGCGGCAGTACCCATCGCCGTCGCCGGAACGTTAATCACGCTCGGCATCATGCTGACCCTCTACGCCACCCGTATCATTCGGGTCACGGAGACCATGCGCTCGGTCATCATTGGTCTGACCTTGGCGGTCGGGTTGCTGTACTTGTTCTCGTTCGTGGTCGGGATGTTCGCTCCTGCGTTCATCGGCAACTTTGCCATCTACAAATCGGGACCGATTGGCATCATCTTCTCAGCATTCGTCATCGGACTGGCCGCGTTCAACTTCTTGCTTGACTTCGACATGGTGGAGCGTGGAGTCCAAGGTCGCGCTCCGAAGTACATGGAGTGGTACGGCGCGTTCGGCATCACCGTCACGCTGGTCTGGCTCTACCTCGAGATTCTGCGACTCCTGTTGAAACTCGGCTCGAATCGCTAAGCCGGGTTGATCACCTTAGCGAGGGCCATCCGCACATGCGGATGGCCCTCGTCGTATTGGAACGCCGATTGGTAGAAGTCCAGCACCAACTCACTGTTGCCGGCAGTCGTCTCGCCCCAGAACAACAGATTCAGCGGCACCGCTGGCTGCACCGGTTGCGACGGCGGCTGAATGTAGCCTGTAGTCACCACACGCGCTCCAAGCCTCGCAAAGAAAGCCAGCCTCTTCTGCCGCGCCGCACGTTCTTCCTCATCGGCCGTGTCCTCAATCCGCTCAAC
>JAYUVF010000036.1:0-20024 GCA_043754215.1 Chthonomonas sp. | reverse complement strand
CATGCGGACACAAGCTTGGGGCAAAGACCTCTACGCAAGGCTTCGGGCCAAAGGCAAATCTCACCAGACGTGCATGGTCGCCATCATGAGAAGGCTACTCATACGAATCGTGTCAGTCCTAAAACGAGGCTCCCCTTGGAGTTGCGAGCCATTGGCCACTTGACAAATCTACATACCATCTTCGCTAAGAGATGCCACCCCTTCAGGGTTCGAGGTGGAGTGGACCCGATGGGTGATCGAAGCCCTGGCCGCCCGGAGCGCGGAACTCCACTTCCGACCTCGGACCGCTGAGTCGCACTCAGCCGCACGCCGCGCCACCGATGTCACAACACTACTCTTGCGGGAAACTAGCATTTTCACCCCGCCCACCCGCCCTCCCGAGCCGCGCTCAGGCTAAACTGGCGATCAAAGTTATGGCGTACGAGATCAGTGATTTGAAGGTCCGGTTTGCCGGAGATACCGAAACCGTTGGCAAGGTGAATGGCCAGCTATTGCAGGACCTTTGGGTGCTCCAAATGCTTGACGGGCGCCGCGAAGGCGTTTACGTGGAAATCGGCGCGCACGATCCGGTGCACCTCTCGAATACAAAGTTGCTCGAGGAGACCTTCGGCTGGCGAGGCCTCGGAGTCGAGATTGATCAGGAGTGTTGGAGGAAATGCCGATTTCGGCGAAATCCGGTACTCCTCGCGGACGCGACCTTGGTTGACTACGCTAAGGAACTAAGAGTTCGAGGGTTGCCCCTCAAAATTGACTACTTGAGCGTGGACTGTGAGCCAGCCACTGTTACATTCGAAGCATTAAAGAAAGCGTTTGCGGGGGGAGTAGACCCGGCCATCATCACGTTCGAGCACGAGGTCTACGGCGAGGGGCCAGAGGTCCGGGACGAATCGCGCGCATACCTTCAGGACCTGGGCTATCAGTTAATTGTCGGTAACGTCGGCATTGGCGAGATTTCATTCGAAGATTGGTACGCGCATGTGGACCGAGTGCCGGCTGATCGTCGGGAGGCCTGCTTGAGCTTAGAGGAGTTCAATGACGCGGGCTTTTACATGTTCGGTAGTTGAAAATCCCCCCAAGTGCGAGGCCGATGCGCTGAACAGGGAAGTGATGGCAACGCGTGGCCGGGGTGAAAAGTTGGTCGCCGCCTTTATGAGTGGCATCGTTAGCACATGCTGAACTGGCGCCCGCTGCCCACTTCCGTTGCCATGCCCGTGCTTCTAGGCTAGCCAACATTGCCTACTGCCCGGCGCGCCCGACGGTCGCACCGCCCCTCTTCAAAGCGTTAATCAACTCTCGCAGGCAAAGCGGTTTTAGTCTTCGCTGGAATGGGAGTGAGAATGCAGCCAAAAAAGGGATCACCCTTCTTGCTGAACTCTCCCGCCATCATCCCTGACTTGTTTATGGAGTTGATTCTGTAGACGAGCCAATCTTCATTGAGACCCGGGATAAGCTTGTTGATGTCAAGCATTTTTCCGTCGCGGTAGAGGAAAGCGTGCGACTCAACGAGTTCGTGCGGCACCGGGCCATCGCCCAGAAACGGAACGTCCAATTCGCAAACTCCCACAATGTCTCCGGCATCATTTACATCCAGCGCTTTAGAGTTCGGGAAGCCGGTCAGCGTGCCAAGCGACTTGAACTCGCCATCTGTCCAACAGCATGCAACGTACGCCTTGTCGATTCGATAAGCGCCAACAACTACCCCCGCGTCGTTGATGGCATTAGCTTCCCCCCACATGGCACCTTGTGGCAGCGGAAGTGCTTCGGTCTTGCCGTCTTTGTAGATGAACGGGCGAGACTTTGCTGGGTTGGCACTGACACCGACGATAACTCCGGCACTGTTGATACCGGCCGCCCAGCCGTACTTGTCATCGGGCAAAAGAGGGATTTCCTCCACAACCGTGTCGTGCCAAAAAACAGGGCGGCCGCGATACTTACTCCCACATTCGCCCACTACTGTTCCGGACGAGTTGATATTCCTAGCGTGACCCTGTCGAAGGCCCTGTAAATTGGGGAGTCGCTCAACCGTTTTGTCCTTAACTTTAACGGCAAAATCGTCGCTCGGATCATCCCAACCTTGCGCCGCAATAAGCCCGAGATCGTTGATCGCGATGCCAGAGCGAACCTTAGGAGGAAACTTCTCCATTTCAGACCCATTCCAAAAATCATCGTAGCCACCCACTGCTGCTCCAGTGCCATTAATGTCCTCAAATTTGCTCAAGGCTCCGTGATCCCGAATTTGATACGTTGGGGTTGCGGTGAAGACGGCAAGTGCGATCGCGATGATCATGTTGGTCGGACGTTTAAACGCACTTGAAATTACGGGGGGATCGAACCAAACTGAGATTTCACGCTCTGTCTGCCCAATACTACAAACGTGTACACGCCCAGCGCGAGGCCGACGGGTTGAAACAGGAGATTCACGGCGGAAATCACGTACAAAGGTGTAAGTTTTTCGCGCCCGGCGAGCCACTTCGAAGCGCGGAAGTTAAAGAACGACATCGTCAGCGCCCCGCACATGATCGCGAAACCTATACCCGCGAAAAGTGGGCCGAATAGGAAAGCGTCTTCTGGTCGTCCCTGCTTGGATTCAGAAGTGCCCAGCGCAATGGAGCCAGTCAGGGTCAATACCCCGATCGTGAAGTGTGGAACTCCACAACACGACCCGGCCGCCAGGAGCCCAGCCATGATCTTGTGGAACAGCACAAGGCGGTCGAGGTCCTCCTGATCACGCCGCGCAAAGTGCGCAACCATCGGGTCTTGAGGGGGCGGAATCGGTTCCATCAGGATCCCTTTCAGCTTATCATGAAGAGCGGAGAAACGGTGTGACCACCACAATCCCGGAGCGCAGAACTCCGCATCCGCCCTCGGACCGCTGCGTTGCACTCAGCCGCACGCGGCCAACATATCTAAACCCGTTGACAACCGTAGCCCTAGCCAACGAAAATGCGAACTCCAACGGAGCGCCGAGTTGCACTCGGCATTTTTGGAACCATCAAGTTAAACTCGGGCTCCAGCTGTAACCCGACTAAAACCGCCAGGAAAAGCAGGAATTCCAGGAATCGCTCTCTAAAAGCTAGACTATCTCCATGACCATCGACCGCATCAAGGACATTCGCCATGAGCTTCACGCTCATCCTCAGATCAAATTCGAGGAGACGTTTGCCGCCTCCGTAGTCGAAAGGGAACTCACAGCGGCCGGGATCGAGTTCATCGGCGGGCTTGCCGGAGGGACCGGCGTACTCGGCTGGCTACCCGCCACCACAGACCCAACCACCGCCACCACTGTCGCTCTCCGCGCCGACATCGACGCCCTCCCGATCCACGAGGAGACCGGTCTCCCCTACGCCAGCACAATCCCTGGCCGCATGCACGCCTGCGGGCATGATGGGCACACCAGCATCCTCATCGGCGTCGCCCATGCGCTGGCGGCCTCCGCAGACCGCCCCAACAACGTTCTGCTCGTCTTCCAACCCGCAGAAGAAGGTGGCGCGGGCGGCGATCTGATGGTCAAGGAGGGGTGCCTCAACGGCAAGCTCCTCGGGCGAAAGGCCGATTTCATGTTCGGGCTGCACGGATGGACCACCGTCGAGCTGGGCAAAGTCGCGACGCGCACCGGCTCGATGATGGCGGCGACCGACGAATTCATCATCACCATTCGCGGCCAAGGCGGACATGCGGCGGCCCCCGAAACCACGATCGATCCCGTCGTCGTCGCGGCCCATCTGGTGGTGGCCCTCCAGTCCATCGTCAGCCGCAACACGGACCCGTTCGAGTCGGTGGTGGTCACGGTGGGCGAAATCCACGCCGGCACCGCCCATAACGTGATCCCGATGGAGGCCACCCTGCACGGCACCATCCGCACGATGTCCGCCGACGCCCGCACGAGCACAATAGCGCGACTCAAGGACTTGAGCGTCCATCTCGCCGCGTCCTTCGGGGCAGAGGCGACGGTGGTGCACAACGCAGGCTATCCGGTGGTGGTGAACCATCCCGACGCAGTGGCGCGTTTCTTGGAGGCGGCGACGGCTTCCGAAGGGGCCGAGAACGTTTCGGACGATGCCGTCCCGACCATGGGCGGGGAAGACTTCAGCTACTACGGAGCAGAATGCCCTAGCTGCTTTTACCAACTCGGGCTTGTGCCGGTTGGAGAGGACACCTACCCGAGCGTCCACACCCCGCATTTCGACTTCAACGACGACGCGATCGCGGTGGGGATGCGCGTCATGCTCGCGCTTGCTTTGCAAAAATAGTCGCGTTTGCCGAAAACCGTCGTACACTAAGAGTGGACATGTTGGCGAGGCAACGACCGATCTATTACAAGCTCGAGATGGACCAGTTCCCGGTCCCGTGCACTTGGTATGAAGCGGGCGTCTTGCTCAGCGACTACCGGGGTCGATGCCTCCGTTACGATGAAACGCAAAACGGCTACCGGGTCAGCACGGCGTTTTTGGTGTTCGATCACAACCTGCTGGGAGACGGCGCGCCGGTACTGTGGAACACTATCGTGACGAAACCGGACGGAAATCAACGGCTCTACGGCAAGTACGCGACCCGAGAGGCGGCTACGCAGGGCCACCAAAATGCACTCGCGGTGCTGAATCTGATCGGCTAGATCGGAAGGGAAAAAGTGGTAGCGAGAGCGGGAATCGAACCCGCGACCTAAGGGTTATGAGTCCTTCGCTCTAACCATCTGAGCTACCTCGCCACTTGGTTCAGTATTATGGTGCATAGCGGCCCTTGCTTGCAAACACCTCGGGCCCCGCGACCAACTTATGAGCCTATTTGCCCTCCTCCTCGGCCTACCCGCCCCGTCCCCCACCATCGACGCGCTCCAGCAACTCGCGACGAAACGGGACGTCGCCGGAATCTTGAATTACGCGATGCCAGGAGCCTTGTCGAGCGGGGCGTTTCAATTCCTGATCACCGGGGGAGTCTACGGTGGAGGGCAGAGGGGATGGACGGTAAGCGAATTGCGAGACCCAGTGGGCCAACGAACCTATGCCGTCTTCTCCACGCCGCTCGACTGCGAGGACATCGGCGAGCAAGTTTTCGAACTCAAAGACGACCGAATCTTGCGTGAGATCGACGAGTTGGAGGCGTTCAACCTCAAGCTGACGCACCACGATATGAAGATCGAAATGGAGCCTGCGACTTCGCTGGTCACCATCGAGGACACCGCCACCTTCAAGTCTTCCGGAGCAAGCACGCCGCACTTCCATCTGCGCTTCGGCCCCGAGTGGAAGGTGACCAGCATCACGACGGCATCGGGAGCGAGCGTCGCCTACAATCAAGCCGCCGGCACGGTGAGCGTTGCCAGACCGAAAGAGCCCAACTTCGATTTGAAGTTTAAGTACGAAGCTGTGTTGAAGGACCCGAGCTTGGAGGGAAAGTTGCGTGACGATGAACTTATGCTCGCGGGTGCGTGCTGGTGGCCCTCGCTGGCTCGGCAGGCTTCGACCACCAACATGACGTTGGTGAGCCCGCCAGACTGGCGCTCATTCGCTCACGGCTCCCGAACCGCCGAGCGAATGGAGGGCGGCAAGCGGGTGACCACTTGGTCAAACCCGGTCCCAATCTCCGTACTCTCTGCCGTTTCCGGCAAATACGAGATCGCTCAGAAGAAGGTCGGCCGCTTCACCTACTGGTCCGCCAGCATCGCCGATCCGAAGAGCGCGCTGGAACTGCAGAACGACATCAATGTGGGGGTGGTGGAGTTCTACGACTCACTGCACCCATGGCCTTATCCAAGCTGGGGCTCTTTGATCTCTCAGCGGTTTCCCGGCGGCGCGCTGGAGGCGTACTCGTTCGCGACCTATGCAAGGGGTTGGCTGCCGGACATCGATGCCCACGAGCCAGCACACACCCACTTCGGTGGAGTCATTCCCAACACCTATCTGCGCTCTCTATGGAACGAGAGCTTCGCTTCGTATTGCGAGAACTACTATCTGCGCGAGGGCTTGCCGGGCAATCGGCCTGACTTGCGCCGAGCGTTCGTGGAGATTCCGGACGTGATTCCCTCATTCCGAGCTCAACCCGCGATGACCGCAGGCGCGGAGACCGGTTCGAGCGCAAGCTCCATCGGCTACGGCCGGGGTGGATTGGTCCTCGATATGCTCGAAAAGGAGATCGGAGAAGCGGCGATGAAACTCTCAATCCAGACCTGGCTCAAGGAGCATCCGAAGGGGAGCACCGGCGAGTGGGAGGACTTTGAAAAGGTGGTCATCCGCGTCGCGAAGCGCGACGTGCGATGGTTCTTCGACCAGTGGTTGCGGCGTGCGGGATGGGCGGATTTCGAGATCACCGACGTCAGCACGGCCCAGAGAGGGGCCGAGTGGATCACCACCGGAACGTTGAGGTTCCAAGGCACGGCCTACCGCCTCCGGCCCGAGGTGCTGATTACTGATGCCGAGGGGCGCGACACGCTAGTAACCTTGCCGCTGACCACGGGCCGTAGCTCGGAAACCCTGAAGATCGTGTCGAAGACAAAGCCAAAGTCGGTAACGTTCGATCCCTGGTCGCGAATCATGCGCGATTACGACCGGGCCAAACTCGCCCCCGCGATCAGTGGTACTCTGCGTACTGCGCGCCCCTGGGTTCGAACCGGTGACGAGGCGATGGCCGACCAGCTCTTGGGGCAACGCCCACGTGCAGCGTCGGGGGAGTTTCCGACTGACCTGAACCGCCGACTCATCATCGCCGATCCGCGCAAGTCCCCGGAGGCAATGGGACTCCTGCGAAAGATGTCGGTGCCGCCGGTCATTCAAGGCTCGCGCATTATCTGGCGTGGGCAATCGGTGGAACTGAGCAAGGGCGGATTTGCCGCGTTGATCGAGCTGGGCGACGGGCAGCGTTGCACGTTGATGTTCGGCAATGTCCGCTTGCGACCGGCCTTCGGGCAGGCAAGCGCGGTGCTGTTTGACGACCTTGGGCGACCTAAGGCGGCAACTCGAATGCCGACGCGAGACGGTGCGCTGCACTTCAACTTGCCATGAAGCGAGTCCTCGTCACCGGAGCGCAAGGAATGCTCGGGCTGGCGGTTTGTGCCGCGTTTGAGGGTGGAGGTTGG
Source organism: Chthonomonas sp. (assembly GCA_043754215.1). Taxonomy (GTDB): domain Bacteria; phylum Armatimonadota; class Fimbriimonadia; order Fimbriimonadales; family Fimbriimonadaceae; genus JAFLBD01. The sequence continues at coordinate 12,958 of JAYUVF010000036.1, read as the reverse complement.
GAAGTTGTGCCTCTCTCCCACACGGAGTTCGACGTCACCGACCCGGTCTCAAGCGGCCGCATCGTGGCCGAAGAGTGGGGGTGCCCCGACTTGCTGGTCAACGCCGCCGCCTATACTGCCGTGGACCGGGCCGAAAGCGAGTCCGATCTCGCCTACGACCTGAACGCCCTCGCACCGGGGTTTCTGGCGCGGGCGTGCGCGATGAGCGGTATCACGATGATCCACATCAGCACGGATTACGTCTTCGACGGGGAAGGGCAGGTGCCGTACCGAGAGACCGACGAGGTTGCACCGCTGGGCGTCTATGGACAGACCAAGCGCGACGGGGAAGTGGCAGTTCTGGCTCACGCTCCGATGGCGTACGTCCTCCGGACGAGCTGGCTCTTCGCACCTTACGCGAAGAACTTTGCGCGGACCATCCTTTCCCGACTCGAATCGGGCCAGCCTCTTAGAGTGGTAAACGACCAATTCGGCACCCCGACATACGTGCCCTTTTTGGCAGATTCCATCCTACGACTCGCCGAGAAGAAGCCCATGCCCGGTGTCTATCACGCGGCAGGTGCTGACGTCATGAGTTGGTGTGAGTTTGCCGATGCGATTCGCACAACATTTCACCCTGAGTTCGAAGCACAAGTCATCGACCCAGTCGGCACCGAAGCTTTCCCGACCATCGCAAAGCGGCCGAAGTACAGCGCCCTCGACTCAAGTTTATTAACCAAAGAAATTGGACCAATACCCGACCTAGACCAAGCTCTCGCGCACTTCGCCAAAAACGTCGAGAGGGCAACATGAGTATAGTTAGGTAGCAAATGTAATCCGCAAGGGGTGTCGCCAATAGGCGGCTGAGATGCAGTGAATCTGCGGACCCTTGGACCTGATCCGGCTCATACCGGCGTAGGCATGCGGCAGTGTGTTCCTCTCCAAGAAGAGCCACCTCCGTCGAAAGCGTGGGTGGCTTTTGCTTTGAGAGAACCACATGAAACGTGCATTTACGCTCATTGAACTCCTGGTGGTGATCGCAATTATCGCGATCCTAGCCGCCATCCTTTTCCCCGTTTTCGCACAGGCTCGAGAGTCCGCCAAGCGAACAGTCTGCCTCAGCAACGGACGCCAAATCGGCATGACGACGCTGATGTACGCCAGCGATAACGAAGACACGATGCCGATCTTCTCGGCCTACGATGAACTCAATGCCCCCGGAACTCCGGCCCATCGAGGAGTCGAAGTCTTGGTGCTGCCCTACGCCAAAAACAAGGATCTCTTCGCGAGCCCCACTGACAGTGGCGGACCTTATCTCGCCTCGGGTTCTGCCCCGGTCACGATCCGCGGGAAGAAGAGCTATTTCGAAGCCTACGGTTCCTCCTACCGCTTCACTTCGTGCGTGTACACGGTGGCGGCGGGCTACTCCATCCAGAACGCAAATGTACTCAACTTCACCCGAGTAGTGACGCTCAGCGGAATGGAAGAGCCCAGCAACACCCGGATGATGCGAACGGAAATGATGCCGTTCTTCGCCAGCGCGAAGACGCCGGGCGCATGCGACCGCTACGGCTACGACTGCGCCGCGCCGTACAACTACTACCGCCAATGGTCGGGCATTGGCGGGACCACGGTGTTCACGGACGGCAGCGCGCGGTCAACCACCGGGGCGGGGAAGTTTGACGCCCAGGCGGTGAATCCCGAAGCGCGGAAGTCTGGCGAAGCGACCACCGACCCGAACGCTTGGTCCGGCACTTGGTATTCACTCTGCGACTAAAACAAAAAAGGCGAGCCACACCAAAGTGGCTCGCCTTTCGAGATTGACGATGAGAATTACTTGTTGCGTCGTCGTCGCATGATCGCGGCGAGGCCGAGGCCAAGCGCAGTCATGGTCGCCGGTTCTGGCACCGCACTCGATGTAAACGCCGCGGTGTAAGTGACATTGTTTCCATTCTGAGCTGGATTAGCGAAGGAGAATGCGAACTGCTCACCCGAGAGGTTGGTGGGAATGTCGGGGCCGATGATGCTGACAATCGATCCGCTGAACTCGCTGGCGCCGAAGCCAAGCGGGTTGAACAAAGTTGCCCCGCTGAATCCGATCACCATAAACGGGTTATTGACATCGCTGGTGTAGAACGTAATCGTTCCCGCGCCGTTGTTGTAAAGACCGCCGCCGACCGGAGTCAGGCTGATGCTCGAAGTTACAAATTTCGCGTTAGAAATGGAGCCGGGGTTGTTGAAGCCCGGTGTCTGAACGGTGAGACCGGTGCCGGTCCAGCTACCCGTCAGGATGTTGGTGGAAGTGTTGAACACGAACAACGGGTTGTTCTGATTGTTCGAAGGATCAGCGAAGGTAGCAATGGTGCCCGCGCTAGCAAACACGCTAGCTGAAGCCACAATCGCGCTCAATAAAATTTTGTTCATCGTCCTCTCTCAAATAAATGCACGGGCTCAAAGAACCCACACTCTAGGATAGCAAACGTACATGCGCAAGGTGTTGGTCGAAATACCGGGTTTCGGCATTCTTGGTCGTTCGTTAAACTATTCAGCCAGTCCGCCGAACTTGCGTAGGCGGTTTTGATAGTCAAGGATGCACTCAAACAGATCGGCTTGCTTGAATTCGGGCCAAGTCGTTTCGGTGACTACCAGCTCGGAATACGCCGCCTGGTAGATCAAGAAGTTGCTCCAGCGCATCTCGCCCGCCGTGCGCAAAATCATATCCGGCTCGGGGACGTCCGGGAGATAGAGGTGCTGGCTCACCAGCTCTTCGGTGATCTCTTCCGGGGCAGTGCCCGCGGCGACGATGGACTTCAGTGCATCGACGATCTCCGCTCGGCCCCCATAGTTCACCGCGAGGGTAAAGGTGATGCCGGAGTTGCTGGCGGTCGTTTCGCAAGCGAGCCGGAAGGCGTCCTGAAGGGAAGGGGGCAGTTCGTGCATCCGCCCGGAGGCCTTGAGCCGCACATTGTTGCGCATCATGGTGGGAATCTCTTCCCGCGTGGACTTCTCGATGAGGTGCATAAGGCCCATCACCTCATCGTCCGGTCGTCGCCAGTTCTCGGCCGAGAATGCGTATACCGTGAGGTACTTGACCCCCAGGTCACTGCAATCGAGCAGCGCCCCTCGCAACGTCTTGTAGCCCTTGTGATGTCCCCAAAGCCGCGCAAACCCCTGCTTCTTGGCATACCGCCCATTCCCATCCATGATCATCGCGACATGGGTGGGCAAACGATTCAGGTCTATTCCAACCGAAGCGGCTTTGGTTTGGACGGGATTCATTTGGGCGGGGACGAGGGACTTGGAGGGACGGGAAGGGACCGTTGAGGGACTTGGGAAGACAAAGGGCAATTGGGTGAGAATCGGCTGACTAAAAAGGCAACATCCCTCAATTTCCCTCCCTCTCCCTCCACCGTCCCTCCCGTCGCCATCAAACCTCCATCAATTCCGCTTCCTTCTTCTTCTGCTGAGCGTGGGCTTCTTCGACGAACTTGTCCGTCGACTTCTGAATCTTGTTCTCAAACGACTTCAGCACGTCTTCGCTGATCTCCTTCGACTTCAACTTGGCTTGCTCGTGGTGGATAGCATCCCGGCGGACGTTGCGGATAGCCACGATCGCCGTTTCCGTGCGAGCCGAGACTTGCTTGGCGAGGTCTTTGCGGCGCTCTTCAGTCATTTGGGGCAGGATGAGCCGGATGGCCACCCCGTCGTTGGTGGGGTTAATGCCAAGGTCGCTCTTCAAAATCGCCCGCTCGATGACGGAGAACATGTTCTTCTCCCAAGGGGAAATGGCGATCATGCGTGGCTCGGGCACGCTGATGTTGGCGACTTGGTTCAGGGGAGTCTCGGTGCCGTAGTAATCCACGGTGATTCGGTCTAGAATCGCGGGGTTGGCCCGTCCGGTTCGAAAAGTGGCGAAGTCGTGCAACATCGCATCAATGGCGGCCTTCATGCGCCGCTCGGCATCTTGTATCAACTCTTCCATGGCTATTCTCCTGAGACGACGGTGCCGACCGGGTGACCCATCACCGCTTGCCGCATCGCGCCTTTCTGGTTCAAGTCTAACACGACCACCGGAAGCTTATGTTCCCGGCACATCGTGAAGGCGGTCATGTCCATGACCGCAAGCTGTTTGGCGAGCACTTCGTTGTAGCCGACGGTGTCGTATTTCACCGCGTCGCTGTGCTTGCGCGGGTCCTTGTCGTACACTCCGTCCACCTTGGTCGCCTTGATCAGCGCGTCAGCGTGGATCTCGAGCGCTCGAAGAACCCCGGCCGTATCGGTGGTGAAGTACGGATTACCCGTGCCTGCCGCGAAGACCACGATCCGGCCCTTCTCAAGGTGCCGCAAGGCGCGCCGCACGATGAATGGCTCGGCGACCTGGCTCACCGTAATCGCGCTCTGCACCCGGGCGGGGATGCCGTTTTTCTCGATGGCGTTTTGCAGCGCCAATCCGTTGATAACGGTGCCCATCATGCCCATCTGGTCGGCGACGCTTCGGTCAAATCCGCCGGTCTGGCTAAACGCATCGCCCCGGATGAAGTTGCCTCCGCCCACCACGACCGCAACCTCGACCCCGGCCTGGGCCACGCTCACGATCTCGCTCGCGATGTAATTCAACGTGCTCGCATCCAACCCAAACCCCATTTCCCCCGCAAGCATCTCCCCGCTGATCTTAAGGAGGACTCGCTTAAACTTGGGGGCCGGATGGTCTGATGACATGATGCAGATTGTATCTCTTCTGGAGGATGGACTTCAGTCCGCCACCCGATAGGAGGATGGACTTGAGTCCGTCACCCGGCGAAAGGACTTCAGTCCTCAGCCCAGTAACCGTTGTGCCCGGAGGATGCCTTCAGCCTCCGCCGCCGGCTGGAGGGTGGACTTCAGTCCGCCACCCGGCGCAAGGAATTCATTCCTGCCATCTCGCCACCCGACCAAGTCGCCTTGCCATAATCCCCCCATGACCATCCGCCCCTGGACCTACGACGATCAAATGCCGCTGATCGACAACGGCTTCGAAACCGACTTCATCTACCACGCGGTCCGAGAGGGCTTCTCCATCCGCCTCGAACGGCACGATCTACAAGAGCCCCGTGACAAGGCGTACAACATGCACTTTTCGGAGGAAGACCTCTTCCTCATCGCAGTGGACGACACCGAGCCGTTCACCATGCCGTTCGGTTTCGCGATCGTCGAATGGGAGCAATGGAACCGCCGCGCGAACCTCACCCACCTGCATGTGGACCGCGAGCTGCGCGGGCAGGGAATCGGCACGAAACTCCTGGAGGCAGCGGTGGCCCATGCCAAAGACAAGTTCGCCCGCCATCTCTTCGCCGAAACCCAAAACACCAATCCCGCCGCCATCGACTGGTACTTGAGTCATGGCTTCGAGCTCAACGGCTTCGACCTCAGCCTCTACGATTACGACGATGAAGTCGAACTCGTCTACCCCGACGAGTTCGCGGTGTACTTCACGCTAAAGCTATAGCACCCTGGAGGGGGGCGTTCACGCCGCCTTAGGAGGGCGGCATTTATGCCGCCTTTGGAGCAAGGCGTTCACGCCGCCTCTGGAGGGGGGCATTTATGCCGCCATTGGAGCGAGGCATTCATGCCGACACGATCTCCAGCCACCCTGCTTTGCATTCGCCATACGCGATGTGCTGATCGTCCGCATCTACCTTTCGACCAGCCGCCTCTCAAGCACGTCGGCAAAGGCGGTCTTCAAAGCCTGCTGATCCGCATCAAAAACCCACTCGTCACTCGGCTCTGATACGCATTGAACCTTGTACGACACCGACCCCCCGCCACTTCTAAATCGAACATCCGTGTCCCCATCAGATAGCCGAAGTTCCATGGGCGAACTTCCACTCGACGTTTCCAGGGAAACACTCCTCTCCCAGCCTAAGAAAACCGGAGTTCGGTACTCCACCGTGACGACCCTGCCAGGCATGCCGCGAATGGTAAGGGTGACGTATGCCGTGCGTACGGCCCGGTCAATCCCCGCGAGAAAGATTGCGATTGCAGCCAATGCCCCAAGTCCAAGAACAATTAATGCGCCCTCTAACTTCATTCGGTCCTATCGTCTGCGCGATCATCGCACGTCTGTGCCTAGATCTTTCGACGCCGCCTTGCGGCAACCAAAGAGGCAACTCCAAACGCGGCCATGGCACTTGGCTCCGGCACCACTTGGATGTAGTCAATGTTCACTGGGGCCGCAGTGCCTTCAACCCCTTCAAAGTACATCTCCACACTGTTGTAACTTGGGTTCCGATCTCCTACAAAGCTGTCGGAAACACTGCTGACGAACATACCATTCAAGAACAACGAAGCTACGGGGCCCTGGTTTTGAATTTCGATTTCGACTTCACCTGAAAGGCCCGACACTAGGACACTATTAAAATCTCCGCCCGCCGCAACTGTGACAAAGTGATCGTTTCCGAAAGGGCTAATACGTACTTCCCGATAACCTCGCACACTTCCGAAATCGCGAAGCTCACTGATAGAGAACGCAACGGCCGTGATGTTATTCGTGAAAGGTAAGTTGAACCTGGACTTCAGCGTAAGATTGTTTTGTCCTGGCTGCCCCTCCGAAAAAAGTGCACGGCGCATTCGTTTTGAATGAGCTGGGCCCCCACTCGCTGGAGTAAATCCGCTGGCTCGGAAGTAACCACCTGAGACCTCGTGTATCAGCTGTGAAGACGTCTCGCCGAGGACAAATCGCCAGTCAGGCGAGAGAGTGTCAAAGTTGTCGATGAACACTGCCGGAGCCTGAGCTGACGCGAGCAGGGTCAACAACGCGGCAATGGATTGAGTCCGCCTCACGAGGCTCGCCCCCTTTTTCGACGTCGCCTTGCGGCAATGAAAGAGGCAACTCCAAACGCGGCCATGGCACTTGGCTCTGGCACCACCTGGATATAGTCAATATTGACCGGTGCCGAACTTCCGGCCGCGCCAGAAAAGCCCATCGCAATAGTGTCATAGCTTGGATTCTGATTCGAAAATTGGCTGCCTGTCACGGTCGTAACAAATGCGCCATTAATAAAAAGCGTTGCGGTCGGACCTTGGTTTTGAATTTCAATATCAATACTGCCGGAGAGTCCGTCAACGAAAAGTCCGTCATTCGCGTTGCCTGAGGCCAGTAAGACGACGTGACTTTGATCCCGAGGTGAAATCGCAAATATTCGAGCACCCTCTAGAATCCCCTGCGGTAGTCCAGTTGCAAGGGAGATCGAAAGTTGGCTAATGTTGGCGCTCATTGGCAAGCTGATTCTGGCTCTCAATGTCGCATTGGTAATACCTGCTTCTCCGACGGGAATGAATCGTCGCTGCATGCGCTGCGAATGTCTGGGGTGCGGCGGCGCCGGCGTGAATCCGAAAGCTCGAAATTGACCACCCGAGACATCGTAAATGAACTGCGAAGAAGTTTCTCCAGAGAAGAATTGCCAGTCGGGCGAGAGGCTGTCGAAATTATCAATGAACACCGCCTGGGCGTTGGCTGCGGCGAACAAGGTCAGAACGGAGATGAGAATCGGGTTGCGCATGGTCTGGCCTGTCCCTACACTATACGATCACAATGCACCGATCCAAAGCAAATTCCGCCGCAACAACATCGTTCCGGCATGAATGCCTCGCTCCAAAGGCGGCGTAAACGCCCCCCTCCTGCCGGATACTGGCTCACCCGACTTCCAAGCTCATCGGCAAACACGATCGGTCAAGGGCTGAAGGCCCGGTCCATCCCAGCTAGGGCACCGCCCTAGGTGGCGAAGGTGGACCCCAAAGGGCTGAAAGCCCGACCCATTGGTCCGCACGGGCTAACCGATAGGCCGGGCCCTCGGCCCTCAACGACCCTTCGCAGAACCTAGGGCGATGCCCTAGGCTGGGATGAGGCCGGCCGTTGGCCCTCCGCTCTATCTACTCCCGGCCCTTGATTGCATGGCGCCGCCTTCTCAGAAGCCCGACTACTCCCACGCCCAGCGCTAGCATCGTGGCTGGCTCAGGAACAGGGTTCAACAGATAGGTCTCGTAGTCTTGCGAGCCGGGGCGGCGGCCCAGGGCAATGATTTGACCTCGGTTGTTGATTTCATTGATCGAAGTGAATGTGTATCCAGCAAATTGTGGAGTCACCATCGAACTGAGGAACCGAATTCCGTTCACCGAATCTGCAAAAATCGCGTCGTTTTCGCCACCAAATCCAAATTCTCCGACCGCAACTCCGTGGTCGTTGACATCCGCGAAATAGCCCGCTGCAGCATTCAGAGCGTACTGCGACTGGACAACTCCGTTTCGGTTCCAAATCACTCCGACACTTGTGTTGGAATCGTCGAAGTAAACTCTTCCAGCCGCTAATCCAGATTCGGAAAAGCCGAGAACGTAATTGCCAGTCACTCCGTTCAACATAAGGGGAACTAACGTGCCATTAGACTGAAGGATCGCAGCGCCGACTCCGCCTGTAAACAGAATATCCCCAGCTTGATTGCATTCCTGGGCTACGGCCTGATAAAAAACCGAGGTCGGTGCCTGGCCGGGTTGCCACCACCCGGGCACTATGGCCTCGCCTGTACCCGACGAGCCCTGACAGAGCACGCGACCAGTAGCGGTCACCCCAACGGCACGGGATCGGAAGGGCCCACTAGGCATCAGCTGCGAACTGCCATCCGCTGACCAGACGGCGGCACGATGTCGTTGAGTTTCGGGGCCAAATGACGTATAGCCAAACCCGTAGATCGCCTGATTCTCTGAAACACCTAACGGAAACGCATTGCGATATGGATCGCCCCCCGGAATGACAGATGGAATCAGCCGGTCAATTCCATCGAGTTGAGCAAAGGTTCCGGTGCTCAGTGCGATGACGTAATCGCCACGGTTATTAAGTCCACGAATGTTATCGAACTCCGGTGCGACGCGCACGATTTCGTACTGTTGTGCAGAAGCAAGAGTTGCCGCTGCCGCAAGCACGACTACCAAAAAAATTCGGTTCGAATAGGGCATTTTAAACTGTCCGTCTATTCCCAGCAAGTCTGGGTGCACTTCCTAAAGGAGTCAGTGCCTACACTATACAAGGACATGGGCGTCATCCAAAGCGATTGCGCCGCAATTACGTTAAGGTTCTCTCCGCTCGAAGGCGGCAGTTGACAGTGTAATCCGCACACTGCATACCAATATGGCCCAGCTTCCGTGCCACTTACCGCAAACCGGTTCCGGCATGCCCGGCCCACTCACCTGCAAATCCGACTCCTCAAAGCCCCAATTTCCGTCATCATGTTCATCACGTTCATCACTCAGTCCAACCGCGCTGTGCGGTGGAGTTTCCCCGTGCCAACAAAGCGTTAATCCGGCTCCGGTAGGATAGAACCAATGCTCAACAGCCTCGCCCTCGTCGCCACCCTGTCCACCGCGCCCCTCTTCGTCGAGAAGCCTTACCTCCAGCTAGGAGAGCACTACGAAGGCAGGACGCTGGAGCTGGTTTGGCAAACCCATGCGGATGATTCGGCGGGCTATGAGGTGCGCGTGACTCAGGAGGGCGCGACGGCGCGGAAGTTTGGGTCGAAATCGGCGCTCGTTGACATGGTCAATGTGCCGAACTATCGCATCCACCGGGTCGAGTTGACCGACTTTGCCCCGGGGAAGGCGTTCAGCTATGAAGTCCTGCACGAAGGGAAGTCGGTGTTTCAGGGCGAGGCGATGGCGCCCAAGACGGCCGCCCAGCCGTACCGCATGGTGGTCTTCGGGGACTGCTCGGTGGGTAGCGCGGAGCAGCGGCAGATTGCCTATCAGGCGGGACTGGCGAAGCCCGACAAGGTGGTCATCACCGGCGATATCGTGTACAACACGGGCCGCGTGAGCGAGTATCGGGACAAGTTTTTCCCGGTTTACAACCCCGACGTGGAGTCTGCGGAAACCGGCTCGCGGCTGCTTAGTCGGAGTTTGGTGGTGGGAGCGGCGGGGAATCACGACCTGGCTCATGGGGATCTATGGGTTCAACCTGACCGATACGCCTATTTCTTCAACTGGTATCAGCCTCTGAACGGCCCGAGTTTTCAGTTCAACAAATCTGGGGTGCCCAGCATCGTGGGGTCGCGGGAAGCGATCCAAAGGCTGATCCAAGCGTCTGGCCCGCGCTTCTTAAAGAGTCAGAACTTTAGCTACGACTACGGCAATACGCACTTCTTGGTGCTGGACTCAAATCCGTACGTCAACTGGGCCGAGCCCCGGCTGCGGCAATGGGTGAAATCTGACCTCGCCAAGAGCCGTGCGAAGTGGAAGGTGGTGGTGTATCACCATCCCGGCTTCCACTCTTCGCCCACGCACCAAGCCCAGAAGCAGATGCGCGTTTTGGCGGACGTGTTTGAGGACGGCGGGGTGGACTTGGTGTTGAATGGCCACGTCCACAACTACCAGCGCACCTTCCCAATCCAAGCCGAAGGGAAGCGCGGGGTGAGCAAAGAAGAATTGGAGAAGAACGACTGGAAAGTGGACCGGTCTTTTGACGGGGTCAGTGTCTTGAGGCCGAAGGGCGTGATCTACTTGGTGGACGGCGGCGGCGGCGCGGGCCTGTACAACCGCGAACTCAACGATCAGCCCGACAAGTGGAATCCGTTCCAGGCGAAGTATGTGGCGCAGCACTCGTTCAGCGTGATTGACGTGAATGGCGGGACGCTGTCTTTGAAGCAGGTCAACTTGAACGGCGTTACGGTGGACGAGTTCAAGATTCAGAAATGAAAAAACCCCCGGTCGTGTGACCGAGGGCTTTGATTGGGCAACCGGCTCAACCGCCGATCTTGAATCGGTAGAACGCCTTGACCTGGAGGTCGCCGGCGGTCTCGCTGATGTACTGGTTGACCGACTTGGCGGGATCCTTGAAGAACCCTTGCTCAAGGAGCACGGTGGACTTCACGAATTCCTTGTTGACGCGGCCCGTGGCGATCTTCTCGGCCATTTCGCGCGGCTTGCCTTCTTGCATTGCTCGCTCGATCTCGATCTCCATTTCCTTGGCGATTCGATCCTGAGGCAAGTGATCCTTGTGGAGGTATTCGGGCTGGAGGGAGACGATCTGCATGCCGAGGTTTCGGCCGACTTCGTCGTGCTTCACGCTGAGCTCAACTACGGCGCCCTGTTTGCCGTCATGGTGGACATAGGAGCCGTAGCTTCCGCCTTCCAGCTTCATGACCTGCTTCAGCACGATGTTCTCACGGATTTTGCCCACGAGTTCTTCGACGACGTCCTTGATGGTCTTGCCGGAAGCGTCGGTGAGGAGGAGAGCGTCGTCTGGGCTGAGGCCCGCTGCACCCTTAGCCAGCACAGTGTTGGCAATCTCCTGGACGGAAGCCTTGAAGTCGGCGTTGCTTGAGACGAAGTCGGTTTCGCATTCGACCACGACGGCGGCGATGGCGTTGTCACCATTGGCGACGGCAACGATGCCTGCGCCAGTGGCTCGGTCGGCTCGCTTGGCGGCGGCGGCTTTGCCTTTCTCTCGCAAGATTGCTTTGGCTCGCTCGAAGTCTCCACCGGCTTCTTCAAGCGCGGCTTTGCACTCCATCATGGGGGCGTCGGTCTCCGCTCGGAGCCGCATTACGTCTGCTGCTGTATAGGCTGCCATGGTTTTGGGGTTTGGGGGTTAGGGTCGGGGGTTAGGGTCGGGGGTTTGGGATAGGACCTATAGGACCAATTGGCCTATAGGTCCTATCGAATTTAATTACGCTTTCTCTTCGGCGGGGGCTTCTGCTGGTGCGGCTTCGGCGGCGGGCTCTTCGGCCTTAGCTTCTTCCTTCACTTCTTCAGCAACCGGAGCGGGAGCTGGAGTCGGGACGACTTCAACTTCCACCTTCGCGACGGGAGCATCTTCTTCCACAGCAAACGCTCGCATCAGTTCTTCGTCCACCGGAATGGCGGCGCCTTCGTCCATGAGGTCAGCGTCGGTGAACTCGCCTTCGCCGATGATGGCGTCGGAGAGTGGGCGTGCTTCGAGGATGACTTCGGCGAACTTGCCGCAGACCAGTCGAATAGCGCGAATCGCGTCATCGTTGCCCGGGATCACCACGTCGGCCACGTCGGGGTCGCAGTTCGTGTCTACGATCGCAACGACCGGGATGCCCAGTTTGCGGGCTTCAGCCACGGCGATATCTTCCTTGGTGACGTCCACGACGAACATCACGGCCGGGAGACCCTGGAGATTTCGGATGCCTTCGAGGTAGCGGTTCAGCTTATCGCGCTCTTCCATGCGCTTGAGCTGCTCCTTCTTGGGCAGTCGCTCCATGTAGCCGTCGGCGATCATGCGGTCCAACTCCTTGAGTCGGTTGATGCGCGCGGTCATGGTCTTCCAGTTGGTGAGCATTCCGCCCAACCATCGTTCGCAGACCCAGTTTTGGCCGCAGCGCTGGGCGGATTCTTTGATCGCCGCTTGCGCTTGCTTCTTGGTGCCGACGAAGAGGACGCTGCCGCCGTCTTCGACCTTCTTCTTTACAAATTCGAGCGCGTCTTCAAACAGTTTGATCGTCTGGTGAAGATCGAGAATATAGATTCCGTTGCGCGCGCCATAGATGTAGCGGCGCATCTTGGGATTCCATTTGCGCGTGGGGTGACCAAAGTGGACTCCTGCTTCGAGGAGCTCCTTCATGCTGAGTTGTGCCATTTTCTTTTCGGGTTTAGCCTCCGACCCCGGTTTGATTTACCGCGCTTTGACTCGTTCAAGAGCCACCCGACGCGAGCCGTGGTCGTGTGAGATACCAGGATTGTACCTGAAGGAGCGCCACCATCTTTAGGCTGCGCGCGTAAGCTCGCGCTTTCCCATGAATCGCCCTCTGTGTTTGTGAACGGAGCACCGGCCTTTAGCCTATCCCCCGGGCCTGTGTGACGTTAGTCACCTGCCAATGCTGAAAAAGAGGGGCTGGTCTGCCCCCAATCTTGAAGACAATTTAAGAGTAGTCCTCCGCATTGTGGGTCAGGGCTAGCATCGGTGGGATGTAGCCAAGTGACGAGTGGGGAC